>ONAB01000011.1 GCA_900315705.1 uncultured Bacteroidales bacterium | reverse complement strand
ATTGTCGTGCACTAAGTTACCCAGTGCATCGTACTTGTAGGCACTGGATGAAATACCGGTGGAAGATATGCTCCCCAAGCGATTGTTGCCATTCGGGTATGTATATCGGATATTATGCATCTCCTGACCAAATTGGTTTTTACGCTGCAAAGATAACAAATTTCCGTTCCAATCGTTGTCGCGGTTTTAAGGAAGATGAAAACGCAGTCAACCAGAACGACAGCGTTTTCCCGTAACCGTCCCTAACCGTGACAAACGGTTGAATCAAAACTAAACATTTAAGGAAGCCCCGCAGGGTAAGCATCTACAGCCGAGTGAGGAATGAACGATGTGAACAAGTGTAGTGTATAGAGGCCCCAAAGGCTCCAGATTACTCCACAATAATCTGGCTGTTCCGTTTGCGGAGCTCTTCGTCGCTGGGCACGTTGTCCTTGACGGTGTCCACGTTGATGATGACGGGGCGGCCACGGAACGGCTCGGGCTTGGCCTTCGCCGGTTTCTCCACCACAGAAGTCTTGACCTCTTCCGGCTTCGCGGCCGGCATCTCTCTCTGGACAACCGGTGCCGGTTTGGCGGGCACTGCGGGTTGGATCTCTTCCACCACAAACGTGTCTTCCGGCACGATGGCAGCGGTGTCGGGCGCCACGACAGCGATCTCCACGGGCTCGGGCTCGGCGGCCGGCTGGCGGCCGATATGGCTGGCAACGCCCCAGACGACAAGGCCGGCCACGGCGGCGCCGGAGACGGCAATGGCGGCAATCTGCCCGCCCGTCAGCGCGCGGATGCCCGCCCGCCGGCAAAACTGCCGCCACGCGGATGCGCGGTAGGGATATTCGGCCTGCTCGGCCTTGGCTTTAAGGAGTTCGTCAAATTCTGTCATACACTTCTGTCGTTGTTGCGTTTGTAAATCTCGTTTTTGAGACGGGTGCGGGCGGCGTTCACGTGCCAGGCGGAGGTGTTCTCGGTGATGCCCAACTGCTGCGCGATCTCGGCGTGCGAGAAGCCGTCGAACACGAAGAGGTTGAAGACCGTCCGCGTGGCCGGGGGCAGCTGCTGTATCATCGCCATCACCTCGGAGGCGTCCATCCTCGCGAGGGCGCTGTTCACATCATAGCCCATCGCAGTGCTTTCAGCCACCTCGTCAATGTCCGTGAACCCGACCTTGGCGCCGTACTTCCGGCGATGGTCCAGGGCCGCATTCACCATTACCCGTTTCATCCACGATTCGAAAGAGCCTGAGGTTTCGTATTTCCCGATATTGGAGAACACTTTCATAAAACCTTCACTGAGCATATCCTCCGCCTCGTCAGTGCTGTCCGCATAACGGGAGCAGAGCCGGAGCATCGGAGAGTAAAAATGCTTGAACAGCTTGTGCTGCGCGCGTCGGCTGCCTTCCTTGCAGCCTTCGACCCAGCGGGCCAGTTCATTGTTTTTACGTTCGCTCATCTTATATAACGGAATTTGAAAACCGAATCTTGGGTGGGTTGGATATTTTTTTTGATTTTTTATAATCAGAAATTCCAAACGAAATGGACGGCCCGCTTATTGTGCCGTGTTTTCATAGATGTTGTTTTCGTCTGGACTGTGATGGGCATACCACGCCTGCGCGAAGAAGGGGTTGTGCTTGGCCTGATGGTCGTAGTTCCATATTGGCGGCAGGCACTCGGGACAGGGATGGCCGCCCCAGAGCATCAGCTTGGGAGACATACGGTAGTGATGCCCGTCGTGGCATTGCCACTCCAGCGGCTTCTCGGGATTGCCGTCGTACTCGGTGGAGAGCAGGGTGGAGCCGCGGAAGGCGCCGGCCTGGCGCAACTCCTCCAACGTCAGCTGTTCCAGAGGCTTCTGCTCGTCGTAGCCGTGGTCCATCGGCTTGGCGTCAGCGGGGTCCTTGGAGACGTGGAGGTCGATGTCTTTCCAGTCGGGAATTTTCTCCCAAGCCTCGCGGCCGCCGAAGTAGGCGTTGATGCGCTGTTCGTCGTTATGCTTGAGCCACCACTGGGTGCCGTATTTCTTCTTGTATGCCATCGGCAGCATCGCCGCCTTGATGATGGGGGCGGGCACAATCTTGGCCAGTTTGAAGAACTTGGGCATCCGCTCGCCCATTTGCCGGAAATAATCCTTTACAGGGATGTTGGCGCGGAAATGGAGATATTGCTCCAGCTTGTCGGCATCCAGATAGAACTGCCCGTGGAAGTTGCGCAGCACGAACCAGTTGGCGTTGAAGATCTTCTTGGGGCCTGGACAGTGGATGGCGTCGAGCAGCAGTGTCTCGAACTCGAAGTTGCTCAGTCGGTAGTCAGGACCGCTGCTGATGTTGTAGAAGCGGTTCCAGAACTCGTCGGGCAGGTCAAGGGTGCAGAGGTTGGCCAGCAGTCTTCCGGAGTCCTCCACGGTGGCCCACTCCAGCACGCCCGTGATGGGCACGTGGAACATAATGGGGTCGTATTGCTTGAGGATGGCGGGGTAGAGGATGCCCGACTGGCGCAGGCTGACCCAGTGCTTAAGCCCGGATTCGGCGAAGGTGCGCTCCGCAATGATCTTGCTGATGCCATAATAGTCATAGACGCTGGAGAAGATAGGGTCTCCGGTGCGGCCCCAGAGGGTGTCGGGCCCGCGGTCGGAGGTTTGCGCCACCGAGCCGATATAGACCGCCCGGATGTCGTCGGCGTTGGGTTGCGCCTGGATGGCCTTCACCACATTTGCCGCCGCCGTGGTGTTCACCTTCAGCGTTTTCACGGGGAAGTAGTCGGCGGAGGGGGAGACCATCCCGCCCACGTGCAGCACATAGTCGGCGCCTGTGACGCCCTTCAGCACGTCTTCGTAGTTTGTCAGGTCGCCCCACACTATTTTGATGCTGTCTTGCAGAGGTTTCAGTTTTTCAATATTTTTCTGGCTATGTCTTGCCAGAATGACGATATCGAGTTTGTCATCGTGCTTGAGCAGTTCTTGCAGTCCGGCCCAGCCCATTGTGCCAGTAGCGCCGGTGAGAAATACAGTCTTCTTCATTTTTTATTCTATAAGTATAATATTAGATGCAAAGATTGTTGATTAGTATCCGAAAATATCCTCAAGGGTGAGCTTGACGACGGTGCCGAATTTGTCGCCCACCGCATCAAGATCCACCTCTCCTTCCGTGGCGAGGATCATATAGGTTTTGGGTTTGTTCTGGATGAATTTGTGGTTGAACTCCTTGATGTCTTCCAAGGTGAAACCGTTGAGAAGATTGTAGATGTCTTCGCGATAGTCGTGGTTGAGGCCCATCTTGCGGTTGCTGAGGTAGGTGTTGAGGATGTTCATCTTGGTGATGCGGTTGGAGACGATATTGTTGCGCACGCCCTCCTTGGCCAGGTCGAAGGCACTTTGCGACAGGGGAATCTCATTGAAGAGAGCGTCGAAGGCGGTCATCGCGTCGATGATTTTGTCGTTCTGGGTGGCCACATAGGAGTAGTTGTACATATAGGCGGCGCTGTCGGCGGGCGTCACGAAGGAGGATTGCGCACTGTAGGCCAAGGAGCGCTTCTCGCGCATCTCCTGGAAGACGATGGCATTCATACTGCCCCCGAAGTATTGGTTGTACATCTTCGCTATGGGCAGGAACTCGGTGTTGAGTTTGTCCACGCGGTTGGAGGTGATGAGCCGCGACTGCTTGGCGGGGTAGGGGGCGTAATAGACCACGTTGCGGTCGGTGGGCAACCGGTCGAACTTCTTGGCGGGCGGCGGCGTGCCGAAACTCTTGGGCAGCTTGTAGCTGGTCGCAAGCGATTTCTTGAGTTGCTTCACGGTGGCGGGCCCGTAGTAGAGAATCTCCGGCTTGTAGCTGAAAAGCGTGCGCAAGGCGGTAAGCAACTGCTCGGGTTTGAGCTTCTGCAACTGCTCGTCGTTGAGCTGGTATTTCACCAGGTTGGGACCGAACTCGCAGTAGGTGCGCAGGCAGTTCATCACGCTGTTTTGGGAAGACTTGGCGTTTTTGCGTTGCAACATCACATCGTCCACAAGGTTCTGCAGGGCCTTGGCGTCGGGTTGGGCGTTTTGCACCACCTCCATCATCAGCTTGAGGGCTTCACCCATATTGTGGCCGAGGCCGGAAATGGTGACGTAGGTCTCGTCGTCGGAACAGGAGATGCTGTAGTTGCAGGCCAAGGTGTAGAAGAGGGTCTTGAGCTGTTCCACGGTGTGGTCGGGGGTGCCGAGGTTGCTGATGTAGCGGGCGGCGTAGGGCAACAGGAGGTCGTTCATCTCGCCGGCGGGGAAGACCATCCGCAGGGTGAAGGTCTGGTCCTCGTCATTGTGCAGGTAATTGATGGGCACGTTCTTGTACTGGTCGAAGGTGATGGCCTTCTGGAAGTCCACGAACACAGGCTCGATGGGTTTCACGGGACGGGCCTTGAGTTTGGTGAAGAACTCGGACTCGGCATCGCGGTTCACCTGGATGGCGGTGATGGCCGGTTTGGTCACCTTGCCGGTCTCTTTGGGCTCGCCCTGGCGTTTGAAGACCACCACATAGTTGTTGTCTTTGAAATAGCGGTTGGCAAACTTGACGATGTCCTCCTTGGTGACCTTCTTGTAGTATTCCAGTTCCTGGGAGGCGTGGAACCAGTCGATGTCGTTCTCGAAGGCGCGGGCCATCGCGTTGGCGCGGGAGCGGTTGCTCTGCAGCTGGCGCATCTGTGAGGTTTCGATGTTGTTGATGGCGGCCTGCATCAGCGACTCGTCGAATTTGCCCTGTTTGATGAGCTCGAGTTGCGCCAGCATCAGGTCACGCACCTCCTCGAGGGTCTGGCCGGCATTGGGACGGCCGCTGAGCACGTAGGCGGAGTTGTCGCAAAGTCCGTAGAGGTAAGAGGATGCGCGGGCGGCGAGGTGCTTCTGGTTGATGTTGAGGTCCATCAGGCCGCAGCGTCCATTGGAGAGGATGTTGTCCAGCATCTCCACGATGACGAGGTCGCGGTGGTTGGCGGGTAGGTCGAGGCGGAAGGCGACGTTCACGAACTCGGCCTCGTGCCCTGTCACCTCGCGCACGATGGGCGTGGTGATAGGCGTCTCCTTGGCGATGGTGTAGTGCGGCACCTCCTTGGCCTTCAGCTGGCCGAAATACTTGTCGATGATGGCGATGGCCTCGTCATAGTCGAAGTCGCCGGCCAGGCACACGGCCATATTGTTGGGCACATAGTAGGTGTCGAAGAACTTGCGGATGTTGGTCAATGAGGGGTTCTTGAGGTGCTCCACGCTGCCGAGGGTGGTCTGCTGTCCGTAGGGGTTGTTGGGGAAGAGGGCGTTCAGCATTGCCTCGGAGGCTTTGCGGCCGTCGTTGGCGAGCGAGGTGTTTTTCTCCTCATAAACGGTCTCCAGCTCGGTGTGGAAGATGCGGAAGACGGGGTTGGAGAAGCGGTCGGCTTGTATGATGGCCCAGTTTTCCAGTTGGTTGGAGGGGATGTCCTCGATATAAACGGTGTAGTCGTTGGAGGTGGCGGCGTTGGTGCCTTGCGAGCCGATGAACTTCATCATCTTGTCGTACTCGTTGGGGATGGCATAGCCCGAGGCGATGTAGGATAGACTGTCGATGATGCGGTAGATGCTGTCGCGGTCGCTCTTCTCGCGGGTGCGCCGATAGACCTCGAACTGCCGCTCAATCTCGTCGAGCAGGGGCTTCTCAGCCTCGTAGTCGGTGGTGCCGAACTGCCGGGTGCCCTTGAACATCAGGTGCTCAAGATAGTGAGCCAGGCCGGTGGTCTCGGCGGGGTCGTTCTTGCTGCCCACGCGCACGGGAATGAGCGTCTGGATGCGGGGCGCGTCGCGATAGACCGAAAGGAAAACCTTCAGTCCGTTGTCCAACGTGTAGATGCGTACGTTCATCGCGTCGTGTGAGTAGCTGATATAGTCGTAATGCTTTTGCGCCTGCAGGAACAGCGGCAGGGCCAATGTCAATGCTGTGAAAAGTAGGAAAAGTCTTTTCATTCAAGAGGATTTTAGCGGTTAATGGTTGTTTTTAAACATTGCTGCAAAAATACATTTTTTGTTGGATAATCGTAGAGACGGGGCGCAGATGTGCCGCATTCAAATAATGATTACAGCCGTATCCATTATTTGATTATTTTTGCAACCTCAAACCGCACCGCTATGCTGTCGCACAATGCCTTGCAATATACGTTGAACCACCTGCTGGCCGTGGCCCTGCCCACGGAGCCCGCCCTCGATTGCCGCGTGGAACGCGCCGACGGCGGGGTGAATGTGCGGTTTGCAGGCGGCTGGTCCCTCCGCATCGCCCTGCTCGGTGATGACGAGGCGCGGGCCTTGGCAACTGGCGAGGCCGCACCGGTGATGCTCTCCACCGCTGACGGTCGGGAACAGGTGCCCCTCTTTCGTCCGGCTTCCGGCAGTGCATCGGCCACCCCCGGGGTGCGCGTTTCTCCCGACGGCCACGAGCTGTGCGTGCCCTACGACCTTGTCACCCCGAGTTTCCTGATGCTCTCCCGCTGGGAGGAGTACCAGGAGTCGCCTCGCGACCAGCACAACCGTTTCCCGTACGTCTCCGGCATCGCCGCCCAATATGGCTTCATCCACCTGCCCCTGGTGGACGAGTATGCGATGCTGCTGCGCCAGTGGGTCACTGAAATACTGCGCCCCGACATCACATTGTGCCCCCGCATCCCCAAGGTTGTCCCCACCCACGACATCGACCAGCTCTGCCGCTTCACGGGCACGATGCAGGCCTGCAAGTCCATCTTTGGCCGCGACCTGCTCATCAACCGCAGTCTAGATCTGGTGCGCAACTCTTGGGAGGAGTTTCGCTGTTGGCGGGAGAATCCGCAGCAAGACCCCTATATCCTCGCCGTTGAAGAGCTCGTGAACAGGGCCCGCTCCCGCCACGAGGAGGCCGTTTTCTTCCTCAAAGCCCAGACGAAGGGCGAATATGACTGTACCTATGATGTCAATGACGCTCTTGTGGCCCATATTGTCAAAATGATCCGGGATGCCGGTATGGAGGTGGGACTCCACGGCAGCTATCGCAGTTATGACTCTCCCGAAATCTACTGCGCGGAGAAGGACCGCCTGGAAGCCGTTGCCGGCACAGCCGTGCAGTCGGGACGCCAGCATTTTCTGCGCTTCAACCTCCTGAAAAACTATGTGAATGCGGGATTTTCGTCGTACGGCGGTCAGGACTCGCGCCTGATGATGGAAATCACCCACCCCAGTACCCTGGAAGTGTGGCAGGCGGCGTGTCTTCGCGACGACTATACATTAGGCTATGCCGAACAGCCCGGCTTCCGCTGTGGCACGTGCCACCCCTATCCACTGTACGACCTTGTGAATGATACCCCCACCAATATCTTAGAACACCCCCTCATCCTGATGGACGGTACCCTGTTCGACTATCTGAAACTCGGATTGGAAGAGTCTGGGGAACTCATTACGCGCCTCCGGAATCGCTGCCGCGCCGTGGAGGGCGACTTTGTCTATCTGTGGCACAACCACACCGTGGGCCGCAATTACCGCGGCTTCTATGAAATGATGGATGCAATAATGTAATAATATGTGTGGAGATGCCACGATGTGGCATAATAATATGTATGGAGACGCCACGATGTGGCCTAATAAAATGTGGCCTAATAATATGTATGGAGACGCCACAATGTGACGTCTCTACTATTGTTTGCGCTTGTTGATTTTGAACGCGCTGCCGTTGATGCGTTCGCCGGCGACGGTGATGGTGCGTTTTTTGGCATCGCTGCGCCACACCACGGTGATGGAGTTTTTGTCCTGACGGGTGATGAAGCCCCCTTCCACTTGCCAGTTGTACCAGCTGGCGTCGGACATCAGCAGGCGATAGGTCTTCTTGTCTTTGGTGTCTTGGACAATAGAGCCGTCGCGGTTGATTTCGTCGTAGAAGAACTTTTGGATTTTGTCTTGAATGAAGCGATATATTTCATTGGGTTTGCCGCTTTTGTCCTCGTAAGGTGCGTGGCTGGCTCCCTCGATGGGGTAAAACTGGTTGCGGATGTGCAGAGAATCCAGTCTGTGGTGAATGGCAACCGACCCGTACATCGTGCCGCAAAGCCGTTCGCCGATTTTTGTCTTCAGGTCGGAGAACGGATAGCCGATATCGTATGGGACAGTGTTGTCGGCGGTGCCGTGGAAGGAGACGACAGGGATATGGCGTCCGTCAAGCTCTTTGAGGTCGTAAAGGGCCCCCCACATATTGGCCACCGCCTTGATGCGTGGTGAACGCCTGTAATTGTTGCCGGAAGTGTGCAGCGACCCGCAGGTCTCTCGGAGATTGCGGTCCACGAAGATGGCCGGCAGGTTTTGGTCCGTCATAAAGGCGGCGCCGAGCGCGGTAATGGAGCCGGCACTGGTGCCCCCGATGAAGATGTTGTTGGTGTCGATGCCGTACTCATCGGCGTGAGCCAGCAAAAAACGCAGGGCGGCGTGCGCATCCTGGATGGATTCGTATTCGCATTGCTGGATGGAGCCCTTCGTCAGCTTGAATCCTAACCGGTAGTTGGCCGAGACGGCCACATATCCGATGCTGGCGAAGTGCTCGCACCACTCGGTGGAGGTCACTGCAGCCTTGTCGCCGAAGAAAAAGCCGCCGCCGTGCAGCAGCATAATGACGGGACGGCGCTTCACTGCGCTGTCTTCTGGCAGATACAGGTCCATCTTCAATTCCAGATTCTTCCGCTTGGCGCCGGCCGACTGCCCCAGTCCCTGTATGAGTTGCTTGCGCATATGCTCGTGGTGGATGGGCTTGGAGGTCCAAAACCCTTTGGCGTTACCGTACACCACGTCGGACTTCTTCTGGAAGGAGAGATAGTTGGAAGGACAGTTGGGCGTGTAGCGCGGGGAGGTGGACTCCCGATAGGCCGGCTCCACGTATTTCTCGAAGGCCAGATGCCACGCCTCGCTGCCGGGAGTGGTGGGGGCCACCCAGCCGGAAATCTTGTCCGTGTCCACGGTGATTTCAAACTTGATCGGAATCACCTCCTCTTTGACACAAAGAATGCATTCTTTATCCCCCTTGTCATCCACGCTTTTGCGCTCGATTTCAAAGGAATGCACGGTTAGGACGAGGCCGTCGGTCACAGGATAGTAGCAGCCGACAATATGGTCCTTGTCGATACGGTCAATTTTAAGATAATAGCTATGGTCGTTAATTTCCCCAACATAATAGTTGTTGAAGTCGATTTTGGAGAAAGCAAACCCTTTGTCCGGGGTAATCACCACTGCATCATCGCTGAGTTCTATCTCCTCTTGATGCTCTTCGGCTTTGGAGGCGTCCTTTTTACGGCAGGAGGCCACCAGACAGGCTATTATAATCAGACAAAGGGTTAACTTGAATTTCATTTTTAGTATAGTAAGTTCTACTTGGGTAGCAGTTTAACAAAAGGTATCATCATCTCTTCCATTGAGATGCCGCCGTGCTGGAAGGTGTTCTTGTACAGGTTGACGTATTGGTTGAAATTGTTCTGGTAGGCGAAGAAGTCGTTGCGGGTGGCGAAAATGAAGCGTTGTGTCATACTCTCCTTGGGCAGGAAGGCCTCGTCGGGGTTCTTGATCTCGAAGACCTCCTTGGCGGGGTAGTCCATACTGCTGCGGCCCACCTTATAGCGCAGGTTGGTGTTCAGCTCGCGCTCGCCCACCATCTTGATGGGGCGGTTGACCTTGATGGTGCCGTGGTCGGTGGTGAGGAATACCGGCACTTTCTTCTCGGAGAGGTATTTGAGCATATCGAACAGGATGGAGTTCTCGAACCAGGAGGCCGTGACGCTGCGGTACGACTTCTCGTCGTCGGCCAGCTCGCGCACCACGCCCACATCGGTGCCCGCGTGCGAGAGCATATCCACGAAGTTGAAGACGATGACGTTCAGCGGATTGTGCATCAGCTGGTGGAAGTTGTCGAAAATCTTCCTGCCGAAGTCGGCGTTCAGGATCTTGGCGTAGGAGTACTTGATGTTTTTGCCGAACCGCTTCAGGTACTCGCCCAGAAGCTGTTCCTCATACTGGTTCTTGCCGCCGTCGTCGCCCTCGTTGAGCCACATCTGCGGGTATTTCTTGGCGATGACCGAGGGCATCAGGCCGGAGAAGAGCGCGTTGCGCGCGTAATGCGTGGCCGTGGGCAAAATGCTGTAGCAGAGCGTTTCGTCATCCGCATAATAATAGTCGTGCAGGATGGGGTAGATGCTGCGCCATTGGTCATAGCGTAGGTTGTCGATGACGAACAGGAAGGTGGGCTTCTGGTCGTCCAAATATGGGAAAAGCTTGTCTTTCAGGATGGTGTGCGACTGGATGGGCTTCTCGCTGCCCCGCCCGTTGACCCAGTTCAGATAATGGGCCTGCACGAACTTGGCGAACTGCACGTTGGCCTCCTCTTTCTGCGCCGCCAGCATATCAGCCACACTCTCGTCTTCAATCTTCTCGATTCGTAATTCCCAATCAACCAATTCTTTATAGAGATTTGACCACTCTTCGATGGAGAGATGGTCGGAGATGCGCATCGACAGCTCGCGGAAGGCCTGCTGGTAGTCGATGGTCACCTTGTTGCTGAAGAGGTTCTTCTTGTCGAGGTTCTTCTTGAGGCAAAGCAGGATTTGGTTGGGATTGACAGGTTTGATGAGGTAGTCGGCGATGTTGGAACCAATGGCGTCTTCCATAATGTGCTCCTCCTCGCTCTTGGTAATCATCACGATAGGAATGTGCGGATGCGTTTTCTTGATGTGCTGCAGGGTCTCCAGACCGCTGAGTCCGGGCATATTCTCATCCAGGAAAATGATGTTGATGAACTCTTTTTCCAGGATTTCAATGGCTTCGCGGCCGCTCAAGGCGGGAATCACGTCGTAGCCTTTGGTTTTCAGAAATAAGATATGCGGTTTGAGGAGGTCGATTTCGTCATCGGCCCATAAGATCTTTGTATTCATTCGGTGTATTTATTAGTTAACAGACTTAAAGAACGAGACGAAACGGTTTTTAGTATAAAAGATGATTTTTTATTGGGGAGGAAACATCAGCGTCGGGTCGATGGCCTCCTCGGGGGCGTTAGGATCGATGGGGGTGGCAATCGTGTCGGGAATGTTGAGTTCTTTGCGCATCTCGCCGATGCGGTTGGAGGCGTCGGTCAGCAACTTCTCCGCCGAGCTCTCTTCGCCGATGTAGTAGTCGATGGAGCGGACGAACTGCTCGCGGGAGATGTGGTGCCGGGTGAAGAGTTCCTTGTAGAAGTCGCGGGTGAGCCGCAGCCGGTTGACGGTGTCGGGCGAGAGGTGCACGGTGCTTTCAATAAGGTATGCCTCGGCGATGATTTCGACCATCTCTTTGCGGTTGATGAGGTCGTCGGGCTTTTCGAGCACCTGCTTTTTGCTCTTGCAGGAACTGCAGAGCAGGATGAGGGGAAGAAGTGCTATGATGAGTGTTCTTTTCATTGCGGATCATTCTGGTTTTTGTACGAGTGTGAGGCCCAGTTTTTCGCCCTCTTCAATCATACGCTGGATGGCGGCGGAACGGCTGTTCTCGATGTCGCCGTCGAGGATGGCGTTGCAGACGGCCTCCTTGATGATGCCGATTTCGCGGCTGGGCTTGATGCCGAAGGCGGTCATAACGTCCTGTCCGTCAAAGGGCGGGCGCCAGTTGCGGAGTTTGTCTTTCTCCTCAATCTCGACGAGTTTCTCGCGCACCTTGGCGAAGTTGTCGAAGCAGCGCTGTATCTTGGCGGAGTTCTTGGAGGTGACGTCGGCCTCGCAGAGGCGCATTAGGTCGTCGATGTCGTCGCCGGCCTCGAAGAGCAGACGGCGCACGGCCGAGTCGGTGACCTCGTCCTCCACCAATGCGATGGGGCGGAGGTGCAGCCCCACGAGTTTCTGTACATATTTCATCTTCTCGTTGGCGGGCATATGGAGGCGTCGGAAGATGGAGGCCACCATCTTGGCGCCCACGGCGTCGTGGCCGTGGAAGGTCCAGCCGATGTCGGGCACGAAGCGCTTGGTGACGGGCTTGGCGATGTCGTGCAACAAGGCCGCCCAGACGAGCCAGACATTGGTGGATGACATCGCGATGTTGTCCACCACCTCGAGGGTGTGCAGATAGTTGTCCTTGTGGCCTTTGCCGTTGATGTGTTCCACGCCCTTGAGGGCCTCCATCTCGGGCAGGAAGCGTTCGAGGAGGCCGCATTCGTCGAGCAGGCGGATGCCGCGGGAGGGGCGGATGCAGCGGAGTATCTTGTTGAACTCCTCGATGATGCGTTCGTTGGAGATGATTTCCAGTCGGTAGGCGTTGCGCTTGATGGACTCGAAGGTGACGGGGTGTATGTCGAAGTTGAGCTGGGTGGCGAAGCGCACGGCGCGCATCATCCGCAGCGGGTCGTCGGAGAAAGTTTTGTCGGGGTCGCAGGGGGTGCGGATGATCTTGGCGTGCAGGTCGCTGATGCCGTCGAAGGGGTCGATGAGCTGGAAGGCCTGCTCGCCGTTGAGGGCGATGGCCAGGGCGTTGATGGTGAAGTCGCGGCGCAGCTGGTCGTCCTCCAGGGTGCCGTCCTCGACCACGGGCTTGCGGGAGTCGTGGCTGTACGATTCGCGGCGGGCGCCCACGAATTCCACGTCGCACTCCTCGTAGGGGAACTGGGCGGTGCCGAAGTTCTTATAGACGTTGACGTGCAGGTCGGGGGAGATGAGGGCGGCGGTGGCTTTGGCCAGCTGGATGCCGCTGCCCACGGTGACGATGTCGATGTCGGTGTTGTGGCGGCGCAGCAAGATGTCGCGCACCACACCGCCCACCACGTAGGCGGTCAGCCCGAGCTGGTCGGCGGCCTTCGCCACAATGGCGTAGATGGGGTGTGTCAGATACTTTTCGTAGGTCATCGTGAGGTCATTTTCAGGGATGCCAAAATCGCTGCAAAAGTACATTTTTTTGAAATATGAATTTTGCAGGTTGTTGCCAAAAAGCCCTTCTTGACAAGGCCGATTTTAATTCGCAATATGCGTGAAGAGGTTATGGTTCAGCAACGCGGTGGAAGCGCGTCTCCAACTCGTGCATTCTTTCCAGCAACTGGTCAAACGGAACCTTTTCGCCATAAATCATAGTTTGGCACATACGGTCGTAGTCTTTTCGCCAATCTTCTACCCACGGGCGTGGTGGGGTTAGCACGAGATGCTCCCGTATGTCACATTCGTAATCAACACCTTGTATCGCTGTGAAGGCTTTGCGGTGCTCTTTGATGTGATTCCAAAGGTTAGCATCGGAAACGGCAGGAATTGTCAATGGATTATCCATCATCCGTTCCAAATCATACAGGTGGCGTGAACGACGGTTGGCGGATAAGGAACCCCGTGGAACAGAAAACAGCTCGTGCAACAGAAACACTTTCTCCAAAAAGGTTTTTGATGGAGATGCTACTGGTATGTTAACATCTTTAACATCATTCACGGGGAGGTCTTCTGCTAAAAAGCTTTTGCACATAAAGGGTTCGGCAGGTTCAATCAGCGAACGCGATCCTATTTCCAGTTGAACGACAGGAAGTATATAAGACATTGTGCCTTTGTACAATGTTGGGTAGGACACACTGATGGTTCTGGGCTCGGGGTATGTGTTGTCACCGGTGCCATCGGGTTGTACGGTGATATTACAATATGGAAGCAACCCGAAGTCGGAAAGAGCTTTGTTTAACATAGCTGCAAATTCATTTGCAACATAGAGCGATGACGCTTTGCGAAGATGCTTTATTTGCTTTTTTGTTGGAACCTTGCTTGCTCCGAAATACTCTGGGTCGATGGCTAGGTCAATGTCCTCGGAAAAACGCTCTATCATTTTCCAAGCTTTACTTAGGGATGTCCCTCCCTTGAAAATCATCTTGTCAGCGATAGGCATACTGAAAACGACCTTCAGGATATTACTAACCCACCAGTCTTTTTCTATAATAGGTTCGGGCAGCCCGCGTTTGCGAGAGACAATGAGCAAAGCTTGTCGCTGTTGTTGTGGAGAATAATTCAGAAAATCAATCATAATAAGCTTGTTGAACAATATTTTGAATCCAATCGGGCATCAGCGCAATATCCTGCATAATTTTGTTCTTCCCTTCTGTTTTGAGTAATCTTACAATATGTGCGGTCTGTTCGTTGGTTAAATTATTTTTGCCGATTTCTTTCAATGCAAAAGTGATGATCATAGCCTGCTGGTTATGGAATTGCAGATTTTTAGGGGAAGTGTGAATGAACTGCAGGCTATGACCATCCAGCAATGTCACCTTGCGCGATTTCCCGTCAGTTAGATATACAAAGTTCATAGGCAGTTGGGTGCTCAATCCGACGCGATTCAACGCGTGGACACCTGTCGGTACAATTCTTGCACCATCCCGTTTTGCAATAGCAGCCGCAACATCATCAAAAGAAGGCAACAAGTATCCCGTGCCAAATAGTTTGTCTTTTTTGGGGAAACAATATATCCCTCTCGCCACCCGAATGATCTCTCCAGCTTTGGTCAGTTGTTCCAATGCCTTCCGCACTCTGTCAGGGTTGGCATAGTGCGCATACTCGTCAGCATAAAACACAGTTCCTCTCCCGCGTTTTCTTAAACTTTTTAATATTTTATAATCAATACTTTCCATTTGTATTTTGAATAATTTTTTTCACAAAAAGAGTGTCTTTATGTGAAAAATTTAAACAATGCAAATATACATTTTTTTATTCATCACATTGAGACAATATGATGTATGATTTTTTTCGTTTTGTTACAATGAGGTGAGATTTTTTTTCGCAAAGCTGTCAGTGGAACGCTACTCCCAGTTATCTCTTCACCCCCACCAGCGCCCCAGACACGTTCCACGAGCTGAAGCTGCCCCCCTCGGGCGCGCCCTGCGGGATGGCGACCGTGATGGTGTGCCGGCCGGGCTTCAGGTCGGAGAGGTCGAAATAGGTGGGCTGTGTGGCGGTGCCCGGACACCAGCCCGAACGCGAGTAATCGGACGAGGACATCCCGTTCCAGAAGTTTCCGGAGGCGGGGTTCAGCGTGCGGTAGGTGCCGCAGTCGCAGCGCCACGGCGTGTAGATGAACCGCGGCTCCCCATCGATGAGGATGGTGTTGGCCTTGGGCACGAACTCGTCGCCGGTGTCCCAGCCCCCGTGCCCGGTGGTGATGTACCGCAAGGTGAGCTGCTCCGTCCCCTCGGGCACGTCAAAGCTGACCGTCAGCGAGTCGGTGCCGAAGAAACGGCCGTAGTTCTGTCCCGCCATCTCCATCACGTTGCAGGTGTTGAAGAGCGGGAGCACAAACTGCTTGTCCATCTCGGACGTGTCCCAGACGTCGCTCTCGGGATAGGCCTTCAGGGTGAGCGAGAGCTTGTGGCCGCCCCCGTCGTAGTTGCCGATGAAGGCGCCGATGAGCACCTCGTCGCCGACGATGGGCTGCAAGTCGCTGATGTCCTGCTTGTAGCGGGTCTCGGTGGCCCACTCGCGGTCGTCGAGCGACCGGTACTGGTTGTAGTGGCGGATGCCGAAGGGGGTGAAGAAGCGGACGAGCTCTACCAGGGGCAGGTAACGGTCGGTCATTGTGATGCCTTGGTAGGTGCCGCCCTTCTTGTCGGTGAAGTGGGGCAGCACATCGGCGCTGTTGGCTTTGAGGGCGTCGAGGAAGCTCTGCTGCCGGCCGGTGGGGATGAGGAAGATGGAGCCCGTGCGGTCGTAGGCGTCGCCGTTGGAGTACTGCGTCACCTCGGCGAAGAGCCGGTAGTGGGCGGGCAGCTGCCGCCAGTGCAGGCGTTTGAGGACGACCGTGCCGTTGGCAAACGACAGGGTGGTGTCGAAATCAACCGTCTGCGGCACGGTGATCTTGGGGTTGAAGCAGATCTGTGCCTCGTTGAACACCGGCACGGTGATCACTAACTTCTCCTTTTCCAGATTGTTGAGTTGTGCGCGGGTGAGCACCTCCCCGAAGTGGTGAAGGTCGTTGCCCGGGAAGAGCGGCTCCTTGAAGGGACGCAGCTTCTGCGCTCCGGCGAGCTGCATCACGGCGTTGCCGTTGCGCCGGTACTGCACTAACGTGCCGGGCAGGTCGGCGAACGAGGCGATGGGCGTGGCCCGGAGCTTCAGGTCCTGGGTGACCCACAGCTCTATGGTGTTGGAGAAGAGCACGATCTTGTATTTGGTGCACCGGTAGCCGTTGATCTTCTCCGTGCCCTCTTCGCTGTATTCGTTGGTGGGCAGTCCGCTGCCGCAGCAGTATTGCTCTTTGGGAGAATAGACCAACTGGCTGACAATGGTGTCGGCGGCGTAGTCGATGTAGGTGTAGTGGGTGGCCGTGCCGGGGACGGGGTTCGCCACGGGGGCGTTGCCCGACTCTATCCGCACGCGCTCGCCCTCCACCAGGACTTTGGTCAGGGAGGTGTCGCCGTCGCCGCCGAGGGTGAAGGCACGATAGAGCAGTTGGTGCTGGGCGCTTGCGCCGGTCATCCATAAGACAAGGAGTGGCAGGAGGATTCTCTTCATATTCGGAAGGATTGAAAACGGGGGCAAAGATACGTTTTTTAGTTAAGAATTAAGAGATAATAGATAATAGTTTTCCTTGAGCAGCCCCGGTAGGGGCAAGAGCTCGGTAGCCAGGGGTTGAAGCGTGAGGAACGAGCGCTGTAACCCCTGGGATGGGATGCGTGCGCGGGAAAATCGCGGCGCGGGAGAAGGTTGAGACGAGGGTGTTCGTTGCTCGCCGCGAAACGGGTGTGAGGTTCAACGAGCCTGCGTGAGGGATTGAAGCGGGAATGATTTTGGCGGGAATGCGTTCCCTGCGAGACGGAGGTTCCGCTTGACGCTTCGCGTTTCGCGGAATGGTGGTGGGTTCTAAGCCAAAATCATTAGAGCGGAAAGCCCGACGGCGCGGCGGTATTTTATGCTGTATGCGAATGTAACGTGATTTCGCGCCGCCGCGCCGGCACGCCCAAATAAAAAAAAGATGCAAAAGCCCTGATTTGTGCAATCAGGTATATAATTCCCGTCGAATTTTCAATCAGAAGATTTGGTGTCGGATAATTTGTTATTTTTGCGGCCGTGATGATTGCTCGTGGTGACGGAATTGAGGTGCTAGAAAAACATTTTTTGTCATATACTAAAAAGATTTCCCTAAAAAACAAAGATATGAGAATGAAAATCATTGCAATTGTATGGCTGCTATTGGCGGGGATAGGACTGGTGTCGTGTGTCAAAACAAACTGCGAACTTGCTGATTCTTATAAAATTGTGTATTTAGAAGAACCCTATCGCTATCAAAACTGGTGTAACAAGCAATATTACACTATAGTGGCACATTTGATTCCAGAAAATGTGCCAGACAGTATCATTCACGATCATAATTGGAGAAGTCCATATTCACATCTTAAAGTTTGTGGCTTTGTTCCTAAAGAGTATCAGACCGGCGAAATCATTGAGGCCAACATTTCTGTGAAACCATATCATCCTTGTGGGCATAACCAATGGGCTGGAGTTCCAGGTGGGTGTGACTCTGTGGGAGGATGGCTCATTTGTAAGTTGTCTTGTATAGAAAAAGAAAGATAATATGTGAAATTGTTTTTGTTTAGATTTGCTTTTGTCTTCAACAATCATAATACTACACCCCGCTACAACTTTTAACTCATAATTCTCCATTCTTAATTCTTAATTCTTAATTATTCTTTGCCTGATACTTTTGGAACATATTACACGCTCACCGATTGGGGTGACACCCACGGCCCTTTCTTGGAGGGGGTGATAGAGGGATGCCCCGCGGGGGTGGCCGTGCCTCCCGCCTTTGTGGCGGAGGAGATGGCGCGGCGCGCCCCGTCGCGGCATTTGCTCTCCACCCGCCGCGTGGAGGACGATGTCGTGGAGTTTCTCTCCGGCCTTGACGACCATCACTGCACCACGGGCGAGCCCATCCGCTTCCGCATCCCCAACCGCGACGGTCAGCCCAATGAGGCGAACCGCTATGTGGTGAGACCTTCGCACAGCTCCTACACCTATTTCAAGAAGTACGGCTATGCCGACAATGAGCTGTGCGGGCGCGCCTCGGCACGGCAAACCGCCTGCCGGGTGGTGGCGGGCGCCGTGGCCAAGTGTTTTCTCCAGCCTTCCGGCGTGGCTTTCTCCTCCGAGGTGGTCGCCACCGGCACGCCCTGCCGCGAAGGCGACAGCGTGGGGGCGCTCGTGCGCGGGCGCATCACGGGCCTGCCCGCCGGCTTGGGTGAACCTCTATATGACAAATTCTCCGCCCGTCTCGCCTATGCGATGCTCTCCATCAACGCCGCCAAGGGCTTTGAAATAGGGGAGGGCTTTCGCGCTGCCCAGATGGCGGGTTCCCAATACAACGATCTCCTGAATTCTGGATTCGTCTTCCGCTCCAACCACGACGGGGGCGTCCAGGCCGGCATTACCAACGGCCAGGAGGTCGTTTTTTCTGTTGCTTTCAAACCCATTCCCTCCGTGCGTTTCGACCAGCCCACGGTGGACTTCGACGGAACCCCCGCCGTGCTCAAAGGCTCCGACCGCAACGACCTCTGCGTGGCCCCGCGCGTGCTGCCCGTGGTGGAGGCAATGGCCGCGATGGTGGTGATGGACTTCTGGCTGGCGGAGGGGCGTTGAAGACTTTTTCGCGCTTTTGATTCCGATGATATGGAAGATTGCGAAATTTTGTGTATGTTTGCACCGCCTTTGCCGAGGGATAAAAACGCCGTCAATAAAGGCTTTGATGCTTTGATTTTTTCATTTATTAACCTTAAATAATACAAAAAATGGCCTTTAATTTAAGAAACAGAAGCTTTTTGAAGTTGTTGGACTTCACCCCGAAAGAAATTCAATATATGCTGGACCTCGCGCGCGACCTCAAACGCGCCAAATACGCCGGCACGGAGCAACCCCGCCTCAAGGGCAAGAACATCGCTCTGATTTTCGAAAAGACCTCCACCCGTACCCGTTGCGCCTTCGAAGTGGCCGCTTACGACCAGGGTGCTCACGTCACCTATCTGGGCCCCAGCGGCTCCCAGATCGGCATTAAGGAGTCGATGGCCGACACCGCCCGCGTGCTCGGACGTATGTTCGACGGCATCGAATACCGCGGCTTCAAGCAGACCACCGTCGAGGAACTCGCCAAGTTCGCCGGCGTGCCCGTCTGGAACGGCCTTACCAACGAATTCCACCCGACCCAAGTGCTGGCCGACTTCCTCACGATGAGCGAGCACGTGGACAAGCCCCTCAACCAAGTCACTTACGCTTACCTCGGCGATGCCCGCTTCAATATGGGCAACTCTCTGATGGTGGGTGGCGCCAAGATGGGTATGGATGTGCGCATCATCGCCCCGAAGGCTCTGCAACCCGACAAGGAACTCGTCAAGAAATGTAAGGAAATTGCCAAAGAGACCGGCGCTACCGTCACCGTCACCGACGACGTCAAGAAGGGCGTCAAGGGCTGCGACTTCCTCTACACCGACGTGTGGGTGTCGATGGGCGAGCCCGTTGAGGTCTGGAAAGAGCGTATCAAACTGCTCAAACCCTACCAGGTGAACAAGGAAACGATGAAACTCACGGGCAACCCCAAGTGCAAGTTTATGCACTGCCTGCCCGCTTACCACAACCTCGAAACCCAAGTGGGCCGCGACGTCAACAAACAGTTCGGTCTGGACGGCATCGAGGTGACCGAAGATGTCTTCGAATCCGAGAACTCCATCGTCTTCGACGAGGCCGAGAACCGTATGCACACCATCAAGGCTGTGATGGTGGCCACCCTCGGCGACTAATTGACATTACATCAATTCAATATGGAAAAGGCCGCGCCCTTGTCGGGTACGGCCTTTTTTTGTGTTCCTATGTTATTCGTAGACGGGGCACGCCCCGTCTCTACACACGGCAATAAACGGTATGTGTGTATATTCAAAATTTATGTACATTTGCACATTAAAAACTACGACTATGCAATTGGCTTTATTTGCGGCAGTGCCCGACGAGGTGGGCACCTTGGCCGACCAGACACACTTCACCGGCATCGGGCGTGAGAACGCCACGCGCAAGATGATCCAGTTTATCGAAAAACACCGCGGCACGCCGTTCCACATCCTTAACATCGGCACGGTGGGCTCGCACGACAAGCCCGTGGGCACCATCTTGCGCATCAAGGAGATAGTCTCCGCCGGAAAGCCCTTCAACGAGCACCCGATGCTGCCCGACCTGCTGCCCGGACACTTTCCCGGCGTGGAGGATGCTGTGCTCTACTCCTCCGACTGCTTTGTCTCCCCGGAGGTGTTCACCGCAAAGTATCTCGACAGCCTCAAGAAGGAGGTCGATTGCTTCGATATGGAGTCGTCGGCGCTCTTCACCGTGGCCAAATGCTACGGCATCCCGTACTCTTCCTTCAAGATTGTGTCGGACAACTTGGACGTCACCATCGACGAATGGCGCGTCCGTGTGCAGGAACTTTCCAAGAAACTGGAGGCTTTTGTGCGCGAACAGGTGCTCTCTACAGCGGTGGTGATGCGCTAGAGCCGTGATGGGTGTTATTTTATAATGCTCATTATCAATAATATAAAATTAAAATCGCCAGTTTGCATTTTTATTTTTGGATATATTGAAAAAAAATGTATTTTTGCACCCTCTTTTGAAGAGGAGAGATGGCCGAGTGGTCGAAGGCGCACGCCTGGAGAGCGTGTAGGCGCCAAAAGCGCCTCCTGGGTTCGAATCCCAGTCTCTCCGCCACAAAGACAGAATGATCTGTTAGCTCAGTTGGTTTAGAGCGCTTGCTTGACAGGCAAGAGGTCACAAGTTCAAATCTTGTACAGATCACCACAAGAAGCCCTTGCAGATGCAGGGGCTTTTTTGTTTGGCATTCGTGGACAAATTTTTACTGATACCTTAATTTGTTGATGAAATAGACCGGCCGGCGGGTCTTAGTGCTCCCCGTGTTGCGGAAACGGTACCCCGATAGCAGGTAATAGTCCTCGTACCAAGGCCATAGCGCCGTGGTGTACACAACCGGGTTCTCCTTGTTCTGCTGCGGGAACAGGGCCGATGAACGGATGGGATCGATGACGTTCAGCTCTCTGTCGGTCAGCATCGTGACCAGGTATTCGCTTTGCAGGTGGTAAAACAGTATCCCCGCCTTGGTGAAGGCAACGCGCAGGTGCGAGGTCAGGTTGGTGACCAGCATATTGTCGAAGGGGAAACTGTATTTGCCGGCCAGATGCCCCTCCTTGTCGAAGATGTGCACCTCAGCGTTCAGGAAGCGGTAGCCCATAAAGATGGGCTCTGTGGTGGGCACGCCGTAAGAGTAGGTGGTGGAATAGCGGTATTCGGGATAAAATGACTCGGTGACGAAAGCCACGTGCGTGCTGTCGCGGAACAGCCGTCCGGGAAGATAAAGCACTTCCGACTGGCTCTTGGTCGCGGGTTCGTAAGGCAGTAACTCCACCTCGGAGAAAGCCCCGTTTTCGTAGAGTATGCTGTACACCCCCGTGGCGGTGTTGCCCTGATTGCCCTTGCGGAGCTGGTAGGTGCCGGCAATCAGCATCCGGCTGGTGTCCACCTGCGTGATGCGGGCGTTTTGGAACCGGAAGGCCCCCGTGTCGGGCATATCCACAATGCGCAGCACGTTTCCTTCCAGGTCGCTTTCGCAGAGCCAGATTACATTGTCCTTGGTGCTGGACGAGAGATTGGCGCACGTCACGATCCGTTGCCCGAGGGTGTCCACCCAAAAATCGTCGATGGTGTAGCTGGGGGCATCTTTCAGGTAAAGTCCCTGCACGAAAGGCTGGTCGGCGTGCATAAAGAAAAGGTTGGTGTTATCCTTGCCCGTGGGACAGGTGAAAAGCAGCTGTCCGCGGTAGGCCCTAAGACGGGTGATATCGTCGGTGGGCAGGTTGCGGAGGTGCAGGGTGTCGGCACGGTGATTGACAATGTCCAAATGCACCAGCAGTCCGGCGGGCGTTTTCTTCTTTTTCAGTTTTTCCTGATACAGAACATATAAGCCCCCGTCGTTGTAGGCGGAGGCTATATATATATAATGTATAGGAAGGCGTAGGAAAGTATCGGCCACGAGGCTGAGGTCGGTGTTGTAGTGGGCGATGTGCGCGATGGTGGTGTCTGCCTCGTATGTAGGGTAGAGGAGGCACAGCCCTTGCGCGTCGCAGAGCACGCACTGCAGCTCCGTGGAGTATTGCTCGGAGGGAAACTCCAAACGGACGGGCTTGTTGCTTTGGGCGAACAGTCCGTTGGCGAAGAGGCAGAGGCAGAGTATAGCGCCAAGACATCTCATTCTTTGCCTGTTCGGTCAGGGTCCGTTACTTTACGATGTAGTTGACGTAGATGCCCGGGGTGTGGATCTGCTCCATCGGGATCTGGCCCACTTCCACGAGTTCCTTGGTCTCCACGATGACCAGGTCAGCGGCCATAGCCATCATCGGGTTGAAGTTCTGGGTCGTGCCCTTGTAGATGGAGTTACCCATCGTGTCGCAGATGCTGGCGCCGATGAGGGCCACGTCCGCGTGGAGGGGTTTCTCGAGGAGGTACTCCTCGCCGTCCACCATCACAGTCTGCTTGCCTTCAGCCACGACGGTGCCGAGGCCGGTCTTGGTGAGCACGCCGCCGAGGCCTGCGCCGCCGCAACGGATACGCTCGGCCAGAGTGCCCTGCGGGCAGAACTCGATGTCGAGGGTCTTTTCGTTGAACTGCTGGATGGTGTCGGGGTTGGTGCCGATATGGGAGGCATAGAGTTTCTTGACCTGCTTGTTGGCGATCAGCATACCGATGGCCTTGTTCTGGTAGGCCGTGTCGTTGCCGATGAGGGTGAGGTCCTTCACGCCCTTCTGGGCAATGGCCTCGATGAGTTTGACGGCCGAGCCGCAGCCGAGGAATCCGCCATACATAATGGTCATACCGTCTTTGATGTGGGAGACGGCTTCTTCTATCGTGATCAGTTTACTCATTGTTGTGTTTGTTTTTATGATGAAACAAAAGCCCGGAGTCCTGTAGGGCCAGGACCCCGGGACTTAAGGTTGTTTTTACCAGGCGAAGAGCGGTCTGTCGTGCATCATATCGTTGACCATCTTGCGGGTCTTGGCGATGAGTGCTTCGTTCTCGACGTCACAGAGCACGTTGTCGATCATTTCGACGATGCCGTCCATATCAGCCTCTTTCAGGCCGCGGGTGGTGATGGCGGGGGTGCCGACGCGCAGACCGGAGGTCTGGAATGCGGAGCGGGTGTCGAACGGGACCATATTCTTGTTGATGGTGATGTCGGCCTTCACGAGGGTGTTCTCGGCGACCTTGCCGGTCATTTCGGGGAACTTGGTGCGGAGGTCGATGAGCATCAGGTGGTTGTCGGTGCCGTTGGAGATGATTTTGTAGCCTCTCTTGTTGAAGGCCTCAGCCATAGCGGCGGCGTTGAGTTTCACCTGCTTGATGTACTGGGCGTACTCGTCGGTCAGGGCCTCGCCGAAAGCGACGGCCTTGGCGGCGATGACGTGCTCCAGCGGACCGCCCTGCACGCCCGGGAAGACGGCGGAGTCGAGCAGCTGTGACATCATCTTGACGACACCCTTCGGGGTGGTCTTGCCCCACGGGTTCTCAAAGTCCTTGCCCATCATAATGAGGCCGCCGCGCGGTCCGCGCAGGGTCTTGTGGGTGGTGGTGGTCACGATGTGGCAATGTGCCACGGCGTTATTGAGCAGTCCCTTGGCGATGAGGCCGGCGGGGTGGGAGATGTCGGCCAGCAGGATGGCGCCGATCTCGTCAGCGATCTTGCGCATACGAGCCCAGTCCCAGTCACGGCTGTAGGCGGAGGCGCCGCCGATGATCAGCTTCGGACGCTCGCGGAGAGCCACCTCTTCCATCGTGTCGT
The DNA here is from genome assembly GCA_900315705.1 of uncultured Bacteroidales bacterium. Taxonomy (GTDB): domain Bacteria; phylum Bacteroidota; class Bacteroidia; order Bacteroidales; family WCHB1-69; genus F23-D06. The sequence goes on along the minus strand of ONAB01000011.1, from coordinate 114,437 downwards.
AGTTGATGCAGCCCGTGGCTTCTTCCACCTGGTAGGCCACCTGGTGGTAGAGAATGCCGGAGGAGTTGACGGGGGAGCCGTGGGAAAGGTGACCGCCGTGGTTGAGGTCGAGACCCATAAAGGTGTCGCCCGGCTGCAGGCAGGCCAGCAGCACGGCCATATTGGCCTGGGCGCCGGAGTGCGGCTGCACGTTGGCCCATTCTGCGCCGAAAAGCTCCTTCACGCGGTCAATGGCGATCTGCTCGCTCTGGTCCACGATCTGACAACCGCCATAATAGCGCTTGCCCGGAAGACCTTCGGCGTATTTGTTGGTCATCACAGACCCCATAGCTTCCATCACTTGGGGGCTCACAAAGTTCTCGGAAGCGATCAACTCGATGCCGTTGGTCTGGCGTTGACGCTCCTGTTCGATAAGATTGAAGATTTGTTCGTCTCTTTTCATAGATATAACTTATTGATTATTAATTGTTTTGTATTTTCAACGAAATGTGCTGCAAACATACATAAAATTAATGAAAGTATGTACTTAAAAATACAACCTTCCTGTTACTTTTGTTTTTTTCAGGGCGGGCGTTGTGTATGCTTTTTTTTGTACTTTTGCCGCCCTGAATTTTTAACCTAATCAATTATTCTAAAACATTAAAATTTTATGGAACAACAAGACCTTCTTCCTCAAGAGAATGCAGAAATGCAGAATCAAGAGATGAACTCTGGCGCTTCTGTGGAAGCCCAAAACATTACGACTCAAGAATCTTCCGCACCTGCAGAGGAAACTGAAACCCCAATTGCCGAGCCCGTGGCTGAAGCACCCGTGGCCGAGGAGCCTGCCGCCGAAGAGCCGAAGGCAGAGGAACCCGCTGCCGAAGAACAGCCCGTGGCCGAAGCACCCGCCCCGCAGTCGGCGGAGGAGATGATGGCGGAGATGGACGCCCAGCAGACCACTGAGGAACCCGTGGCCGAGGCTGAAGCTGAAGCCGCCCCCGAAACTGCCCCGGAGGAGACCCTCGAGCAGGTGGAGGCTGAGTATGCCGCCTTCGACCTCGAAAAGTGCGTCGCCGAGTTGGAGCGTTTGGTGAAAGAACCGAACTTCAACCTCATCAAGATGCGCGTGGGTGTGCTCCGTGCCAGAATTTTAGACTTTTTCAGAGAAAGAAGACGCGCTGCCCAGCAGGCTTTCGAGGCCGCCAAGGCCGCTGCCGCCGAGAACCCCGAGGCCAACGCCGAGGAGCCGCAGGCCCCGACCAACGAGCCCGACGAGGTGGAAGTGCGTTTCAACAAGGCTTTCCAACAATATAAGGACTCCAAGGCCAAGTTCATCGAGGCCCTCGAAGCCCAAAAACAAGACAATCTCAATGCCAAGAACAAAATCATAGAAGGACTCAAGAACCTCATTGAAACCGAATCCAACCTCAAGGTGCTCAACGATAAGTTCAAAGAGTTCCAGGAGCAATGGAAGACCATCGGCCCCGTGCCGCAAACCGAGTCCACCAACCTCTGGCAGAACTACCACTTCTATGTGGAGAAATTCTTCGACATCCTCCGCCTCAACAAGGAGGCCCGCGAGATGGACTACAAGAAGAACCTGGAGAGCAAACTCGAACTTTGCGAGAAGGCCGAATCGCTGCTGCTGCTCGACTCCATCAACCAATCCTTCAAGGAACTCCAGAGCCTGCACGAGCAGTGGAAGGAGATCGGACCCGTGGCTGAAGAGAAGAAAGAGGAGGTTTGGGAACGCTTCAAGGCCGCTTCCGACCAAATCAACCAGAGACGCAAGGAGCATTACGACAAGCTGTTCGCCGAAGAGCAGAACAACTACAACGCCAAGGTGGTGCTTTGCGAACAGGCTGAGGAGATCACGGCCAACACGTCCGACAGCGTCAAGCATTTCAACGATATCAGCGACAAGCTGACCGAGCTGCTCAATATGTGGAAGACCCTCGGACCGGCCCCTGCCAAGCTCAACGACGAGATCTGGGCCCGCTTCAAGGGCACGCTCGACAAGTTCTTCACCCAGAAGAAGGAGTATTTCCAGCAGATCAAGGACACGCAGATGCAGAACTACAACCAGAAGCTCAACCTCGTCATCCAAGCCGAGGGCATCGCTGACCGCACCGACTGGAAACAGGCCACGGCCGACATTCTCAGCCTGCAGACCGAGTGGAAGAACATAGGCGCCACGCCGCGCAAGTATTCCGACCAAATCTGGAAGCGCTTCCGCGCCGCTTGCGACAAGTTCTTCGAGGCTAAGTCCAACTATTTCAACAATATCCAGGACAAGGAGAACGAGAACCTCCAGAAGAAAGAGGAACTCATCCAGAAGATACTCACCCACGAGTTCGGCGACGACCGCAACGCCAATATGGACGTGATGAAGGCCTACCAGAACGAGTGGATCGCCATCGGATTCGTGCCCAAGAAAGAGAAGGACAGAATCTATGCCGAGTACCGTGCCGCCCTCGACAAGCGTTTCGCCGAGTTGAAGATCAGCGCCTCCGATATGAAACACAACCGTTATCAGTCGCGCATCGACAACATCCTCAACAACCCCAACGCCGACAAGCTGATCGACAAGGAGAAGAACTTCCTGAAGAACAAGCTCACGCAACTCAAGGAGGACATTGTGCTCTGGGAAAACAATCTGGGCTTCTTCTCCAACTCCAAGAATGCCGACCTGATCACGGCCGAGTTCCGCAAGAAGATTGAATCCGCCAAGGAGGAGGTCAAGGAACTGGAGTACAAGATCCGGATGATGAACAACCCGAAACCGAAGTCCGAGGAGACCCCGGTCGCTGACGCCGCCCCTGAGGCGACTGATGCCCCCGCCGAGACCCCCGAGGCATAGTGCCTGATGATGCAAAGAACATTTTTGAAAATAGTATTGGCAATCAGTTTGTCAACACCCGTTTTATCTGCGGTCGCACAGTCGGCCGCAGATAAAATTTTAGGTGTATATTACATCTCTGACGACCAGTCGGACGAGGACTGCAAGATCCGGATTGTGAAGACTGCCGACGGCAAGTACGAGGGGCAGATCATCTGGGTGAAGAATCCGACCTTCAAGGACGGGTCGCCCAAGCGCGACATTATGAACCCCGACCCCAAGAAGCGCAACACGCCGGGCGACAAGATCAAGTTGCTGTTCCATTTCCGTTACGATGCCAAGGAGAACAAGTGGGTGGACGGGGAGATTTATGACCCCGTGCACGGCAAGTTCTACAAGAGCCGGATGTGGTTTGAGGATGACAAGACATTGCGGGTGCGTGGCTACATCGGCGTGCCTGCGTTGGGCCGTACAATGAAATGGAAAAAGATCGGATAGTGTATGGAAAAACTGGATGTGAGAATTGACAAGTGGCTCTGGATGGTGCGTCTTTTCAAGACGCGCTCGTTGGCCACGGAGGCCTGCAATGCGGGCAAGGTGAAGTTGGATGGCACCAACGTGAAGCCCTCGCGTGAGGTGCGCACCGAGGAGGTGTACGAGGTGCACATCGGCTCGCTGAACAAGACGGTGAAGGTGCTCGGCACACCCAAGAGCAGGGTGGGGGCGCCGCTCGTGCCGCAATATATGGAGGACCAGACCCCGCAGGAGGAGTACGACCGCCAGAAGACCCTCCGCACCGCCGAATACCGTCCCCGTGGACTGGGTCGTCCCACCAAACGCGACCGCCGCCAGCTGGAGTACATCAAGAACCGGTATGCGGAAGAAGAGGATTAAGGGGAGTTAAGAAATTAAGGAGTTAAGAAATTAAGAAGTTTATCTGTCCTAGCAAATATCCTACGATTTGGAATGTGGGGTATTTTTTTTCAAAAGAATAATGAACAATTAAAAAAAAGTGTATTTTTGCACCCAACAAGCTTACCCCGCTTCCCAGAGAACAGCGCGCTTAGGGTAAGCCTTTTTTTTTACTAAAGTTATGAAGAAAATACCTTATTCTAAACAAATACAGACATTTGCCGGCCAGATAAGCATTTTGAAGCAGCGCGGAATGGTGATCGCCAACGAAAACGATGCTGAAGCTTGGCTTCGCAGAGTAAGCTATTATCGGATGAGTGGCTACTGGTATCCACTCTTGGCCGACAGGGAGAATCATATTTTTAAGACAGGTAGCACGTTTGAACAAGCTCGAATGCTTTACGAGTTTGATAGCCATTTGCGTAAAATCGTGCTTTCGTGTATTGAACCTATTGAAGTGGCTATTCGTACACAAATGGCTTATGTGATGTCAATGGCATATGACGGGTACTGGTTCGAGAATGCAAGTCTTTTCTGCCATCAGGCTAAACACACCAAAACGATTGTCAGTATCCAGGATGAATATTTGCGTAGTGATGAGCAGTTTGTCAGATCCTTCCGGTGGAAATATTCCAATCCTTTGCCACCCAGTTGGATTACGCTGGAAATCACTTCGTTTGGTACTATGTCCATTTTATATCAGAACTTGAAACCGGGGCTTCCAAGGAGAGATGTTGCCGCTGCCTTTGGCGTAAGTGACACGGTGTTTGCCTCGTGGCTTCATACACTGGTTTATATCCGAAACATTTGTGCTCACCACGCCCGCTTGTGGAATCGTACCCTGGGAGTTCGTCCATTGGTGCCTCGCCATCCGCGCAACACCTTTATCACACAGTCTGTCACCAACACTCAACGTGTCTATTTCGTTCTAGCTATCATACGCTATTGGCTGAACATCATTGCCCCAGATAATACATTGCCACAAGACCTTATAAATTTGTTTGAAAACTATCCTGATGTCAATCCTGGAGCCCTTGGTTTTCCTAGTAATTGGCAACAGGAATTGTTGTGGAATTGATCTTCTCAACTTCGTTTCTTTGTGACGGTTAGTGCTTTAGCGGGTTGTAGATAGTTCGCAGAATAAAACCGCCTTTTGAAGTCTCAAAAAAAGATAATTGTTCCCTATGATAATGTTTTGATGATTTGATTAACTTCTAATTCATCTAGTTCAAACCATTCGCCTCTTAAATGTTTATTCGAGAAACTCTCGTGAAGTGCTGATTCAATGGCTTTGGCGATTTTTCTTGAAGGATATTGCTTGCACCGTAACAGTTCAATTGTGGGCTTTTCACTTTGTAGCGTCTTTTCACGATATTCTGGTTTGTTCGAAATACCAATCTTGAAGTAATGATTTACTGTATCTTCCATTATATACACATAGCATTCATCTTCGTCGGATTCATTTTTATTGGACTTTGTTTCCTCTTGCAAAGGTTGATCTAACAAATTGCTTTCACGGAGTTTCTCATACATTGCAATGGCATAATCTCTGAGTAAAATGGTGTCAGTTTTAGTAAACGGTGGTAAGCACTCAATAGGTTCCAGTCTTGTTTTCGATGATATTCTGCAAATCTTCACTAAACTGTCTGTGAAGAGTTCTAAATCCGAGGTGGTTATGGGTAATTCAATGAAATAATAGCCTTTATTGCTCTCAATAGATGATTTGTGGCCTAACAGCAGGGATCTGAAGTGGTCGACGTGATAGAATTTGCTGTTCTCAATAGGTAATTTGTGACTCTTTGTTTGTAAATCTAATGTGAGAGTTTTGTTGTTGTAAAAGGCAAATTGTATTGTGTCTGTCTTTTTTATTGTAACTGATTTTTTGCAGTATTCAATAAACAATGACAATTGGTAGTGATGATAAAGAAAAGCTAAATGTATTAAACCAAAAGGAACAGAAAATAAAGACATTCTTTTCCAAAAAATGTCATCCTCTGTGCGATAAATACTTAGTTCTTTATTGAAGAGATCTTTTTTGCCACAAAGAGTAATCCATTTGGGCTTGATTAAAGGTTTCTGTAAAATTTCACACAGCACCCTTCCTTCGGTCAAGAATGGCGCACTTGAATCGTAATCGCGCAGTAATTCGCCATACTCGCCGAAGATATTGTTGATATTAACATAACCATTGCTTGGTGCTGCTATTTCAAAATCAATAGTATCTTCTTCGCAGAAGTACGTTTTAGAAAGAGGTTCACCATACGATTTCTCGTCTCGTCCTATTTGTAGCAGGACATCCCCCTTCTCCACATAATCACCATCTTTCACTTTCCAACAGTAACGAACATCGGCCCTTTGTAAATAATTGTCAAATGAAACAGAATCGCCAGAATTATTGTCGATAACATCTTGAATATGGAAAAAAATCGGGTTTTCAAAAATATAACAGATATCATAAATCAATCCATAATCATTCAATACATCATCACCCAATCCATCTATTACACCGTCGTTTTCTCTAAGAAAATCTCCGGATGTATGATGTTCCCCTCTTTCAACATCAATAGAATATTTAAGATATCCTTTTACCGGACTGCATATGGTGTAATAATGTTCTGTTAACGTGTAAAACACTTTGCATACTGGGGTGTCTTGTTCAACAAAGGTATCATTAGATACAAGCCAACTGTCGAGTATCCAATTCCCGATATTTGGGTTAATATTATTGTCAATTTGGTTTATGGTCTTTGCGTCAAGTCTAACTTTTATCATATTAGTAATGATTGGGTATATAATAGATTGGAGACTTTGTCTAACTCGTTTTTGTATAAATTGTTGCGAATAAAGTTCGTGGTCGGTTGTTGTGTGTCGTTCTATGTGGAACCGATTGGTGTTCAGTAATCTGATGAAAATACCCCGCATCACTCTCTTCTGCGGGTGTCAATTTACGGCTGCAAAGATAAAGAAATAACCGGTATGTTACATATTTGTTCTAACACAAAAACGGTGTGCCGAAGAGTGTGTCTTCAAGAATCTAAAGATGTATAACTTTGCCATTTATTTTAATGACTAAAAAAACGTATCTTTGCGCTATGATATCCCGTAATCGAAATAGGGTGCTGCCACTGGCCTTGACCGTCGCTTTCTGTGCGATGCTTTTTGTCGTTTCCGCACAAAAACGGCAAACGATGCCCTCCGCCGTGCTTGTCCATGAGAAGTGCTATAGGTGTTACGAGTTTGACACACTCTGCCAATTCAAATATGGGGATATTGTGTTGACGGAGGATTCCATCACGTTTCGAAACATAAAATGTATTCATAACTATGACGACCAAGATTCTTGGTATAGTTTCTTACATAACACCTATTTGATTTTTTCTTTACCAAAAGGGAAAAAATATACAATGGAATTGTTTGATTGGTATTCCAGTTTTGTACCCCAATATGCGCCAATAATCTATAGACGCGACTGGGGCAATACATTGCCTATCGATGCGAAGTTTGGGAAAGATTGGACTAAGTCGTTGCAGAAGTTTGTCAAGAAGTGGAATTCGTACGCGGATCAGGAAGAGGTTGTGTTGAATATTATCGAGTGCGGACTGTATTATTCCCGCACGATTCAGATCCAAGGGAAGGATACGCTCGTAGTGTTAGATACAAAGTTTGTCGTCGATTCGCCATTGGAACCAGATGATTCAGATTTTATGTTTGATTCCGAAATCGTGGATGGTGACACAATTTGTCGTTTTCCCGAATATTTCCCGAGGTTTCCTGGCGGAATAGATTCCTTGAATGCCTTTTTGCTTCGCGAGACCCAGTACCCGAACGACCCGTTTTTGGATGTTACAGGAACTGTAGTGGTACAATTTTTGGTCGAGAAGGATGGCAGTGTCACTCTGCCGCAAGTCATAGTCCCGCTGTATCCAGACTGCGACAAGGAGGCCTTTCGTGTGATACAATTGATGCCCAAATGGGAACCGGCGACTGTGAACGGTGTCCCGGTACGGTGTTTTTATCAAGTGCCAGTGCGGTTTTGGCGGTGAGTGTCGCGATTTTTGATTGTAGTGGCGTGTCTCCGACACGCTTGCATCGCGGGTTGCCGCTATGCCCCACACTGCGCTCCTTCGTCGCTTGTGCGGGGTTAATTGTGCTTCGCGCGTTTTGCCTCTTCGAGGCTGCTCGAGGAAGATGTCTCCTCCTTACGGCACCACACTGCGCTCCTTTGTCGCTTGTGTGGGGTTACTTGCGCTTCGCGCGTTTTGCCTCTTCGAGGCTGCTCAAGGAGCAAAATACTCACTGCTCCATTTTGTAAATTATAAATACTATCCCTGCAAATAAGGCCACGACTGTCAAAATCCCCACTACGAGGCACTTGATGCGCTGGCGCGTGTCAATGTACGGGTAATCCTTCTCGCCTGACAATTCCGTGAGGGAGATGTCCATCCGCAACAATTTGGAGATGAAATATCGGACATACAATCCTATGAACTCGAAAATCTGGTAGCAGCCCCCGCCCCATCCATCTTTCATAGGTAATTATGATTTCGTGTTCGTTAATAATTCTTCATTCTTAATTCTTCATTCTTAACTCAGATCAAGCATCCTCTGGATCGGCACCAGCGCCTTCTTTCTCAATTCCTCATCCATAACGAGCTCCGGCTGCTCCTCGAGCAGGGCGGCGTAGATGTTCAGCAGGTTGTTCTTCTTCATATTCACGCAGTCGTGCTTGACGGCGCCGTTGTAGAGCGTGTAGAGCTTCTTGTCGGGGTTGCGCTTCTGCATCTCGTAGAGGATGCCGCTCTCGGTGACGACGATGAACTCCTTGGCCTCGCTCTCGCCGATGAAGTTGAGCATCGCGGCGGTGGAGCCGATGAAATCCACCTTCTCCAACAACTCGCGGCGGCACTCGGGATGCGCCACCACCAAAGCGTTAGGATGCTCGGCCTTGGCCTTCTCCAAATCCTCCACCTCATAATGGTCGTGCACGCAGCAGGCACCATCCCAGAGAAGCATCTGGCGGCCCGTCATCCGGTTGATGTAGTCGCCGAGGTTGCCGTCGGGCACGAAGATGATCTTCTCGTCCTGGGGCAGCTGGTTCACCAGCTTCAGGGCGTTGCCGGAGGTGACGATCAGGTCGCACTGGGCTTTCACCGCGGCCGTGCAGTTGACGTAGGCCAGCACCTTGTGGTCGGGGTGCTTCGCCTTGAATTCGGCAAGCTTTTCGGCCTTGCAGCTGTTTGCCAAGGAGCAACCCGCGCTCATATCCGGCACCAGCACCTTCTTGGTGGGGTTGAGGATTTTGGCGGTCTCGGCCATAAAATGCACGCCGGCGAAGAGGATGATGTCGGCGTCCGTGGCGGCGGCCTTGCGGGCCAGCCCCAGACTGTCGCCTACATAGTCGGCCACCTCCTGCACTTCAGGAAGTGTATAGTAATGTGCCAGGATGATGGCGTTCTTCTCGCGCTTGAGGCGAGCGATTTCGGTTTTGAGTTCTGCGGTGTTCATACGATATGCGATTTGCGATTTGCGATTTGCGGTGGGTCTCCTCGTCACGGCTCCACACTGCGCGACTTCGTCGCTGGTGCGGGGTTACTAGAGGTATCTCCTCTTCACGGCTCCACACTGCGCGACTTCGTCGCTGGTGCGGGGTTACTAGAATTTTGTCCCTTCGGGACTGTTTAAGGTATCTCCTCTTCACGGCTCCACACTGCGCGACTTCGTCGCTGGTGCGGGGTTACTAGAATTTTGTCCCTTCGGGACTGCTTAAGGTAAAACTATAATTTCTTAATTTCTTAACTTCTTAATTTCTTAGTTATTTAAAAAAGAACCTCCTGAAATCCAACCCCAACGCATAGACCATCAGCAGGATGAGCAGGATGAATCCTATGGTGTTGGCGATGCCGAGGAACTTGTCGCTGGGTTTCTTGCCGGTGATCATCTCCACGAGGATGAAGAGGATGTAGCCGCCGTCAAGGGCGGGGATGGGGATGATGTTCATAAAGGCGAGGATGATGCCCAACAGGGCGGTCATATTCCAGAAACGCTCCCAATCCCACGTCTTCGGGAAGATGCTGCCGATGGTCAGGAAGCTGCCCAGCTGGGTGGAGCCTTCCTTGGTGAAGACGATCTTGAACTGCTTCACATAGTCGGCGAGGGTCTGGAAGCCCATCACGATGCCTTTGGGTATGGACTCGAAGAAGCCATACTCCTCTTTCACGCTGCCGAAATAGTCGTAGGGCAGCTTGTAGGAGACGCCGATGTTGCCGAGCGAGTCGAGGGTGACGGTGCTGCGGCAGAGGCTGTCGCCGCGGTAGTAGGCGAGTTCCACGGGCTGGCCCTTGTTCTCGTTGAAGACCTTCTTGTAGTCGAAGAAGCAGAAGGTGGCGGAGTCGTTGACGGCCACGAGGGAGTCGCCGCGCATCAGGCCGGCGCGCGCAGCGGGCGTGGCGGGCAACACGCTGTCGATGACAAACGGGATGCGGTAGTTGCAGAAAGCACTGTTGGTGCCGGCGCCCACCACCTTGCGGGGCAGCGACTTGGGTATGCGGATGACTTTTTGCTCGCCGTCGCGCTCCACGGTCACGGTCTTGATGTCGTCGAGGAGAATGTCGTTGGCGAAGTCGCTCAGCGTCTGCGGCTTGTAGTCGTTGAGCAGGAGTATCTTGTCGCCGTTGCGGAAGCCGGCGTCCTGCATTTCCTGGGAGAACTCGAGGCCGTACTTGGCGTTCTCGAGGGGGATATACTCGCGGCCGTAGGTGAAGCAGAGGGCGATGTAGATGATGATGGCGGAGAGGAAATTGACCAGCACGCCGCCGATGATGATGAAGAAACGCTGCCAGGCGGGCTTGGCACGGAACTCCCACTCGTGTACCTCATCGCTCAGGTCAGAGGCCTTAGTGGTCTCGTCCACCATTCCGTTGATGGCGCAGTAGCCGCCCAACGGCAGCCACCCCAGGCCCCATTCGGTGCTCTCCGGATGGTCGGCCCACTCCTTGGGCGCCCTGCCGGAGAAGAAGCTGAAATGGTTCTTGCCATCATAACGCTTGAAGCGGATGAAGGAGAATCCCGGGTTGAAGAAAAGATAGAACTGGTCCACCCGCGTCTTGAAGATCTTGGCGAAGGTGAAATGACCCAGCTCGTGGGTGATGATGAGGAAGGAGAGACTGGCTATCAGTCCCAATATTTGTGTAGCTACGCCCATAGGTTGCAGTATTTTTTAGGGCCGCAAAAATACGAAAAAAAAATTTGTATTTTTGCACTCTCTTTTGGTACTGAAATGGAAGCACAGGATAACAGCAAAAAAGCCCCTAAAACGCCCTCCAAAGGCACGTGGTTCTTCATAGCCGTCCTCATAGGACTGCTCCTCGGCGCGCTGGTTACCCTGCTGGTTATTGACATTACCGGCTACCATCATCCCACTGTCGTCAATATGATCCGCCCCGAAGATGTCGGCCCCTCCAACTCCGACACCGTGGTGAAATATGTCATACACAAGTACGAATCGCCGGCCCGCGTGGCCTTCGACCGGCAAGACCTCGATACCTTAGCCTCCGACTCGCTTACGGTGATGGACGAGACCGAGGACCTGACAATGGATTACGAGGAACTCTATATGGCGGGAGACCAGGAGGAACAGGATGCCGTGGCCGCCGACAGGATGCTGGCCAAATCCAACGTGAAAATCCTCTATTTGGATGCCAACAAGCAGTTTGTGGCCACTCCGGAACAGAAGCCGGCCACCCTGCAGGTGCAGCAATGGACTACCCCTATCCGTAACAAGATTTCCTACCATCTGTCGGGCAATATTTTGAAAATCAAGGGACTGAATCCTGACAATATAAAGATTTACAGCTATAAGAACGGCTATCTGTTGCAGTCGGGCGGCCGCGTCTATTCCATCCATCCCAACACCCAGTTCGAGCGCTTGGCCGAATCGTCGGATATGGCTCCGCTCCCATAATTTTCTGGATTTTTTTTCTTTTCAATTGGTATAATTTTTATTTGCCCAAAGTTTTCGATTTTGCGTATCTTTGCATTTTTTTTTGAAAAATGCAAACTAAGTACATCTTTATCACCGGCGGCGTGGCCTCCTCATTGGGAAAAGGCATCATCTCCGCCTCCCTTGGAAAACTGCTTCAGGCAAGGGGCTACAAAATCACTATCCAGAAATTCGACCCGTACATCAACATTGACCCGGGCACGCTCAATCCCTACGAACACGGCGAATGCTATGTGACCGCCGACGGACAGGAGACTGACCTCGACCTTGGTCACTACGAGCGGTTCACGGGCATTGAGACCACCCGCGACAACAGCGTTACCACAGGGCGCATCTACTTGAGTGTCATCGAGCGCGAGCGACGCGGCGACTATCTCGGCAAGACCATTCAGGTGGTGCCGCACATCACCGACGAGATCAAGCGCCGGATTCTGCTCAACGCCACCAAGGAGCATTTCGACTTCGTGATCACTGAGATTGGCGGCACCATCGGCGACATTGAGGGACAGCCTTTTCTGGAGGCTATCCGTCAGTTGCGCTGGGAACTGGGCTCAAACCAGTCGCTGAACGTGCACCTCACCTACGTGCCCTATCTGGCGGCCGCGGGCGAGCTGAAGACCAAGCCCACGCAGACGAGCGTGAAGCAGCTGCAGGGACTGGGCATCCAGCCGGAGGTGCTGGTATTGCGCACGGAGCATACCCTGAATGACGAACTTCGCCGCAAGGTGGCCCACTTCTGCAACGTGGATGTGGAGGCCGTCATCCAAAGCCAGGACCTGCCGAGCATCTATGAGGTGCCTATCAATATGCAGCGCCAGGGATTGGACGCCATCTGTCTCAAGAAGTTGGGAATGGACCCAGAGGGCACGAATGCCGCACAGACGGTGGGGATGGCCCCGTGGCACAATTTCCTGGAACGCCGCGAGCAGGCCACCGAAATCGTACAAATCGGGTTGGTGGGCAAGTACGACCTGCAGGACGCCTACAAGAGCATCCTGGAGAGTCTGGCCCACGCCGGCACCTATAACAACCGCAAGGTGAAGACCACCTTCATCAACAGCGAGTACCTCACCCGCGAGAATGTGGCGGAGAAGCTGTCGGGTATGGCGGGCATTGTCATCTGCCCGGGCTTCGGCCAGCGCGGCATCGAGGGCAAAATTCTGGCCGCTGAATACACGCGCACCCACGACATCCCGACGTTTGGCATCTGCCTTGGTATGCAGATGATGGTCATCGAGTTTGCCCGCAACGTGCTGGGCTACGCCGACGCCAACAGCAGCGAGATGGACAGTCGCACCCCGCACAATGTCATCGATATGATGGAAGAGCAGAAGAACATCACGCAGATGGGCGGCACGATGCGGCTGGGGGCCTACGACTGCGAGCTGGTGAAAGGCAGCCGCACCTGTGAGGCATACGGCGAGGCAACATCCATCCGTGAGCGCCATCGCCACCGCTATGAGTTCAACAACCGCTATCAGGAGGAGTTTGAGCAACACGGTATGAAGTGCGTGGGCGTGAACCCTGCCGCCAACTTGGTGGAAATCGTCGAGATACCTTCGCTGCGATGGTACATCGGCACGCAGTTCCATCCCGAGTACTCGTCCACGGTACTGCACCCGCATCCTTTGTTTATGAACTTTATAAAAGCTTGTATATGGAACCGTTAAAACACGAGTGCGGCGTGGCGATGATTCGCCTTTTGAAGCCGGCAGACTATTATGAGAAAAAGTATGGAATGACGCGCTATGGTTTGGACAAGCTTTACCTGATGATGGAAAAGCAGCACAACCGTGGCCAAGAGGGCGCTGGCGTGGCCTGTGTCGATATGGAGGCACCCGTCGGCACGGAATATATGCACCGCGAACGGGCAGAAGGCACCAATGCCATCACTGAGATCTTCAAGCGGGTGGACAAATCCTTTGTCGGGCAACTCTATATGGGCCATCTTCGCTACTCCACCACGGGCAAGAGCGGCCTATCCTATGTGCATCCCTTCCTGCGCCGCAACAACTGGCGGGCCAAGAATCTCTGCCTTTGCGGCAATTTCAATATGACCAATATCGACGAGATCTTCCAGCTGCTAGTCAAACAGGGCCAGTCGCCCCGTATTTACGGCGACTCATACATCACTCTGGAGCTGATGGGCCACCGCCTCGACCGCGAGACTGAGCGGCTCTTCCGGGAGGCCGAGGACCAGGGACTGCAAGACACGGACATCACCCACTATATTGAGGATAACATCTCGATGGCCAACGTGCTGCGCACCACGATGCCCCACTTTGACGGCGGTTATGTGATGTGCGGGATGACTGGCTCGGGCGAGATGTTCGCCGTGCGCGACCCGTGGGGCATCCGTCCGGCCTTCTATTATTGCGACGATGAAGTGATGGTGCTCGCCAGCGAGCGGCCAGTGATTCAGACCACCTTCAATCTCTCCACAGACGACATCACCGAACTCCAGCCCGGACAGGCCATCATTGTCCATAAGAACGGGAAGATAAGTCTGGAACAAATTCTTCCCCCGCAACAACTGAGCGCCTGCTCGTTTGAGCGCATCTACTTCAGCCGCGGCTCCGACCGCGACATCTATCAGGAGCGCAAGCGTCTGGGCGAACAGCTGATACAGCCTATAATGCAGTCGATAGACGGTGACGTGGCTAATACGGTCTTCTCCTATATCCCCAACACCGCCGAGGTGGCCTTCTACGGCATCACCGACGGCTTTCGCAGACTCAATTACGATGTGCGGATTGAGAAGGTGGTGTGGAAGGACATCAAGCTGCGCACCTTCATCACCGAGGGGGCCGAGCGCAACGACCTTGCCGCACACGTCTATGACATCAGCTATGGCAGTCTGCGGGCCGACATCGACAACCTCGTGATTATCGACGACAGCATTGTGCGGGGCACCACCCTGCGCGAGAGCATCTTTAAGATGCTGGACCGTCTGCATCCCAAGAAGATAGTGATGGTGTCGAGCTCCCCGCAAATCCGGTATCCGGATTATTATGGCATCGATATGTCGCATTTGGAGGAACTTTGCGCTTTTCGCGCTGCCATTGCCCTGATTAAGGAGCGAGGAATGGAACAGCTCATTGCCGACACGTACCGTCTGTGCGTGGAGGAACCGGCCTCGGAGAACCACGTCAGAGCCATCTATGCCCCCTTCACGGTGGAGGAAATCAACCGGAAGATTGTGGAGATGCTCCGTCCCGAAGGGATGAGGTCGCCCGTAGATCTGGTATTCCAGAGCATTGAGGGCTTGCACGAGGCTTGTCCACGCCATCCCGGCGACTGGTACTTCACGGGCAATTATCCCACTCCCGGAGGTACCCGGCTGGTGAATGAGGCATTTGTGGAGTATATGCGCCAATCATAAAAAATGCTATCTTTGCAAACCAAAAAAAGAAAGTATAATGAAACAGAAAATCAACTTTTTGTGCATCTTGATGATGCTGTTTGTTTTCGGGGCCCGTGCCGACGAGGGTATGTGGCTTCCGTATTCCATTAACGGTCAGAATCTGGCTGAAATGCAGCGGCTTGGCTGCAAGCTCACCGCCGAGCAGATTTTCAGCTTTAACCAGCCCAGCTTGAAGGACGCTATCGTGCAGTTCGGTGGCGGCTGCACCGGCGAGCTGATCTCCGCTGAAGGCCTCCTGCTCACCAACCACCACTGCGGCCTCTCCTATGTGCAGTCGCACGCCTCCGTGGAGCACGACTACCTGCAGGACGGCTTCTGGGCTCGCAGCAAGGATGAGGAACTTCCCAATGAGGGCCTCACCGTCTCTTTCCTCAACTACATTGAAGATGTGACGAAAGCCGTTTTGAAAGGCGTTACCAATGAGATGACGGAGGACGAGCGCGCCAAACTGATCAAGCAGAACTGCGAACAGCTCGAGAAGGAAACCAAGGGCGAGCGCGATGTGGAGGTGGAGATTGTGCCCTTCTACCACGGCAACCAGTATATCCTCTTTGTGTATGATGTGTATAAAGACGTGCGTCTGGTGGCTTGTCCGCCCTGGGGCATTGGCAAGTTCGGGGCTGACACCGACAACTGGACCTGGCCGCGCCACAAGGGCGATTTCTGCATCTTCCGCGTCTATACAGCCCCCGATGGCTCTCCTGCGAAGTATAGCAAGAAGAACATCCCGATGAAATCCAAACACTTCCTGCCCATCTCGCTCAAGGGCGTGCAGCCGGGCGACTACACGATGATTCTGGGCTATCCCGGTTCCACCGACCGCTACTCCTATTCCGGTGCAGTGAAGAACATCATCGAGTTGGAGGGCCCGGCCATTGTGGACTGCCGCACCACCAAACTGGAGCAGTACCGCAAGCATATGGACGCCGACCCCGCCGTCTTCATCCAATATGCCTCCAAGCAGGCCAGCGTCAGTAACTACTGGAAGTATTACATCGGCCAGGTGAAGCAACTGAAGCGCAACAAAGTGGTGGAGAAACGAATGGATCAGGAAAAAGCCTTCCGCCAGTGGGCTGGTCAGGACAAGGACCGCAAGGCCCAGTACGATGGCATATTTAATGAGATGGACAAGTACTGGGAGAACCAGAACAAATACACCAAGGCGTTGATTTATCACCGTGAGGCGGGTTTGCGCGGCGGCGAAGCTGTGGCGTTTGCCCTGAGATTCAGATCGCTGAACAATGCCATTGAGACCAAAGCCGCCCCGATGGCCAATCTTACCGCTTACGCGAAAAATATGAAAGCCAGTGTCCAGGATTACTTCAAGGATTACAACAAGGCGCTGGACCGCGACGTGACCATCGCTCTGCTGAACCTCTTCTACAAGGATGTGAATCACGACCAACTTCCCTCCATCATCAGGAAGGTCGGCGACAAGGCACACGGCGATTTCACCGCATTTGTGGACAATGCCTTTGCCAAGTCCATCTTTGTGGATCCCGATAAGTTGTATGCGTGGTTGGAGAATCCAAAATCCCTGTCGAAAGACCCGATTTACGCCTTGATGTACAACATTCTGGAATCCTATTGGGATTTGGGTGACAAGGCCGACGAGGTGAACTGCAATCGCGCCGACCGCCTTTATATGCAAGGCTTGATGGAGATGCAGAAGGACCGCAACTTCTATCCCGATGCCAACTTCACGATGCGTCTCACTTACGGCAGCGTGCAGGATTGCAAGCCGGCTGATGCTATCACCTACAACTACATCACCACCCTGGATGGCGTGATGGCCAAGTACAAACCCGGCAACTGGGAGTTCGACGTGCCGCAAGACCTGATCAAGCTGTGGGAGAAACACGACTACGGCCGTTATGCTGACCAGAACGGCGACCTGGTTGTGAACTTCATCACCACCAACGACATCACGGGCGGCAACTCCGGCAGTCCCGTCATCGACGCCAACGGCAACCTTATCGGTCTGGCCTTCGATGGCAACTGGGAAGCAATGAGCGGCGACATCGCGTTTGAGAACGAGGTGCAGCGCACCATCTGTATGGATATGCGCTATTTGCTCTTCATCATCGACAAGATGGCCAACGCCCAGAACTTGATGCAGGAACTGAAAATTGTGGAATAAAGACCTCTTTCGGGCGCGATCCTATTGTGGGTCGCGCCTTTTTTTTAGAAGATTAGAAAAACAAATTTTTGGCAATATTTGTAATTTTTGCCAAAAATTTGTATTTTTGCAAAAAAAATGTTGATGATTAAAAACGACAAAAGAACAGAATTTGTAAATGCATTCAGCACTTTGGAATCCTTTAGCACAGCTGATATTGCCGCTTTTTTTCGGAAAGAAGAACCTGAAATAAAGCAGATGACCATCAACTGGCGGGTGTACAAAATGATTCAGGACTCAGTCATTGTACGGACTTCGAGAGGACATTTCAGAATAGGAAACAAGAAATCCTTTTCGCCTGTTTTGGACAAGAATCTTTCAACAGTTGCCAAACAGATCAGCAAACAATTTCCTTTTGTATCTTGCTCTGTATGGGATTCGTCTGTCCTAAATTCACTCGCCCAACATTTATCCAATAAATGTTTCTATATCATAGAAGCTGAAAAAGATGCGGTTGAAACAATTTTCCATTTCCTGCAAGAAAAAAAGAAAGCGGTATACCTCAATCCTGCTGAAAGCATCGTGAACAATTACGTACAATCGGAAAGTGCCAAACCTTTCATAATAAAAAACCTTATTACAGAAGCTCCAACCGTATCAATTAATGACATTGTCACTTCATCTATTGAAAAAATATTGGTGGATGTATATTGTGACACGAATATTTTTCAGGCTTATCAAGGTAATGAACTGTTTTTGATCTACACTAATGCTTTCTCGCAATACTCCATTAATCAAGGAAAGCTTTTGAGATATGCAAGTCGAAGAGGCAAAAAGGAGGAAATTCAAAACATAATATTGCAAATTAACGGCAATATTCAACGATTATTGCCATAAATTTGAATAAGTATGATTGACAAAAGATTCTTAAATATTGATTGGATTGAGAAGGTCTCGAAAGCGAACCGAAATGCCGACAAGATCCTTGTGGAAAAGGCTATCCGTGCGTTTCTTTTGCTTGAAGGCCTGGCTTTGTCCGACATTCCTTTTGTTTTCAAAGGCGGAACTTCATTGATGTTGTTGACCAATTCCAACAGTCGTCTGTCTGTTGATATTGACATTATTATTCCAGAATCAATGGACGGTCTTGACGTGAGATTGGAGCAAATTGCTCCCACACAAGGATTTATCCGTGTCGAACCACAAGATAGAGCCCTTTCCACACTTGTTCCCAAAAAACATTATAAGTTTTTCTATAATCCCATCCATAAAACGTCGCAGGAAGAAGAATATATATTGTTAGATATATTATTTGAACAGACACCTTATGCAAATGTTTCGGGAAAGCCAATCGAATCAAGGTTTATACCCTTGAAAAATTCTTCGGTAGATGTTTTTGTTCCAAGTGCAGAGGATTTGCTTGGTGACAAACTAACAGCTTTTGCTCCCAATACAACTGGCATACCCTACTATAAGAATGGCAATAGTATGAGTATGGAAATCATCAAACAGCTATACGATGTAGGCTGCTTGTTCGACCTAAGCAGCGATATGAACATTGCCAAAAAAACGTTTGAGCGGATTGCGCAGAAAGAAATTGGATACCGAGGCAAGACAATGGTTGTTGCCGATGTGTTGGAAGATATTTTCCAGACTTCGCTATGCATCAGTACTCGAGGTGCTATGGGCAAAGGCAACTTCGAAGAACTACAGAACGGTATAAAACGGGTGAAAGGTTTTATTTTTTCAGAGTTATACAATATTGAGGACGCAATAGTATCAGCATCCAAAGCGGCCTATTTGTCCACTTTGATTTCAACGAACGTGGAGAAAATAGAAAAGTACACCGACCCAATGCAAGTGAAAGATTGGTCAATTACCAATTCGGAATACAACAAACTTAATAGACTAAAGAAAACCAATACGGAGGCATTCTTTTATTGGTGTAAAGCGATTGGAAACAGATAGAGTACTATTGTTTCACCACCTTGGCGGAAATGCGCTCCTGACGGTTGGTGATTATCTGCAGGAAATAGACGCCGGAAGGGTAGGGGGAGAGGTCCAATGTGAAATCATAGCCCTCTGCCGCTCCGCTGAAGAGCCTCCGGCCACAAAGGTCCGTCACCGTGACGGTGCGCATAGGTCTGTCCAGATGTACACGGACCTGCCCGGTGGTGGGGTTGGGCGCCACCGTCAAGGTCGGGAGTGCCCTGTGGTCATCAATGCCCGCGAACAGAGAGGCGGTGCTCCAGTTCTCGCCCCGGTTGTTGTCGGAGTTGAGGTCCCGTAGGACAAGATAATCGCCAAAACCATCGGCGGTGGTGGGCCACGGGAGGGTGTCGGCGTAGGTGACCTTGTCGATGATGGAGCCCCAGGCGGTGGCTAAGACGAGCGCTTCGGATTTGTTGGACAGATGCCGGGAGTATTGACCGTATGCGCTGATGTGGAAACAGTCGAGGAAGGCATCCATATTGGAGGCGAGGAAGATCTCCTGATGCGGAAGAATGATGGAGCCCGCCGGGAATATGTACGTGACGCCCAGTTCCCTGAAATAGACGCCGGAAATGTCCAGGGTGTCGTCACCGTTATTAGTGATGCCGATGAACTCCAGGTCGTCGGAGGTGTGCCCGTTCAGTATCGGGGGATGGTAGTTGATGGTGGAGATGACCAAGGGCGGGGTTGTCATATCGGGGCAGTTCTGCACCTGGCTGAAGGTGTTGTCAAGCCAGTAGAGACGGTATGTCAGCCAATTCTTCATCGTGTTGATGTGGTTGGTGTAGTTGTAGGTGCGGTTCCATCTCGAGCGCTCCCGGGGCAAGGCCTCCTGGATGACGCCGACCAGACTGTCGATGATGCCGTACACTCGGTTGAGATTCAGGGCGCCGCCCCCACCTTTCACTTTGTTCCATCGCTCATAGAGGTAGCAACGGTAGGTGTCGTTTTCATACAACTGGTGCCAGAAATCGGAGCCGGTGTTGTCGCTGTTGTCGAATTGCAGCACGTTGTACCCCGACCGTCCCACGGAACCGAAGTCGTAGCCGTATGACAGGTTGAAGTCCCACGCCGGCCCGGCGCGCAATTTGCCGCCGCGGTCTTTGTGGAAGAAGGTGCTCTTCTGGTAGATATCCACGTTGGAGGAGAACTCCCCGATAATCATAAAGTCGATGAAGGAGGGGATGTCGATGAGCGCGGGAAACCCGGTGCTGACATTCTCGTCCTGATGGTCAACGGCCGCAAAAACCGAGTTGAAGTACTGCTCGATGTAATGGCCCTGCTCAGGGGTGATGGCCTCCGGTTTAGGGTCGTGATAGATGTAATAGACATCCTCCCAGAAGTCGTGGGCGGGGGTGGACCAGGCGGCCACGTCACCGCCGGTGAGCTTGTCGGCCTTCACGATGTAGCCTCCGCTGACCTCGGGCAGGCCGGTGTCGGTGCTGTCCATCGCCACAATGTCCACGCGATTTTTGTCAATCTTGATTTTCTCCGTCAGAAAATAGAGTCCGCGGTAGTTGCCGTTGACGATGACCTCGCAGTAGCGGGTGCGCGGTGCGTAGTGCCCCAAGGCGCTGTAGAGGTTGTAGGAGAGACAGTCGCGCAGGAAGGAGGGGTCGTCGTTCATAGGGTTCAGAATCCAGTCGTTCTCGGCCGGCATCCCGAGGAGGGAGACGTTCCGGTTGGTCACGTCATCGTCCATTCGCGTCTCAAAGCCGTAGGGCTTCTTGTTGTGCCCCTGGGAGGTGGACCCCCGCAGCTCGATGCCGATGCGGCCCACATAGTTCAGGAAGGCGGTGTCGTCCTGGTTCGACAGGTAGTTGCGGGTGGTGTCGTCCACATACAATATCTTCATTGTGGCGGGCACCTTGGGCTCGTCAGGAATAGAGTAGTGCTCGTTGGTGCCCGGTATGAGGTCCGTGGTGATGATGACGATGGGCAGATTGGACGAAGTGAGCCATTGTGCTTGCGCGGTCATCATCCAAAGGCAGATGCCCAGAAGAAAGACTTTTTTGATCACTGAATCCATATCGGAATGAGGCACAAAGGTTATTATTCAATCAGTTTGCGGAGGGCCTTTTCGTGGGCTTGCGGAAGTTGCTGGTGAAGATGTTGCAGCATCCTTTGGAAGGACTCCTCCGGGGTGCGCTCGCAGTGGCAGGCGGGCCGCCCCACCGTGTTCTCCGGGGTGTTGAGCAGGGCCCATCCGAAGCCGTAGCGTTCGCCGTGCTTGTCTTTGGGATAGACAAAGTCTTCTGTCACAATGCGGCACTCCATCTGGAGGCGGGTGATGTAGTGGTCGAAGCGGCTGCGCATCTTGCCGCCGGTGAAGCCGCAGGCGCTGCGCAGCTCGCGCGTGATCATCGCGCCGTTCAGCTGCAAAATGTCCAGAATCGCGCGTTCCACACTGTTCTCTGCCGGATAGGGGTGCTTGCCCTGACGGTAGTTCATCAGGTCGGGCCACCACTCCATACTGACAAACCCTGCCTTCCCGCCGAAAAACTTGCCATACACGCAGGGCGTGTTCTGGATGGCAGGACCTTTCCAGTCCCACAGCGGCCAGCTCCAGCTGCCGTCACGGTAGTGATGGTAACGGCACTCTTCCGCCGCCATCTCCTCGGCGGAGAAGCCTGCTATAGGGCTGTCGAGCAGCGGCAGAAACCCCAATTGGCGGATGAGTCCCGACAGGTCGTCAAATTCGTGTATGGTTTTGATGGACATAGTCTGTATGTTTTACAGTTTGCAAATGTACATAAATTTTGAATATATGATGACACGATGTTATTGCCTTGCGTAGAGACGGGACGTGCCCCGTCTTGGCGAATAACAGAGGAAAAACACATAATTATTCGTTTCAATATTTTTTTTCATACTTTTGCGGCGTTTTAAAAATGAGTCATTAAAGGCGTTTTATGGAAGAAAAGAAGAAAAAGAGCAAACGTTTTTTGGAGAAGCCCCAGTATCCCGGCGGGGCCAAGGCCTTGCGCGATTTTCTGGTCGCCCACCTGCAGTATCCACAAGATGCGATGGAACAACGCCTTGAGGGCACCGTCTCGGTCAGCTACCAGGTGAATGACGACGGCTTTGTGGAGAATCCGGTGGTGGTCAAGAGCCTCTCGCCCTCCTGCGACGAGGAGGCCCTGCGGTTGGTGCAGCTCCTCCAGTACGACCCTGCCCGCAACCGTGGCGTGCGCCTGAAGGTCAACTGCAAGGTCAACATCAACTTCCATCTTGCCCCGACGCCCCCGCCCAATACCATCACTTACACGGTGACCTCTTCCCCCAAACCCCAAAAGCCCTCCAAGCCCTCGGGCGGCGGTTATTCCTATACGATTGAGTTTTAACTGTGTGTTAGATTACGATTGGATCAGAGACGTTAGACTTAAGACTGAAGACGTGAGACTTGAGACTTTATTTTGTAAATCGTAAATCGTCTTCCGTCTAACGTCTTCCGTCTAACGTCTTCCGTCTTAGTTCTTCACCACCCGTTTTGTCACGACGCCCTTGTCGGTTGTCACGCGCACGAAGTAGGTGCCCTTGGCGTAGCCGTTCAGGTTGAGGGTGGCGGTGTGATCATTCACACTCATCGCATTCAGAAGCTTGCCGTAAGCATCATACACTTCCACATTCTTAATTCTTAATTCTTCATTCTTAATTAGAATGATGCCGGTGGTCGGGTTCGGGAACACGGTCACGGTGTTGTCCAGGGTGTAATTGTTGATGCCGTCAGGAAGGGTAGTGAAGGTGATGAGGGTGGAGGGTTCACTGTTCTGACCGTTCGAGCAGTGTGCAATCACCTGCAGGAGATAGGTGGTCTCCGGGGTGAGGCCGGTCAGCGTGTGAGGATTGCTGGATGTAGCCACTGTGTTCCAGCCGGAGGCGCCGTTCTCCTTGTACTGGATATCCCAGGAGGAGGCACTGTTTCCAGGCTGAGTCCAGGAGATGTCGGCGGTGGTTTGTCCGATGTTGGTGGCGGCCACGTTGGTCGGAGCCTCGCAGGTCTCGCCCTGCTGGTTAAGCGTGTTGAAGGTCATCTCGTTGCCGTAAACGGTGCCGCTGGCCGTGGTGGCGAATGCGCGGAAGGTGTAGTTCGTGTTCGCCGTCAGGCCCGTGAGGTTGTAGCTCATCGTGGTACCCGTGGCGTTCACGCTGGTGTAACTGCCGCCGATGGTGTTCTTCCACTGGAAGCCCTGGGCCGTGATGGTCTCCGTGCCTGCCGTTACCGTGCCGTGCAGCGTGGCTGAGGTCTGGCCAATGTTGTCGGCAGCCTGGGTGGTAACGGTCGGCGTCACGATGGACGGGGAACCGTTGCCATCCGAGATGGTGATGTCATCAAGGTTGATGCCGTAACCATAGTTAGAGGTGGCCTTGAACTTGATCTGATAGGTGGCGCTCGGACTCGGCAGACTCAGGGAGTCAAGGGTCCAGGAGGAGACGCTGGTGTTGTGGGTGGCGAGTGTCGTCCACGTGTCGGTCGGAGAGGTTCTGTAGTACACCTCCAACTCATCCTGGTCGCTGCTCCACGCTTGGTTGGTGAACCAGTAGGTCAGCGTCGGGTTGGTAAGACCGGAGAGGTCGAAGACGGGCGACTCAAGCGAGCTCACATCATTTCTGCCGCCTTGGTAGAATTGCATCACCTTGCTGCCGGAATGGGCAGAAGAGACACCGCCGTTGAAGGAACTGGTCACTGTCCAGTTGGTGCTGCCGGCATCGTTGATGTTGGTCCAGCAAGTGGGCAGACTGCCGGTGACATTGTCAAAGTTCTCCGTGTAGGGGGTGGTGCTGGTGACCGTAATCGCATCACAGAGCGTAGCGGCTATCGTGGGATTAGACCAGTCAGACATATCGGTGGGGGAGCATACAGCGCGCACATAGAACTGGTATTCGGTGCCGCTGGTGAGACCGGTCACCGTGAACGGATTCGTGGTGGCCTGCTCCGTGGTGCCGCTGCCGTGGGTGAATCCGGGAGTGCCGTATTCAATTTCCCATCCCGTGGCGGAGCCCATCTCCATCCAGGAGAGCGTCACGCTGGTGGTGGTGCTTGTCGTGGCGGTCAGGTTCTGCGGTTTCGGGCAAGAGGGCGGTGTGCAACTCACCGTGTCGTTGAAGAACGTGCCGGAGATCGTGCTGCCGTCCGTGCAGGTGTAAATCACATTGCCAAATGGGTCTTCCACCGTGAAGGAGGTTTCAGAAGGGTAAGATCCCGTGTTCCAACTCAAGCTCAATGCCGAGTTGTCGCACAAGGGTACAGTGACGGTAGCTGAATTGCCTGTGGAGATGGTTGCAGTCGCCACTTGTACGCCATTAGAATAGATGTTGATGGCATTACCGTTCCAACCGTCGCCCCAGCTGTCGGTGAGATTGAACACATAGTTGCACTGGTCGATGGCGTCGCAGAGCGGTACCATATAGGTGGTGCTGGAACTGTAGGCACTGGTGTCGCCAACGCTGCAAATGCCGCGCACATAGAACTTATAGGTGTTGCCAGCGGTGAGGCCCGTCACATCAAACGGGTTGGTGTTGGCAATCACAGTGGTGCCGTTGCCGTGGGTGAAGTTGGAGGGACCATACTCAATCTCCCACTCGTTGGCTGTGCCAGGTTCCGTCCAGGCAAGCGTTACGCTGGTCGGAGTGGCCGTCGTGACGTTCAGGCCGGTAGGAGCCGGACAAGACGGCAGGGTAGTGAAAGAGGTTGTGAAGGTGGCGTCAGGCACAAGATCGCCTATTGCGCAGTTGGTGACCACATACACATCGTAAGAGGTCTCGGCGCTGAGACCGTAAATCTGCGTCGGGTTGGTGCTGGCAACGTCAGAGAGCCAGACGCTGTCGGTGCTCTCTTTGTAGTAAACCGTCCAGGAGGTGTGCGTGGGATCTGTGTCGGTCCAAGCCACGGTGGCGTCGTATGTGCCCGGAGTGACCGTAACACTGTTCTTGACCGGTGACGGACAGTTCGGGGCGATTTGCACGGTGAAGTCGTCAAGGTTCCAGGACTCGGCAGCGGCCGTGCTGGTGTAACGCAGGGCGATGCGTCCGCTGGTGGCCGTCACACCGTTGAAGTCGAACGGTCCCAGATAGTTGCCCACTCCGTTTCTGTCGGAAGGTCTGGTGGTGAAAGCCACAAATTCGAAGGTGCTGGTGTCAGCAGGGTTGGTCATTACCCCCACTTCCAAGGTGCCGTTGTCCGTATGGCCGCCGTTGGAGTTGCAAGCCGTGGCCCAGAAGGAGAGACGCAGGTCGTGAATGTCGTTGGTGAATTCAGGTAAGACCAATATGTTTATATTACCTTTGAATTCAGCAGAATTAGCACCCGAGTGACAGGAAGGAGCGTATCCGCAATAGACGAAAGGCGCTGTGCCGTTGCTGGCCGAGTAGGTGACGGGCGTGCTCCAGCAGATGAAGGGTTGGGCGTCGTTGCCGCTGTAACCATCGAAATTCTCCGTCCAAGGAGTGGACTCAGTGATGTTGATGGCACCGCAGGAGGTCATAAAGCTGTAGGTGGATGATGCCAAAGAGGTGTCGGAACCGCAAACGGAATAGATCTTGACCCTGTAGCTGGAACTGCTGGCCAGGTTGGCCAGAGTGGTGGTGGTGTCATACACCACATATTCGTTGGTGTCAGGACCCATAACCACCACGATGTATTCGTTGGAAATACCGCTCCAGGAGAGGTCGGCGGAGTTGGTGGTGATATTGGAGGCCATAATGCCGCTCGGCGGGAAACAGGTCTGGCAGGAGGCGAACAGCTGGAAGCCCCACTTCTGCACTGAGCCGTCGGAGGTGAATACAATGGTGAGTGGACCGGTGGTGGAAAGCACGGAAACGTTCTGGTCGTTGCTGTTGCCGAAGGAACCCAACTGGGTGCCGCCGGTGCCTACACCGTCGTAAATGTAGAGATGGTCGTAGCTGTTCTCCACATTGCAGGTGCCCTGCAGCATCATCATAGACCCCGGAGTCTCAGGATAGAGCACCAGAATGTTGTTGCTGTATGTGCTGTAGTCACCGTTGGGGCCGCCGTTGTCGTAAATGACAGCACCGCAAGTGGTCAGCGTGTCAACGGCATTATTCATAATATACTGGCCGGTCACTACCGTGACGGGTCCGACAAGGTCGCTGGTCATAGAGCCGCAGTCTGATTGCACATAAATGTCGTAGCTGACGCCGCTGGTGAGGTTCTGGATGGTGTAGGGATGTGCGGTGGCCGTTTCGGTGGTGCCGGTGCCCTGGCCGGGCGTGAAGCCGGAGGGACCGTATTCCAAGATCCAGGAGGTGGCATCGCCCATCTCGGTCCAGTTGACTGTGATATTATCGCTGCCTGTGCCGGTGGAGACCAGGTTGTTGGGATGCATACAGGTCGGGATTTCCGTGATGATGAGGTCGTCCATCATAAAGCTGACACTGACGCCATTGGAGGCGCGGAAAGCGATGTTCTGGCCGCTGCCGGTGTAGTTTTCGAAAGAGACGATGAAATGCTCGTATGTGCTGGTGGCGGTGAACTCCAGCGTGTCAACAACTTCGAAAGTGGTGCCGTCGTTGATGTCGCTGATGACACCCACTTCCATAATGCCGGAAGCACCGTTGTGGCGGGCATAGAATTCTGCCATCAGGGAGCTTACAGGATAGCTGTTGTCAATCGTCGGGGTGATGGCCATTGTGTAGCAGTCGGGAGTGTAGTGGAAGTCCATATAACGGGTGCCACCGTGGGCGTTGGAACCGCTTGCCACGTAGGCCCAGTGGGAGGTGCTGTTGGCCAAACGGCTCCAGCACAGGATGTAGCCGTCTTGACTGGTGGAAATGATGCCGTCCTCGAAGTCTTCGCTGTACGGGATGGTGATGGCACCGCAATCCGTGCGGGCTTGCACCATTCTCCAATCGCTGCCGCAGAAGGCTTGCAGACGGATGTCATACACCGTGTTGGCGTTCAGTCCCGTGATGGTGTAGCTGTTGCCGGTAAGTCCGGAAATGGTGTTCCAGATGGAATCGGAGGCTTCCTTGTATTCTAGGTTCCAGCTGGTCTCGCTGTAGCCGGGGACCCAGGAGACATCGACCGAGCTCTCGGTGACGCCGGCGACCATCATATTCGGGGCCACACAGGTGGTGGTGCTGTCGCACATACCGCCGAAGATGACATTGTTGCGGTAGTTGTGGGTGGTGGCGGTATAACTGGTGGCATTCGTCGGGTCGTAGTTGGTGCCGTCGCTGTACACACGCACCGAGTTTCCGTTGGGGTTGTTCGTATAATAGTAATAGTTGCTACTGACATAGTCGCCAGTGTTGTCGTCCACGATGAGCATCAGGTTGGTGCTGCCGTCATACACATAGTTGCTGTCGAAATTGATGGTGAACCAACCTTGGGTGATATTGACAGCTCCGCTGAAGACTTTCTGTGCTGTGGCATCCACGTTTATAAAAGAGGACAGGGAAGGTTCCGTGGTGGGCATCAGATAGATGTCCCAGGTTCGGTTGGCGGCTCCCACACTGGATACCTGGAATGAGATGGAGTGGAATGTGTTGGCTCCACCCAATTCGGCAGCGGTGAAGATTTGCTCCGTTAAAGAGTATTTATAATAACTGTAAGAAGGCAAATAGTATGTGGTGCTGGTGCCCTCGCCAATCTGGATGTCGCCACCCACGAGGCAGGGGGTGCTGAAGCTCTTGTTCACCCAGCCGCCCTCGAGGCCGTTGCTGCAGTTGCTCTTCACGCGCACCTCATAGTTGGTGAGCGGGGAGAGGCCGCCTAACAGGTAGCTGGTGCCCGTGATGGTGGGCTCGGCAATCCAGCTGTTGCCCATTGTGGTGTCACGCCATTCCAGAACATAGTCCTGTGCGGCACCGGCGGAGCCGTCAGCCCAGGAAATCAAGGCGGAGGTGCCCGACACTTGCGATACGGTCAGGTTGGTCACGGGAGCGCAGTCGCCGTATGTCACCACGATGGTGTGAGACTCTTGAACATTGTTGAAGGTGTAACTGTTGACGATGCCCTGGGAGGCGTTGTCAATCTCCACGTCCATCAGATGGTAACGAGCCGTCTCGTTGAAGGTGTAGGCCACATCGGCACCTTGGGTGGCGTTATACACACCGTTGGAGCCCCACGGGGATACCAGTCCGCTGACGTTGAGCGGAGTGCCGTCGTCGAGAATCGTGGAGGCGGTGATATGGTAAATGTTGGAGAAGAACACCCTGACATCGGCCATTGTTCCCTGCGGGTCAATCACGTAGGTAACCACCGAACCGTCGGTCGGGTCCTCGCCGCGAACCACGGTGCCGTTGAGGGTGATCTGGGCGATATGCCAGTTGGCGTCGGGGGTGATGGTCAGGGTGACCGTTTGCGAGCTGCCGCAGGGCACGGCGGCGGGTGACGGGGTCACGGTGCCGTGCGTCTGTCCGTCGGGAGAAGGCATTGCCGTGGCCGTGATCGTGGCCTGCGGGAAGACTGTGACGGTGGAGGAGTGTATGCCAGTGGCACCGGAAAGGGCGGTACCCGTCACCGTATAGACGGTGGTGGTGGTGGGATTCACGGTGATGGTGGCCGTGGTGGCCCCGTTGCTCCACACGTATGAATCATAGCCGAAAGCGGTGAGGGTGGCGTATTCGCCGGAACAGATGCTGATCTCAGTGGGATCCACACCCGCCATAAAGGACAGCACCGGGTAGCCGTTGTTGATGCCGTTGTCCATCTTGAAGGCAGAGCCCAAGTCTGCGATAATGGAGTCGGACTGCATATAGGATTGGGTGACGGATGTGCCGTGGGAGGATGCGGAGGATTGTGACTGGCTGTTCAGTTGGTTGACGTAGGAGTAACAGTTGGTGCGGTTGCCACCGTGGGAGGTCATACCGCCGAAATTGCCGTTCAGAGGGGTCATATCACCAGCAAAGTAGCAGTTGGTGATGTTGGAACGCTCGGCGTTACCAGCTATGCCACCGATGTAGCGGCCACTCATCTGGCCCGTGACGCCGCAGTTTTGAATGTTAATGGTGTAACTGGAACTGATGGGGTAGCAGGCTCCGATAATACCGCCGATATTGTTGTGTTCGGCCGAGGGGGAGCCGGAAGCGCCTGCGGGAGTGCCTACGATAGTCGCATTGACGACCAGACAGTAGCGGATGTAAACATTGCCGCTGCCCCGGACGAAACCGGTAATGCTGCCCATCATACCGCAGGATTTCAGGATGGGATTAATCATCACTAAGGAGTCAATGGTACAGGGGGTTTCAATACATCCGAACAGACCGGCGTGGAAATAGTTGGTCTTGTCGCAATAAAGGTTGTAGATGGTGTGGCCGTGGCCGTTGAAGGTTCCTTTGAAGCTGTAGCCCGAGGAGGTGGACTCGCCCGTGGGGGTGGCACCACCGCCAATGGGTACCCAGTTGTTGGTGGAGTCGCCCGTGTAGTTCAACCAGATGTCATCGGTCAGATTCAGGGTCTTGCCGCTGAAAGACGCGATGCCGCCGTTGACCAGTTGGGCCACGCCGGCCAGTTGCCCGGGCGTGGAGATGTCAAAGGAATTTTGGTCGGCATCGTACCAGGTGAGGTCGATGGAACCGTCCCAAACGTTCTGTGCTTGCACTTGCGCCGGCATCAGAAAACTCAATGCAAACGCCAGAAGTGCTGTCGCGAAAAGGTAAAATTGTCTCATTTTTTAAGTATTTTAGTGAATAAGATTAATTTTCAAATAAGGGCGGTAAAAGTACAAAAATCAAAGTTGTGAAATGTCTGCTGTTAATAACTTTTGATAAGTCGGTTAGCTGTTAGCCATTAGCCGTTGGCCCTTAGCCCTTAGCCTTTAGCCAATAGCTAATTGCTAATGGCCAATAGCCAACATCATCGCATTTCACGCTCTTCGCGGTATTGCAGGGGCGTAATGCCGGTTTTCTTTTTGAAAAACTTGCAGAAAGAGGAGGGGGAGGAGAAATTCAACTGTTCGGAGACTTCCCCGACAGGCAAATCACTGTACATCAGGAGCAGTTTGGCTTGTTGGATGATGCGGCGGTGTATCCAGTCCAACACGGTCATTCCGCTGACTTCCCGGATGGTGGCGCCTAGATGGTTTGGAGTCAGGCACAGCTGGTCTGCGTAGAATACGATGCTGTGCTCCTTGTCCGCATACTGGTTGACCAACGCTGCAAACTGGTGGAAGACAGCCTCCTTCCGCCCAAGGGCCTGCTGAGACTCGTCTTCCTCTTCCTTTTTGAGAATGCTTCGAAGCTCACCCATCAGCGCGGTCTGCAGGGCCCGAATTGATTTCATAGAGAACGGCAGGCGCTTGACCGTATGCCGTAACAGCTGGTAATATTCGTCCATAAGACTCCAATCATCCTCGGAAAGGCGAAAAATGGTGCACTCCTTGAACGTGATATCGTCGGGCAGGTCGCGGAATGAGAAAATCTGGAAGTCGAACTTCTCATCCTTCTCCTCAATTACCATAATGGAACCTGCCGGGAACACCAACATCGTTCCTCTTGAAACAGGATAGGGCTTCATATTGATGAAGATCTTGGCGTGGCCCGAAACCACCCGTATCACTCTCCCGTCCTCAACTCGGTAGGGCTGGCCGTCCCGCATAAAATTCTTGCCGAATTGGATGGCACTCATCACCATCAGGAACTGATTGTCGAGGTATTCCCCGTGCTCTTTGCCGGCCATCTGGCCCATACTTTTCAGAGTGATTTCTTTTATCTCCTTGACCATAATCGTTGTATTGGAACATTTTTGCAATACTCAGGATAACGAGGCAATGTGGAAAAAATTGTTTCTTTGCGGCCCTTGTATAAAAAAATTATAACCGAAATAATGTAGTTATTTATAGATCTTTTTTCGTCTTATTATTACTGATATAATTTATTCATTTAATAACATAAAAATATGCTTATGAAAAGATTTTACATTCTTGCATTGGTCGTCTTTGCCCTTTTGATGGGCTTTGGAACATCACTGCAAGCACAAACGGTTTGGAACGGCACGTCCGATGTCTCCTGGTACGATGCATCCCAGACAGCTTTTGACATTTCCACGCCGGAGCAATTGGCGGGTGTGGCCCAGCTGGTGAACAACGGCACGACCAATTTCAACGGTGTGACGCTGAACCTGACGGCCGACATCTGGCTCAACAGCACGGGCGACTCCACCAACAACTGGATCCCCATCGGCGGTGGATCCCCGACATCGGAATCACCGAGCACCGGCAACCCCTTCAAGGGCAACTTCAATGGCCACGGCCATAGCATCTACAACCTTTACTGCGACAAGGGGAACACCTTCCACGCCGGCCTTTTCTGCGCGCTGGAGTCTCCCTGTACCATCGACTCGCTGGTGCTGATCAACCCGGTCCTGAAGTCGCGCGGTATGATGGGCTGCATCACGGGTTATGTGCGCGGCAGCGGCAGTGTCTATATTCGCAACTGTCTGGTGGTCAACGTCCGCATTGAGGGTGTCAACTCCTCCGGCAGCAACAACATCGGTGCCATCTGCGGCGCCACCTATCCGAGCAGCGGCTCCATCTATTTCCAGAACTTGGGCTCCACGGGCTATGTTCGTGGTTACTATCCTGCCGGTATGTCGGGCAATGCCGAACGCGGCTATTTTACCAACTGCTATTTTGCTGGCACACTCTACTCTTATGGCACCAACTTCGGCGGTATGGCCGGCCACGGCGGCAATTTCACCAACTGCTACTCCTACACCAATGTGCTGAGCTCCACTACCCAAAGCTCTGCCTCCTCCGACGGTATTGCAGTCACGCAGACCGAGATGCGCTCTTCCAATATGATTACCCTTTTGGGCAGCGCCTTCAAAATGGACAATGGCGTCAACGACGGCTATCCCATAATGTCGTTTATGGCCGGTGTGGACCCTGTTGCTGCTGACATCTGCCTGGGCGAGTCTGTCACGCTGACGGCTTTCGGCTACAGCTCCTATCTGTGGAGCACGGGTGCCACCACCGAGAGCATCACGGTGTCGCCCACCACCACGACTACCTATACGATGACGGGCACCAGCGCCAACGGCAGCACGCAGGTGCAGACCTCCACTGTCACGGTCTTCCCGCAGGCGGTGATTACCGCCACGGCGATGCCCTCCTCCGACGGCCAGGTGCACGGCACCGTGACGCCGGGCTCCTCCACTGTCCCGTGCGGCAGCACGCAGACCGTGACGCTCACCATCACCCCCGACGCGAACTGGCATATCGCCCGCATCGAGCAGGATGGCGTGGTGCTGCGCGAAGATGACCCCACCGACGGCTCTGTCGTTACCTACACCATCGATCCCCAGGGAACCCTGGCCGATGTGCGCGTCTATTTCGACAACCTCTATAATGTTACCGTTACCCAGAAACTGACCGACGGGTCTCCGATTTCCCTGTCGAGTCTTGTCTCCCCGTGGGGTACCAATGGCGTCTATGCAGCTACGGCAGGCAATGACCTGACCTATACTTTCAGCAACTCCGCCCGTTACCACGTCACCGATGTGGAGATTGACGGCGCCTCGTATGGGGTTGTCCCCTCCTACACGTTCATCGCGCTGAACCAGACCCATAGCATTGTGGTGACCTACGCCGACAGCTGCGGTATCTTCTCGTTGCCCTTCGCGGAAGACTTCTCCAACGGCTTCTCCGAGTGCTGGTATAAGAACTCCACCTACAGCAGTTCCTATCCCTCCATATCCTCCAGCCGTCTCTATTTCTACACGACCTCCAGCACCTATACGATGGCGGCCCTGCCGGCCCTGATGGACAATCTTCCCTATCAGATCGGCGACCTGCAGGTGAGTTTCAACGCCCAATTCAGCACGTTGAACAACCAACTGCAAATCGGTGTGATGACCAATCCTGCCGACGCCTCCACCTTCACCACGCTGGCCACTGTCGCCAACACGGCCACGGGTGTGATGCAGCCGCATACAGTCTATCTGGGCTACTATGGCGGCACTGGCAAGCACATCGCCTTCCGCTGGTCGGGCTCCTCTTCCGGCAGCTGCTATCTCGACGATGTGGTGATTGATGTTGCCCCCACCTGCTCTCCGGTGATGAACCTTCAGGTCAGCGACATCTATGGCACGAATGCCTCGCTGAGCTGGGATCCCAATGTGGTGGGAACGGCCACTGCCTATAACATTCTGCTGACCGACAACGGCACGCAGACCACAAGCACTTTCTCCACCACCGAGACCTCTTATGTCCTGATGGGCTTGGACGAGCAAACCTCTTATACCGTCTCGGTGCAGCCCGATTGCGGCGGCGGCGACCTCGGCACTGCGGTGACTGTCAACTTCAACACCCCGTGTATCGCCCCGATAGAGGTGTCCAACAACAGCTATCCCTCCTCCACATACTCGACTGAAGGCAACCACTTCCCGATGTCGAACCATTACCTCAACTCTTTCACGGAGCAGATTTACCTGCCCAGTGATTTCAACAACACTTCCGCCAATTTCAGCGGAATGTCCTTCCAATACAACATCTCCACGGTCATTACCCGTACACTGGATATCTATATGGCGCACACCGCTGACTCCGTGTTCACGCAGAATGTGTGGGCTACACCTCTCGACAGCTACGTGCACGTCTATTCTGGTCCGGTGTCGTTCAACTACAATGGTCAAGACCGCTGGGTCGATATCGCTTTCGATACCAATTTCTATTATAATGGTTATGACAACCTGTTGCTGATTGTGAACGATATAACGGGCAGCAGCTACAACAACTCCAATGCGAAGTTCTACACGCAGAATACCAATGTAAACCGTTCGCAGTGCGTGTACGACAATGATGCAAACACCCACTGGAGCATCACCAATATGCCCACTACGGGCACACTGCACACCCAGGTGAACAACATCCGTCTGACGGCTTGCGACAACGTCTCCTGTATCACCCCGAACACTTTGTCATTGGGCTATTCGGATGCCTACTCTGCCGAGATTCATTGGGTGAACCCCAACAATGCACAGGGCTGCGAGGTGGAGTACAAGGAACTTGCCGACAGCGTGTGGACCACGATGAGCGCCTCCTCCGGCACCTCCCATCTGCTGGCTGGCCTGAACGCTAACACCCAATACCAAGTGCGAGTACGTGCGGTCTGTGGCACCAACGACTACAGTGATTGGTCTCAAGTCTTCACATTCCGCACGGAATGCGAGAATATCACCCATATTCCCTACACGCAGAATTTCGACACCGACACTTACGGTTCCGGAACGGATGCATACGTCTATTGCTGGGACCGCTACACTTCCGATCCTTCCAAGCCGGTTTATGTGTACAACACCTCGGCGGCGCACTCCACCCCCAACGCGCTCCGCTTCTATGACGGACCTGGTGTTACCTCGCTGGCCATTATGCCGCAGGTGGATCCGTCCATCAGCTTGAACCAACTGCAAATTTCCTTCTGGGTGCGCAAGACCGAAGCCTCTTCCACCGCCATTGTGGAACTGGGTGTGATGAGCGACAAGAACGACCTTACCACTTTTGAAGTGGTGGACACCATTCCTACGGGCGACTGGGCTTTGATTGAGCGTTCTCTGGAAAACTACACGGGCAGCGGCCAATACATCGCCTTCCGGGTGACCAATGGTACCAGCAACAATGCCATCCGTGTGGATGACCTGGTGCTGGATTACATTCCCGTATGTCAGCATCCCGTCGATCTTGTCGTGGACAATGTCTCCTCTGAGACGGTGACGGTGCACTGGACCGAGCCCGCTTACGCCACCTCCTGGGTGGTGGAATACGGTCCCGCCGGTTTCGTTCCCGGCAACGGCACCACCCAAACCGTTACGGACACCACGCTTACCATTTCCGGTCTGACCCCGAACACGGAATACGACATCTATGTGCTTTCCGACTGTGGCGGCAACTTCTACAGCACCACCATCAGCACCAACTTCCGCACTTCCTGCGGCGCGATTGTGAACTTGCCCTACTCCGAGGATTTTGAGACGGGCATCTATGACACGGGCGTGGACAACCAGTCGAACCAGCGCGATTATATCATCTGCTGGAACCGTTTCGCCTCCGACCACAGCCACAATGTCTATATCCCGAACAGCACCTCCTATTCCCACAGCGGTTCTCACTATCTGGATTTCCACTGGACTCCCAGCTGCTACAACATTGCCATTGCTCCCGAATTGGACCAGACCCTTGACCTCAGTCAGTTGATGGTGAACTTCTGGGCTTGCAAGAGCGGCACTGCCGGTTTGCTGGAGGTGGGTGTGATGACCAACCCCTCTGATGGCACTACATTTGTCCCCGTTGACACCATTGACCTGTCAGCGATGGCCAACTATGCTTACGCAGAGCAATTCGTGGGCTTCGCCAACTATCAGGGTACGGGCAAATTCATCGCCTTCCGTGTCTCCAACGCTCCCAGTAGCGGCTATTATGTGGATGACGTGGTCATCGACTATATGCCTTTGTGCTCCCCTGTGTCTAATCTGACCGTTTCCGACGTCACCGGCTCTTCCGCTATGATTACCTGGGGCGCGGGCCATTTCGGCACCGCCGACAGCTATACGCTGGAATACTCCGAGGCTGGAATGAACAACTGGATGTCGGTGGGCAACGTTACCGGAACCTCCTACCTCCTGGGCGGCTTGGACCAGACTACCCAATATGATGTCCGCGTGATGACGAATTGCGACAACTCCGAAAGCAGCGATTGGACGGTGGCGACCTTCCGCACCGAGTGTCTGGTGGGCGGCGATATGGTTGTGGGCAACGGCACCTCCACCAGCAGCTACATTCCCTCTTACGGCTACTACAAGTATGCCTATTCCCAGCAGTTGTTCCTCGCCTCCGAATTGGGCACGCCCAGAAGCATTGAGGCGCTGACTCTTGATATGAACGCTCATACGTCTGACCGTACTTTCCTGATTTATATGATGCATACGTCGGCCACCAGCAGCTCCAGCTGGATAAATGCTTCGAACGCCCAGCTGGTCTATAGTGGCACTCAATCGCTCAACACCGGTTTGAACACCTTCCAGTTCTCCACCCCGTTCCTCTACAATGGTTCCGACAATCTGCTGTTGATTATAGTGGACACAACCGGCAACTCTGTCAGTGGAAACACTTGGCGCACGCATACGGCCCCGTTCACGGCTACTCGCTATGCTTATAGTAGCACTACGCTCTACAGCACCACCTCGATGCCCACCTCGGGCTCGACCTCCACATCCCGCAACAATGTCATTTTCGGTTCTCCGTGCGATACGCTCTCACCTTGTGTGGCTCCTTCCATTGCCATTTCCGCCATCACCAACGACGGTGCAACGGTGAACTGGGTGGCCGGTTATACCGAATCGGCTTGGGAACTCGAATACAGACCTCTCTCCGACACCAACTGGGTGAGCCTCGGCACTGTCTATTCCCTGTCGGAGATGCTTACCGGACTGAACCCCAACACGACCTACAAAGTGCGTATGCGTTCCGATTGCGGCTCGGGTGAGTACAGCTTCTGGACGGAAGCCACTTTCACCACCGCTTGCGGCGCGATGACGATTTCTATGGGCAATCCTTGGACTGAGAACTTCGAGAACTACACTGGTTCCACGCTGATTTGCTGGGAAACTCCGCGCACCTATACCAACAGCGGCAATGTCTTCCCGATGGTTTATAGAAATTATGGTGAAGCTGCTCACTCTGGCGGCAACACTATTGAGTTCAAGGGTGATACCAATATGCTGGTGCTGCCTGAATTCACCAATGACATCCACGATCTGCGGATGTCCTTCTGGGCTACCCATTACGGTTCTGGCACCAATGCTATTGTCGGTGTAATTACGGATGTGACCAATCCCGCCACCTTCGAGGTGCTGGGCAATGCCGGCACTCCCGGCTCTCGTGGCCCTGCCTCCGGTGGCAATGGTAACTTTATGGGACCGTTCGACTTCAACGGCGTGCAGGCTGTCTCAGGCAGAATCGCCATCCTCTTCACCGGTTCCGGCTCCTCCTCCGGTTGGAACCTCGACGACTTCACGGTGGAAATCATCCCCAACTGTCCCTCCCCGGTGAAGACCAGTGTGACGGTGACCAACCTCACTAGCTATTCGGCCGATGTGAGCTGGACGGATAACGATCCCACGCACAGCTCTTGGACGGTGTTTTACGCTCCCACGACTGGCGGCGGCAGCTGGCAGACGGAAGTGACCAGCCAGAACCCTGTCACGATCACGGGTCTGAACAGCTCCACGGAGTATCAGGTGTATGTCATCACCAACTGCTCGGTGACCGACAGTGTGCCTGATGCTACCCAAACGGTGACCTTCACCACGTTGGTCTCTTGTCCTGCCCCCGCTACCATCTCCTTCTCGAATGTGACCACCACCAGCGCCGATGTGGCGTGGACTTCCGTGGGCACGGCTGTGGAATGGGAACTGGAATATGGTTACCACGGCTTTGTGCAGGGCAGCGGTACCACCGTGCCCTCTCTGACGGCGCAGAGCTACACTATCCAGAATCTCAGCGCAAGCACCCAGTACGATGTGTATGTGCGTTCTGTCTGTGGCCCTGGCGACAACAGTGCCTGGACGGGACCTGTCTCCTTCCATACGGCTTGCGGCGCCATCTCTGTGGCGGCTGCACCTTACAGCACGGGCTTTGAAGGCACCGATGATAGTGAACTTGCCTGCTGGATTTCTGCCTCCACCGGCTCCCGCAATGGCTATACCTACCCGCATATCGAGCCTGCAGCTGTCGTTTCCCACACCGGCACGCACGCGCTGGAGGTGGCTTTTGGCGACATTGTGACTGCCTTGCCGCTCTTCCAGGAGGATATCAGCACGCTGAAGGTGACCTTCTGGGCCTACAACAACCATTGGACCGTGCAGAATGCCGTGCTCGAGTTGGGCTATATGACCGATCCCTACGACACCTCAACCTTCGTGTCCCTTCAGAGTATGTATGACCAGTCCTACACGCAGACCACCAGATCCTTCTCCGATCTCGCCGGATTGAGCCTGCCCAGCACCACTCGTATCGCCTTCCGCTATATCCGTGTGAATGGTTCCTCCGACCTCACCTCCTGGTATATCGACGACCTTGAGGTCTCTCTGGACACTATTACGCCTTCTGTGTGTGACGCGCCCACCAATCTGGCCGTGGCCGCTGCGGGCATTACGCAGAACTCGGCAGTCGCCACCTGGACACCTGGCGGCGCGGAGACCAGCTGGAATGTGGCCTACAAGCCCGTCTCATCTTCTACCTGGCAGTCTGCCGTGGTGACCACTCCCACCTATACGATGCAGAATCTCACTCCCAACACCAACTATCAGGTGCACGTGCAGGCGGTCTGCGATGTGAACGAGACCAGTGCCTGGTCGGCTGACGTCTATTTCCAGACGCTGCCCGACGATACGCAGACCTGTCCCGCTCCGACCAACCTGACGGCCACGGCGGATCCCAATGAGCCTTCCGTGGTGTTGACTTGGCAGCAGGAGCCTAACACGGCTACCGAGTGGGAAATCAGCTACCAGGCTGTGGCCGGGGGCGGTTGGCAATCCGTCATCGCCAATACCACAACCTACACCCTTACTGATTTGATTCCCGACGCGGAATATGCAGCCTTTGTGGTGGCTCGTTGCTCCAACGGCTTGACCAGCAACCCGTCAAATGCAGTCTCCTTCCACACGGGTGGAGTGGGTATCCAAAGCTATCTCGAGAAGAGTGTCAAGCTCTACCCGAACCCGGCCACCGACAAGGTGGTGGTGTCGGTGAGTGATGCCAGCATCCGGATCACGGGTGTTGAGGTGTACAACGTGTATGGCCAGTTGGTCAATACGCTTGTTGTGGCCGAGAATCCGTTGCAAATCAGCATCTCCGGCTTGTCCGACGGTATGTACTTCGTGCGCGTGATGACCGAGGATGGCATCGTGACCAAGAACTTCGTGAAGAGGTAATTCCAATATTGATATGAAACAAAAAAGGCCGTCCTTTCGGGCGGTCTTTTTTTTTGTATTGCGATTTACGATTTACGATTTACGATTTACGATGTGCGATGTGCGAGGCTCCTCGTCACGGCACCACACTGCGGCTTCGCCTTGTGCGGGGCTACCGGGCTCTTGCCCCTACGGGGCTGCTCAAGGAAAGTCTAAAGTCTAAAGTCTCGCCTTAATCACTTCTTCCTGTTTGGCGGCGGGCATCGGCATATACTGGTAGAACTCCATCGAATAGTTGGCTCTGCCGGAGGTGACGTTGCGAAGCGCGGTGGCGTAGCCGAACATCTCCATCAGCGGACAGAAACCGTCCAACTTTTGCGAACCCTTGCGGAAACGGCGCATATTCTCGATGCGGCCGCGGCGCTTGGTGATGTCGCGGGTCACGTTGCCGATGTAGTCGTCGGGCGTGTTCACCTCGATCTTCATCACCGGTTCCATAATGATGGGCCCCGCCTTCTTGAAGGCCTGCTTGAAACACTGCGCGGCGCACAGTTGGAAGGCCATATCGCTGGAATCCACAGGGTGGAAGCCGCCATCCACCAGCACGCACTTCACATCCACCACGGGATAGCCTGCCACGGGACTCTTCTCCATAGCCTTTCTCAGACCCTTCTCCACCGAGGGGATGAACTCCTTGGGGATGACGCCGCCCTTGGTGACGTCCACAAACTCGAAGCCCTTGCCCGGGTTCGGCTCGAAACGGATGACCGTGTGGGCAAACTGGCCCTTGCCGCCCGTCTGCTTGACGTGACGGTAGTTGTTCTCCACTGCGGCGGTGATGGTCTCGCGGAACGACACCGACGGCTCGCCCACCGTGACCGGCACCTTGAACTCGTCGCGAAGACGCTCCACCAAGATCTCGAGATGCAACTCGCCCATACCGGCGATGATGGTCTCCTCCGTCTCCTCGTCGAAATGGGCGTGGAAGGATGGGTCTTCGTTGCAGAGCTTGGCCAAAGCCTCGCCCAACTTGTCTCGGCTCTTCTTGTCCTCCAACTCCACCTTCATCTCGATGACGGCGGGGGGCACGTTGATGGACTCTAAGAGGATGGGCTGGCTTTCATCGCACAGGGTGTCGCCCGTGCGGGTGTGCTTCATTCCCACCAAGGCGACAATCTCGCCGCAGCCGGCCTCGCTGATCTCCTCACGCTCCTTGGCCTTGATGCGGAAGATGCGCCCCACGCGCTCGTCTTTGCCTTTGTTGGTGTTGTGTATGCTCATACCGCTCATCAGCTTGCCGCTGAAGATGCGGATGAAAGTCTGCTGTCCCACGTAGGGGTCGTTGATGAGCTTAAAGGCCAAGGCCGAGAATTTCTCGTTGTTGGAGGGGTTGCGCTGGATGGTATGTTCCTCGTCAAGCGGATCCTGGGCAATCACCGCCCCGAGGTCGGTGGGGGAGGGGAGATAGTCCACGATGGCGTCCAACAGCAGCTGGATGCCCTTGTTCTTGTAGGCGGCGCCGCACAACACTGGCGTGACCATCAGCTTGAGGGTGGACTGGCGGATGGACTTCTTGAGCATCTCCTCGCCGATTTCGGCATCCTCCAGATAGAGTTCGGCGATTTCGTCGTCAAAGTCGGCTAATTTCTCAATCATAGCACGGCGCGCCTCCTGTGCGGCAGGCAGCAGTTCGGCGGGAATGTCGCCCACCAAGCGCTCTTTGTCCGTGAAGGTGATGGCCTGCATCGTCACCAGGTCAATCATACCCTGGAACTCGTTCTCCGCCCCGATGGGCAGATGGATGGGCATCGCGTTGGCGCCCAAATACTTGTTCATCTGGCCAACCACTTCGTTGAAGTCGGCGCCCGTGCGGTCCATCTTGTTGACGAACGCGATGCGGGGCACGCGGTACTTGTCGGCCTGGTTCCAGACGGTCTCGCTCTGGGGCTCCACGCCGCCCACGGCACAGAACACGGCCACCATTCCGTCGATGACGCGCAGCGAGCGCTCCACCTCGATGGTGAAGTCCACGTGGCCCGGCGTGTCGATGAGGTTGATCTGGTGCCCGTTCCAGTTGGCGGTGATGGCGGCGGAGGCGATGGTGATGCCGCGCTCCTGCTCCTGTTTCATAAAGTCCATCGTGGCCTGGCCGTCGTGGGTCTCGCCTACCTTGCGGTTCACGCCCGTGAAAAAGAGTATGCGTTCTGAGACGGTAGTCTTTCCGGCATCGATGTGTGCCGCGATTCCGATGTTGCGTAGTTTGGATATTTGCATTGTAAATCAGTTGGTTATGTAATAATTCATCCTTCGTTGAAGGAACGGGCAAAGATACAACCTTTTTTTTTCCTGACAACTGCAACGTTGCCCCCTTGTTTTTCGTTATGGGTATGTATGCATTGCCATACGAAATGTTACACTTTAGTGCCATATTATTATGAAAAGAAAGCAAATCCTCTCTTTTGCCTTGCGCGTAAATGCAGTTATATGTTTTGTCGGCTTGATGATTACTGCCGTGGCGCAGGATACTGCAGGATATTGGAAGTGGTTCCGTTCCTATATGGGTCACGACGGAAATTCCCCAACCTTTAAAAACAGGATTATCACTATGGAGACCGATGACGAGGGCAATATCTACTGTTTCGGCTTTTTCGGGAGCGATGCCTGTTGGGGAAATTCACCCTCCGAAGGTTATGTGGCGGAAGAACTGGGCTCCCAGGTGGTGTCGTTAGGCACATATAATCTCCTGATAGCCAAGTTCGACACTCTCGGAAATCAGGTTTGGCACCGCATTATCAGCCTAAATGGCTATAATCGTCTCTATCCTGCGGCTATGGAGTTGCGCGATGGCCAGATATTGGTGGCGGGTAATTGCTATATGGATTATGGTGGCGCTTCGGGTTATGGTCCATGGTGCTGGTTCATAGATACGATGGTGACTGGTCACGATGTCCATACGTTGCCTGCCAGCTTGCGAAAACCGCCTTTCTGTTCTGGCCATTACGATTTTATTGTCACGCTTGACTTGGACGGTCAGGTGCTGAACAAGATTTTTATTGAAAGTTACAACAGGACAATGTACCCCGGTACGCAAACACGTGGCAAGAATAACCTTTTTATCAATCCATCGCTCTTGCATCGGGATTCGGAAGGGAAAATTTGTATTATCTCCCCGTTTCAATATAACGGTAATGAGGAAGACCCTTTCACTATAGTGGTCTATTGCGGCGACAGCACCCGCACATATGATCTTTACCTGCCGGGCACTACAGGCCATATATGCTCTTTCCAATCGACTGCGTTTTACAAGTTCTCCCCTGACGGGCGACTGCTTTCCCACAAACTGCTCTTCAGAGATACGGAGAATATGATGCTGATGAGGGATTATTATCTTGCCCATTATGGTAGTTTGGATTCCCTTACCGAGCAGGGCTGGGCACCCTTTTTTACACTTGAATTATTAGGTTTTGCTGCGGATGAGGAGGACAATTTGTATCTGTCGGGCAAACTCAGTAGCCATCCTACCCAATATCCTTCCAGAGTGTTTGTGGATAGTTTGCATTCGGTCGATTGTTCGAATGGTGAT
This sequence comes from uncultured Bacteroidales bacterium, assembly GCA_900315705.1. Lineage (GTDB taxonomy): Bacteria > Bacteroidota > Bacteroidia > Bacteroidales > WCHB1-69 > F23-D06. The sequence goes on along the minus strand of ONAB01000011.1, from coordinate 71,717 downwards.
GAGGTGACGTGCGGCAATCCTTTTTTGGTGAAGCTGACCCCTCAGGGCGATGTGGCATGGGTGCAGCAACCCCATTTTAAAGGAGCCAGCGTGTCTTATGGAGGCATCGCTGTCGCCGACAATTCCGTCTATGTGCTTGGTTCAGTCACCTCGGATTCCAATCAGGACACCCTTTTGTTAGGCGACGGAGTGTTGTTTGACCGTGGTGGCGCCCAGGAGGGTCTGGCGCACTATTATTTCCCCTTGACGGTCCGTTACAACAGCCAGTCGGGTGCTTTCATCAATTATGGCACATGCTACTACAACGGTTGGAGAGGGATGCTATTGGCTGCGTATGGACACGCACAGAAATTTGTCTATGGAAACCGCGTGTTTTCTCTTGCTGGTTGGGTTAAGGATGAAAACAGCGACAAGATCTTTATCGGAGTATGGGGCATTGACGGCACTTTTATTGACACTATACCGCTCCAGGTTGACAGGGTTCAATACACGCACCTGATCCAGCCGCAACCGAATGGCGATCTTTTGGTTGCCTTGGATGTTTGGAGCAATATGCAGATTGACTCCGTTCTCTATTTTGCCGGGCCCACCAGCAGGGCTGTTTTCGGCGCCTATCATCGCGATGAGTTTGCCGTCCCCTATAATGTCGGGTTGTCTCCATACACGAAGCCGGCTATGGACGTGAAACTTTATCCCAATCCCGGCAGCCATACGGTTTACATTGAATTGGAGGGTGAGGAGACCTGCCTTCAAGAGGTGTCCGTTTATGATATGGGGGGGCGCCTGCTTCGCACCGCTACACAATATGATGTGGTCGTTTCAGATCTCCCCTCGGGACTCTATTTGTTCCGTATAGTTACAGATAAAGGGGTGCGTTACGCGAAGTTTGTCAAGCGTTAAAATCACAGGAAGAGCTATACAACAACTCCCTTTTTTCACCAACCCCCATTTTTCAGCTATTTGTAGCACAATTGTTGTATTACAGCACTTCGTCTGACACAACAGTTCGACTCACGTCCCCTAGGATTTGTGAACTCGTGGCAGGAGTGGATGCTGCCGCGGTCGAGGTTGACCTCACTAAAACTCGTATCCCACGCCGGCGTTGACAAATCCTTTATAACCAGTGCCGAACTCCACATTGCCGAACCATCCCTTGGCTCCCGCTTTGATGCCCAATGCCGTGAGGTGGTAGGTCGGGAATTTGCCAACAAATGTCTTCCTGGGTTGGTTTATGGGAGATGACACATATTCGTCATTCGCCAGGTTTATGGTCTCCCGGCCAAGCTGTATTCCTCCGGATATTTCAGAGTATAGCGTGATGCGCGGCAAATTGAGGTAGGAGAATCTGATGTCCGCCAACAAGTTGAAGGCGACAAACCGCATCGACATATCCTGTATTCTCTGATCGGTTGTACGGTCATAATAATGGTTGTGGAGTTCCGTGAAATTGGCGGTGGCGCCGAACCATAAAAATTTCTGCACGCGGTAATGGTAACTCAGTGATATGACCGGCGTGAAATGCATATTGGTATAGTATCTGTCGGAAGAGGTCAGAAGGTTGGGCTCGAAACTGGTGTTTTCGAACAGATTGGGGAACCATTGGTAAAGCAACATCCCATCCACCATATTGGAATGGATGCTTTGCATATTCGGTATCCCGAAGTTCAGCTGCAACTCGTGACGGAGATAGCGTTTCTGGTTGGACCAGCTGGGGTAAACTTCGTCAAACCAGGGTACCTTGTGGAACTCTTTCTCTTTATAGCGCTGGAAGGTGTTGACATAGGCTATTTGAGGATAGAAATAGTTGTTTTTCAGCGAGATGGTTCCGTTTTCCGAAACCTCGTTGCCGGTGTGGATTTCATAGTGACCCAGCCAAGGCTTCGACAGCGACAGGTTGGTGCCTATGGAAAACCGCAGCAAACCGTTGTTGGGCAGACGGTAGTAGAATCCCAGGTCAAGGAGCAGTTCCGACTGAATAGAATGGGCTATGGAGCGATTGATTTCCAAGGAACACTCTGTGGCGTTGTCACCCCAATTGTTAAAGTGGGCACTGAGATGGCCGTAGTTGTAATAAGGGACGTTGAATCGGATGCCGGCGTCCGCCAGGAAATAGAAGTTGTCGTTGAAGGGTATGTGGAACTCAAACTTGAGGGGAAACAAAAACGCGCCTTGGCTGAATCGGTGGTGGTTGGGGTTGTGTCCCCAATACAGGTTGGTGCTGGGGGAGTTTACCTGCAGCACATAGTGGGAGCCGAAGCCTACCCCTGCGGCCACCCCGAAATACTTGGCGAAATGGTAGGAGAACTCGAAACCTCCCGCGAACCCGCTGCCCATCTTGGCTGTGGGGGATCCGGAAGTACCGTCGGCGGCGGTGAAAACCGCTACTTGCGTCATATTGTATTGGGATGTGTAGGCGAAATGAAACCCTTTGAAGACATCGGGCACGAACTTCGCCGCCGGCTTTGACACTACAGGCGTGTCTAACTGTGCGGCTGCGAATTGGTAGATGGTGTCGTGTAAATAGACGGTGTCATAGACTATCCGCTCCTCGTGGATGTAGATGGTGTCGCGTGCCTGGCCGTACAAACCGGTGCACAAAAGCAGGGCGAAAAGAAGAAATGTGGTTTTATGCATAGTGTCGTTTTTTTATTGTTGATGTTTTTGGGGTGCCGGGGCATATACCGTGTCGTGAACCACTTTCACCACGGTTTTATATACGGTGTCGTGAATGATGATATACTCTTTTTCGTGGCTGGTGTCGGCGGTGCTGCTTTCCGGTGCCAAGTTCTCCCTTTGGTCGTTTCTCGCGACGGAAGTCACCGTAACAGTGGCTTGCGGGGTGTCCGTCTCCGCCGAGAGGATGGTGTCGATGGCAGCGGCGATGGGATTAGGAGCCGGCGTCGGGGCTGGCAACGGAGCGACGGGAGTGCGGGACGACAGCACAAAGTAGGATGCCACCCCCGCCGCAGCGCACAGCAGCAGGCCTGCCAGCAATTTCCTGATGATGCCGGACAGTTGCATCGTGATAGTGGCAGGGGGCAGGGTGCCCCACGACAGGGCGGCGGTGTCAAGCTCGGCGGTCGGCTCCACCTTGAAATCGCACAAAGTGCGCCGGCAAACGTTGTCCACAGAATGCCCCTTTTTGAAAACGGTTAAAAATGGAATCATAAGCAATCTTTTTTCATTTTTTATCTCTTTCAGATGTTGCTGCAACTGCCGTCGGGCTTGGGCCAGATGCAACTTGGAGGTGCGTACTGCTATGTGAAGCGTGCCGGCGATTTGGCGATGGCTGTATCGCTCGAAGACAAAAAGGTTGAACACCGTGCGTTGGGGCACCGGCAATGCCGCGATGGCACATAGTATTTCCTCCTTCGAGAAGTCTGTGCGTTCCAGGTCTTCGGTTTCATCATCCTGTAGGGAATCTAACTCTGGGCCTGCGGTGTCAAGGCTGACGAGGCTTTTTGCTTTTCGCAGATGCTGCAGCGCCGTGTTCACCGTGATACGCATCATCCAGCCGTCAAAATCCCCCAATCCTTTGAAAGTGTGCGACTTCTCAATGGCCGACAGGAAGGCTTCGTGGGCCAGATCCTCGGCTTCGTGCGGGTCGGGCACATACCGTCGGCATAATCCGATCATCCTTTCGATGTTCTTGCGGTATTTGTCTGTCCAGAATTCCTGTGTGTTTTTCATACGCTCTTTAAGTACGATGCGGAAATATCCAAAAGGGCAAAGAGGAAGAATGATTTTTTTACTCGTACTGCTAAAGCTTGACGGCCGTTAGCTGTTAGCCGTTAGCCATTAGCCATTAGCTGTTAGAGGATATGCATTGACACAATGGCTAATAGCCAACAGCCAACAACTCAACTCCACCCCTTCACGATCCCCTTCTCGCTCACATATTCCCATAGCTGAGCGTAAAAATCGTTCTTGCAAAGCGTCTCGCTGCTGCCCACGATGATGAGTTTCATCCGGGCGCGGGTGATGGCGACGTTCATCCGCCTGAGGTCTTTCAGGAAGCCGATGGCGCCGCGCTCGTTGTCGCGCACCATACTGATGAGGATTACATCGCGTTCCTGTCCTTGGAAGCCGTCCACGGTGTTGACGGTGATGTGGCTGTGTATGGGCGCGAGCGTGCGACTGCGTCCCACGAGTTTGCGCAACAGGGCTACCTGCGCCTTATATGGGGAGATGACCCCGTAGGTGGTGTTGTTGAAGAGCGTAGGGTCGATGGCCGTCTGCCGGACATAGTTCTTGAGGATTTGCATCACCAACGCTGCCTCGTCGCGGTTGGAGCGACTCTGCGAGGCGCTGAGACGCTCGGCGAAGTGGCTGCCGGCGGTGTCCACCCACACCAACGGCGCGTCCCAGGGCGCTAATGTGCGGTTGGCCACCTCGGGCGCTGCCTTCAGCCGCCCTTCGTAGAACCATTGCGACGAGAATCCCATAATCTGCCTGTTCATCCGGTATTGCGTGTCCAATAACGTGACACACGTGGGCTTGCCGTGCACGACCTTCTGCATCAGGGTGTCGGAGAGTCCGCCGCGCTCGGCTTCCGGGCAAAGGATGGTGGGCGGCAGCTGCTGGTGGTCGCCGGCAAACATCACTCGGTCGGCCTTGAGGATGGCAGCCCAGCAGGCAGCCTCGATGGACTGCGTGGCCTCGTCAATGAAGAGGGTGCTGAAATGGCGGTGGTCGAGCAGCCGGTGGGCGCTGCCGATGAGTGTGCAGGTCACTACCTCGGCCTCTTGGAACACCTCCTCGTGGATTTTCAGTTCGAGCTCGTCGCGGCGCTGCAGGAGTTGTTGCAGCCGGTGGGCGCGCTGCCGAGAGGGGGCGCTCCCCTCGTGGATGTCGCGAATCAGCTTGCGGATGCCCCACAACTCGGGATAGTCGGGACGGGCGGCGTAGAGTCGCTCGTAGGTGTGCTCCATCAGCGGGCGACTGATGCGTAGGGGGTTGCCGATGCGCACCACACGCACGCCCCGTTCGATGAGCTTCTCGCTGATCCAGTCCACGGCGGCGTTGCTCGGGGCACAGACCAGCACCTGCGGCTCGCGGCGGGTGGTCTCGATGATGGCCTCCACCAGCGTGGTGGTCTTGCCGGTGCCAGGCGGACCGTGCACTACGGCCACCTCGCGCGCCTCCAGGATGCGCTGCACGGCCTCGTTCTGGCTCTGGTTGAGATGGGGAAACACCATCCGGGGCAAGGTGCGGAATTCTGGATCCTGCGTGCCTATGAGGACCTCTCGCAGATGCACGGCCTTGTCGCTCTCCAGGTTTTTGGCCCGCAAGAGGGCTTGTTCCATCACCTGGTAGGTGGTGTCGTCGAAGTCGAGGCGCACCCCGAGGTCTTGTTCCTGCGCCAGTCGCAGCAGGAGTGTCGTATCGGGGGCGTCCAGGGCAATTTGCATCCGCCGCCCCTCGATGTGTTGGATGGTGCCGCCGGCGGTGAGCCGTGTCACGTTGCGGCGCGAATCCCGGCTGATGTAGAAAAAGGTGACGCGCTTGCCGGGCTCGAACTCGCTGTCGGGCCCCACGGCGTGGCTGGCCGTGTACTCCACTTCCATCACCAGCTGGTTCAGGGCGTTGTAGAAGCAATTGCCCGCGCGCAAAGGATACCAGCATCCGCTGTTGAGATGGCTGTGCTGCAAGGCCGCCTGGAACGACTCCTCAAGAGCACGCACGTCGTAGGCTTTCTCCAACCCGATAAGCTGTAGCTGTCGTTGTAAGGATTCGATGGACTTCATCCTAAGTTAAGCTTTGGTTTGGGAAATGGGCGCGTCTGTCTTCCTATTGGCCTTGCGCATACGTTTTAACCGATGTTTGTTGTGGGGACGCTTGCTCCGTTTGGCCGGCATCCTGAAACTGGTGTTCCGTTTGAGGATGCGGTCTTTGAGTTTCTTGTATCCCTCCACGCCGAGAATGCCCAACCCTGTGTATTGGAAGGCTTTGGCCAGACTGAACACAACCACGCCAATGGTCTTTTTGGTGGAAGGGGGAAAGAAGGGGAGTGCGAATTGCCCAAAAGCGATAATATGGAGAATGAGGCATATAATCAGCAGATTGATGCCGGTTTGGGGTGAGAATCCCTGAAGCCATATTCTCAAACGTTGTCTGAAATCGCGCATAGGCAAAACGACGAAATAACATAAGGATATCGTAAAAAGAGGGGTTTTATTGTGCAACAAGGAAAATAAACGGATTTTCCTTACAGTATCTCGCGGGCCACCCACGCGCAGGCCATCGCGTCACAGAGGGCGTTGTGCTCCTGGGTCATCTGGTAGCCGCACTGGGCGGCCACGGTGCAGAGCTTGTGGTTGGGCAGGTTGGGGAATGCCTTGCGGGATGGCTCCAGCGTGTCGTAGAACTTGTACCCCGGGTATTCCATCCCGTGGAGCTGGAACACAGCTCTCAGGTGGAGCTCGTCGATGTTCTTGTCGTGCGCCACCAAGGGCAGGCCCTCGAGCAGCTTTGACACCTTGCCCCACACCTCCTTGAATGAGGGGGCGAAGTCGGTGTCTTTATTGTGAAGCCCGTGGATTTTGGAGTGCCAGTAATTGTAATAGTTCGGTCTTGGCCGGATGAGAGAGTAGAACTTGTCCACAATTTCGCCGTTCTTGACAATAACAATGCCTACGCTGCAAATGGAGCCGCGCTGGTCATTTGCCGATTCGAAGTCAATGGCAACAAAATCCTTCATTTCTCTTTATTTGTTTTCAGGCGGCAAAAATAGGCATTTTTCGGGCACCAAAGTGCTTTTTCTTGATATAAAATATTTTGCTGTTTTTGCTGCGTCAATTCCTTTTTTTTTGTTCGGCAATATTAGTTTATAAAACAAAAAAGACACCGGCAATTCTCAGATTACCGGTGTCTCTTCCAGTGGAGCCGGAGGGAGTCGAACCCTCGTCCAAACAAGCCGCAGAGATGCTTTCTACAAGTTTAGTCTTCGTTTGGTTGTCGGCTGCTGTATGGTACGAGACCGACCTTGCAGCAGCTTATCTTCTAAAGTTTCGCTCACGCATCGAAGCCTGCGCTCGCTATCTGTCCTTTTACGACGCCTCGTTCCGAACGTTGGACGGAAGAACTTCCGGGGAGACGCCCGCGGCTGCGGACCTTGTCCGTGCGGCGGGATCCGCGGCGGTTACGCTGCGAATGCATAAGAAGTTTCGCCGTTTATTGGCTGGAGAGTTGACTGTTAACGGAATCGGCTCACAAGTTCCGACCTGCTTACATCCCCCCGTTCTCGCTGTCAAAACCAAACGACCCCAGGAGGAAAAGGAGAGGTTATTGCACCTCCCCCTTCATTTGTAGTATAACTCTGTCCGTGTTGGCGTTGGACAACACCGTGAGTCTCTTGCTGATGATGCCTTTGTCCTTGGCTGTGTAGGTGAGCTTGATGGTGCCCTTCTTGCCAGGCATCACCGGAGCTTTCGACCATTCCACCTCGGTGCAGTCGCAGGAGGAAATCACATCGTCCAAAATCAACGGTTTTTTCCCGATGTTGGTGAAGGTGACGGTGACCACTTTCACGTCCTTGACTTTCAGGGTGCCGAAGTTGACGTAGGAACGGTCGAACTCGATTTCGGCGCCGGTGCCGGTGTAGGTGCTCTTAGAGGAGCTCTTGCCGGTGGATGACTTGCTCGTTTGGGCCTGCGTGGCGCCAAAGAGGCAAAGTATCAAACTGAGAATCATTATCTTTTTCATCGGTATTGTTTTATAGAGTTAATATTAATCTTCGTTATTGGGCTTTCACGGCACCGCCTTCGTTGGTGGGAGCAGCCTCTGCTGGTTTCGCAGACACGTTGCCCTTGATGTTGAGGATCACACGGTTGTTCACAGCGTTGGACTCCACGGTGATGCTCTTGTTAATAATGCCGAGACGGTTGGTGTTGTAGCTCACCTTGATGACGGCCTTCTTGCCGGGAGGAATCGGGTCCTTCGGCCATTCAGGAACGGTGCAGCCGCAACTGGAACGGCAGTTGGTCAGGATGAGGTCGGCCTTGCCCGTGTTCTTGAACACGAACTCGCAAGTGCCGTTGGCACCCTGCTGAATCTCACCGTAGTCGTGCACGAGGTTCTCGAAGGTGATTTCGGGTTCTTTGACCTTTTTGGGTTTGTCAGCGTTTGCATCTTGGGCTACAGCGGAAAACACAAAAGCCATAACGATCAATAAGCTGAATACTTTTTTCATAATAGGTGTTATTTAAAGTGTTATGTTTTTTTTCTTTTTGAAAAACAGAATCCAAAGACTGATTAAGAAGTGTAGGGTTTAAAGGGGTTGATTTTTTTTTGAAAATTCTTTTCTGAAGAACTCCACGGCGAGGCGGTAGCTTTCGAGGCCGAGGCCGGCGATGAGTCCGCGGCAGGCTCCCGCGAGGGGCGACGTGCGCCGGTACTGCTCGCGGCCGAAGAGGTTGCTGATGTGCACCTCCATCACGGGACAGCTCGTGGCGCGCACCGCGTCGGCCAGCACCACCGAGGTGTGCGTGTAGGCCCCCGCGTTGAGCACGATGCCCTCGTAATCTTTTGCCTGCGCGATGTGATGCGCCAAGCGCGTCTCGTCGTCCTCCTGCACATAGTCGAACTCCACGTCGGGATAGTCAGTGCGCAACTGCTGCAGGTACTCCTCGAAGGAGACACACCCGTAGATGTCCACCTCGCGCGTGCCGAGCTGGCCGAGGTTGACGCCGTTGACTATCAGTATCCGGCAGGGTAGGGTGCTATTCGTGGACGAGTATGAAGACATCTTCGTTCTCCTTGTGCATATTCAGTTGCTCGCGGGCGTACTGCTCCAGCAGGACGGAGTCGCTGTTGATTTCATCGAACGTGTGGACGTTGCCCACCTGGTTCTTCGTATGGGTGATCTTGTTCTCCAAATTGTCAATCTTGCGGTTGAGCTCGCGATGCGTCTTGAGCGTGTTGTTGGAGAGGAAGAGGAAATAGACGAGAAAGAGCACGGTAGTGATACCGTACAGGACCGCGAAGAAGCGGAAGCGGTTTTTGCGGGGCTCTTTCTCTTCCATAGTGGTGTGTTATCTGGCGTAGTTGACCGAGCGGGTCTCGCGGATGACCGTGATCTTGATTTGGCCCGGGTAGGTCATTTCGTTCTGGATTTTCTTGGAGAGGTCCATAGAAATCTGGTTGGCCTCGGAGTCGCTTACCTTCTCGGCGCCGACGATGACGCGCAGTTCGCGGCCGGCCTGGATGGCGTAGGTCTTGACCACGCCGGGGTAGGTGAGGGCGAGGTTCTCGAGGTCGTTGAGGCGCTTCATATAGGCCTCCACCACTTCGCGGCGGGCACCGGGACGTGCGCCGGAGATGGCGTCGCACACTTGCACGATGGGGGCGATGAGGGTGGTCATCTCCATCTCGTCGTGGTGGGCGCCGATGGCGTTCACGATTTCAGGGCGTTCCTTGTACTGTTCGGCCAGGCGGGCGCCGAAGAGGGCGTGCGGCATTTCGGGCTCGGTGTCGGGCACCTTGCCGATGTCGTGCAACAAGCCGGCGCGGCGGGCGATCTTGGGGTTGAGGCCCAGCTCGGAGGCCATCGTGGCGCTCAGGTTGGCCACCTCCTTGGCGTGTTGCAACAGGTTCTGGCCGTAAGAGGAACGATAGCGCATCTTGCCCACGAGACGCATCAGTTCGTGCGGCATATTGTTGATGCCCAAGTCGATGCAGGTGCGTTTACCGATTTCGGCAATCTCTTGCTCGATCTGTTTCTTGGTCTTGGCGACCACCTCTTCGATGCGTGCGGGGTGGATACGGCCGTCGGACACGAGTTTCTTGAGCGACTGGCAGGCGATTTCGCGGCGCACGGGGTCGAAGCTGGAGAGCAGGATGGTGTCGGGGGAGTCGTCGATGATGACGTCCACGCCGGTGAGGTTCTCGAGGGTGCGGATGTTGCGGCCCTCACGGCCGATGATGCGGCCCTTGATCTCGTCGTTCTCGAGGTTGAAGACGGAGACGGTGTTCTCGATGGCGGCCTCCACGCCGGTGCGTTGGATGGCGCTGACCACGACCTTCTTGGCCTCGAGGTTGGCGGTGGCCTTGGCCTCGTCGAGGATGTCCTTGACGAGCACCACGGCGTCGGCGCGGGCCTCGTCCTGCATCAGGGCGATGAGCTGTTCCTTGGCCTGTTCGGAGGTCAGTTCGGCGATGGATTCGAGTTTGGCTTTCTGGAGTGCCGTTTGGCTGTCGAGTTCTTTCTGTTTCTTCTCGGCGGCCTGGAGCTGTTTGTTGAGGTTCTCCTTGAGGGCGTTGTTCTCGTTGGTCTTGCGGTTGAGGTCCTCCAGTTTCTGGCTGAGGGTGCTCTCTTTCTGTTTGAGGCGGTTTTCGGCGTTGGAGATCTGCTGGTTGCGTTCGTTGACGCTCTTCTCGTATTCGCTCTTGAGTTGGAGGAATTTCTCCTTGGCCTGCAGTATTTTCTCTTTCTTGAGGAGTTCGCCGTCCTCTTCGGCTTTCTTGAGGGCTTCGCGGCCCGATTTGGTGAGTTGTTTGTTCAAAAGTGTGTAGGCGAGGCCGATGCCGGCGGCGAGGCCGATGACGATGCCTATCACAATCCAAAGTACTGTCATATTATTTAAGATGTATTCGTTAGTTAATAAATGAGGTTTCTAAATAGTATGACAAGGTTGGGGATGGACAAAAAAAAACCGCATAAGTTCATAGGGTTTCGAAAAACTCCTATATGATATGATCGGAGGTGCCGTCCGGCTTCGAGCGTCCCAGGGCGTAAAGCCATCCTTTCGGATTCGGGCCTGTTCTTGGCGAACGAGCGTCCCCTCCGTCTGTAAATGTGTTGAGTTTAACAAACGTATCGGAACTTATGCGGGATGGTGTGTTGTCAAAGAACGATTAATCAACTTCAAATTTATCTGTCAGAGTTTTAAGGGATTCCATCATCGGCTCTATCTCCTCCTCATATTCTCTCAACCGCTGCTCGTCAGCGAGCCACTTCACCACAAAGTCAACCAGTATTTTCGACATCAAGTCTTGTTGGTCTTTATATGTCCATTTCTTGGCGAATTCCAAAAAACTGTCATTGATCACTTTTTCTGCTTCCCGGAAGTAGTGCTCCCACTCTTTTGCGATTACGATCGTCATCGGCCTTTGGGCCACTTGGATGGTGATCTTGATCCGATTGTCCTCTTCCATACTACCTGTTCTTGAGAAGCGCTATGCAATTGTCTATCTCCCGCACCCAGTCATTTATCTGCTTTTTCGTTTTTTTGTTGTCTTCTTTATCAAAAGTTGTTTTGGTTACCACTAGTAGTTTCATCTTCTCCTCGAGGTCCGTGACCTGCGCACGCAGCGCCTCGTTCTCTCTTTCCTTCCTCTCGTTGGCCGCTCGCAGCCGGTCGTTTTCCTCTCTCAAGTCCTTCATACGCAACAAGGCCGCCTTGACGTTGTATTCGATTTTGTTATACAAAATGTCTATTTTGGCCATAGCATATTTTTTGACGTGCAAAAATACACTTTTTTAGTCATATTTCCCCGTTCTTTGGCGACCTTTTTTTTGCAACCTATGCTGAAATATGCCTTATACCGTTGATTTACAGTTTGTAATGTGATTTTATAAACATATTTTTGTTTCTATTTTTGAAAAAAAGAAAAAAAATTTTCGGGCATATTAAAAAAAATGTATTTTTGCCAGTCAATAAAATGTTGTTCAATTTTTAAAAATTTATAGGAGACCTGCTATCGAATAAAAGTTCTACTTTCTTAGTTTACAACCACTTAAAAGAAAGGAGTGCCATTATGAAAACGGTTATGCTGACTGATAACCAGTTGATAGCAAGTTATCAATCCGGTGACGAATCCGCCCTGAAAGCTCTGATTGCCCGCTACGAGAAGCGGTTGTTTTCCTATATTATGCTTTCAGTGAAAAACAAGGAATTGGCGGAAGACATTTTCCAAGACACTTTCATCAAGGTGATCAACACCATCCGCTCGGGAAACTACCACGAGGAGGGCAAGTTCTTCCAATGGGTGATGCGCATTGCCAACAACCTTAAGATCGACTACTACCGCAAGGTGCAGCGTATGCCGGTCTTCGAGGGCAACGGCGAGTACGACATTTTCGACATCCTCGGCTCGCGCGAGGACTCCGTCGAGCAGAAGATGATCCGCGAGCAGATCTACACCGACGTGAACCGTATGGTGGAGTATCTCCCCGAAGAACAGAAAGAGGTTCTTACAATGCGCATCTACCAGGATTACAGCTTCAAGGAGATTGCGGAAGCCACTGGCGTGAGCATCAACACGGCCCTCGGCAGAATGCGCTACGCACTCATCAACCTGCGCAAAATCATTGAAAAAAACAAGGTCGTGGTCGATTGATAACAGGCGATTCCTGATTTTTTTGCGCTAAAAATAGCAACCATACTCGGCGGCAAAGGAAAAAAAACGTACTTTTGCCGCCGATTTTTTTATAAACTAAATAGAATAAGTTATATGGCAACAACAGCTGATTTCAAAAACGGATTGTGCATCGTCCATAACAACGAATTGTGGACCATCGTCGAATTCCTCCACGTCAAACCCGGCAAGGGCAACACCTTTGTCCGCACCAAGCTCAAACACATCAAGTCCGGTAGAGTGCAGGAGTTCCGTTTCGACGCCGGCATCAAGATTGAACTCGCCCGCGTGGAGCGCCGTCCTTACCAGTTCCTCTACAAGGAAGACGAGAATACCTATAACTTTATGCACACCGAAACTTACGAGCAACTCTCCATCGACAAGTCCCTCATCAACAACACCGACCTGCTCAAAGAGGGCCAGCCCGTGGAAATTATGTACCATACCGACACCGACACTCCGCTGACTTGTGAGCTGCCCCCGTTCGTGGACCTCGAAGTCGTGGAAGCCGATCCCGGCATCAAGGGTGACACCGCCACCAACGCCCTCAAGCGTGCCGTGGTGGAAACCGGCGCCGATGTCTATGTGCCCCTTTTCATCAACGTTGGTGACAAGATCAAAGTCGATACTCGCACCAACAAGTATTCAGAAAGAGTCAAAGAGTAATGAAGTTTCCCCAACCCATCACGGTTGACGAGCTTGTGAACATCATCGGCCGGCCGCTGGAACGGTCGGGCTGCTACGATGGTCCGGTGACGGGATTGAACGAGTTTCATTCCGTCGAGGTGGGTGATGTCACTTTCGTGGATTGTGACAAGTACTACAATCGCGTGCTGGAGAGTCCCGCCACGGTGATCATCCTCAACAAGCGGCTGGACTGTCCCTACGGCAAGGAGCTGCTTTTCAGCGAGGACCCGCTGGAGGATTACCTCGCCATCGTGAAGCATTACAAGCAGTATGAGCCTCAGCTGGTGAGCATTCACCCGAGTGCGGTCATCGGCGAGGGCACTGTCTTGGAACCCCACGTCTTTGTGGGCCGCAACGTGCGCATCGGCCGTAACTGCATCATCCACGCCAACGTCTCCATTTACGAAGACACCACCATCGGCGACAATGTCGTCATCCATTCCAACACCACCATCGGCGCTGACGCCTGCTATTTCCAGAAGCGTCCCGACCGCTGGATCAAGTTGGATTCCTGTGGCTGCACGGTCATAGGCAATGACGTGGAGATTGGTTGTAACTGCTGCGTGGACAAGGGCGTCTCTGGCGTGACCTACATCGGTGACGGCACCAAGTTCGACAACCTCGTGCAGATAGGGCACGACACCCATATCGGGAAGCGCGTGCTCCTCGGTGCGCAAAGCGGCATCGCCGGCTGCACCTACATCGATGACGACTGCAAGGTGTGGGCCAAGGCCTGCGTCAACAAGGACCTCTATGTCGCCAAGAACACGGTGATACTGGCCTGCTCGGCCCTCGACCGCAATGTCCCCGACGAAGGTACAACCCTGCTGGGCGTTCCCGCAGTGGAGTCCACCAAAAAATGGCGAGAGTTCGCCTATATGCGAAAACTATCGATTCTGTTTGACGATGTCAAGGAACTGAAACAAAAAATAGAAGGCGGGAAATGATCCCCGCCTTCTTTTTTTATGCTTGAATGATTTTTTTTCAGGTTAGACTTATTTTAAGTCTTTTTTTGCCTTGTCCAGAGTGTCTTTCAGCTCCTGGATTTCCTTCTCTTTGTCAGAGATGGCCTTGGCGTTTTTGTCGAGGTCCTTGTTCAGTTTCTCAATCTGCTTGTTGATTTTGTTCTTGTTCTTCTCGAGGCCCTTCAGCTCTTTGTTGAGTTTGGCGAGCTGGGATTCCATCGCCTTGATGTTCTGTTTGGCGACGTATTCCTGAACGTAGCTGACGAAGTCGCGGAGGAACACCTTGACGTAGTCGGCGGTGGCAGGGTTGTTCTGCGAGGTGATGGTGTTCATATTGCCGGAGCAGACGATGAGCTCAAGTTGGGAAACCTTGTTTTTCTTCTTGCCGTGTTCGGTGACGGTGAAGTACATATCGTAGTTCTCGCTGCCGAAGGGTTTGAAGGGCTGGTTAAGGTAGGCGCGGAAACCGCTCTCGCTGGAGGCCTTCAGGTTGTATTGCTTCTCCAGTTTGTCGCGGAAGGCGGCGTCAACGGTCTTTACATCGGCACCCGGGATCTCGATGAGATAGCCGGAAAGCTGCTGTTTTCCCATTTTAATCATAGATTCCTTTGCCGTTTGGGCGAAGGCGGTGGTCGTCAGAGCGACGGCAAATGCTAATAATACAAGTCTTTTCATATTGATGTTGTTTAAAAATTGTGTATTTCTTAATAAGGCCGCAAAGATAAAAAAATTATTTTTGCCGCCGCTATGGAAAAAACGATCCAAGAACTGCTCGCGGGCATCCGTTTCCCCGTTTACCTCGCTCCGATGGAGGGTGTGACGGACCGGGCTTTCCGTCTGGTATGCAAGGGAAAAGGGGCCGATGTGCTGATTTCGGAGTTCATCTCCTCCGATGCTTTGTCGCGGGAGGTTGACAAGAGTATGAAGAAAATGCGTTTCGACGAGCGCGAGCGTCCCTTCGGCATCCAGATCTTCGGTCACGACGAGCAGTCGCTGGTGACGGCGGCGCGGATGGCGGAGGAGGCCGCCCCGGATTTCATCGACATCAACTGGGGCTGTCCGGTGAAGAAAGTGGTGAACAAGGGGGCGGGCTCGGCCATTTTGAAGGACATTTCCAAAATGGAGCGGTTGACCTCGGCGGTGGTGAAGGCGGTGCATCTGCCCGTGACGGTCAAGACGCGGCTGGGGTGGGACAGCTCCGACAAGCCCATCGTGGAGGTGGCCGAGCGGATGCAGGACGTGGGGGTGCAGGCCATCGCCATACACGGCCGCACCCGGGCGCAGATGTACGGCGGCGAGGCCGACTGGAACCTGATAGGGGAGGCCAAGGCCAACCCGCGGCTCCATATCCCGGTGATCGGCAACGGCGACATCGACAGCGCGGAGAAGGCGTTGCGGTGCAAGGAGCAATATGGCGTGGATGCCGTGATGATCGGGCGGGCCGCCATCGGCAACCCTTGGATATTCGAGCAAGTGAAGGGCCTCTTGAACGGAATTGAGGTGCCCTTGCCCTCCTATGAGACGAGAGTGGAGGCGGTGCTGCAGCAACTTCGGCTGGCAGAGGCAGAGAAGGGCGAGCGGCGCGCAGTATTGGAAATGCGTACCCAGTATGCCGGCTATTTTAGGGGGCTCTACAATTTCAAACCTGTGCGGCTACGGCTGATGGGAGCGTTGACAATAGAGGAATGTGAGGATATACTGCGCTCATATTCAATAAATTAGTATTTGTTTTTTGTTGATTTTTTTTTGAAGGAAGATTAGTCTTTTTTTCAAAAAAAAAGTGTATTTTTGGCGGCTTATTGTGAAAACTGCAATAATGCTGTCATACTTGTTTTTTTGCATAATAATAAAAAACCATACGATGAGAAAAAAACTGTTATTATTGTTCGCTTTGTGTATGCCGTTTCTGTTGAACGCGCAATTGATGGACACAGCCAATGTGATCGATGAGGATTTTGAGGGTGCCACCTTGCAGGTGATACCTATCACGTCCGCCTTCGACGCGCAGGGCGACTGGAAGTTGGACAACACCCTTTCGGTGTCGCCCACGCATTCCTACCACTGCCCTGTCTATTCGACCAGTAACAACTGCTTGATGACGACGAGCCCTATAGAGCTGGCGTCGTCAAGTGTGCAGAATGTCACTCATTTCTATCTGGAGTTCGACCATATCTGTAAGGTCAGCCAGATGGACCAGACAAACATCGTGTATTATCTGGGCTATGTGGGTGCCAACGGCAACATACAGTGGAGTACGCTCAGAACGCTCACCTTCAGTTCCACGGATGCGTTCTATTATGGAGGCGCCAACACCAACCTCACTTCTGGTAAGTTCAACGACGCCTGTTACACCATTTGGAACTCCAACTCTGTGGCGGCCGTGCCCAACAACAATTGGTGGCAGCACGAGCTCTTCGATCTCACCTCTTTCCTGATGAATCAGGTGGTGACGGTGGCAGGTGTTGACCACCCGGCCACGCACGTCCGTATCGGTTTCCGTGTCAACAAGACCTCCCCGAGTGCATCAGGTACCGAGGCTTGCGCGGGCTGGTATATCGACAACCTGAAGTGCATCCTCTCGAACTGCGAGTTGATCAAGCCGACCATCACCCTGCAGCCGACAGTTTATGTCAACAAGAACAGCAACTTGCTGAACAATATCGGACCCTACACCATCAAGGTGCGCATCACCGATAACGACCAGGTGCAGGTGGACAGCTTGAAGTTCCAATACCGCATCAACAGTGGCCAGACCATCACGGTGCCGAACAACATCACTTCCAATACCACCTCGGGTGGCACGAATGTGGTGCTCGCCCAGTGGGACCTCCCCTCCATCTGCTACTTCGACACCATCCGCTACAAAATCCGGGTGCGCGACGTGCACGGCAGTATGGCCATCCCAATTGACACCCCGCTCATCGCTTGGCACAATCAGACCAATATCCACAACAACGACTGTCATCTGGACAGCCTCAACACTTTCCCGCACTGCTTCATTACGGGCACGCCGGAACCGGTCACTGTCTATTTCAAGAACAAGAGTGATGCGGCCAACTCGCCGAGCAGCCCTTACCAGACAAATTTGAGCGTGACCATCAAGGTGGAGAATGAGAACCACGTGCAGACGCACACTTCCACACACAACTGGACCGGTTCGCTCTGCTTCGACGAACGCAGTTCCCTGAGCCTGGGTAACATCACCCCGACACACGGATTCAACTATATCACGGTTTACGTCACCTCCCGTAACGGCCAGCCCGACGGTTTCCACGGCGTCACCCCGCCCACGAACGGCACCTCCACCACCACCTCCAGCGATACGCTGCGCTACATCGGCTATGCTTGCGACAGCTTGCTGCACGGTGACTACACGGTGGGTGGCACCAACCCTGATTTTGCCTCGATGACGGAGGTGAAGGCCGCCTTGAACTATTGCGGTGTCAATGGCCCGACGACGTTCCATCTGCGTCCCGGCACCTATCAGGATTTCGACTTCACCGACAACTATATCGGTCAGTCGGCCACCAACACCATCACCTTCCAAGGCGACAATGTCAACACGGTGATTGTCACCAACAACAACACGGACGCCGGCAACAACCTCTTCGGCGCGGTGACCTTGGTGCACGCGGGCAACTACATCTTCAAGAACCTGACCCTACGGGCTAACCAAACAGCTGTCTCAAGAGCCGTCGTGCTTCGTGGCAACGGTAGCACCAACGTGGTGTTCGACGGTTGCCGCATCACGGCCTATCCGACCAACAGCACGGCCAACACCAGCTTTGTGATTGGTCGTACGGCTGCCGCCGCTGCAACTTCCGGCCAGGTGGCGGTCTCCGACAGCGTCACTATCCGCAACTGTACCCTCGAGGGCGGTAACTACGGTGTTTATTATATCGGCTCGTCGGCCAGACGCAATGTCCTGACGCTGCAAAACAACCGTATCATCTCTTGCTACAAGGGTATCCATACCTCTTACGCCAACGGCGTGATGAGTGGCAACCACATCTCCCAGACCTCTGCCAACACGCACCAGAACTTCACCGGTATCTATGCCGAGCAGATTCAGGGTATCGACATCAACGGCAACACCGTTGACAGTGTGTATGATGCCGAGTATGGTATCTGTATGAAGAATGCTTCCGTGGTGGACTTCTTCATTCGCAACAACCACGTGCTGGTAGGCAACTCCAACTTCGGTATCAATGTGGAGAACAGCAGCTCTGCCGCTACGGATACGGGTTACATCTATAATAATGAGGTTATCCTCTATCCCGTCACAGCCGCTGCTTCCTATGCAGTCCAAATCAAGAGCAGTAATAACTTGAAGGTGGCCAACAACTCCTTCTACATCAAGTCCGATGTTCCCTACAGTAACACTGCCGCCCTGCGTATCGAGAATAACAATAATACATATTTAAACAATAATATATTATTAAACTATGTTAATTGTAGCGATAACACCAACTATCCGCTCTATCTGAACAACACCTCCACCATCAATGGATCTTATAATGACTTTGTTTCCGCGTCGGGTGTGATTGCCTTCAAAACGGTGAACCGTAATACCATTGCCGAGTTGGAGAGTGCAGTCACCACCACCCATTCCAACATCAGTCTTCTGCCCCCGATGGTGGATCCGACCCTCTCGTTGATGCCGACCGACTACACGGGTCTGGAGTGCGGTCGTAACGCTGATGTCTCCACGGATATTCGTGGCACGCAGCGTACGGCCCTGACTTATATGGGTGCATACGCCAACCAGATTCCTGCCACGGATGCAGCCATCGTGGCTTTGGTCAACCCCGCTTCCGGCTCCTGCCCGCAAAACAGCTATAATGTCACGGTCTCTTTGGCCAACAAGGGCTCTCAGGTCCTCAACTTCTCTCAGCACAATGCGACCATCACGATGCATTCCGACACGCTGAACCTGACCCAGACGGTCACGGTCAACAGCGGCTCTATCCCGGTGCTCGGCACCTTGTCGAAGGTCGTGGCCAACAACGTGACGATCCCTGTGAACCAGCCCATTGACTTCACCTTCACGATTCGTACCAATGGTGACAACAACTACACCAACGATACGTTGACGCTGATGTTCGTGTTGGAGTCGGCCACTCCCGACTATGAGGAGGACTTCAGCAATGGTACGCAGCAAACCTGGACCATTCAGCAGTTGACGGGTGCCGGTAACTGGACGTTCCAGGAGGGTGCGGGTGTCAATCCGACGATTGCTCCTGTGTATGGTACTGGCCGTCTCTTCTTCAACTCGAAGACGTATGCCAACAACACCGAGTCGCGCGCCATTATGCCGGTGGTCAATCTGGCCAACTCTGTGAACCCCATCCTGGAGGTTTGGTTCGCCCACGACAACACCACCAATAGTGCCCAAGAGGGTGTGACAGTGAAGATTTCCACCAATGGTGGCACCACCTTCACGGCTCTGACCCCGCAAGGTCAGTCCACCGCCCTGCTGAAACGTTACCTCAACACGGCCAACCCGCCTCAATGGACGCTCTATACCTATGACCTTTCCAACTACGTCTCCTCCGGCTGTGTCTATATCGCTTTTGACGCCAAATCCCAGCACGGCAACAACATCAACATTGACCGTATCCGTCTGAGAAATCTCTTTGACAACGATATTGCTGTGACGAACATCTACTCGCAGGGTGAGACTCCTGCCCAGTATGAGGTGCAGGATGTGGTGAAGGCACTGGTGCGTAACGAGGGTCATCTTGCCCAGAATAATATCAAGGTTTACTTGAATGTGACAGGTGCTGCCGAGCAGTATCACGACTCTCTGACGATAGCTTCTCTGGCTCCCGGTGCGGAGACGGTGGTAACCTTCCCGCGTCACAACTACAATGTGTTGGAGGTCAAGGATGTGGAGGTCCGCTCCCGCAATGACCAGTTGAATGCCAATAATGCTTGCCATTGGAGAATGGAGGTGACGAACAATATCGTCAACTTCGCCGACACTTCCGCTGTGGGTCAGCTCACGGGCGATTACAATGCAGTTATCCGTCCTTGTGTGCGCATCAAGGCCGTTGACGAGCTGGTGGTGACCGCTGTGAAATATTACTACGACCAGAACTTTATCTCCAATCCGGAGAATGGTATGCGTGCCTTTGTGGCCGATGCCAATGGCAATATCATCGCCACCTCCGCGTTGGTGGATTTCAGCACCTTGCAACAGGGCGCTTGGAACATCATCCCCATTGAGAATTTCGCCTTGACCAACCTGCACGAGATGTATGTGGGTATCGAGATGCTCGCCAATGGTGACTATCTTGCCTCCCAGGTGGAGACCCCGCTGCGTGACAGCACCTTCTACTACCTCACCAATGGCACATACGTGCCCCAGACCTTCGGTCGTTTTATGATTGGTGCTTTGGTGGATGCGCCGCACGTGCACGATATGGCCCTGTTGAGTTTGCTCAACCCGACCACTCGCTGCGACCTCGGTCACGAGAACATCACGGTGGAGATTGCCAACAACGGTTCCCAGAATATCCTGCCGGGCACCGTGTTCAAATACTCTGTCAACGGCCAGCCCGCCGTCACGGAGACGATGCAAGACACTCTCTACAGCCATCAGACCAGCACATTCTCTTTCAATACCGACTTTGATTTCACCAACAACCAGATTGAGGTGGATCAACCCTACTCTGTGAAGGTTTGGGTGGTGAAGGATCCTCAGGACCGTCTGCAGTACAACGATACGCTGGACCTCCAGATTGTCTCCATCGGCAAATCGGCCCTGCCTGTTGTGGCTCAGGACACTTTCAATATCAACTACTACACTTCCGGCACCCTGACTGCCCAGTTGCCTGCCTCTATCACGCAGGGCGTGCTTGGCTGGTTCACCAGCAGCGGCTACGAGTCTTGGGACCTCAAGGGTTATGGCAACACCTATACCACTCCGCTGACCTTCTTTGACACGGTGTATTATGTGAATGCCAATCCGGGACAGATCAACGACACGATTGTCGGCGATGGTACCCTGACCGGTACGCAGCCCTTCGTCTTCAACAACGGCTATTCCCGCGGTAAGATTCTCTATCGTGAGGATGAGATTGGCCATCACGGCACCATTACCCAAATCGGCTTGTATGTGAACACGGCCGGCAATGGTGCGGACGGTATTCCTATCAAGGTCTATATGAAGACCACAAATGACAACCAGCTGCCCACGGCGGCTTCTCCTGTCGATTGGGATACGGAGACGGGTATGGCCACTTTGGTGATTGACAAACGCATCCATTTCTCCCCGACGGGTTGGTATTATATCGACCTGGATATGCCGTTTGAGTATGAGTCCGGCAACCTGCTGATTTATACGGAAACCAATTGCTACGATTATTGTACGGGTACGGGAACGGCTTGCAACACTTGTGGTGCTGCTGTCTCGGGTGGCGCGACCCTGCCAGTCTTCAGACAGACCAACACGGGCAACGGCTACACGCTCTACAAGTCTGGTAACACGGTGGCTTCTCTTGCCGGCAATTACACGGTGTACGCTCGTCGTCTGAATATGTACTTCAAGATTGCCGACCTGAACTGCGGTAGTGAAAAGAGACCCATCTACGTGCACGTTCCGGATGTGCCGACTTACGATGTGCAGACCGAGAGTTGGGATTTCCCGACTGGCGGATGTGCTATCTATAATGAGAACATCCAAGTGACGGTCAAGAATATGCTGAATGTTCCCATTCCTGCCAATATGGTGGTGGTGCACGCCATCGTGAATGGTACGCATCTGACCCAGCCGATTACGGAGCCTTTCGCTTCGGAAGAGGTGAAGCACGTGACATTCACCACGCCGTACAACTTTGCGGCTCCCACGGCCAACACGACCTTCAACTATACGGTCTATACCGATATGCCGACCGAGAATATTGTCTATAGGGGCAATGATACGATTTCCGGTCAGCTCAGTTCCACATACACTGCGCCCATTCAGGCTTCTTACACCTATACGGGTGAATATACACAGCCGAAGGAGATTCTCGAGCCTGCAGACCGTCTGATTATGACGGGTACGGGTGCGCAAATCACCAAGTATCTCTTCTACACAAGCGCCACGGCAACCACGCCGATTACATTGTCGCCTGTCACGGCCCAGTTCTACACCACTCCGGCGTTGTATGACACGGTGACCTACTATGTGGAGGCCATCACCAGAACCAGCAACTGTACCACACGTCGTGCTCCCATCCACATCAACGTGTTCAAGCCGCAATACGACCTCTCGACCAACAATCTTCTGGCTCCGGGCGACTATCAGTGCGGTTTGGCCCAGTCGCCTCAAATCCAGGTGAGTGTGGGCAACACTGACACGACATCTACCTCGGTGATTCCGGCTGGTACCTTCGCGATGACGGCTGACTTTGTGGCTGGCTCACATCACGTGACGGGCAACGCCCCGGTGTCCACTCCCATCAATCACTTGGACACTGCCACGGTGCAGATCACGATGAACAACCTGAGTTCTGCCACCAGCAACTATACTTACAACTACCATATCTACAGCAATCCTACGGGCAATATGCCGGTGTATCGCAACAACGACACTATTAGTGGTGTGTTGCACGTGCCGGCCAATCCGGTGGCTCCGGCGCCGATCACTCTTACCGCATCCTATGGTAACCCCGTGACGGTGACGCCCAGCACCTCCACGCTGAACTATTTCTATTTCTATGGACAGAGCACTGGCAATAATATCCTTGGTCAGGGCACGAGCTACACCACGGATCCTATTTTCAGCCCTTGCTCCCTCTACTATAGCGGCCGCATCCAGTCGAACGACTTTGTGAATACTGTCCAGGCTGGTACGCAGACCACGGCACAGTCGGCACCCTTCTATATGACCAATGGCCACTCTTATGCCAAGATTCTGTATAGCAGCAGTGAGGTGGGCGGTATCGCCGGTACCATCGACACCTTCTTCGTCAACTTGACCACAGCCAACACCTCCGGTGTCACCATTCCGGTCAAGATTTGGATGAAGAACGGTCCTGACGCATTGGGCTTGTCGGCTACGCCTGCATTCATTTGGAACAACGAGGTTTCTAACGCGCAGTTGGTGTTCGACGGAGAGATGGCGTTTGACCAAACGGGTTGGATGGCCATTCCGGTGCCGGGCGGCTTCCACTATACGGGCGGTGCCCTGTATATCTACACGGAGCACAACTGTGGTTCCTCCAGCTGTGTGACGGGTATGGGCATTACGGAGCCCAAGTTCCAGAACAGCACCTATTCGACGAACAACCAAAAGAAGGTGTTGCAAAAGTATGCCAATACGGCTTTGTCCACGACAGCCACCACGGCCTTCACGTTGATCAACTATCGTTGGAACACCAAGTTCAAGTTCAACTACACCTGTGAATCTCCGCGTGCGCTCATCGTCATCAACACCACGGTGCCGCAACACGATGTGGGTGTGGTGGCCATCACGGCTCCTGCCACTCCCAATCCTGCCTATACGGCCAATGAGACGGTTACGGTGACTATCCGCAACTATGGTTCTCAGGCAGCCTCTGGATTCCCGGTGTCTTACAAGTTTGACAACAACACGCCTGTCACGCAGAACTTCACCGGTTCCATTGCCGCCGGCGCCACGGCCAATATGACATTCACCACGCCGGTTGACCTGCACACCGTTTATTATGACACGCCGTTCAAGGCTTACACGGGTCTCTCCTCTGACTCGCAGCATAACAACGACACGCTCACCATCCAGTTGAGCAAGGGCGATCCTTGTGCTTCCCATCCGTCATTCTCGTTGGCTGACGGTGCCGACATCTCCAATGTCACCTTCGCCGGCATCAACAACGGTACGGGCACGCCTTATACGAACTACACTCCTGCCGGTAATGGTCTCTATACGGACTATACGCGCACTGTGACTCCGAGCCAGATTGTGGTGGGTCAGACCTACCCGGTCTCCATCACGCACTCCTTCACCACTTCTGCCGGTGCTACCGTGTACAAGTGGGTGTATATTGATTTCAATAGAGACGGTGACTTCAACGATGCCGATGAGTTGGTCTATACCTCTCCGGCTATCAACCACGTTGCCAGCGGTGCCAATGCTGTCACGGTCGGTAGCATAGACGTTCCTTCTACTGCTACTGTGGGCTTGACACGTATGCGTGTGATTTGCGCCGCCAGCAACCTTACGGCCACCTATCGTCCGTGCGGTGTCTATACCGTGCGTGGTGAAACCGAGGACTATGCTGTGGAGATTCTGCCTCCTTACAACAAGGATTTGGGTATCACCTCTTATGTGCATCCTGTCGGCCAGGTGTGTCCTGACCCGCAAGGCAAGATTCGTATCGTGGTTATGAACTATGGTGGTGAGACTCAAACCTTCTCCGCCAGCAATGCTGCGACGCTGACCGCTACGGTAACCGGTCCGGTGCCGGGCACGTACACCACCACCCTTGATGCCGGCACCTTGGCTCCTGGTGAATCCAGAACCCTGGTGATTGACAATGTGGACATCAGCACGCCGGGCTCCTATCAGATTAACGCTCAGCTGACGTATGCGGGCGATATGTACGCCGCTAACGACGCGATGTCCAACACGGCTACGGTGGTCAGTATGGCCAGCACCGCCACGGGTTATGAGGCTATCCCTTACAACCAGGATTTCGACTTCAACAACAATGACGATCCCAACTGGCTCCCGACCTTCTGGACTAAGGAGAACAGCAATGCCAACTACACGTGGCGTGTTTACGCGGGCACTTCTCCCAACTCCGGCAGCAACGCCGGCCCGAACACCGACCATACCTATTATCCGAGCAATTCCGGTCACTTCGCTGCCGTTGCCAATGCCAACGTCACCACCTATCAGAATCATTATACGGCCTTGACAAGCGGATGTATCAACCTGCATTATCAGAATGGCTATCCTGCAGAGGTCAACTTCTATGACTACTTCCTCGGCGCTTCCAATGCAGATTTCGACCTGATTGTGGAAGCTGGTTCAGGTTCCTACTATATGCCTGTGGATACTTTCCACAAGGCTGATGCTTCCCAGTTGGACAACACCTTCCCGTGGGAGAAGCTGACCGCCACCCTCAATGGTTATGACGAGGTGGGCCGCCTGCGCTTCAAGGTGACCAACCACCACCACCGTCTGGATGTCTGTATCGATGACATCAACGTGCGTGCTGGTCTGCCCGACCTGCAAGTCGTGGCCGTCTCGTATCCTTACGACTTCCGTGACTCCATCGAGCATCCTAACTCTTGCCTCATCATCGGTGACTCTGTCCACGTGAAGGCCTTGATCAAGAACAATGGTTCTTCCGCATTCACCAACTTCGACCTTGTGGCTATGATGAATGTGGGTATGCATCACGATACTATCATTGAACACGTGAATGATGTGCTGCAACCCGGTCAGGTGATGGAATATGAGTTTACGCAAGGATTCCTGGTGACCGATTTGGTGAACCATCTCCAGTTCAGTGTCAGAGGTCTCATCGACCTGGATAGAAATGAACAGAACAATATCAAGACTATCACCACTTGTACCAACAACGGTCTGCCCGATGATTATGAGATGGGCAATGGTATGGTGCTCTATCAGAATGTGCCGAACCCGGCGCTCACCACTACCCGCATCTCCTATCTGTTGGGCGAAGAGGGCAAGACTACGCTGAAGATCTTCTCTACTGCTGGACAGCTGATTTACAGTGACACTCAGGATGCCGTCTTTGGCGACAACCACTACGACGTGGATGTTGCACATCTGGCCGCCGGTGTGTACTACTACACGGTTTCCAGCAATAAAGCCACGCTGACCAAGAAGATGGTTATCCAAAAGTAACCCTCTTTTTAACATAAATTCCAAAACTACCCGGATTCATTTCGGGTAGTTTTTTTATAAAGAAGGAAACATAATACAAACCAAACCTCAACGTTTATAGTGCGTATGAAAAAAGTAGTTTTGTCAATATGTGTATGTTTGCTCGCGTTGACGGGCTGGTCCCAGGTTATTGTGGGGGCCGAGTGCACCGAGCAGTATCTGCCCCTGTTGGAGGGAAAGCGCGTGGCGGTGTGCGGCAACCAGACCTCTATGGTGGGCAAAACCCATCTGGTGGACACCCTGTTGTCGTCGGGTGTGCAAGTAGTCAAGATTTTCTGTCCGGAGCACGGCTTCCGGGGCAATGCCGAGGCCGGCGCCCACATTGCATCCTCCGTGGACTCCAAGACGGGCGTGAGCATCGTTTCCCTTTACGGCAAGAACAAGAAGCCCACCCCGGAGCAGATGGAGGATGTGGATGTGCTGCTCTTTGACCTGCAGGACGTGGGGTGCCGTTTTTACACTTACATCTCCACGCTGCACTATGTGATGGAGGCTGCTGCTGAAAAGGACTGCCAAGTCATTGTGCTTGACCGCCCCAACCCCAACGGATTCTATGTGGACGGTCCTGTGCTCAAACCGGGGTTTACCTCGTTTGTGGGGATGCATCCCGTGCCGGTGGTCTATGGGATGACGATAGGGGAGTACGCCCGTATGATCAATGGCGAGGGCTGGCTGAAGGGTGGTGTCCAGTGTGCACTGACGGTCATCGAACTGGAAAACTACACGCACGATACTCGCTATAAGTTGCCCGTGGCGCCGTCGCCCAACCTGCAGACGCCAGAGGCCATATTCCTGTACCCGTCGCTCTGTTTCTTTGAGGGCGCGGCCGTGAGCGTGGGGCGCGGCACCCCGACACCCTTCCAACTCTACGGCTTCCCGGGCTTCACAGGCGGCAATTGCACCTTCACTCCCGTGGCCATCAAAGGCGTGTCGGAAAACCCACCCTACAAGGACCGCAAATGTCAGGGCTTTGACTTGACGGAGTATGCGAAAGAGAACCTCAATAGTGATGGCGGCCTCCAGCTGGGTTATCTCCTGACCGCCTACAAACGCTTTGCCGACAAGGAGAAGTTCTTCTCCAATGCCAGTTTCTTCGACAAGCTCGCGGGCACTGACTTGTTGCGCAAGCAGGTGATCCAGGGCAAAAGCGAGACCGAAATCCGCGCCTCCTGGCAGGAGGACCTCGAGCAGTTCAAGGAGGTGCGCAGCCGCTATCTGCTCTACGACTAAGGGTGGGGGAGCGTGGCGCTTTTTTGTGGAGAAAGCGCCCGCCCAATGGGGATTTTGTATATTTTTGCACCCCGTAATTCCAAAGCTATGCCAGAAACGATTCAGGTCCTTGACAAGACTTTTGTCAAATATATCACCGATAAGCAAATTGAAGAGGCTATACAACGTGTGGCCGACCAAATTAACGAAGATTACAAGAACGACACTCCCATTGTGCTGATTACGCTCAATGGCGCCGTCTTTTTTGCCGTGGATCTGCTCAAGCGAATCAAGGTGCCCTGCAGGGTCACTTGCGTGAAAGTCGCCTCTTACAGCGGCACGCAGTCCACTAACAAGGTGCAGAACCTCATCGGCTTGACCGAAGACCTCACGGGGCAGCGCGTGCTGGTGATTGAGGACATAGTGGATACGGGTCGCACCTACAGCCATCTGGTGGAGATGCTCAAGTCCACGGGCCTGCGCGATATGCGCATCGCCACCCTGACCTACAAGCCTGACGCCTACAAGCTTGACCTGCCCATCCACTATGTGGGCATCTCCATTCCCAACAAGTTCATCGTCGGCTACGGTCTCGATTACAACGGCTACGGCCGCAACTACAACAACATCTATCAGGTGGTTGAATAAAATGAATAATCTAAAAAACAATAAACTATGAATATCGTTCTTTTCGGCGCCCCCGGCAGCGGCAAGGGCACACAAGCCAAACTGATGGTCGAGAAATATGGCTTCGACCACGTCTCCACCGGAGACCTTTTCCGTTATGAGATTTCCCATAAGACCCCGCTGGGTCTCAAAGCCCAGGAGATTATCAATCGCGGAGACCTTTGTCCTGATGACATTACCTTGGGGATGCTCAACAACCATATCCAGAAGCATAACGAGAGCAAGGGCTTCATTTTCGACGGCGTGCCCCGCACCATCAAGCAGGCGGAGATGCTCGACGACAAGACACTCTTCCCTACGCTTGAGATTGATATGGTGATCTATCTCTTTGTGGAAACCGAGGAGGTGGAGAAGCGCATCCTGAAGCGTGCCCAGCTTGAAAATCGTGCCGACGACACCCCCGAGACCGTCAAGGCTCGCGTGGCCAATTTCTTCAGCCAGACAATGCCCCTGGTGGACTATTACAAAGCCCAGGGCAAGCTGATACAACTGAACGGTATGCAGGATATCGAGCACGTGTTTGCCGATATCTGCGCCACCATTGACAAATACCGCCAATAAGATGAACGAACCGGCACATAAGCGTCGGATTGCCCTCTTGGGCTCCACGGGCTCGATGGGTGTGCAGTCGCTGGAGGTCATCGAACAATATCCAGACCTTCTGCAGCTGGAGGTCATTGCGGCCAACAGCAGCGCCGACCTGCTCATTGAACAGGCCCGTCGCTACAAACCCAACATCGTGGTGGTGGTCCAGGAGGCCGCCTACAAGGTGGTGAAGGAGGCGTTGGCCGATGAGGACGTGAAGGTCTTCTGCGGCGAGCAGTCATTGTGCGACGTCTGCGAGATGGAGTGCGTGGATATGGTGCTCTCCTGTATCGTGGGGGTGGCCGGTCTGCGTCCTGTCTATCACGCCATCGAGTGCGGCAAGCTCATAGCTTTGGCCAACAAGGAGACTCTGGTGGTGGCCGGCGAGCTGATGACGCGCAAGGCCCGCGAGATGCAGACCTTCATCTATCCTGTCGATTCGGAGCATTCCGCCATCTTCCAGGCCCTGGCCGGCGAGCATCACAATGCCATCGAGAAGCTTATCATCACCGCTTCGGGAGGACCGTTCCGCGGCTACACGCGCGAGCAACTGGAGCAGGTGACCCTTGCCAAGGCACTTCGCCATCCCAACTGGCAGATGGGCCCAAAGGTCACCATCGACAGCTCCACGCTGATGAACAAGGGCCTGGAAGTTATCGAGGCCAAGTGGCTCTTCGACATCCCTTTGGAGCGCATCGAGACGGTGGTGCATCCCCAGTCCATTGTCCACTCACTGGTGCAGTTCCACGACGGCTCCATCAAGGCCCAACTGGGTCTTCCCGATATGAAACTCCCCATCCAGTACGCCATTACCTATCCCTTCCGCTTGGAGAACAAGTTTCCCCGTTTCGACTTCTCGAAGTATCCGCAGCTCACTTTCGAGCAGCCCGATCGTGCATTATTCCCTTGCTTGGACATAGCCTACCGTGCCTCCGCGCAGGGCGGCAATATGCCCTGTGTGATGAATGCCGCCAACGAGGTGGCCGTGCAGTGGTTCTTGCAGGAGAAAATCCGCTATGTGGAGATACCGCGCGTCATTGAGGAGGCGTTGGCTAAAGCCGACTTCTGCAAGCCTGCGAGCGTGGATGAGTATCTGGAGGTGGACCGGGAGACGAAAGCGCGTCTGATGGCCACAAAACCCCTTTAACGCACTCCGCTTATGAATGGTTTAGTGATGAAATCCACCGGCAGCTGGTACGACGTCCTCACCGACGGGGGCGAGGTGCTGCCTTGTCGCCTGCGCGGGCAGTTCCGCATCCACGGCATCAAGAGCACCAATCCGGTGGTGGTGGGCGATCACGTGACCGTGGAGCGCGAGGCCGACGGCACAGCCACGATTGTGGGCATAGAGACGCGCCGCAACTATATCGAGCGCAAGAGCACCAACCTTTCCAAAATCAGCCACGTCATAGCCGCCAACATCGACGTCTGCTTCCTGATGGTCACCCTGAAGGAGCCGCGCACCTCGTTGGGGTTCATCGACCGTTTTCTGGTCTCGGCCGAAGGCTTCAGAATACCTGTCTGTTTGGTGTTCAACAAGATGGACTTGTATGATGACAAGGAGCTGGCCGTGGTGGAGCGCCTCTCGGCCCTCTATGAACAGGCTGGTTACGAGACGCTACGCACCTCTGCAAAGACAGGTCTTGGCATCGAGGAAT
The DNA here is from genome assembly GCA_900315705.1 of uncultured Bacteroidales bacterium. GTDB lineage: Bacteria > Bacteroidota > Bacteroidia > Bacteroidales > WCHB1-69 > F23-D06. The sequence continues at coordinate 41,685 of ONAB01000011.1, read as the reverse complement.
TGCATCAACGGATGACCGGCAAGGTCTCCCTGTTCAGCGGGCATTCCGGCACGGGCAAGAGCGCCCTCATCCACTGCATCGACCCCAGTCTGGACATCCGGGTGGGAGAGATCTCCAAGCAGCACCTGAAGGGTCGCCACACCACCACCTTTGCTGAGATGTTCCCCATCGCCGACGGCTATATGATGGACACGCCCGGCATCAAGGAGTTCGGACTCATCCAGTATTCCAAGGAGGAGGTCCGCGACTATTTCCCGGAAATCAGGGCCTACAACAACCAGTGCCGCTTTGACAACTGCATACACTGGCACGAGCCTGACTGCGCTGTGCGGCAGGCCGTGGCCGAGGGGCGCATCGCCGAATCACGCTATATGAACTACCTTTCCATCCTCACCGATGATGATATGAAAGTCGCCGACTGGCAGCTTGAGTAGGGTGGGATTGCTCTACGCTGAAAACCTTTTTCCTTATTTTGCAAAAAAATGATTATTTTTGCCGCGTTTTTATAAAACCAATAACCTGTAAGATGAAACCGCTTTCCCTTTTCACGATTTCCTTGTTGACTATATTCCTCTGTTCCTGTCATTCCAAGGGACAGGAGGCACCGGACACTCCGCAAACTCCGGCCACGGAGCAGACGGACAACCCCTATATTTCCAAGACTCAGGCCGAGGATAACCCCGTAAGGGAGGAGAACCTCTCCGGAGAGGTCATTGTGCTGAGCCCTTCGGATTTCACGGAATTGATTACGGACCTTTACGATGAAAAAGGCTTCCGTTACAAGGGCAATACGCCCTGCATTGTGGATTTCTTCGCCAACTGGTGTGGACCTTGCCGCCAGATACAGCCTATGATGGAGCGGATGGCCAAGAAATATCAGGGGAAACTCATTATTTACAAGCTGAATGTGGATAATGCCCGTGAGATCTGCGACCGTTTCGGCATCCAGAGCATCCCCACGTTGATGTTCTTCAACCGCACCACAGCGCCTACTCGTATGGTAGGGGCCCCCACGGAGAGCGAACTGGACGCTGCCATTAACGACTTCCTCAACAAGTAGCCCTTTGAAAAAAGCACTCTTCATCCTTGTACTGGTTTGCAGCACCCTGCTGGGCAGGGCGCAGGTGCCGTGCGACTCTGTGGAGTCCGTGTTCCGCAAGTGGAACGCCCGCCTTGACCAGCTCAACACCGAGGACCCCGAAATCATCTCCCTGCATTATCTCTTCCTCCAGGACATCCTGCGTGAGATGGAGCGCTTCAAGACGAGCACAATGCCCGCGCTCCCGCACTGCCTTTCCACCGACTACTATCTTGTAAAGTCCCATTTCCAGAAAGTGGCCTACCGTGCCGGGCAGATGGAGCGTCTCTTAGGCACGCGCAAGGGTTTGGTGGACCGCATTTTCTACAATCAGGCAGTGGAGGAACTGCATTATCGCGACACCGTCAACGCCCTTTATAATCTCGACCGTGCCCTCGAGTTCAACAAGTACCAGCCCGACGCCCTCCTGCTCAAGGCCAAGCTCAAATTGGCCCGCAGGGAGTATAAGGAGTCGGTGGAACTCATTCATCAGTTGTACACCAAGTGCGACCTCAACGAACAGCAGGAGCGGGATGTCTCCGACTTTACCCTTGTGCTATATGACCGGCTCTACAACACTGGCAGTGCGTTGATCAAGAGCGGCCACTCCGCCGACGCGCTGGAACTCTTCCTGGCGTTGGAGCAGTTCTGCTCCAATATGCCCTCCGGCTACTGCAATGACGACTATTACCACGGCATCCTGCTTTCGCGTGAGGGGGTGTACGAGTCCTACATCGCGATTGCCAAGGAGGCGGAACGGCGCAATAATATGGAGATGGCGAGGAAGTTCTACCAGTATGCGGAAGAGTACAGAAAGGCGGGGGAAGTTAAGAATTGAGAATGGAGAATTGAGAATGGAGAATGGAGAGTTAGATTGTGGGGGTGCACGGATGTGTGTCCGGCATTATCGACCGTTGTGCCTTGCAGATGTCTAAAACCCTGCAAACGGCATAAACAGGGGTGGCAGCAGTTTGTTGTTTATGCTTAGGATAATATTTGCGACATTCGGTTAATCGCTTGACGAAACACTGTGTATTGTCGTGTATCGGAAGCGTCAAGCAAATCGTTGATCAATTCACTGTTTTCTTCTTGATTCACTTCGTTTTGAAGCATTGTTGCGTAGAACCGACGGTGTTCCTTTGACAAAATAAAGCATAGATCAGAGGCAATCCATTCCGCTCCGGCCACGACAATATCAAACTCGCCGACTTCAATGTTGATTTCGGGAGGCAACGCTTGTCGCGACAACGCATACGCCATATACACGTTACGTAATATGTGCACCATATCCGAAGCGTCCTTCTTGGTGAGCGTATGTCGGTCCAGCCACGCATCCAACTTGATTAGGAACTGCCCGCTCAACGAGGCCAAATGAAAAGAGAAGGTGTTGTCCACTGTCACCGTATCGGCGTGGGACATAACATCTTCAAAACAACGAACCGACATAACCGGATGACCATCCGGGGGCCAAGCCAAAAGCTCTTGGTGCGCAATTGTTCCGAATGGCACGATGTCAACCATATATCGATAGTTCCCTGTTGTGCTCGCATAGTAAAAGCGTTGTTTTTCAGTAGCTTTAAGAAATCTGTGATTCAGTAAAATCTCCGTGAGTTGTTGGTATTGCTCCCAATCCGCCAAAAGAACAGCCGCATCTAAGTCCATTGTTCCACGATAGGGGTCGTTTATTTTGAGTAGGCGTAGTGCGAGGTCACGCGCGACAGCCCCCACGACGTACAATTCCATATTCAAAGCGGCGTAACATTCTGCCAATGAATGGAGCGTTTCCGCCAGCAGCGGATTCTTCAAGTCAGCTTTAGTAATAGCGAATTCCATAATTAAATGAGGGGCTTGATTCGTTCGGCGGCTTCGCGACAGCGGTCGTCCTGGGTGGCTAAGAGGTCGGCGTAGATAATGAGTAAAGGCGTGTCCTGTTCTTTCCAAAATTTCCGATACACAAAGATATTGCCCTGAGGGTCAGGGATCATTCGTCCAGTAGAAATCAGCGGATTTGCGGTGTCAGTCGTGTAGATGTCCCAGCGTTGGGGAGCTAAATATTTGTCCAACAGGGCTGCAGCAGGCTCGCCGCTCCAACTGAGTGTGTCGGGCAAAACAATAACCCGCCATTGTTCGGCCACTTCCGGGGTGAGGAATTTGAATCGGCAAACGAACAATTTCTCTTTCAGTTTTTCGCCATAAAACAAGGCCCACCTGTCAATCAGCGATGACCTTTTGCGTAGCACACGCGTCATACCGTTGTCGATGAGATATCCTCGCTCAGTTAGGTTTGCCATTGTGCTGTGTACTGACCCGACTGAGGTGCCAGTTTCCGCTGCTATTTGCCGGAAGGTCTTGCCTGCGTTATGTTTGTCTTGCAATAAATGGAAGACGATTTTCAATTCCGTGTTATTCATAAAAATTTCAGTTTTAATGTTTTGTTCAAGAAAAATGAATGCATAAAATATTTTGAACAAAAACGCTGCAAATATACAAAAAATAAATGAGATACAATTTTTTTTAATTGTAGTCTCGAAGTGACCTGATTATCAGGAACCAAGATATTTGTAGTGTACTCTGTTGCTGGAGAACGTGTACTGTGACAATCGCACCGTGGGAGCATCTTGCCCTGAGCATTGTGCCATCTCGGTGCGAAAGGGAGACGCTATTGTTGAGAATAATCAGTTTATATTTTTAATGATTATAAAATCCCATCTCCTATTCAAAATTCGTGCGGCTTTTATCGGATTCAACTCATAATGAGAACAAGGACATTTTTGATTATTTGGCAGACGGCAAATGATAGTATTATTTATGTGGTATTGGGAATGGCAGCATAAACGGCTCCACCTGACTACACCTTTTTTTGCGAGACTTGCAAGGTAGAATTCTTTTAGTTCATTATCAGATACAGGAAAGACTTCGGATCTGCAACCGAAACAGAAGTATCTGGTCTTATGTCTGTTCTCTTCGTTGATTTCCTGTATGTATATAGTTTTACCATTCTCGCTGATGGCGTATGGATATTTGTTATTAGCGAGTTGAGAAGGGTTAGTCATATACGATGATTTTGTATAAGTGATGATTGTGTTCTGTTCCCCGTTTTCAGTATATTGTAGTATTAAAACCCTGCAAACGGCATAAACAGGGGTGGCAGCAGCAGGAGGAACCCGATGACCAGCAGCACCAGCAGGAATTTCCAGATGAACTTGAACCATTGGGCGTAGGGCACGCGCGCCACGCCCAGCACGCCGATGAGCACGCCGGAGGTGGGTGTGATCATATTGGTGAAGCCGTCGCCGAACTGGAAGGCCAGCACCGTCAGCTGACGCGAGACGCCCATCAGGTCCGACCACTCGGCCATCATCGGGATGGTGAGCGCGGCCTTGGCGGAGCCGGAGGGGATAATCAGGTTGAGCAGGTTCTGCACCACATACATCGAGGCGGTGGCCCCGATGCGCCCGGCATCGCCCATTCCCTGCGAGATGGCATACAGCATCGTGTCGATGACCTTGCCGTCTTCGAGTATGACGATGATGCCGCCCGCGAGGCCCACCACCAGGGCGGCCGTGAGGATGTCTTTGCAGCCCTCCAAAAAGAGCCTCACGATGCGGTCGAGCCCCATCCCGAAGGCAAATCCGGCGGCGATGCCCATTGCGAAGAAGAGGCCGGCAATCTCCATCACATACCAGCCGTAGCCCAGCACGCCCGTCACTAACACGACAATGGTGAGCAGCAGCAGCGTCAAGATGAAGTGGTGCGCCGACTTCCAGGCAGCAATGGCCCCTAACAGCACAAAGCCGCCGGCAATGAAGGGAAACAAAATGATGTTGCGAGTGCCCGTGCCCACCGTGATGGCGGTGCGCGGCATCGTCACGGCGCAATAGAGCAGCACGGCCGACACGATGCCGTAAACCACCCACGTGCCGATGGAGGACTTGGCCAGTTCCTGCCCCGTCTCAGTGGAGGCGGCCTTGTCGCGCCAGTATTGGTCCAGCTCGTACATTATGGACTTGGTGGGGTTGCGTTTCACCCAGCGGGCATAAAGCAATGTGAAGACGATGGCCACTACCGTGAGCAGCAGCCAGCAGAAGAATCGGTAGCCCAGTCCGGAGAAGGTGGGCAGTCCCGACAAACCTTGGGCGATGCCGATGGTGAAGGGATTGAGCATAGCGCCAGCGAATCCGATGTGGGCCGCCACATAGCACATCAGCACGCCCGTGATGGAGTCGTAGCCCATTGAGATGGCCAACGGCACGAAGATGACGATGAAGGCGATGGTCTCCTCGCTCATCCCGAATACGGAACCGAAGAGGCTGAACATCAGCATCACGGCGATGATGAGCAGGCTGTCCACGCCCACCTTCTGGAAGAGTTTGCGCCGCTGCATTCGCTGCATCTGGGCCAGAAAGAGGTGGATGCCGCGGTTGATGGCGTCGGTCTCGTTCATTATCCAGAAGGCGCCGCCAATCATCAGGATGAAGACGATGATGGGGGCGGTGCGCTCGAAGCCCTTGAAGAAGGAGGTGAAAACCTGCCAGGTTTGGGGCTGCTTGTCCACGTGGTGGTAGGAGTTCTCGACCACGATGCTGCGCTCGTGACCGTCCACATTCACCACCTGCCGGTCGAACTCGCCGCCGGGCACAATCCAGGTGAGCGCGGCACAGGCCACGATGATGCTGAAGACGATGGTGAAGGTGTGGGGTATCTTGAAGGAGGTGCGCATAATAACCGTTTTTGAGGGTGCAAAAGTACAAAAAAATCAGCGTGTGCAAGGGCTACATCCCCTCTTCTGTCGTGCAATTTTTGTATTTTTGCCGCCGACATTGTGAAACATCGTACTATGAAAGAAAACACGAATCCAACTCTATACGACATTGCGGACAGTTTTGCCACCACCACGACCCGTTCCTTTTTCCTGACGGGGAAGGCGGGAACGGGCAAGACCACCTTTCTCAAGAACTTACGGGCAAATACGCAGAAGCAGATGGCGGTGGTTGCGCCCACAGGCGTGGCAGCCATCAACGCCAACGGGATGACCATCCACTCTTTCTTCCAGCTGCCTTTCACCCCGTTCGTGCCCACGCCGGAGGGGCGGCTCAACCTCATACAGAAAGCCCATATCACCCGGCGGAAACGCAAAGTGATACAAGAACTCGAGCTCCTCGTCATCGATGAGGTGAGTATGGTGCGCGCCGATGTGATGGACGAAATCGACACGATGCTGCGTCACGTCCGCTTCCGCCAGCACGAGCCCTTCGGCGGCGTGCAGGTCATCCTCATCGGCGACCTTTACCAGATGGCTCCTGTGGCGGTGCCCGAGGAGTGGGCGGTGCTCGCCCCGTATTACGCCTCGCCCTATTTCTTCGACAGCCAGGTCATCCGCAATAACCCGCTGCCCTGCGTGGAGTTCGACCATATCTTCCGCCAGAAAGATGCCGACTTCATCCAGATTCTCAATCATATCCGCAACAACCAGCTGACTGCCTCCGATGTGGCCACCCTGCAACGGCAGTATCAGCCCGACTTCGACATCTCCAAGAATCCCGACTATATTCTCCTGACCACGCACAACTACAAGGCCGACCGGGTCAATGAGAGCGAAATGGCGCGCCTGCCAGGGCCGGAGACCACCTTCGACGCGGAAATCAAGGGCGACTTTCCGGAGCGCAACTATCCCAATGCGGCCCAGTTGCGGCTCAAACGGGGCGCGCGCGTGATGTTCATCGCCAACGACCCCGACCACCGTTATTTCAACGGCAAACTCGGCGAGGTGACCGACATCGACAACGAGGGGAAAATCTTTGTCCGCTGTGACGGCGAGGAGGAGTCCATAGAGGTGAAACACGAGCTTTGGACCAACATCCGCTATTCGGTCAATCCGGATACGCGGCAGATTGAGGAGGAGAAGTTGGGCGAGTTCCAGCAGTACCCGTTGCGCCCCGCGTGGGCCATTACCGTCCATAAAAGCCAGGGACTTACCTTCGACCACGTGGCTGTGGATGTGGAGGCGGCCTTCACCTCGGGTCAGGTCTATGTGGCCTTGAGTCGCTGCCGCACCCTGGAGGGCATTGCCTTGCTGAGCAGGGTCAATCCCGGCTCGTTGGGAGTGGATGCCACCGTGCGGGAGTACACCGCTGCCAAGCCCGCCGCCGAGGTTTTGAAACAGCAGCTAGAAGAGGACCGCAAGGGCTACAACCGCCAAGTGCTGCTGCAGTTGTTCAACTTCTCGTTTGCCGTCGGACAGGTTCAGGAACTGACCAGCCTGCTGGGTGGCGAAGAGCACCTCTTCAATTCGGGAGCGATGAGCTTTATCACCCCCATCCGCGATGCCCTGACTGCCCTGGACGAAGTGGCGCAACGCTTCCGCCGGCAACTGGATTTCCTCTACCAATCCGATGACACCTCCCAGCTAAAGGAGCGCGTGAAGGCCGCCTCACGGTACTTTACCGACGAGTTGGACAAGATTATCGATCTCTTTGATTCCCCCTCGGTCTATAGCGACGACTACGACACAGCCGAGGAGTTCCGCTTCGGACTGGAGTCCCTTTATGAAGACCTTGTCCGCAAGCGGCACGTTATTCGGCACATTCGCCGCGATTTCTCCACAGAGCATTGCCTGGAGCTGCAGCGTGGTTGCGACGTGCCCTCCCTGAAGGTGAGAGCCTATCGTCCGAAGTTGAAGTACGATGATGACTTTTTTCTTGATTATAAAAGAGGAAAAAAGGGAAAGACCGTGGGCAAGCGATCCTCCAAAACGGAGAAGGAGTCCGTTGTCAAGAAAGAGCCGAAGAGCTCGGCGCCTCCCAAGGGGCAGACATACGAGATTACTCTGGAGATGGTACAATCGGGGAAGAGCTTTGAAAGCATTGCCGAGGAGCGCGGGTTGACGCTGAGCACGATAGAGTCGCACGTGGCGCGCCTCATCGGGCAGGGGCGTCTCTCCATCGGCGAGTTCTTCACGACGGCGCAGGTGGAGGCCGTGCGCGAGTGCTTGACAGAGGGTGCCGGCCTGAAGGATATCTATGAGGCCTTGGAGGGCAACTACACGTACGGCCAGCTGCGGATGATTCAGGCGGCTATCGAGGCCGAGAGGGAAGGGTAGTGCAAAAAAAAAGCCCCGCGCGGTGCAGGGCTTCTTGTATGGTTTTATTTCGCATTTCTGGCGCGGATCATCGCGCCGGTCTTGGCTTTGCCCACCCGGATATAGTCTAACAGCGGACGGTTGGAGGGGCAGATGAAGGAGCAGGAGCCGCACTCGATGCAGTTCATAATGCCGTTCTTCTCGCAGTCTTCCCACCGTTGCAGTTGGGAGAGGGTGCACAACAGGGTGGATTCCAGTCCCATCGGACAGCCGTTGACGCATTTGCCGCAGCGGATACAGGGATAGACCGGTCCGCGCTTGCTCTCCTTTTCGCTCATAAAGAGGAAACTGGACATACCCTTGGCCACGTAGGCGTCGAGGTTGGAGATGGCCTTGCCCATCATTGGGCCGCCGGAGATGATCTTGCCGGTGTCCTCGGGAATGCCGACGGCGTTGAGTACGTCACGGATGGGGGTGCCAAGGCGTAGGCGGAAGATCTTGCACTGCTCTTTGGGGATGGACTTGCCGGAGACGGTGGTATAGGCTTGCACGATGGGCTTGTTCTTCTGCACGGCCTGGTAGAGCACATACATCGTGGTGATGTTGTTGACGATGCAGCCCACGGAGATGGGCAGGGCGCCGTTGGGCACGCTGCGGCCGGTGATGGCCTTGATGAGCTGTTTTTCCGCTCCCTGCGGGTATTTGATCTTTAAGGGTTGTACTTCAATGTTGGTGAACTTCTTGGCCATCTCCACCAGGGCGGCGATGGCTTGGGGCTTGTTGTCCTCGATGCCGATGATGGCCTTGGAAGCGCCGGAGGCGATAAGGGCGCACTCAATGCCGATCATACACTGCTCGGTGCGCTCCAGGATGACGCGGTTGTCGGTGGAGATGTAAGGTTCGCATTCGGCGGCGTTGATGATGAGGTATTCGCACTTCTGCTCGGGCTTGAGCATATACTTGATGTGCGTGGGGAAGCAGGCACCGCCCAGACCCACGATGCCGCGGTCTTTCATACGGGCGATGATCTCGTCTTTGCCCAACTTGATGTCGCGGATGATGTCGGGGGTGGTGTCGATGCTCTCGTCCCACTCGTCGCCTTCGCGGTCGATGACGATGGCGGGTTTCTTGTAGCCGGAGATATCGGCGACCATATCGATCTTGCTGACGGTGCCGGAGATGGGGGCGTGGATGTTGGCGCTCACGAAGCCGTTGGCCTCGGCGATGAGTTGGCCCACCTTCACCTTGTCGCCCTTTTCGACGATGGGTTTGGCGGGGGCGCCGAGGTGCTGGGTCATATAGACCACGGCCTGGTCGGGCAGCGGGAAGGTTTCCACGTTGGCGGAGTGGGCGAACTTGTTGGCCTCAGGGTGGACGCCACCCATACTGAAGGTCTTCTTGCCTAATTTCTTGACTTCGGCCTTGATGTCTTGCGTTATCTCGTGGGCCAGTTCATTGGCCAGCTCTTTGGATCTTTCGATACTCATAGTACTATGCTTGTGCGGGTTGTTTGACTTCTTGTTCTGCGGGTGCGGCCTCGGCGGGTGCTTTCTTCTCGGGGAAGTTCACGGCGTGGATGGCGCCGGTGGGGCACTCGGCCACGCACTTGCGGCAGGCCTTGCACTTGGTGTAGTCGATGTAGGCGAGGTTGTCGGTCACGGTGATGGCCTCGAAGGGACACACCTTGGCGCACTTGCCGCAGCCGATGCAGGCGGCATTGCAGTTCTTGCGGGCCACGGCGCCCTTCTCCTTGTTGTTGCAGGCCACATAGACGCGGCGGTTGTTCTTGCCCTTGTTGCGGATCTCGAGCACACCGCGCGGACAAGCCTTGGCACAGGCCTTGCAGCCCACGCAGAGCTCTTCGTTCACCTCGGGCAGATGGGTTTCGGGGTTGATGTGGATGGCGTCGAACTGGCAGGCATCCACGCAGTCGCCGCAGCCCAGGCAGCCGAAGGGACAGGCGCCCTCGCCGGAGAAGACGGTGTTGGCGAACGCGCAGGTCAGCGCCGAGTCGTACATCACCTTGGCGGGCGAATGCTCGCAGGTGCCGTTGCAGCGCACCACGCACACCTGCGGGTCGCGCGTTTCGGCGGTGATGCCCAAGATCTTGCCAATCTTGTCGTAGTCGCCGCCCGGACAGTAGGCGATGCTGGTGTCCATAGCCTTCACCATAGCCTCGGCCATCGCACGGCAGCCGGCAAAGCCGCAGCCACCGCAGTTGGCGCCGGGCAGGCAGGCCTGCACCTCATCGATGCGCGGGTCCTCCTCCACGTGGAAAACTTTTGATACAAAATACAGAATCACAGCCGCTATCAAGCCTGTAAGGCCTATGGTCAATGCGGCGTAAAGGATAGTTGTTGTTGCCACTTTGTGAGTATTTTAATTAGGACCGCAAAAATAAAAAAAAATGGTGAATGTCGGGAGGAAAAAAATGCAGAGGGGTTGCAGAGGCCTGGGAACGTCGGCAAAACCTTTACTCCACCACCCTCACCTCGCACTCGGTTTCCATCGCGCAGCCGTCTGGACTGCTGGCCGTGAGCGCCACCCGAGTGGCGTAGGCACGTTTTCTAATCCTTTAAGCATCCCAGCGGAATAATCTTAACCCCATCGGGTCGGGAATATGCCATTTTGCCCCCTGTGAGAACTATCATCAAGTCCGGTTCGCGTATGGGAACTTGCTGCTCTTGCTTGTTATGTTCGCGAATCAGATTTTTTATTTCTATAAGATGCTTGGCCCCATCCTCTATTTCTTTGCTCCCGAGCTTGCACTCTATCAGCGCATAACGCCCGTCTCCCAAATGCAACACCCAGTCGGCCTCTAAATTGTACCTGTCGCGGTAATAGGACACGTGTGTTTCAAAATCGAGTGTGTAAGCCTTTAGGTCGCGAATGCACATTTGTTCGAAAATGAATCCGAAAGTGTTCAGTTGCACCATCAGTGCCTCTGGCGTCAATCCTAAAGCGGCCACAGCAATCGACGGGTCGACAAATGCACGCTTCAATCCGCTGCGAATGGCCGTCTTGCTGCGAATGGCTGGACACCAAGCTTCCACGTCACATATAACAAAAAGTTTCCGTAGTGCAGTAACATAGTCGTCAAATGTGGGTTCCGAGCAGGAAGTCTCGCCCGAAGCTGCCACATCCGCTATCATTGAAGTTTTTTTTGCCACCGTTGAGATGTTCCTGGCATACGAGCGAAGTATCATTCGAGCCAACAGCTCGTTGCGAAGAACACCATCCACCCTACTTATATCTTCTGAGCAAACCGTTTTGACATAGTTTTTTGCTATCAGAAGTTTTGCCCGGTCTGTTTTGATATTCATCGTTCCCGGCCAACCTCCGCGGCAGGCACAGAATATCAAATGTTCGACAGTCATATCCGATTCGATACCATCGATGTCGGAGTCCGGATTGTCGAACAGATCCTTTAAAGAGATTTTGCCGTTCGACTCGCAAGACTCCCAAAGGCTCATCGGAATCATCTGCATTTTTGAGATTCTGCTGTTTCCCGAGTGCAGAATCTTTGATTTATCCACGGTGTTCGAGCCTGTCAGGATGAATTGACCCTGTTCCTGACGGTTGTCCACCATTGTTCTAACTGTATCCCACAACACTGGGGCATCCTGCCATTCGTCAATCAGCCGAGGTGTGGCCCCTTTAAGCAGTAGAGAAGGTTTTGCCTCAGCAGTTGCAAGATATTCATCGCGCATATCCGGATCTTGCAGCTTGATGACACTTTTTGCATACTGTTCGGCAGTAGTGGTTTTACCACACCATTTAGGACCTTCAATCAAGATTGCCCCGAAGGCTTCAAGCCGTTCCTCCAATACAACATCTGCAGTTCTCTTTAAATATGCCATATAACACTGTCTTAAAATTGGCTGCAAAGATACTTAAAATTCTTGAATCAACCAAAATAATTTTTGTTTTTTGTGGTATTTTACTTTTGCTTTTTGTGGTAAACTGTTTTTGTTTTTTGTGTTTTGTGCCAGTCCCGCTTTATTTCTCACAGGTCACTCTCCGCTCCGCCTCCGCCGTGCAGCTGTCGGGACTGGTAACCGTGAGGACCACACGATAGACTCCCGCCTTGCGGGGCTTGAAGACGATGTTCGGGGTGTCGAAAGTGTATTCCTCGGGGCCGGTGATGTGCCAGAAATAGGTGTTGAGGGTTCCGGTGTTGCCGAGAAGCCGCACTTTTCCGCCGACTTTGCACAGCGTGTCGCCCACAATCTCGGCCAAGGGCGCGTTGCGGAAGCTCACATTGAGTATCGAACCGGTGCGGCAGCTGCCGTATCGCTCGCTGACATACACAATGTAATCCCCTGTCTGTGCAACAGACAACTTGTTACCGCGAGTCACCGTGTCCAAGGGTAGCCAATGATAGTCCGCCATATTCTGAGCGGGGGAGAAGTAAAGAATCTCTTTTTCCCCGCAGCAGGGCCAGTTCCTCAAAACCTTGGTCAGCTGCCCGTTTCCCAGTCTGTTCTCTTTCACAACAGAACAGGTCTGCCTCGTGGCAGTTCGCCCGAAAGTGTCCGTCACCGTAAGCGTCACAATGCGTTGCGAGGCTAAAATGGTGTGGTAGGTATGGAAAACAGGGTTGCCGTAGTTGAAGGTGCCGTCGTCGAAGTCCCATCGATAGCGCAAGTGGTCGCCCTTCGCAATTGCTTGAAACATAGCCGGGCGGTCTCCGCACACATCGCTTGAGGCCACAATGCTGTCAATGACCGGGGCAGGCTGTACATCGGAAGGAATCATTTGCTTCACAGCAGACAACGTGTCCGTTATTTCGGCCTTTTCGATGGAAAGAAGCACATTGTGGCGAACTTCACCACCACCGCAAAACTTCCGTTTCAAAGTGACATACGTCTGGTATGGGTAGCGGGTCTCTTTCCCGAAATCCAGATAGTTCACCAGTACGTTTACCGAAGGGGCAAAGTTGTCACCCATTATGGAGGCTCCTCCGTCACTGGTGTTCCATTCATAGACTACCTGCTTGGATTGGTCGGGTAGTTCCAGCCTGACAAGGTCGCCCTCGTGTACGGTCATTATGCCGGGGATGTCGCCATTTTTGAGGGTAAAAGCCTCCACAGGGTGGATGTAAGCTTCGGAGCGGCATCCCGTCACTTTATCCACCTGCTGCACAGCGATGCCGTTTATGGCCTTGTGGCCGAAGCTGAACGTCACGCTGTTGCCTTCGGCGAGTACAGGGTAGGTGTTGCTCGTGTCAAGCGGTTCCCACTGGAGGTAGTAGTGTTTGTCGGTAGGGGCGGCTTTGAGCAGGATGCTGTTGCCGTAGCAAACCTCGGTAGGGCCAGCGACGTGCTGAGGAGGTGGTGGAATCGACTTGCATTTATTCTGCGCACGAGTAGTTGGCTGGGCACATAATACCGACACCGACAACACCCACAACGCAAGGAAAAATGGAATTCCACGTGTTTCCATAGAAATCAATCGTCAACTTTGACAAATTTCACAACCGACCTCTCTCCTTTGCAAACAGTTTCCAAAAGATATGTTCCCGCAGACAAGCAAGAAGCATTCATCACAAAACTGTTATCACCGACATTCTCTTTCATCAAGATTCTTCCGTTCAAATCCATAATGGTGATATAATCTATCGGTACATTGTCACTTTCCACATACAGAATATTGTTTGTTGGATTTGGCCAGATTCTCAATTCGGGAATGGAAGCTCCATATTCGGTTATCCCCACATACGGTTCGGCAAAACTCGGGTCAGAATAAAGGGCAAACACCGCGGAAGATCGACCTAAAGGGCCGCTCGTAGAAACGTTATTGGAAAAAAGAATAGAAGAAGTTGCACCACAGCTGAAAAGAAGTTTACCTTGATTATTGGCAAAAACTGAAGGATTTTTTAGACCACGATCAGCAGTGTTAAAATCAATTGTATCTATGAACTCACCATCATTCGTCCATTGACATATCTTTTGGACAATCAACGGGTTTGCATAAGCAAATACCCGGTTATTAACAACAGCAGGAAATCTTCCACACATCGCATCGGTGCAGGGTGCCACCCCCTGATTGAGATATGTGCCCGTCTGTGCATCATAGCGCACAAAAAAGGTCTGGTTGGATGTGCTTTGCTGGTACCGCTGCAACGGGTGGCTCTCATCGTCAAAATAGACAAGTCCGTTTTGTTCCTCATGAAACACCCCTCCTTGTCCATTGACATAGACAGACCCGTCGTACACTTTCACTCCTGTGAAACCGGCATAGGCGGAAAATTGGTTAACACCTCGGGTGAACGTCTGGTTACACCATTGCACTGTCCCGCCGGTATCATATTTAACAACAAAGCCCATCGTTTTCGCTGATGTAACATCCAGCATACTGCAATAATGCGTGCTGTCCCAGTAGATGTGGACCGGATATTGGTGCAATGTGTCACCGAAGCCTCTTGAAAGGCCCAGCTCCAAGTAGCCTGTAAAATACATGTTGTCATCTTCATCAAATGAAAGACCGCCTATATGGATGTAGTAATGCGGGTTGATACTGTCTTGTGCTAACTCGTGCGAGGTGGCTATGCCCTCCGTATGGTCCACCATCGGCCTGGCATACAACAATTCCCAATCGGGTGAGAATTTATACATCATGCCATTATCCAAAGGATATCCGTATGATGGGGCTACGTCCCCCGGCAAATACACGTCGTATGTCCTGTTTGTATCACTATCCACTATTATGGTGTAGGGGTCGTTTACAGAACCGGCGTACTGGATATTAGTGAACACATACGTGTTGCCCTCCCTGTCAACGTGAAAAGGCGCAAGAATATCATTTTCAACCAGTCCATATTCTCCCCGCACGCCATTCGCGTAAAGTATAGCCAAACATTATTAACAGTAGCTGAATAATCCACATAATCTAAAGACATATTCCCTGATATATATACTTTGTTGTCTTTCACTTCCATCCAATGCGGGAGACAATGAACTTGGTCACTGGACTTCACCATCTTATACCACAGCATATTGCCGAGGGTGTCAAATTTGGCCAAAATACTTGACAGCTTGCTTATGTTAAACGCATAAGGATGGCTGGTAAACTGCAAAGTTTGGCCATTGAGAGTCGGCTGCCCACCAATTTCTCCAAAAACATATATGTTTCCATCCTCGTCGAAGGCCGTTTGAACAATTTCATTATAGGCGCCACCCCCGTCCGTGCCACTCCAATAGTTTGCCCACTTCCACTCGCCCTGGGCGGAGGCGGTTTGGATGGTGAAAAGGGTGGCGAGGGTTGCAACAAGAAATAGTATTTGTTTCTTCATATTTTATTATTTTAGTTTGCGTATAGGAGAAACGAAAAAATGAGGGTTGATGTTGCAGATTTTTTGATGCCATCTTCGCACAAAATTATCCCTTTCAGTGAGATTTGCATGCTAAAATATTTATATCGGATTACAACTGACGGAATATCAAACGGATATGCAGAATATTAAAAACTCCGCAACACGTCATTTTATGTTGGATTTGTGCCTCGTATTCTGCTATAGGACAGCATCTGCCATTAGGTCTTTGCGACCTATCAAACTGAAAACGACGATGTTATTGTCCTCGTTCAAGATCCGTAATGTTCGAAGCATCTCGTTCAACGTGGAACCGCTGGTGGTCACTTTCCGATTCAGCACAATTCCTTTCCTCGTTTTTCATCGCCTCATCGACTTCATTGCCCAGCCAACGTACCTTAATGACGAAATTTTGCATTTTACGTTTTTCCCTCGTTATCTTTTTGTATCTTTGCCGCCGTGTAAAATGACAATTAATTAACCATATACATAATCTTTTAGCTTTTAACTATGTTTGATCTTATCGTTATCGGAAGCGGTCCTGGCGGCTATGTGGCAGCCATCCGCGCAAGTCAGTTGAATATGAAAGTGGCCGTTGTGGAACGCGCCGAACTGGGCGGCATCTGCCTCAACTGGGGATGCATCCCCACCAAGGCGCTGCTCAAGTCAGCCCAGGTTTTCAAATATATGTCGCACGCCGCCGAGTACGGCCTGCAGGTCGAAGGCGCCGTGAAGCCCGACTTCGAGGCGGTGGTGAAACGCAGCCGCACCGTGGCCGAGACAATGAGCAAGGGCGTGCAGTACCTGCTCAAGAAGAACAACGTGGAGGTGATCGCCGGCTTCGGCAAGCTGCTCCCCGGCAAGAAGGTGGAGGTGACCAAGGCCGACGGCACCGTGGAGGTGTATGAGGCCAACCACATCGTGCTGGCTACCGGCGCCCGTTCGCGCAGCCTGCCCAACGTGCCCCAGGACGGCAAGCACATCATCGGCTACCGCGAGGCGCTGACCCTGCCCTTCCTGCCCGAATCGATGGTGGTGATGGGCTCCGGCGCCATCGGCAGCGAACTGGCCTACTTCTACTCCACGATGGGCACCAAGGTCACCATCGTCGAATATATGCCGCGGCTCGTGCCCGTGGAGGATGACGACATCGCCGCCACCCTCGCCCGCTGTTTCCGCAAGGCCGGCATCAAGACGATGACCGGCGCCGCCGTCGAGAAGGTCGAGGTGGTGGACAACAAGTGCAAGGTCACCGTCAAGGACGCCAAAGAGAAGATCACCGAGCTGGAGTGCGACATCGTGCTCTCCGCCGTGGGCGTGGCCACCAACATCGAGGGCATCGGCCTCGAGGAGTGTGGCGTGGCCGTGGAGCGCGGCAAGGTCGTCGTGGATGACTACTACCGCACCAACGTGGAGGGCGTCTATGCCATCGGCGACATCGTGCACGGTCCCGCCCTCGCGCACGTAGCCTCCCACGAGGCTGAGGTCTGCGTCGAGAAGATCGCCGGCCACAACCCCGACCCCGTCGATTACAGCAACATCCCCGGCTGCACCTACACCACACCGGAAATCGCTTCCGTGGGCCTCACCGAGCGCGCCTGCACCGAGCAGGGTAGGGAGGTGCTCATCGGCAAGTTTCCCTTCACCGCCTCCGGCAAGGCCACCGCTGCCGGCAGCCGCGACGGCCTCGTCAAGGTTATCTTCGACAAGAACACCGGCGAATGGCTCGGCTGCCACCTCATCGGCGACAACGTCACCGAGATGATCGCCGGCGCCGTGATGGCCCGCAAGAACAAGATGACCGGCAAGGAGGTCATCAGTTCCGTGTTCCCGCACCCCACGATGTCGGAGGCCATTATGGAAGCCGCCGCCGACGCCTACAAGGAGTGCGTACATTTGTAGAATTAAGACGTAAGACTTTAGACTTGAGACTTTCCTTAAGCAGCCCCGAAGGGACAAAACGCGCGAAGCGCAAGTAACCCCACACAAGCGTAAGCGCAGTGTGGTGCCGTTGTTGGAGGGTTCCTCCGCAGTGCGGCGGAATGGTGATAACGTAAATTATTAATGATGAAGAGAATTTGTTTCATATTGATGTTGTTGGGAATAATGGCGGTCTCGTTTGCACAGAATGGGCCGACGGTCACGCGCGTACGCTATAACGACACCATCTGGCACGACAAGGGCTTCGATGCCTATATCGGCGCGGGTATGTTTATCGGCAACAAGTACAACGCCAACTACTACAACGGCAGCAATCTCAATGAGTGCAACTTTGAGTATGTCTTCTCCAACGAGTACTGGCGTCGGGAGTTGATAGAGCAAATTGCGGAACAATATCAGAATGTTTCCATTAACGATGAGTTCTCCTACCAGCACGATCCCGCTCGCAACAGCGATTTTAACTGGAACCTCCACTACAAGCTGAAGACGATGGTTTCGCTTGGAGCCCGTTACAAATTCGCGAAGGGATGGGGAATCTCCCTGTCGTACTCCTTCTGCCGGTTAACCACGGCGGCGATGCTGTTGCTTACCACTCCGGGAATATCGGGCAACACCCGCCCATCTCCGGAGATATATTTCTACGGCAAAGAGGACCGTTCGATGTTCGACCTTTCCGCCTCCTACGTCTTCAATCTCCGTTCCATCGCACGTCCTTTCATAGAGTTTGGCATACAGGGTAATTATGCCAAGGCCAAGATGTTCGACGCGGTGGTCGGCGACAAGAACTTCACAATGCTGGACCCTTATATGGGGGGTAATTACTATCCCGGCGCGCAGGCCTACGATGTAACATACGGCGGCTGGGGATTCGGCTTCTCGGGCTCGGCTGGTCTCAAGATTGTGGTGGCCAAGGGCGTCTCCCTTGACCCCACCTTCTACTTCGCCCTCCAGCGCCTGGCCATCTATCAGACCAAAAACGGGCCTGAAGAGTATCGGATGGGAAACCGCTTCACACCCAACTACGGTGTCCTGCTCCGCGTGACGATGAACGACTTCTTCTTCTCAAGGAACAAATGATGATATTTTGGGTTATGTAGTAGAGACATCACAATGTGGCGTCTCTACCCAACAATGTGACGTCTCTACAGGTATGCGGAAATTTTGTATCTTTGCCGCTTAATTTTTGAATAATGGAAAACAACGCTGAAGAGAATAAAAAACATAAGAACCAACATAAAAGACACAAATCGTCGAAGCCCCGTTCCGAGCGGCGTCCGACCAATGGCACTACCTTCGCCAACGAGGGAAAACTGAAGGATTCCCCCTCCTTGTCCGACGAGGAGGATTTGCGTCCTGTGGGTATGTTAGTGGAGCCCGAGCCGCAGACTTTCGAGGATGACGATCCCGATGATGTGGGTGATATTTCCGATCTCGGCCCCCGCCCCAAGAAGGCCAAACCCACACAATTTGACGACAAGGACCACTCCCAATCCGAAGACTGGGAGAAGTATCTGGACCTGGACATCCGCACGGGTCTCTCGCCCGAGGCGGAGAAGATTTCCCAGAACATCTTCCTTACTCGCGGTCTGAGCGACATCCCCGACCCAGAGCGCTGCCACTGCCGCCAATACAACTACGAGGCCTGCAAGCTGCCCTCCTACGACTGGATTTCCAAGCTTGACATCTCGCTCGACTATACGGAGTTCCCCATCGCTGAGGTGCGCTTCAAGAACAGCCACAAGGACTTCTATCTTATACCTGAGGGCGTGTTCCACGTGGGCGACATCGTCTCCGTGGAGGCCAGTCCCGGCCACGACATCGGCATCATCTCGATGCTCGGCCTGCAAGTGAAGCGCCAGATGGAGCGCAAGCGCGTGAAGCCCTCTGATGTGGTGAAACGCATCTACCGCCCCGCCCGCTACACCGACATTGAGGAGTGGATTGCAGCCGTGGGACTCGAGTACCAGACGATGCTCAAGTCGCGCTACACCGCCTGGGACCTCAATTTGGATATGAAGGTCAACGATGTGGAGTACCAGGGCGACGGCACCAAGGCCATCTTCTACTATTCGGCCGACGACCGTGTGGATTTCCGCCAGCTTATCAAGATTCTCGGTGAGCAGTTCCGCATCCGCATCGAGATGCGCCAGATCGGCGTGCGCCAGGAGGCGGCCCGTCTGGGCGGCATTGGTTCCTGCGGCCGTGAGTTCTGCTGCTCCACCTGGCTCACCAATTTCCAGTCGGTGTCCACCAGCACGGCCCGCACCCAGCAGCTTTCGCTCAACCCCCAGAAACTGGCCGGTATGTGCGGCAAGCTCAAATGCTGCCTCAACTTCGAGCAGGAAACCTACCAGCGCGAAATCAAGGAGTTCCCGCAGGCCAACGTCCAGCTCAAGACCGCCAAGGGCAAGGGCATCTACAATAAGATTGACATCTTTAAGAAGATTGTCTGGTATGCCTACTCCGACGACCCCTCCACCATCTTCGCTATTCCGCTCGACAAGGTCAAGCAGATTATCAAGATGAATAGCGAGGGCAAGGTGCCGGAGAAGCTGGAGGATTTCGCCATCGTCAACCAGAAGAAGGTTGAGGAGGGCAACAACTACAGTATGGACGAGCTCAAGCACATCGCCGACTCCTAAGCCGGTCCTGTCACAATACAACACATCACGGCTATGAAAAGACTCCTCTTGGTATTAGGCTGCGCCCTCTGGCTCTTCACCGCCTGCGGTCCGCGTACCTATTATAGCGATATCCAAACCCTCCCCAAGGAGCGTTGGAAGACCTCCAAGCCCCTGACTTTCACCGTCGATATCGCCGATTCGATGCAATATTTCAATATGTACTTCAACGTGCGCAACACCACCGACTTCGAAACGCAGAACCTTTACGTCTTTATGCGCACCACATATCCCGACGGCCATTCCGAGCAGGACACGCTGGAGTTTATCCTCTGCGACAAGTTCGGCCGCTGGACTGGCAGGGGGCAGGGGAGAATCAAGGACAACAAGTTCCTCTTCCAGCCCAAGGTGCGTTTCCCCAATACCGGCACTTACAAGTTTACCGTCACACAGGCGATGCGCACCGACGAGTTGCACGGCATCAGCGATTTCGGTATTACACTTGAAAATTTTGAAGAGAAGAAAAAATAAAGGGTTTGCTCCAAGGCAAACCCTTTTTTAGTGTCTATATTCTTTCAGAATGTGCGGGAGATTATGTTATGCCTTAATAGTAGCGCTGCTGCCCGTAACTTCGTTTTTGGAGATGAGGATTTTCTTGTCGATGATATCGTCCAGTTCTGTGACGTGGGAGATGATTCCCACAAGGCGGTCGCCTTCGGTGAGGTCTGACAGGGCGCGGAGGGCGTTCTGGAGGGAATCTCCGTCCAGCGAACCGAACCCCTCGTCCACAAAGAGACTGTCGAGGCGGATGCCGCCGGCAGAGGCTTGCACGGCGTCGCTCAGTCCCAAGGCCAGGGATAGAGATGCCATAAAGGCCTCGCCACCCGAAAGGCTGTTCACGCTGCGCTCCTTGCCGGTGTGATGGTCCAGCACGTTCAGATCCAACCCCTGCTGTTTGCTGCCGCCGCTGGTGCTGTCGGCCCGCTTCAGCTCATATTGTCCGGACGACATCTGCATATAGCGGGTGTTGGCGTAGGCGACCACGCGGTCAAGGTAGTTCATCTGCACATAAGTCTCCAGCATCACCTTGCCCGAGCTGCTAGTCTTGCCCGTCATTGTGTCCACAAGTGCTTTCATCCAGCCGATATGCTTGTTGAGATCGCCCAGTCTGCTAACGACGTCAGCAATTTGCTTTTTGGTGTCCTTGTTGTTGGTGATGCGGGACTTGACAGCCAGTTCGTCCTTTTTCAAGATACCCTTTTTCTTTGTGAGCTCCTCCTTTTCTATTTCCACGGCGGCTTTGTCGATGGCGGGCGCACCGTCGAGCTGTTTTTTGAGTTCATTGATACTGCCTTGTAACTTGGAAATCTCATTCTCGTTGTCGTTGAAATTTTTCAAGGCTTGTTCAATGTTTTTCCGGAGATTTTCTACTTGTTTTTCCAGTTTCCCAATTTCGTTGTTGGCGGCGTTCTTGTCAACATACGGCAGTTTTTTTGTGAGGTCATTAATCTGTTTGCCGATAGTATCCTTTTTCGTCTTGTCGGCTGTCAGTTTCTGTTCCATTTCGGAAACCGTCTGCTTGTCGGTTTCAAGTTTTTCCTCTTTTTCGGGAATCTGTTTGTTTAGCAAATCTTTTCGCGCGATGTTGTCAGTTTCTGTCTGGATTTTTCCCGCGAGATTGTTTATGGAATTTTTGATTTCTTCAAGACGATTCTTGATTCTTTGTGGTGCCTCTTTGATATCGCATTCGCCTAACAGTTTCTGAATGGTCTTCTTGGCGGCCTCTTGGGCGGTATTGATTTTTCCCAAGAGTTCACCGGCAGCCGTACTTTTTTCTCCAGCCTTTTTTTGGGCGGTCTCGGCTTCTTTTTTCGCCTTGTTCACTTCGTCTTCTGTGGGGGCGGTGGCAGACTTTACGGCCTTGTTGGGGTGGTGGACGGAGCCGCACACAGGGCAAGGCTTGCCCTCTTCCAGCTTTTCAGCCATAATGCCAGCCTGTTCGTCCAGGAAGGCCTTTTCCTTTTTGTTAGCCTCTGCCTTCTTTATATCTGCTTCCTTGGATGCTTGCAGGTATTCGCCCTTCGTCGTACGGTACAGGTCGCAATCCTTTTGGATTTGAGTGATGTCTTTGTTCAGTTGCTCAAGATTGTTTTTCTCCGTTTTCAGATCCTTTTGCTCGTTTTCCAATGTTACCTTCTGGGCACCGGCATTGGCCAACCCTGTCAGTTCGCCCTTCAACCGATTGATTTCATCGCCCAACTCCAGGTTGGCTGATTTTGACTTGTTGATGATCTCAGTCCTTTTTCCGATTTCTGTTTCCAACGCCGTTTGTGAATTCTTCAGGCCCGCTAATGTGTCGTAGTCGCCCAAACTGCCTTTGATGGTCCCAATCTCCTGGGTGAGTTTGTCAATATCCGGTTTCTTGCCTTGGGCTTCTTTCAGTTTTTCATCCAACACACTTTTGTTGCTTACCTTTTGCTCCTTATCCTTTTCGGCTTGGAGTAGATTTGCTTGCTTTTCAGCTTTCTCAATAAGTTTTCCCAGATCCTCGAGGCGTTTTTCGGCCTTTCTAATCTCGTCTTCTATGATGCCGGCGTTTTTTTGGTCGCGGCCCAGGAATCCGTCAATGAGGTCTGTCCAAAGGTTGTCTAACAGGCCGTTTTCCAAGGCTTGTCGCAAAGTCTCCGCTTCGGGGTCATCGTCAGCGCACTGTATGTGCTTGGTTTCCTGATTCAGTGCTGCATTTTCAATGTCAAGTTTTTTGTTCAACTCTTTCAGTTCTCCTTTCAAGAGTTCTTGGAGCTTATCGTAGCGTTCAGTCTGGAACAGTTTCCGGAAGATTTTGATGCGCTCTTCCGTGCTGGCACTGAGGAGTTCGCGGAAAGCACCTTGCGCAATCATCTCGATTTGGGAGAACTGCGCAGGGTCCAGCTTGATAATCTCTATCACTTTCTTGTTGACGGCATTGATGCCTTCAATGGAAGGGGTGCCGTCGGAAAACTTCAGTTTGGCGTTACCCTCTTCCATGGTAAGCCCGGAGCCTCTCAAGGAGGGGCGAAGGTAGGACAGTTGGCGTTCTACGGTGTACTCTTGCCCGCCCACCGAGAAGGTGAAACTTACGAAGGTGCGGTCTTTGTCTTGGGCGTAGTCGGAGCGCAAGTCGTTGGCCGTGCGGTCGGTGCCGCTGGGCTTGCCGTACAGCGCGAAGGTGATGGCGTCGAAGAGCATCGTTTTGCCCGCGCCCGTGTCGCCGGTAATCAGATAGAGTCCGTTGCTGCCCAACTGGGTGAAGTCGATGGTGGTTTCGTTCTTGTAGGAGCCGAAGGCGGCCAAGGTGAGTTTGATAGGTTTCATAGTTAGTCCTCCCAAATTTTGTTAATTAATGTTTGAATATAGTCTCTTTGTTCGTCTGTCATCTCAACGTCATTGTTGCGCGCTTTGAAGAATTCGGAGATGATTTCCATCGGACTCTTCGACATATCGGCGGTGCCGGTAACCACTTTTGAGCTGCGGGTCCTGTTGTTGTCGTAGTCCAGTATCATAATGTTGGGGTAGATGGTGCGCAGTTTGGCCAGGGCGTCCACCACATCCAGTTCGTCGGTGAGCGTGACGTGCAGGTAGTCCTCTGTTGGGGTGCCTGTATAGTTGCGGGCGTCCGTGAGTTCCTCGTACGTGCCGCGAATCTCCCGCATATCGTGTTTGGGAGTCAACGGGATGGGGGTGATGTTGACCTTGCCCTTCGGGCCGAAGTCCACAAGGGTGAGTGACTTTTCGTGTTTCACTTCCGAGAATGAGTATTTCAGGGGCGATCCGCAATAGCGGATGTGGTCATAGCCGTCGATGTTCTGCGGGCCGTGGATATGGCCGAGCGCCACATAGTCGAACGGGGCGAATACGGAGGCGTCCACATTGTCGAGTCCTCCCACAGATATGTCTTCGGAATCGGAGCGGAGCAAACCTGCCACCCCTTTGGTGCCGGTCACAAACTGGTGGGCGACCAGCAAATTGCGTTCTTTCTCATTGACATCCATCTGTTTTACAGCGACAGCAAGTGCATCCGTGTAGGTGTTGATGTTTTCCTCGGGGAAACGCTCTTTCACGACGAAAGGCTTTACGAAGGGCATCATATAGAAGTTGACCGGACCATTCTCGTCCTGTAACACGATGGGTTTCACCCGGCCGTCATAGACACGCGCGATGTGTACGCCGCTGCTCTCAATGAGACGGGAGGCGAAAGCCAACCGTTCCACGGAATCGTGATTGCCGCTGACGACAAACACGTGCAACTCCCGATTTGCGAGTTCGCAGAGAAACTCGTCGAGGAGCTCCACCGCCTCCGCCGCTGGCACGGACTTGTCGTACACGTCGCCTGCGATCACAATGGCTTGCGGTTTGATTTCGTCTATGTGTTGGAGGATTTGAGAGAGGATGTGCTTTTGGTCTTCTAACATAGGGAAGCCGTTCACGCGTTTCCCAAGATGCAGGTCTGATAGATGTACTATTTTCATTATTTGATAATGTTGATTGGAATTTCTGGCTTGCTGCGAACCGATGGTTTGCATTTACAAATATACTCAAAAAAATCGAAAATGGAAGACACAGGGTTCATTTTTTTTACATATTACAGAATAACAAAGGGTTTGCTCCAAAGCAAACCCTTTTATTTTTATTCCATATGCAACTCGTGCCCCATCTTCTCCTGTTTGGTCTTGAGGTATTTTTTGTTGACCTCATTGGGTGGGATGATGATGGGTACGGTCTCCACAATCTCGATGCCGTGGGCGGAGAGGCCCACCCGTTTGGCGGGGTTGTTGGAGATGAGGCGCACGTGTGTGGCGTTGAGGTCGCGCAAAATCTGCGCTCCGATGCCGTAGTCGCGCTCGTCGGCCTTGAAGCCCAACTCGAGGTTGGCCTCCACGGTGTCGCGGCCCAGCTCCTGCAGGTGGTAGGCGCGCAGTTTGTTGACCAGCCCGATGCCACGGCCCTCCTGGCTCATATAGAGGATGAGGCCCTTGCCCTCCTTGTTGACCATCTCCATTGAGCGGTGCAGCTGGTCGCCGCAGTCGCACTTGCAGGAACCGAAGATGTCGCCGGTGGCGCAGGAGGAGTGCACGCGCACGAGCACGGGATCGCCGTCGTTCCACTCGCCCTTCTTAAGGGCCAGATGGGTGGCGCCGTTGTTGAGCTGCGTGTAGGCAATCAGTCGGAAGTCGCCCCATTGGGTGGGCAGGTTGACCTCCTGTTCCTTGCGGATGAGTTTCTCCTTTTGCAGGCGGTAGGCGATGAGTTTCTCAATGCTGGTGATGTTGAGGTTGAAGCGTTCGGCCACCTCCAGCAGTTGGGGCAGACGGGCCATTGTGCCGTCAGGGTTGATGATCTCGATGAGGGCGCCCACAGGGGTGAGGCCAGCCAGACGGCAGAGATCGACGGCGGCCTCCGTGTGGCCGGCGCGAACCAAAACGCCGCCGTCACGAGCGCGCAAGGGGTTTACGTGGCCGGGACGGCCGAAGTTGTGCGGTTTCATCTCCGGGTCGGCGAGCGCCTTGATGGTGGCGGCGCGGTCGTGCATCGACACGCCGGTGGTGCAGCCGTGCTCCAAAAGGTCCACCGTCACCGTGAAGGGCGTGCCCAGCAGGGAGGTGTTGTTCGACACCTGCATCTCCAGCCCAAGGTCCTCGCAGCGCTGCTGGGTCAGGGGCGTGCAGAGCACCCCACGGCCATATTGCATCATAAAGTTCACCTTCTCAGGGGTGATTTTCTCGGCCGCTATGATAAAATCGCCTTCGTTTTCGCGGTCCTCGTCGTCCACGACGATGACAAACTTTCCGGCCTTGAGGTCTTCCAAGGCCTGTTCGATACTACAAAGTTCTTTCATTGTCAATATTCAGTGTTATTCTACTCGGGTGAAGGTGAGCTTCCGTACCATCCATCTAGTGCCGTCTGCGTTGCCGCTTTTGTGGTAGCGCAGGGCGATGCGGAAATTGGAACTGCCCACTGCGTTCAGAGAGAGACCGTTGCTCGGGGCGAAGTCGCTCGGGAACACGTTGAGGTTCGGGTTGAAAGCCGTCCAGTCGTTCTCCGAAAACTCGCCGCCGTTGTAGGTGGTCGAGTAATAGACCTGGTAGTAGGTGGCGGGACTGCCACCCACGTTGTTGGCGTGGTCCAGATAAAGCAGCACGTCATTCGGGTTCTCAATGGTGATGGGCGGGGAGATCAGCCAGTCGTCGCACGCTGACGATGTGGAGTTGTGGAACACGAACTGGCTGCCGTTGAAGGTCTGGAAGCTCCAACTGTTGTTGTCAGGGTACTGCGACCAGCCGCCCGTGGTGAGCGAGTTGGCGTCGAAGGTTAGTTCCGCAAGCGTAGTCTCTTGGGTGACGTCGGCATCCTGAATGTCCTCCTTGGTGCGCAGCGTGAGCTGGTACTCGGAGTTGTAGATGGAGAGGATGCCATAGAGGCAATACTCCTTGTTGGCATCGATGGTGATGGAGCGGAAGTTGGCGTAGTTGGAGGTGCGCACGATGACGGTGGCGTTGCCGATATAGACCTCACGGTCCATTGTGAGGTCGTCACCCGCCAAAGGCATCCCGTCGTACTTCGGGTCGAACTTGCACCCGTTGATTTTGACGAGACAGTTGACATTCTGGTTGGTCAGCTGGTCGTTGCCGGTGATCTCAATGGGGTTGGCGATGAAGGGGTGCTCGGGGTTGGGCAGCCCGTCCTTGTGGATGTAGCGTCCGAGGGCACTCTGGTTGATGCGCCCCACGGAACCTTGGTATTTCCAGCCCACTTGGTGCTTGTTGTGGTAGTCGCCCACAATCAGCCCGCGGCAGTCCAGATAGATGGTCTGGCCCACCGGGTATTCGTTATAGAGACCCGTGCGGTCGATGGAAATCTCGATGCCGCCGGTCTCGTCCTGGATGGTCATATACTTGTAGCAGTTGCCACCTTGGTCGGAGCTTACCACCACGGCCTTGACGATGAAAGGCTCGTTCCAGTGGCAGATGGAGTCCTGGGCGCCGGTGCCCAAGGAGGCGTGCATCGCCTTGATGTCGGCGATGGTGTGGTTGGCGGCGGGACCGTCATAGACGGGGGCCTCGAACTCGGGCGCCTCCCAGCGGTTGCACCCCGCCAGAACACCTGCAAACAACGCTATAATAATCGCAATCTTTTTCATATTTGTTATTGTTTGTTATTCATTGTTATTTGGTTGCACCATTCCGCCGGTTGTCGGCGGAATCCCCATCATCTCACAATCCCTTTCAAGTTGATGTTGTTGATGTACCACGCGCTGCCACTGCCGTTGTAGCGGAAGGCGAAGCGGAAGTTGGATGCCAGTGCGTCGGCGGGCAGCTCGGCGGTGTGGCCGACGAGTGTGCTGCTGCTGAATTGGCTGATGGGCAGTTCGTGCCATTCCGTGGTCGTGGCGTCTCCCGTGTAGTTTGTGGTGTAGTACAGTTTCATCGTCTCGTTGCCACCAGTGCCGGTGATGCGGTGGTCAAACGACAGGGACGGTGCCTCCACGGCGGAAAGATTGATGTTGGGGGAGACGAGCCAGCGGTCGGTGGCTGTGCTGTTGGCGTTGATATAGAAGCCGGTGAAGCTGGTGTTGTTGAAGATGGACCACTCAGCGCCGGTGCCGCTCTGCAGCCAGCCTTCGTTGAAGGCGTTGGTGTAGTTCACCGTGAGCAGGTTCTCGGTGTGGGGCGGGGTGACGAAGTCTTGCACATCGTCCAGGTCGCGGATAACGATCTGCACGGTGCTGTTGTAGCGGGTAAGGATGCCCACCACGTTGCCGTTGCCGACCGGGAGCATCTCGTTGATGAAGTCGGCGTAGTTGCTCGTGCGCATCGTGATGGTGGTTCCGTCGGCCATCTTGATGTCACGGGAGGTGGCCGCGTTGGCATCGCAGAAGGTGGCCATTCCGCCCTCCACGAAGTAGCAGTTCTCCAGTCTCACCAGACGGTTGTACCAGCCGGGGGAGATGGCGTCGGCGCTCGGGATGGAGGTCAGCACGATCTGCGGCTCGAAAGCCTCGGGCACGCCGTCGCAGAAGATGTATCGGCTGGCCTTGGCGGAGGGGATAGCCTCCATACCGTCGTTGGCCCAGTAGCCTAGCTGCGGCAGCTTGCGGTAGTCGCCCAGGTCGAGACCGTTGCACTTCACATACACGCGCTGGCCCAAACGGTACTTGTTGTACAGGGCCGTGTTGTTGATCTTGATCTGGATGCCGCCGGTGCCGTCCTCAATGTTGATGTATTTGTAGCAATTGCCGTGCTTGTCGGAGGTGGTCACGATGCCGCTGATGACGATGTCGGCGGAATCCTCCGAGAGGTGGACGTAGGAGTCCAGCGAGCCAATCTCGTGCATCGCGATCAGCTCGGCGATGGTGGTGTTGGCGGCGGGACCGTCGTAGGTAGGCACAGGCGCCACGTCAGGGGTCAAGTCGCAGCCGGCAAACAGCAGGGCCGCGATGATAACGCTGAAAATGGAGTGTATATATTTCATATTACTATATATTTACATTTGGAAATTGATGCCAAGATAAAACGTGGTGCCGAAGGCGTAATAGTATTTGTTGCCGAACTTGTCCACATTGTAGTTCGTGTAGTCGAAACGGTACTGCTCCCACGCGGTGGTCACGAGGTTCTTGTTGTTGAGCAGGTTGGTGACGCTGAGGTTGAAGCCGATGTTGTATTTGTGTTTGATGCGCCACGATTTGCTGACCGAAGCGTCGAGGGTAAACTGTCCCTTCATACGGGTCTGGTCGGCGATGCGGTGGTACAGGTCCGGATCAGAGTAGTAGAGAGGCCCGGTGGCGCCGGTGGTTCTGCGCTCGGGATTGAGGTCGCAGTAGATCTTGTCGAAGTAGTTGGCGTTGATGTTGACCCACCAGTAGTTGTGGTTGAACTTGAGGCCTATGGTGCCGGCTGCCTGCGGGGTGCCGCTCACGTGGAAGTTCTTCCAATAGACGGTGCGCTCCACGTCGCCCTCGATGTCGGTGCCGTTCTCGGCGTTCATCGTCACATCGGCGCGGTCGGAGTAACGATAGTCACCGTAGTTGCCGGCAAGGATGAGGGAGAACATACTGCCCAGTTTCACCTCCAAGCCGAGTTCCACGCCGAGATGGCGCTGGTCGATGCCGGAGATGGAGTAGTTGACCATACTGGCGAAGTCGTCGTGGTAGAAGCTGATGAGGCGCGTGGCGTCCATAATCTGGGTGAAGTAAGCAGTGAGCCGCATCTTGATGGCGGGGTACTTGAGGATGTAGGAGAGGTCGGCGGCATAGACCTTCTCGTTCTGGAGGTTCTCCACATATTTGTTGCGGATGCGCGGGGCCACGAAAGCGTTCAGCACGCTCGGGGCGATGCTCTCGGCCAGCCCGTTCAGCATAAGGTAGTTGCGGCCGTTGATCTTGTAGGTGATGCCCAACTTGCCGGCGCCCTCGAGGAAGGCCCGCTTTTCGGAGTTGCCGTACGACTCGTCCTGGAACCGTCCGTTGCGCATCTGGCCGGTGCGCCAGAACTCGGTGCCGCCGATCTGGCCGCCGAGGTGGAACTCGAGGTGGTTGAAGGTGAAGAGCGCGGCGGCCCAGGCCCGCTGCGTGTAGATGTGGTAGTCGTAGCTGTAGCCAAACACGTCGCCCTCGTAGAGCGTGTCGTTCATATGGTTGAGGTCGTTGTACTGGATATTGTAGTCATCGGGGAAGTCACCCTCCGAGAACTTGTCCACGTCGAGCCAGTAGAGTCCGCCCAGCAGGTCGTCGATGGTCTTGTAGTTTTTCTGCCGCATCCCGCGGATGTCGATGCCGGCGGTGAGCTTGATGTGCTCGGTCAGGTCGGCGGCCAGGTTCGAGCTGCCGCCCACCTGGATGTGGTCGTAGATGCGGTTCTCCACCATATACTGGGCGCGCTTGCCCTGCAGGGCGGCCAACTGGTTCACCTCGTAGAGCTTGTCCCAGTTGATCTGGGTGTACGACTGGTCGTTGGAGGTCCAGTAGTTGAGGATGTCGTTGTAGAAGCCGTTGGTGTCGCCGTTGCTGATTTGGTAGGAGGGGAGGTAGCGGTAGTAGTCGGGACGTGGGTCGGGGGCGTCGTACCAGTTGAGGGAGGTGGTGTTGTTGCGCCCGAAGGTGGTGGCGAGGGTGGTGGTGAGGTTCAGCTTGTTGCTCTTGGGCACGTAGGTATGGGTAAGCAGGACCACCGGCTCGCACACGGTGCGCACGCGGGCGTTGCGCTGCTGGCCGTTGTACCAGCCCCAGTTGGCGTTGTAGTAGTGGTCGTTCAGCAGGTCGTAGGCCTCCTGCACGGAGTTCGACTGCATGCCGCGGGAAGTGTACGAGGCGAAGGCGGCCAGGTTGAGCCAGTTCTCGCTGTTGAGTTTCTTCTCCACGGCCAGGAAACCACCGAAACTGTTGTAGGTGGTGCCCTCCACGTAGGAGAGAGCGTTGCCGAAGCGCGCCGACAGCGAGCCTGCCACCGACCATCCCTTCTTGGTGACGCCCGTGGCGCCCGTCAGGATGAAGCGGTTGCTGTAGGTCCGGTTGTTCAGCGAATAGGTGGCCCTGATCTGCTTGCGGAAGTTGGAGGCCCGCAAGTTGTAGTTGGTGGCCCCGCCGGCGTTGCCGAAGGTGAATGTCGGGGCATACAGGTCGGTCAGCGCCTCCGGGTAGCGGAAGATGTGATTCAGGCCGCCCCACTGCGAGTAGGTGGCCCGTCCGGTGACCAGGCTGTTGGCCGAGAAGCCGTTCAGGCACACGTTCTGGTAGCGGTTGTCCAGTCCGCGGTTGCGGAAGTAGGCGATGCTGAAGGTATAGGAGGTGTTGTTGGTGTACACGTCCTGCGACGAGTGCAGCAGGCCCGGCACATAGTTGGCGCCGCCCTCATCCTCGTCGCCCTGACCTTCGCTCACGTCGGAGTAGGTGTCGCCGTCCACCCCAGAGCGGACCAGCGTATCGGTTGTCGCCGCCTTCTGTTTCTTGATCTTTGCCTTGACCTTGTCTTGTGAATATGCTGTGCCACAAATGAATAGAAGTGCCAGAAGCAAAAGTAGAGTTCTTTTCATAGCGAGAAATTTACGTTCGTGAAAATTAGCCCGCAAAGATACAAAAAAAGTTTTCGTATCTTTGCCCCCGCAATGAAAATCACCCTTCTTGGTACCGGAACTTCGCAGGGCGTGCCCGTAGTGGGCTGTGACTGTGCTACTTGCCAGTCGCAGGATCCGCGTGACAAGCGCCTCCGCACCTCCGCATACGTGGAGGCGGGCGACGTGCGTCTGCTCATCGACGCCGGCCCTGACCTCCGGCAGCAGTTGCTGCGTCAGCACATCACTCGTGTCGATGCCATACTGATGACGCACGAGCACAAAGATCACCTCGGCGGGCTCGATGACATCCGTCCCATCTACTTCCGACAAGAGACCCCGATGCCTGTCTATGGGCTGCAGCGCGTGCTCAAGGTCATCCGCAAGGATTACGACTACGCCTTTAAGCCAAACCCGTACCCTGGGGCCCCCGGTTTCCAGCTCTTCCCGGTGCGCGATGATCCCTTCACCATCGGTGGGGTGGAGGTGGTGCCCATTCACGTGCGCCATCTCACGCTCCCCATTCTCGGATACCGCATAGGAAAGTTGGCCTATATCACCGACGCCAGCTTCATCGCGGAATCGGAACTTAAGAAATTGGAGGGACTTGAAGTGTTGGTTGTCAATGCTTTGCGTATCAAGGAACACTATTCCCATTTCAACCTCGAGCAAGCCTTGGCGGTGGTGCAGCGCCTGCAGCCGCGCCGCGCCCTCCTCACCCACGTTTCCGACAAAATGGGCCCCTACGCTGAGGTGCAGCCTATGCTCCCCGACAATGTCACCCTCGGCTACGATGGTTTGACGGTGGAGTGCTGAAAGTGTCTGTAATCAACTGGTTTTTACCTTGTTGCATTAGGACCAAAAATAATTATCAATGTCTGATTGTTTATAAATTCCTTTTTTATATCTTTGCCCGCCATTTACCCTTATTGGCGTATTGTTGATAAGAGTTATGTAAAATATTGAATATCAATCGGTTGTAATTATAAAACTGATTATTAATATTATATTTTTTGCGCAATTAATAAGAAAAAATAAGAAATAATAATAAAAAAAACTTATGAAAAAATTCTTACTCTCGTTAATGACGATTATGAGTCTGGTGTGGACGAATTCCTTCGCCCAAACTCCGGAGCTTGGCACGGAGACGAATCCGTTCCTCATTGAGAACCCGAACGAACTGAAGGCATTCCGCGACTGTATCAACAGCACGGCCTCAGTGTTTTACTTCGCCAACGGCACGTTCGTGCCCGACACGGCCGGTATGGGGCTTTCCGAAGCAGTGCAAATCCCGCGCGGCGGCGAAGGCAAGTACTTCAAGCTGGTGACGGACATCGCGCTGAACGCGGGGAATGTGGCCGCCTACAAGGGCCAGCCTGTGACTTGGGAGCAGTGGATTCCCATCGGCAACCGCGTGGATGATTCGCACATCAACTCCTTCAGCGGCCATTTCGACGGCGGCGGCCATATCGTCAGCGGCCTGTACATCAACAGCAACGATCCGTTGCAGGGCTTCTTCGGCCAGGTGACGACCGCCGAGATCAAGAATCTGGGCATCACGAACTCCTACATCAGCGGTTCGTATCGCGTGGGCGCCATTTGCGGCTGGGCGGTAACGGCCAGGATAGAGGAGTGCTTCTCCACCGCGACGGTGGTGGGTACGGGTAATACCGGCCAGGTAGGCGGCATCGCGGGTTGGGTAACCAACAGCAGCACCGAAGGATCCACGATCACCAACTGCTACAACACCGGCTATGTGCGCACAAAGTCGGGTTTCTGCGGCGGTATCGCGGGCGAATTGGTCCATAGCGAGGCCTCGAACTGCTACAATGCAGGCGTGGTCAGCGGCAAGCTCTCCGAGATTGGCGCCATAGCGGGTATGTACGACATTCCGCCCGTGAACTGCTACTACGACAACCAGATTTCGCCGCTCTCTTCGGGTGCCACGGGCGACAAGACGGCGGTTGTGGCGCGTGCGGCCTACAACGGTCTTGGGAGCGCCTTCACGTATGCTGACGGGTACTATCCCCGTCTGACGGTCTTCCTGTCCAACCCCGAGGGTGCCTTGGCCTCCGCCTTGTCGGCGGCACCGGTGTTTCTGCCCACCTCCTCCACATTTGACAATATAGTGGACTTGGACAACAACAACCAGGAGGTGCTCACCCAGCAGACCTCGGCGGGCGGCTCCACCATCACTTGGGGCAGCAGCAACAGCGTGCGTGCTAGCGTGACGGGCGGCAGCACATTAGTGCAGGCTGTGGGCGACTTCATTATGACGGCACAGGTGGGCAACCACGCCCGTGCCATATATATGCACTCCAACACGGGCGACCCGGTGGGTTCCGAGGTGAACCCGTTCGACCTGAGCAATGCCAGCACGTTGATTTCACTGATGGAGGGTATCAACTCGGGCGGCCACTTCGCCCTGAACAGGGACTCCTGTACATCAGTGGGCGGCGAGGGAATGTGGTTTGTCCTGGACCAGGACATCGACATCAACCCCGAGGAGAGTCACGAGTTCGCCACGTGGGACGATGACCACGGTCCGGCCATCCCCTGGCCGGGTATGGGTACCCCGGAGAGCCCGTTCAAAGGCCATTTCAACGGCCAGGGCCACACGGTTGCGGGTCTCTACGGCTCCGGCCTTATCGGCACAATGACCGAAGAGGCTACTGTGGAGAATGTCGGCCTCATACGCGGCTATGTGAACAACGGCCGCGGCCTGGGCTATACCACAAAAGGTCTTATTATGCACTACGACGGCATTATGAACACCAGAAACGGACACGACGCCAATACCAAGGTGTGGGAAGACCTCGCGGGCAACTATGATATGAAAGTGATGAAAGCCACCAGTGTGGAGTGG
Organism: uncultured Bacteroidales bacterium; assembly: GCA_900315705.1. GTDB lineage: Bacteria > Bacteroidota > Bacteroidia > Bacteroidales > WCHB1-69 > F23-D06. The sequence continues at coordinate 7,707 of ONAB01000011.1, read as the reverse complement.
GGTAATGACCACATTTTGGCAACAGGCAATAGTGCATTCCTCGATCCCGGCATTTCACACGAGATGCTGTATCGTATCGGTTCAACCCCTACGGCAGCGAGTGGAGGAGCATACGTGACGGTGGAAATAGTGACCTACGTCGATTGTGACAAGACCACCCCTTCATATCGCGGCCTGTTGGGGCCGAATAGCGATTTTAATGCCGGTATGCTGCGGAATGAACTGGGTGCGGAACGAATGACCAATATCGGCGGCATAAACCCGACATCGGTGGATGACCAGGTGGCTACCTTGACCTGGTCCAAGCAATACGGTGCCTTCCTGAACGGTGAATTCTCGGCAACGACCGGTGCAAGCAAATTCGGTTTGCGTAGCGACTACGCCTTCCCGTTATATTTCGGCAATGCCGCCACCACGTTGGATCCCGCTAACGGCTGGAACGACAGCATTTATTCCATACGCGTGTATAACCGCAGTTTGACGGTTGAGGAAATCGCCCATAATCATAGCATTGACAAGGCCCGTTTCATCGACAAGACGGGTGGCGGCTATTCCGGCACGATCGTGGGAGCCAACCACGGCGGTGTTGTCCGCAACTGCTTCAGCACACTGAATGTCAAGAGCGGTGCGGGTGTCGCGGGATACAACAGCGGTACTATCGAAAACTGTATCTATGCCGGTTCGGCTACCGGAAAGGGAACCGCAGCCCTGGTCGGAATGAATGTCGAGAGCGGTCATATCAGCAACTGCTACAGCAGCGGTTCCGTGAACAGCACATACGCCGTGAGCGGTTCGACGTCGCACGTGAGCAATTGTTACCACGACACCAAAATGGCTCCTGCCATTGCCTCCTCGAGCGCTTCGACCGGACAAGCCACGGAGGCGATGCTGGGCAACGGCCTCTCGTTGGGCAGCGCCTTCACCTACGTCAACAACCTTTATCCTCAGTTGACTCAATTCGTGGGCAAGCCGGCCTCCACCGCTATGGCGGTGCCCGTGGTGCTGTCGGAGAACAGTTCGGAGGTGATTACTGCCCCCGCGCTTCCGGTTTGTGACACCATCAGCTATGAGGCCCACGGCTGTTTCACCATCGACAACTCCACCTGCACGGCAACAAAAGTGGCTGCCGGCCAGTCCCAGTTCGAGGTCCTCTGCAATGGCATACACGTGAAGAGCCTTTTGCTCACAGTGGGCACTCCTGCCGAACAGGCGATGTCGATTACCAGCCTGGAACAATTGATAGCTTTTCGTAATGGTGTCAACCGGGGCACCCGTTTCTATTATGACCCGGATGCGAAAACCTTCTCTTTGACTTCCGATGCGGCTCACTCCATCGTGGTGAATCCCAATGGCGAGGGGCAGTACTTCAAATTGACGGCAGATATAAATATGGCCAGTGCCAATTGGAACATCCCGATTGGCCGTCCGCTCAACCCGTTCAAAGGCGACTTTGACGGAGACGGTCACGTGATTACCAACTTTTATTTGTCTCCTACCAATGGGGCTAATGAAAAAGATATTTACAGCGGTTGTTCGGGTCTGTTCGGTTATTCGCAAGGCACGATTCATCATCTCGCTATAGAAACAGGGACGATTGGTGCAAATGCCAGTTTCACAGGTGCCCTGTGCGGTATAAACAATGGTGTTATTCACAATTGTCATTCAAAATCGATTATAAATGTAACTAATGCAGGTGCTGATGTGAGAAGCTGTTTTGTCGGGGCTAATCCGAGAGGAACCATCCGGGATTGCTACGTAGAAAAGGATTCAATCTATACTTCAAATGCTTACGATGACGGTGTGGCTGTTTTGTGTGGCAATAGCTCCGGTGAGATCTTGAACTGTTACGCAAAACGATGTGGGCTCAGATACAGGGGGGATAATAACACGAATTCGTGCGGTAACGGTATCATTTGTGGCGTGTCGCAAAACGGCACCATAAAGAATATTTATGTGGAGGACGGAGTGATGGTGTGCAGTATGACAAGCACGAGCGGAGGTGTGGTCGGATCGACGGGAATGATAGTGGGTACGGCCCAATATACGGAAATCGATTCGTGCTATACGAAAAACTGCCTTATTAACAATAAGTATGCCAGTGTGGCCGGTATGTTGGTGGGCCATTTGTTAAGATATAGCAACCTGACCAACAGCTATACGGAGAGTTGTACGCTTACAGGTTTGCCATTGGCGTGGCATCATGGTGGTTTGGTAGGTTATACGTCCGGTAGATGTAAGATTCAAAAATGTCATAGCGCTACTCGTATTGTAGGCGGTCAATATGTAGGTGGCATTACCTCATATACAGCTTACAATTCAGAAATCATAGATTGTTATAACACAGGAGAAATCGTTGTAAATCTCTTGCCCGAAGACAGTAGAGTTGCTTATGTGGGAGGAATTACCGGTTACGTTGACTATACTTTAAACTACAATTCAGGACCTACCGTTACAAGATGTTTCAATACTGCCAGGATAGTGGGTTCTAATAATAAAACCCATGTGACTACTGAGATTGCGGACAAGCGTATTGGTGGTATCGTAGGCGGCGTGCAGACTCGTACAAATCAAAATCCAATGTTCTCCTATTGTTACAATACTGGAAACATTGAAGGAAGTGGTGCTTATTATGCGGGTGGTTTAGGTTATTCGAACAGTAGTGCAGTATGGTCGAATTGCTATAACACAGGAAAAGTGAGTGGCTTGGCGTGTACGTATCCAAGTGTGGCAGCTAACTGGAATCCCAGTGGATATGCGAGCGTCAATAGGTATTACGACAAGCAGATGTGTCCGGACTTTACGGAAAGTGTGGGCAATACAAAGGGATTGCTCACATCCCAGATGTTGGGCGATTCGCTGAAAGGGAAACTGGGCGCCGACAGTGTCTGGGTGTTCACCGACTGTATGTACCCGCGTTTGGCTACCTTGGCCAACGTGCCTGCAGCTATCGCGGCCGCGGCTCCCGTCAACCTGGTGGTGACCCCGGCAGTGGACAACGTCACCTCCGTGGACTATAGTTATACAGTTTGCTCTCCAGCCGCCCCCTTCCAGTGGGAGGTGGTGGAAGGTTCCGATCTGGTGACCATCAGCGGTTCCGACTATAACCTCGTTCCCGGAGCGAGAGGCACCATCATTATGAACGCCAAATATGGCGACTCCACCTACAAGACAGTCACGCTCGTGGTGGGATTTGAGGACAACGCCCTCATCATCACGAACGAGAAGGAGATGCGCAAGTTCCGCGACGGCATCAACAGCGGCGCCATCTTCTACTACGATCCGGCACAGGACACTTTTGCACTGGCCAAGACCGCCGAAGCCACGCTGGCCATCCCGCCCTACGGCGAGTCGGTCTATTTCAAACTGGTGAACAACCTCGACCTCGACTCCATACCCTGGACGCCGATCGGTTTCGACACCGCATACTTTGCCGGCCATTTTGACGGAGCGCATCACACAATAAAGAATCTGTATATCACAAGTGCGCGAAATCGAGTCCCCTTTGGTTTATTTGGGACAGCCATTCAATTTGCAACAATATCCCGTGTTGGACTAATCAATCCCGAAATTAATATTACGGGAACCGGAAATCCTGTGGGTGGCATCGTGGGCCAGTCGGGTGCCGCCATCGACTCCTGCTACACGGAGGGCGGGCACATATATGGCTATCACACCACGGGCGGCATCTGTGGTTTCTTCCGCGGACGGGCCGTGACCGGACTTCAGGATTCGGTACATTTCATCCGCTATTGCCATAATGGCTCGGTAGTGAAAGGCGGTTACTATGTGGGTGGTATCTGCGGACGCGTGCAGGATACGCGACTTTTCAGGAACTACAACCAGGGCGAGGTGGCCACGTGGAACAACAGCCGCGACAACAGTACCTATGTGGGTGGCATTGTGGGTGCTGGCGGCGGCACTCACGATGTGCACAGCTGCTACAATATGGGGCGCATTTACGGCTCCAAGTATAGCGGATCTGCTGTTGGTGGCATTGCCGGCAGTACCACCGTTTACCACAGCTACAATGTGGGCGAGGTGACGGGCAACAACTCCACTTATGCGGGGGGCATTACAGGAACAGGCTGGGCCCAATACACATACAATGCGGGAAGAGTGACCGGATCGGGCCAGGTGGGTGCCTTGTCAGGAGCAACAAATCTGAAAGGAAACAATAGTTATAAAAATCATTCCGCGTACGATATGCAGATGTGTCCTAATACCAGTTTCGCAAACGGCTCCATTTGGCCGAAACTGACAACGGAACTGCTTGGTTCCAAACTGGATACGACACCAAGCAATGTTTCGGCAGGTCTCAGGGTGGGCGGTGCCTACTGGACGTTTGTCGATACGTTGTATCCCCAGCTGACTTGGTGCGCGGGCACGGATCCTTCCGTGGCTTCCGTCACCCCGGTGCTGCTGCCGGTCACGGCTGCGGACACCATGACGGTGCTTGCCGTCAGCGAGAATTTCGCCGTGTGCCGTGAGAACAGCGTGGAGTGGGGCAAACTCAGCGGTTCCGGCCTTAACATAGTGGGCGACTCCGCCATCCTTGACGGCAGTCCCGGCGTTGCGGTCCTGCAGGACTCCATCAACGGCGTGGGCTACAAGAAGGTGCGCATTTTCCTTACGGGCGACCTGATTATCAAAGACCTCGCCAACCTGCAGGTGTTCCGCGACGGCATCAACCGCAACGAAGTGTTCTATTATCGGTTGTCCGACTCCACCTTCTCCATAGCCGACCATAGTGCCGATGACGAATATATGGAGATCCCCATCGGCGGCGAAGACATCTCGTTCATGATGATGACGAACACCTACGATATGAGCGGCATCCCCAGCTGGACACCTATCGGAAGCAACACCCTTCCCTTCAAGGGCTTCTTCAACGGCAACAACAACACCATCGAGAATATGACAATCGACACGGCGGCCAGCTACGTGGGTCTTTTCGGATACAATATGGGTACAATCGACAGCGTCAAGTTGTCGAATGCCACTATTACCGACAAGGCAAAAACATACGTGGGCGCCCTTTGCGGCTTCACCTTGGGTGGCATCACCGCCTGCTACAGCTACGACGGCAACGTGAAAGGTGCCTCGCAGGTGGGCGGACTCATCGGCCGTTGCGACGGCGGTAGAATCACCGACTGTCACCACGTGAGAGGTACTCTGGCCAATGTGGGGAACAACAGTCATGTGGGCGGCATTCTGGGTTACGGTCAGAATGTGATCATCCGCAACTGTTCCAACGATACCAGCGATATCTCGGGTTTCAACTATGTGGGCGGCATCATCGGTTACAGCAATTCCCAGTCTATGTACAACTGCCACACCGTTGCCGGCAAGGTGTATGCCACATTGACCGGCAGCGATGTCTCTGGAGCCAAGTACTACGGTGGTTTGGGAGGATATTATACGAGTGGTATAACCCAGCCGACCGTCTCCTATTGCTATAACGAGGGGACATCGGTGAGAAGCGACATAGTTTCAACTACGGCGGAGAGACTTACTGGCGGCTTGTTCGGTTATTTTTACAGTACGACGTCACCTGCCATTCACCATTGTTACAATACAGGTGAAGTGTACTGCTATTATCGGTATGCTGCCGGCTTTGCCCCTTCCGGGCATCAGACTGTGCAAAACTCATACAATGGCGGTAATGTCACGGTACGTTACGCTGCCAACAACAACGGGGTCGCATACGGCCTTGTAAACTCTGGCTATGCACAAAGCAAATGTATCAATGCGGGTAATATCACCGCTTCTACAGTGGTTGGCATTTCAAATACAAGTAATAGTTATTCGTATTGCCTGAACATGGGGACCCTCACTTCCACGGTGTCGAATTATGCGTATGGTATCAGTGCTGCAACTCAAAGCGGCTCCTATAAAACAACTTATTGTATGAATGCTGGTGAAGTGGTGGGCAAGGCTGGAGCCGCAGGCATAGGTGCCGGTTTGCAAATGAGTTACTGTCTCAATGTGGGCCGTATCAGCGGCTACAGCAACGTGGGCGGCATTTCCGCCAGCAATAGTGCTTTCCACAGTTTCAGCGACGAGCAGATGGCCCCCTCCTCCCCGTACAGGGACAACAGCACCCGTCTGCAGACCACCGAGATGGTGGGCACGGCCCTGCAAAGCGAACTCGGCACCGACAACTGGATCTACGAGGATAATATGTATCCGCGTCTCAAATGGACCGAGACTCTCACCTGGCTTGACGGCACCCCGTTCCCGTATGTGCGCGACGCGGCCATCCTGGCCTCCACGCCCATCTATATGAAATCCGACGAGCACGTCAACAATTTCAGCACTGCTATGGCACTCAAACATAGTTCGGATAACGGCGTCACGTGGAGCCTCAAGGAAGGTCAGGGTGTGATGGTGGAATTGGATACGGCAAGAAAGACCAGTATCGGTGTGGCTTATATAAAAGCTGCCCGTCCGACAGGTCTTCCGACTGACTCCGTCTATCTGGTGCGCCGTATATTGAGTGTCTCCGACAGTACCCCCATCGTCATTAAGGACAGAGACCAATTGTTGGCCTTCCGCAATTGCATCAACACGGGTGCGGCGTTCTACTATAATATGACTGATTCCACATTTACCAGTGCCAATATGTCTGAGAATCCCAATTACATCCTTATACCGATAGGCGGACAAGACATCATCTTCAAGCTGCTGGTGGATGTGGATCTGCAAGGTACCGGCAACTGGGTCCCGATAGGCATTGGCCGCGAAAGTGCAACAAGCAATACCGCTAGTGCAATCAGGCGGTTCCGCGGCGTGTTTGACGGAAACAACCATACTATCAAGAATCTTACAGACAATTCCACATATAGTTATCAAGGTCTCTTCGGCTATGCCCAAAACGCCACCATCCGTAATTTGAACCTTGAAAACGTCAGTGTATATGGTAACGGCGAGTATCACGGCGGTATCTGCGGTTACAACACCAACTCCACGATCGACCACTGTGCCGTCTTAGGTGATGGCAATTTACATTATAGTTACATATACGGCCGCAACGTGGGCGGTATCTGCGGCTACAACAACGGCGGCACCATCACCCACTGTTTCAATGCGGCTGAAATCTACAATAATTCCACCACTTCCCAGATTTCCTATGTGGGCGGCATCACGGGCTACGGTCCGGCCGACAACTGCTACAACGTGGGCGATGTTTACGGCAACAATGCCATATACACGGGCGGCATCTCCGGCCTGAACCCCATAGGCAACGTCACCAACAGCTACAACCTGGGCCTGGTTGACGGCCAGAACGCCGTCGGCTCCATTAACGGCAACAACTCGTACGCCAATTCGTTCAACGACATGCAGACGGTTCCCGACATGACGGGCGGCGACAACAGGCTGACCATAGATATGACGGGCGAGGCCCTGCGCCCCTACCTGGGCGACGAGCACTGGGTGTACGCCGACAGCATGTACCCGCGCCTGAAGGGCCTGGACACCTCGGACTACGCGGTGATGTACGCGGTGCCGTTCTTCCTGTACGGCAACCAGAACGTGAACGGTGTCCGCACGTCGTTCAAGGTGGGCTCAGTTGACGGCCTCCTGTGGCACAACGACTGGGACGTGCTCGACCTGGCGGAGGCCAACACGCCGGCCCACCGCGTGCGCGTGTACCAGTGCGGTGACGAGGAGTTCTGGAAGGAGTACACCACCCCCAGGGGTGTTTTT
>ONAB01000003.1 GCA_900315705.1 uncultured Bacteroidales bacterium | reverse complement strand
GCTGCCGTCCTGCCAGCGGTAGGTGCAGAAGGGCAGGTTGGCGGAGAGCACCAGCTCGTCGCCCTCGCAGAGGGTGGTGTCGGTGCCGAGGTTGACCTCAAAGTCGTGGAGGTAGTCCACGTCGATGGTGTCGGAGGCGCCGAGGCAGTGGTCGGTGACGATTACCCAATAGTGGCCGTCGTTGATGACGAGATAGGTGGTGTTGGTGCTGTGGTCCTGCCACTCGTAGGTGGCGGGGTGGGTCTGCGTGGCGTCGAGCAGGAGGGTAGCCAGGTCGCAGAGGCTAGTGTCCTCGCCGAACCCCACAGACGACTGCGGATAGACATCGACGTTGAAAAGATTGCTCTCGCCCCTGCAGCCGAGGTTGGTGACAGTGACGGAGTAGGTGCCTGCCCCATCTACAGTGATGGCGGGTCCTGAGGAGCCGTTGTTCCATTGATAGCTCAGCACGTTGGGCTGCTGCACGGAGATTTGCGCCCCAAGGCAGAGGGTGGTGTCGTGGCACATCTCGAAGAAGGGCGGAGGCACCACGACGACCAAGGTGGTGGAAGTGTCTGGACAGCCGTCATAGTGAAAGACAAGCTGCACGGTAAAAGTATCGGCATTCGGAAGCGGGAATGTGAGTTCCGAATTCACGTTGACCATATAGGAGTCGCTGTTGTATATCCATTCCAGCGGTACGGAGTCGGGGTTGTGCTCCACCTTGAGGTGCAGCGTGTCGCCCACGCAGCGATAGACCGTGTCGCCGTTGTGAAGGCTGAGACCTGTGTAGTTATCCTTGTAGGCATCGGCACTGTAGCAGCCGGCGGCGCCACTGTGGTAGTAGTAGAGGTAGGTGATGTCGTCTATCTCCGTGTGCCCGGCAGGCACGGGCCCCACATCATAGCCGAACTCGTCCACATAGGCAGAAAACCCGTGCTCATTCTCAATACGGATGAGTTTGGGGATGTCGCCGTTGTAGAAGTAGAGCTGGGCGACCCAATATTCGCCGTTGGTCCTGGGGAAGGTGTCGAAGGCGGTGGCGGGGATGAGTTGCCCGTTGAAGTAGGTGCTGCCGATGCCGTCGGCATGGGTGTAGATCTGCACATCCACATAGAGGGAGTCGCAGGGCACGAAGACGGTGTCGCCGACAGCGGTGACGATTGTGCGCTTGAGGTTGTCGCGCGAGGTGGGGTAAACCCAACGCTTCACCATCCGCTCGGCGGGCTGGGTGGTGAGAGAATGATGCATAATGTCTTGGCTGCAACCTTGATAGTGTGTGGTTATTCCGTATTGAGTATGGGAAACGGGTAATCCTTGTTTGGCAACGAGGTATGCAGGACCTATGCCCTGATCATAAAACCTCGGTGTTTGTGAACGGATGAACGTATAGGGCACATCCACGTAGTTGGTGGTGTCACCATAGTAGGGATGATGATTCCCTGTAAGCAGTCCCCGTATGTTGTGGACGTTAATAGAACTAAACTCATCCAAAGGATAATTAGGATAGTATTCGTTATACAAAAAAGTAGCCACGATGGTGTCGTTGTTTAACCCTGGAGTGGGGAAACTGCCTCCTATGGCTACACCTTTGTCAAATCTGTTGTTCGACAACTTCTTGCATAGATAGTCGCGCCCTTGGTAAAGCTGGGATAATCTGCATAGTGGAATAAGCCAGCATTGAGGGTATAACAAACCTCTTCCTATTTGATATGCCGGAAAAAGAGAGGACAAATGTGGTGTCTCAAAATAATAACCGGCCACACTTTTACAATTTGTCTTGAAATGAAAATCAGTTGAGAAAAAAAGAGGTATTACTACGGATTCACCTGCGGAATTCAAAGCAAAAGTGTCCTTTTGAATCTCCTGGGTGATGTACATCATACGGCGAGCGTAAATGACGGTACTGTCTTCCGTGGCAGTTATTCCTATCCAGAAAGTAGCTTGGCTTAACTGATGGGCGCCATTGTTTGACGACACAAAATCCAAATCCAATTGATGTGTCAAGGACATATATTGAAGTGGGTAAACGGGTATTTTGTACGTGGAAATACTTTGGTCGCAAGAAAGGGGGGAATATGTAAAAGGAGTCGGATACTCGCAAGAATAGGGGGAAAGCAATGTGCTGGAGGAAGGATTGAGACTGCTGACATACTGCAGGTACACCCCGGTAGAACGGTTCGTTTTTACAAGAATACCGTGTTGATGAGTGAAGCTGTGTGCATTATTAGAGGCAATAGTATTATAGTCGCAACAAACAGACACGACAGACATGGGCACTTTAACAATGGTCGGAACTCCAGGAACCACATTGAAAACCACGTGATAATTTTGGAAGCTGTTCTCCACATAGCCGGTGCAGGCTGTGTCTCCAATGATGTAGAGAGACACGGAATCCCCTATGATTGCAACGTCGTATGGCACCACAACCCAAAAATCACGCCCCCAAGGGAGTTTATCTTGGGCAAGTGCGGTCAAGGAGGAAAAATATCCCCAAAACAGGCATACTGTTATTACCAAACGGCGCATCGCAAAGATTGGATTAAGGTAAAAATTATGGTATGGAATATTTTATAATGGCACTGTTTTATATTTTCGGGGCAAAGATACAATAAAAAATTGAGAATTGAGAATTGAAAATTGAAAATTGAGAATTAAGACGGGAGACTTTAGGCCGGTGACCGTAAATCGCCAAATATATGCAAAAAAAATCCCGCGAAACCGCGGGATTTTTTTGTTAGTATCGGTAGTATTCCGACTTGAAGGGACCGTTGACCGGTACCCCGATGTAGTCGGCCTGTTTTTGCGTGAGTTTGGTGAGCTTGGCCCCGATCTTGCCGAGGTGGAGGCGGGCCACCTCCTCGTCCAACTCCTTGGGCAGGTTATAGACACCCACCTTGTAGTCGTGCTGCCAGAGGTCGAGCTGCGCCATCGTCTGGTTGGTGAACGAGTTGCTCATCACGAAAGAGGGATGGCCGGTGGCACAACCGAGGTTCACCAGACGGCCTTCTGCGAGGATGAAAATGGAGTGCCCGTCGGGGAAGATGTACTCATCGACCTGGGGCTTGATGTTGCGCTTGGTGATGCCCGGCTGGGCCTCAAAGGCGCTGACCTGTATCTCATTGTCGAAATGGCCGATGTTGCAGACGATAGCCTGGTCTTTCATCTTGTTGAGATGCTCCACGGTGATGACGTCGCAGTTGCCCGTCGTGGTGACGTAGAGGTTGGCCTCCGGGAGGGCATCCTCCACAGTCTTCACCTCAAAGCCCTCCATCGCGGCCTGCAGGGCGCAGATGGGATCCACTTCGGTGACGATGACGCGCGCACCGTAGGACTTCATCGACTGGGCGCAGCCTTTGCCCACGTCGCCGTAACCGCACACGCAGACCACCTTGCCGGCCAGCATAATGTCGGTGGCACGCTTGATGCCGTCGGCCAAAGACTCGCGGCAGCCATATTTGTTGTCGAACTTCGACTTCGTGACGGAGTCGTTCACGTTGATGGCGGGGAAGAGCAGCTCGCCGCGCTCCATCATCTGATAGAGACGGTGCACGCCCGTGGTGGTCTCTTCGGAAACACCCTTGATTTCCTTGACCATATTGTGCCACTTGTGCGGGTCTTCCTTCAGGATTTCCTTGAGGGTATGGAAGATGACGGCCTGTTCGTGGTTTTCAGGAGTCTTGTCGAGAATGGTGGGGTCCTCTTCAGCCTTGTAGCCGAGGTGGATGAGCAGGGTGGCGTCACCGCCGTCGTCCACGATCAGTTGCGGCCCCTTGCCTCCCGGGAAGGAGAGCGCCTGGTTGGTGCACCACCAGTAGTCTTCCAGGGATTCGCCCTTCCAGGCGAACACGGAGACACCCGTGGCAGCGATGGCTGCGGCGGCGTGGTCCTGCGTGGAGAAGATGTTGCAGCTGCACCATCTTACCTCCGCACCCAAATGCACTAACGTCTCAATCAGCACGGCGGTCTGAATCGTCATATGCAGCGAGCCCATAATGCGGACGCCGTTCAGCGGCTTGGAGTCACCATATTTTTCTCTCAATGCCAGCAGACCCGGCATCTCTTTCTGCGAGACCTCAATGTCCTTGCGGCCCCATTCGGCCAATGACATATCGGCCACTTTGTTCTTCAATTCGTAATCAGTCATTTCTGTATCTTTTTTCGTTTAACAATATAATATAGAGTGAATTTATTTCTCGGGTTTCAAATCGACACGAGTGTAGTTGTCGTAATTGAAATATTTCTTCATAAAGTTGACGAGGTCCTTTTTGGTGACGGAGTTCACCATATCGGCATACTCGTTCACGGCATTCATATCATCGCCGTACAACACTTTGCCTTGGATGTAGCTGCGCCAGAAACTGTTGGTCTGGATGTTCTTCTCGCGCGTGGAGATAAGCTGTTTTTTCACTTTGGCCAGCGTTTTCTTGTCGGTGCCCTTCTTGCCCACAGTCTTGAGGATGTCGAGGCAGACATCGGCTAGCTTGTCGGTCTTTTGGGGACTGCAGCTCAGCATAATCATCAGCGTGTAGGTGGGAGAGGGGTATTTGGAGGCGCCCATCTGGAGCATCGGGGAATAGACATCACCCATCTTCTCGCGGACAATCTCCAGCAGATACTGCTCCAGCACATCGCCCAACACACTTACGGTGATGTTGTTCTTCGGGGTGTAGTCGAAAGGCTGCTCGAAATAGAGTCCCATCCAGGCTTGTTCCTCCTGGCCGTAGAGCACAACGTCCTTCTGGACACCCTTGAAATCGGGTTTGAAGACGGTAGCGTCGAAGTTCTCTTTCTTGTTGCTGGTCTTCATAGAGCCTAAATAGACGCAGAGGAGTTCGTCCATCACTTTCTCGTCGTAGTTGCCCACGAAGACGAAGGTGAAGTCGGCGGGGTTGGCGAAGCGCTCCTTGTAAATCTGGACGGCTTTCTCGAAATCAACTTTCTTGAGATAATCGGGGGTCATCGTGAGTTGGTTCACCAGATAGGGGTCTTGCTGGGTGGCCTTGTCGATGAGGGCGGCGATGAAACGGTACATAATGTTGGCCTGGATCATTTTGAGGCCCTCTTCCGTCTCGTTCAGCACCAGCTCGCAGGCGTTTTGGTCGGCGCGGGGGTTGGTGAAGAAGGCGTTCAGGTATTGGAAGAAGAACTCCAGGTCTTTCGGGGTGGAGGAGCCACTCAGACTCTCGGTCATAGCGCTGATCTCGGGAGTCACGCCGGCCTGCTTGCTCTTGAGCTTCTTGGTCAGGGAGTTGTAGTCAATCTCAGCGATACCGCTGCGGTCGATGATTTCGGCGGCGAAGTTGGCAGAGGGAAGGTCTTCCACCTTGTAAAGGCTTGTGCCTCCCTTGCTGACGGCCGTGAAGAGAATCTCGTCGTTCTTATAGTCGGTTTTCTTGAGGATGACTTCAATGCCGTTGGAGAGGGTGACCTTGCGGGCGTTGATAGCGGGAATCTCCTCGCTCTTGACGATGGTGCCGGGTTTCAAGGTGCTTCTTTCCACAATCTCCTGCTCCTTGTAGGTGTCCACGTAGGGTTCCACATCTTTCAGTTTCTTGTCGGTGATGACCTTGAGAATTTGCTCCTGGGTGGGCACGTTCACCCCCTCTTTTTCAGGAGCCATCACGATGGCCACGAAGTTTTCAGGGGTAATCCAGCCTTTGGCGAGTTCGTTGATTTCATTGACGTAGATGCCGTCGATGAGTTTCTTGGCGAGGGTGTATTCGCGCTTGGCACCTGGAATGGGGTCGTGGTGCAAGAAGTTGCTGACGTATTCGGAAGCATAACGGGAGGATTCGGTCTTGTCAACCTCGTTGGAGGCGCGTTCCATACGCTCCAGCAAAGCCGTTTTGGCACGGTCGAGTTCGCTCTTGAGGAATCCGTATTTGAGCACACGGTAGTCTTCTTTCATCAGCACTTCGATGGATTCGAGGATCTTGTTCTCCTTGCAGGCAGCCTGGGAACCGTACATATCGGTGAGGCCTATGAAGTTGGAGTAACCAGTGGAGGCGCCGATGAAGGGGCATTTGGAATTCTGAGTCAACTCTTCCAAACGGGCATCGTACATCTCGTTGTAGAGGTCGATGAGCAGCTGCTTGCGGTAGTCGCCGACAGTCTTCACGGCGAAGTGCGGGAACTTGCGGACGAGCATCACGGTGTTGCCGGCGGCCTCTTTGTCGGTGCACACCGAGACCAGGGGCTCCTGGTTGCTGCCGATGGCGTATTGCTCCTTCACGCGCGGGTTCTGCACGGCGGGAATGTCGCTGAACAGGGTCTTGATCTTGGCTTCCACTTGGTCCACGTCAATGTCACCCACGACGATGACGGCTTGCAAGTCGGGACGATACCAGTCGTTGTAGAAGTCTTTGATGACCTGGTAGTCGAAGTTTTGGATGATGTCGAGCAGTCCGATGGGCATACGGTCGGCATAGCGGGAGTCCTTCATCAGGACGGGCCACCACTGCTTGCGCATACGGTCGTCGGCACCGAGTCCGAGACGGTACTCTTCGGTGATGACGCCTCTTTCGGCATCGATTTCAGCGTGGTCGTAGAGCAGGCCGTGCGCCCAGCCGCGCAGGATTTGCAGGCCGAGGTCAAGATTTTTGGGATCGTCGAGCGGCATAGGAATCATATACACAGTCTCGTCGAAGGAGGTGTAGGCGTTGAGGTCGGCGCCGAACACCACGCCCAGACTCTGCAACTTGTCGATCATCGTGTTGCCGGGCATTCCCTGGATGCCGTTGAAGGCCATATGCTCGGTGAAGTGGGCCAGACCGCGCTGGTTGTCGTTCTCCTGGTTGGAGCCGGCATTCACGGCAAGGCGGAATTCCACCACCTTCTTGGGCTGGGTGTTGCGACGGATGTAATAGGTCATCCCGTTGCTGAGTTTGCCGATGCGGACACGCGGGTCGTTCTTGACCACTTCGTCCAAATTGACATCCTGTCCGAAGGTAAACACCGCGGTAAGGAGGATGCTGAACAGTAAAAAGATTTTTTTCATAAAACGGATAAGGTTAAATGATGGATAATGAATTATTTGTTATGATTGTTTTTTCTTGGAGAAACGCACTTTGCGCAGCACGATGAGGACAATGCCTAACAGGGTGATGGCCAACAACGGGATGCCAATGTTGAGGAGGGCGAGCTTGATCTTCTTGCCTCTGATTTTCTCCTGGTTGAGGGAGCCGATCTTGAAGTTCTTGGCGCGCAGTTGCAGCAGGTCGTCGTCATCGCAGAGGTAGTTGACGCAGTTGACGATGAACTGGGTGTTGTCAAACATTGTGCGGGTATAGATGTCGTAACCGGCGGGATAGGGCTGGTTGCGTTTGCGGTCGAAGGGGTTGCGGATGATGTCGCCGTCGGAGACAAAAATCTGGCGGGTGGGCACGCTATGGTCGCGGAAGTCCAGTTCCTTGATGGTGTCGAACTCCACCGGCAGGATGCCTTTGAAGGCCGACTGGAAGGTGCCCTCCACCAAGACGGCGATGGGCAGGTTGCGGAAGGCGTACTCCTGCATATTGGGCTTGGAGATGCCCACGCGCAGGGAGACAATGGATGGCGCCGGCACCAGCTTCGAGCGCTCCGAGCTGAACATCAGCGGCGTCTTGGTCAGGTTCTCCGATTTGCCCACCAAATCGATGGAGCCGGCAAAGTCGGACTTGACCTCCTTGATGTTGCGCACAATGGGATGGTCGCTGAAGTTGACGATGTCCAAGCTGTAAGGGAACGCCATAAACTTGTATTGGGGCTGGTCGCCGATGGTGCTCACCTGCTGCGGGATGGGCAGGCAGCTGAGGTCTTGTATCAGGTTGGGGTTGATGCGCACGCCGTAGGTGAAGAAGAGGTCGTTGATGTAGAGCGACCGCGGGGTGGCGAAGAACTCGGGGGTGCTTTGCAGACTGTCGAGCGAGGCGGTGGTGTTGTCGATGAGCCACAGAATCTTGCCCCCGCGCATTATGAACTGATCGAGGATGTATTTATCGAACTCGCGGAACGGCTGGGTGGGCTGGGCCACGATGAGCACATCATAGCGGTTTTCACCCAACTCCAACGTCTGCGATGCGGAGTCGGCAAGACTGATGTCGCGCAGGGCGTTGATTTTGCCGTCCAGCACAATGCGGTTGACATTGTAGAAACGCTGCAGCTGCATCATTGTCCAGCAGGTGCTCCAGAAGTCCAACTCGCCGTGACCCTCCAAAAAGGCGACATTCGGCTTTTGGCTCTTCATCATCCTGCGGATAGGGGAGACGAGGTTGTATTCCAGCTCCTGGATGGAGTATTGCAGCCAGTCGGATCCGGAGGGGTCGGCCACCACCACCTGGGCGGGGTACTCCTTGCTGTGGTAGGAAACGATGGCGCCAGGAATCACCATATGGGTGGAGTAGCCCGAAGCGTCCTCCCGGCTGATGGGGATGGGCTGCAATCCCTTGCGCACAAATTCGGCCAGGATGGAGTTGACCTCCTCGTTGTTCTTGCCCTCCAAGGGGTCAATGAACTCAAAATAGACATTCTTGGAATAGCTGCGGAAATCCTGCAGCATCTGCTCCACCTGCTTGGCAAACAGCTGGTAGTCGGCCGGCTGGTCCTTGCCCTTGAGATAGACGCGGAAATAGACGCGGTCGTCCAGGTTTTTCAGCATCTCGATGGTGGAAGGGGAGAGCGAGTGCCGCTTGTCTTTCGTCAAGTCGATGCGGAAGAAGAGGTAGGAGGAGAGTATGTTGATGACGACTACGGCCGCCAAGGCGATGACCAGTCCGAGGAGAGTGCTTCTCTTAAATTGCTTGCTGCTGTTGTTGCTGTTCTTTTTCATAGACTTCAGGCGATTCAAGGGTTACCATTTGCGTTTGAGAAGCACGATGCGGGTGCCGAAGAGGAAAAGGAAGACGACACTGCAGAAATAGATGATGTCGCGGCTGTCGATGACCCCTTTGCTGATGGAGGCGTAGTGGTGCTCGATGCCGAGCGACTTGATGTAGTAGCCTGCCGCTCCGAGCGAATCGAAGGAGTAGATGAACGCGAACCCGAAGGAGAGGATGAAGCAGAGCGCGGCTGCAATGATGAAGGCGATAATCTGATTGTTCGACAGGGAAGAAGAGAACAACCCGATGGAGATGTAAACGGCCCCGAGGAGTATCAGCCCGAGGTAAGAGCCCCAGGTGCTGCCCATATCCAGGTTGCCGACAGGATTGCCCAACAGTATCACCGTGATCACGTAAACCAGGGTGGGAAGCAGGGCAATGACAAGCAAAGTAAGGCAGGAGAGGAACTTGGCCCAGATAATCTGCCAGTCGGTCAGGGGCTTGGTCAGCAGCAGGTCCATCGTGCCCGTGCGCCGCTCCTCGGCAAAGGAGCGCATCGTGATGGCCGGCACGAGAAACAGGAAAAGGAACTGCGACAGATTGAACAGCCCGTGAAGGTCGGCCAATCCCGCATCCGGAATGTTGTCCACGTTGGGGAACACCCAAAGGAACAACCCGGAGATGATAAGGAACACTCCTACGAACACATAGCCGATAATGGAGCTGAGAAAAGACTTTATCTCCTTGATATATAAACTAATCATCCTTTTTAGAATTAGGGCGCAAAAGTAAGTTTTTTTTGCGACTTCTTCAACCCCTTTCCAAGAGCCTTTTCTATTTCAGTCCATCCCTTTCCAACAGGGCGTCCAGACGGGGCTTGCGTCCCATAAAATCGACGAACATTTCCATCGCCGGTTTGGACCCTCCTTTGGAGAGGATGGTCTCGGCGTAGCGGCGGGCCACCTCCTGGTTCATCACCCCCTCTTCGCGGAAACGTGAGAAGGCGTCGGCTTCGAGCATCTCGGCCCATTTGTAGCCGTAGTAGCCGGCTGCGTAGCCACCGGAGAAGATGTGGTTGAAGGAGGTGCACATACAGGCCTCCGGGTAGATGGGCAGGGAGGCGAGGGAGGAGAATACCCTCTGCTCCTGCTCGCGGATGTCCACTTCATCGCTGAAGTCGTGGGTGTGCCACATCATATCGAGATAGCCGAACGAGAGCTGCCGCGCCGAGGCGTAGCCGGCCATATATTGGCGCATCTTCTTGAGCTGGGCGATGTACTCCTCCGGAATCAACTCGCCGGTCTGGTAGTGGCGGGCGAAGGTCTTCAGGAACTCGTATTCCGTGGCCCAGTTCTCGTTCAACTGCGAGGGCAGCTCCACGAAGTCGTGCTGCGAGTTGGTGCACGACAGGGAGGCGTAAGGCACGTCGGAGAGCATCCCGTTGAGGGCGTGCCCGAATTCGTGCAGGAAGGTGGTTACCTCGTCAAAGGAGAGCAGGCTGGGACTCTTCGGTGTGGAGGGGGTGAAGTTCATCACGAGGCTCACTAACGGGCGTACCTCACGTTTGTCAGCATCCACCCACTGCTCGCGGAAGGTGGTCATCCAGGCGCCGCTGCGTTTGGTGGCGCGCGGATGGAAGTCCAGATACAGCACCGACAGGAAACGCTCCCCTTGGTACACTTCATATACCTTTACATCAGGATGATAGGTCTCGATGCCGGGCGCCTCCGCAAAACGCAGCCCATAGAGGTTCGAGGCCAAAGCGAAGATGCCGTCAATGACATTCTCGAGCTTGAAATAGGGCTTGAGCACCTCGGCGCTGAGGTTGAAGAGGGCGTTTTTCTGCTTCTCGGCATAGTAGGCATAGTCCCAAGGTTGTATGGTGTCGCTGAAGCCTAATGTGCGGGCGTATTCGTTCAGCGACTCTATCTCGCGGCGGGCGGCGGGCACGGAGTATTGGGCCAGCTCGTCCAGCAACTTGTAAACCTCCTCGGCATTCTGGGCCATACGGTTGTGGAGCACATACTGGGCATAGTTTTCGTATCCCAGCAGGTGCGCGATTTCCTGCCGGCAGGCAAGGATGCGGCGGATGACACCACAGTTGTCGTTCGGGCCCCCGTATGCGATGCAGCAGGCGTGCGCGTACATTTCCTTGCGCAGTCCACGGTCGTCGGCGTAGGTGAGGAGTGCGCGCCGGCTGGGGAACGAGAGGTCGAACACATAACCCTTGCCCTCCTTTTCGCGCGCCTTCTGGGCGGCAATCTCCAAGTCGGTGTCCGGTACCCCCTTCAGTCTCCGCTTGTCGGTGACAAACAGGTACCAGCTGTTGGTGGCCGCCAGCGCGTTCTGCCCGAACTGTAACGTGAGGTTGGAGAGTTCCACCGACAGCTCACGAAACCGGACCTTCTGCTCGTCAGGCAGCGTGGCGCCGTTGCTCTCAAAGGCATCGTATGTCCGCTGCAGCAGCATCCGGTCCACATCGTTCAGGGTGCTCAGCTCGTTTTTATAGACTGCCTGCACGCGCTTGAACAGTTTGTCGTTCAGATAGATGTTGTTGTAAAAATCGGTGATGAGGGGTTGTATGGTGTTGGCCATCTCCTGCATCTCAGGGGTGGCGTCGCATTCGATGAGGTTGAAGAAGATGCCGGCGGCACGCCCTAATATCTCCCCGGAACGGTCCAGTGCCACGATGGTGTTGGCAAAAGTGGCCGTCTCAGGGTTCTGTGCGATGCCGTCTGTCTCTTTCTGTGCCATCTCAATGGCGGCGGTGAAGGCGGGCACGTAGTGCTCGGGACGTATGGTGCTGAACGGAGGGGTCTGATGAGGTGTGTCCCACACCTGCAGCAAGGGGTTGGGAGTCTCTTTTTTTTCTTTTTCCATAATAAAGAAGATGTTATTGGATGATGGAAGCCACCACGGTGGCAGCGATGCCCTCGCCGTGGCCCGTGAACCCCATTTTTTCGTTGGTCTTGGCTTTGATGGAACAACGGTCGGGGTCCAAATCAAGAAGACGAGACAACTGCTGCGTCATCTCGTCGATATAGGGTTTCATCTTGGGTTGTTCCAAGATAAGAGTACAGTCGATATTGTTGACCCGCCAGCCCTTCTTGTGGAGGAGTTCCACCACGCGGGCGAGCAGCAGGGTGCTGTCGATGCCTTCGAAGGCGCCGTCGGTGTCGGGGAAGTGGGTGCCGATGTCCTTGAGAGCGGCGGCCCCGAGAAGGGCGTCGCAGAGTGCGTGGATGAGCACGTCGCCGTCGGAGTGAGCGGCCAATCCCTGCTCAAAGGGGATGTGCACCCCTCCAAGTACCAGTGGCCGGTCCGGAGCGAACCGGTGCGAGTCATAGCCGAAACCCACGCGGAAGTCCATCGCCATTAGTATTTGTTCAAACGGCCCTGCTTCTTGATGTCCTCTTTGTTGAAGGAGGAGAAGTCGAACGACAGGGTGAAACGCAAGGTGTTGGCCAGGGGGTGCGTCTGTCCGTTGGTGGTGAACAGATAGGAGACGTCAATGTTGAAGACGTTGTATTTGAGTCCGACACCCATCGAGAGGAACTGGCGGTTGCCCTTGTATTTGCTCTCGTGGAAATAGCCGAGGCGGACGAAGAAGAGGTCGCGGTAGCTGTATTCGGCCCCTAATGCCCAGATGATCTCAGCCATCTCTTCGGCGAAGACGCTGGCATTCACACCATTGTGACCGATGCCCGGCGCGTCGTAGAACGACTGGATCATACCTTGCGGCACGGAGACGTCCGGGTCGCGGCCCGACAGGATGACGGGATTGTTGTACTGGTCATAGATGATGCGACCTGTGATGGAGTCGGTTTGATAGACAGGGTTGGTGGGCACTAACAGCTTGTTGACCTCCCCGGTAATGGCCAGTTTGTTGTATTCGTCAAACCCCATCTCGTAGCCGAGACCGATCTTCAGGTTGGTGGGCAGGAAGTCACGGCGCAGCGTTCCGGAGGAGTAGGACATCTTGTTACCCATATTGGAGATGCAGAAACCGGCACGCAGAATGGAACTTTCCAACTTCTTGGCCTTCAGCTCCTGCTCGTAGAACAGGGAGAGGTCGGCGGCGCCGGCCAGACCGGCTCTGGTTTCCTGACCGCCCACATATTGCCCAGCTGTGAGGTTGGAGTAGATGAAACGCGGGGTGAGGGCGATGGAGAGTTCGTCAATCAATTTACGGGAATAGGTGAAGTCGAGGGCGAACTCGTTGGGGTTCTCCTCCATCGTGGGGTTGCCCATATCGTCGGTGAACTGGATGTCACCCAAGGAGAAATAGCGGAGCGAGAAGGCGATGGCGTCCATCTCGGTCATACGCCAATAGGTGCTGAGATAGAGCAGGTTAATGTCCGATACCAGATTGCGCAGCCAAGGGCTGTAGGAGACGCTGATACCGAAGGTGTTCTTGTTGAACACATATTTTGCAGGATTGTAGGCCTGGGAATTGATGTCTGCGGAGGTGGCGCAGCCGACGTCGCCCATTGCGCCGCCGCGCGAGTCGGGGGCTATCTGGAGGAACGGCACGGCCGTGGTGATGGTGTTCAATTCTTTGCCGCTGAGCTGGCTTATGCTCTGAGCCTGGATTTGGGAACTGACGAGTAGTACAATCAGTACTAGGAGAGAAGTTTTCTTTTTCATTAACGGGTTAAACTTTTTCTGTTTTTTTATGCAAAGAAGTCTAACGTCTATTTTTTGACTTTATTTTTCAATGCCTGATATTTTTTTTCAAAAAAAATGTATTGTTATAGAATTACCAGTTTTTCAATGACTTCCGCGGTCTGGTTTTGCGAATTGCGCACGCGAAGTTTGTACATATAGACGCCTTTCCCGATTTTGTCGCCGTAGTCGTCGAGGCCGTCCCAGGGGATGGCGGCGCTGCGGTTGCCCTCCAGATACTGGGAGGTGGTGATGCTCTTCACCAGCTTGCCGGAGATGGTGTATATCTGCACTTGGATGTCAAAAAGACCGCCGCCTTGGTTATGCTCGAAGTAGAAGTCGGTGTGCGTGGTGAAGGGGTTGGGGTAGTTGAGCACGTGGCTGAGTTTGAGTTTCTCGTCGGAGAGCACCTCGAAGGTCAGCCGACCCTCGGAGTGGTTGTTGTTGATGTCCCACGCCCGCACCGTGATGGTGTGCTGGCCCACGGCAAGGTCGCTGAGGTTGTAGCGCACCGTGCCGGCGTTGAAACTGTCCTTGTCGGTCTGGTAGTAGTCGTTGAGCACAATTTGCGATTCAGTGGCGTCGTCCAGGATGGCGGTCAGGTCGTGGCCGATGCCGTTGCCGGTGGTGTTGATGCCGTAGTTGTCGCGGATTTTGGCGATGAGCACGGGATCGGGGTTGACAATGCCGCCGTTGACGAACTGCTCGTCGTTGAGGTAGAGCTCGATTTCCGGGCCCTCCTTGTCATCCACGCCGGAGGTGTCGGTGCCGCCGATGATGAAGTTGGTGAAAGAACCCGCACCATCTTCGTTCTGGCTGGAGGCATAGTAGCTGATCTTGCCGTTGCCGTAGCTGTAGTCGATGTCTTTGGGCACATAGAACGAGAAGGTGAAATGCCCGTCCTTCACGGTGTTGTTGCCCTTGAAGAGGATGCTTTTCTGCTGGGAGAATTCGAAGGCGGGACTGCTGGGGTCGTTGGAAAGGGTGGTGATAGTGACGGCCTTGTCATAGACTGATGGAAAGACCGAGCCGTTGAAGCCCGTGAGGGTCTGGCCGTTCGCATCCACGACGCGCCCGCTGACGGTCATCAGCGAAAGGGCGCGGATTGTGTCGTGGGCCGTTCCGACAGGCTTGTGGTTGATGGAGTCGGTGACAATGTTGTAGGTGGGGATGGCCAACGGCATCGAGGGATCGCCCAACAGCACGAACATCAGCAGGTTGGGGTTTTTGCCGCTGTAGTTGTTCTTGGCTCTCCGCATAATGTCGCCGATGGTGGGATAACGGCCATCGTAGGTGTTGAATATCGTGCTGTAGATGTGTCGCCCGAAGGCGTTGTTGGGGGAGGACCAGGCCTCGCGGGTGGCCGTGATGATGGCGCTGCCGCCGCCCTCTCGGTTGAACAGGACCAGGTCGGCAGGCGAGAGCGTGGGACGGTCGTAAAAGCCGAAGGTGCACGACAAGGTCAGCATCGCCGGCATATTGTATTTGTTGGTCCAACGGTTGATGTCGGAGGTTTCCAGAATGCGCTCCGCCGCCCAGCCGTCCTTGCCGCTGTGCCCGATGTAGGTGAAAAACAGCGAACCACGGTTCATCCGGTTGTTGATGGCTGTGGTGACTTCCGGGTAGCGCTGCCCGCCGGCGTTGGACACCTGCGGGAAAGCGTCCAGGTATATCTTGTCGAAGTTGATGTTCGGGTTGGCGTTTGCCACGATTCGCGTGAAGTTGTCGGCATTGGAGATAAAGTCGTTGTACTCCTCGTCATCCGCCACGATGGCCATCATATTGCGCCAGTCGCCGAAATTGGAAATCTGCGTGGAGCCCTCGGCCAAGAGGTTCACTTTCTGCGTGTAGATGATGCTCTTGGCGACAACGTCTTTGGCCTGGGCGACTGTGGTACAGGGGATGCGCCCCACGGCAATGTCGTACAATCCGTCAGCGTTGAGGATGCCACCCTCATCATCGTCCAATAAGCCCATTACGTCGTCATTAGAGAAGAAATGGATCTCACTGATAGAGTTGGGAGGAGTGCATTGATAGTTGGGAACGTAGATTTCTGTGCCGGAAATCCTTCCGCGATAGTCGTAGCAGGGCCGCCCAAACAATAGCAAATATTTGGGATATTGCTTGTTGCTCCTGTCATAAATCATCTTCGCATAGTCGCGGATGGCCATCGGGTCCAATGATCCGCTGGAGAACTCGTTGTAAACCTGCTTAGTGGTGACCACCTTGACGGTCAGTCCGCCGTTCTGCTCGCGGAACTTGGCCAGTTCATTGGCTTGCGCGAGGAACTTGGGATGCGTGACGATGATCATATCCACACTTCCCGTGGCGTGCAGGTTCTGGTTGGCGACACTGCCGCCCGGCGTGACGCTGAGATAGGAGTTGCCGTTGAAGGCGAAGAAATAACGCAGCGTGTCGGTGGGGACAGAGAACCCGTACTGGCCGTTGGCCTGCACCAGCGAGTAACGGCGGGTTTCCGCGGGGTTGGTGACGTCCCAAACCATCGTGCCACTGTTCGCATTGGCGATGTTGAAGCGGCTGACTCTGCCCGCCCCGACCGTGGAGGGGTTGCAGAAGGGGAACTGCGCCGAGTGCATCGACAGCTGGCAGGTGGCCTCCAGCTCTATCCAGTTGAGGTAGGCACTGGAGGAGGTCGCCGGCTTGTTGTATTCTAATGTGACAACTATGTTAGAGTTGCCCGGCGTGAACCGGAAGTCGCCGCTGGCCATTGTTGCGGAGGTACTGCTCGACAGGCCGGTGAAGGAGAAACCGCCTACGGGGATGTTGTTCACTTTGACGGCCATAGAGGAGACGACCGTCGAGGCCGCGGCCCCGGCAACAGAGAGCCGTGCACTCTGCGGCTTCACGCCCGGCACGGTGAAGGTGTAGGAGCGCTGGGTGGTTACGTCAAAAAGGTCGCCGAACCAAATTGTGCCGGTCTCCCCGAAAATGTTGAGGTCCTCTTCGTAGAAATCATAATAAGTATAGTCGTCCACGGTATAGTTGGGTGTCAGGGCGCCGCCGTCCACGGTGGCCACGCGCTTTTTGCTTCCCACGCCGGGCGTGGCGGTGATGAAATACCAGGTGACATCAGAATAAATGTTGATGCGGTGCGAAAAGCGTTGGCCGACAGTGTCGTAGGTCCAGGTGTGCGGCGACTGGCCGTAGAAGAGGAAATAGTCGCCGGCGTTGAGTTGCCCGTCGCCGCCATCGACAACCATAATGGGCAGTTCCGTCAAATCGTCGGCACGCGGTGCGCTGTTGGCCTCGGGCAGCATCTTGCCACCGTTGCCGAACAAGGCAATCTGGGATGAGGTGATGGGGGTGGACATTCCCATCGCCACCAGGTCGTCATAAGTGACCTTGTAGATGCCCGTTTTGGAGAGCGAGAAGTTGTACCACTGGCCGGAAGCCAGCACGGATTGCGCGGCATACCCCTTCGCGGCCTTGGCAGCCTTGGGGGCGCGACCCTCCAAAACAATCGTTGCCGAGGTGATGCGACGATACGCCCCGTCACCGCTCTTCACGATGGGGATGAACGAGAGCAGCAGGAAAGGTTCCCCTCTCTCGCTGGCGGATACGGCGCTGACCGCCAGTTCGCGGTTGTGGAAATCATCCGGAACCAAGGCGGCGTCAGCGGCACTCATCGGCTCGTACTCCACAGCTGTTACGGAAATGTCATATTGGGTATAGAATTGCGCGACGGCGATTTTCTCGTAGTAGGAGGGCAGGGTGGGGAAGTCCTTGTCGTAAACCGTGCCGTCAAAATGGAGAAATTCTTGGGATTCTTCGTCAGAGAAAGCCCGCACAATGTTGTCAGTCCAGGTTATCTGTATTTTTTTTTCAATTCTTTGTGCTTGAATATGAGGCATTTGTAAGAAAAATGCCAAAAAAGTGCAAAGGAGTACCCAAGAATTCTTTTTCATTTGCCGTTGTTTAAAAAAAGATGCATAATCGCAATTTTTCCAACGATGAAACGTTGTGATTATTGCACTGTTTATAACATTAAAAAATGGGTTGCAAACATAAAAAATATTTTTGTATTTTTGCCCGCTTATAAAAACCGTATGCTATGCACAAAAGAATCATAATTCTACTAGTCGCAGTCTTGGGATTGTCCGTGATGCGGGTACAGGCACAGGATCCGATGTTTTCGCAGTTTTATGCCAATCCGCTTTTCCTCAATCCTGCTATGGCCGGCACCAATGTTTGTCCGCGTCTTGCTTTCAATTTCAGAGACCAGTGGCCTTCAATGCCGGGTACGTTTATGACCTATGCGGCCTCGTATGACGAGCATTTTGACAAAATCTACGGTGGCATAGGCGTCCAGTTCTGGGGCGACCGCGCCGGTGAGGGCGGCATCCTCAACACTTACAACGCCAGCGCAATGTACTCCTTCAAGGTCAAGGTGTCCAAGAAATTCAATATGCGCTTCGCCCTCCAGGCTGCCTTCCAGAACAAGTCCCTCGACTGGTCCAAACTCACCTTCGGCGATATGATTGACCCCCGCTACGGTTTTGTCTATTCCACCAATGAGAATATCGCCAACTACATCAACCACATCAACACCCTCGACTTCTCATTCGGTTTCTTGGGCTATACCCCTCACGTCTATTTCGGCTTCGCCGCCAAGCATATTGCCACGCTTAGCCTCTCGGGAAAAACCACTCCCTATAGCTTCCTCTCCGGCAATGCCGACGGCAACTTCTACGATATGCTGAAACTCACCGCCCACGTCGGCGCCAACTTCGACCTCAAGCGCAAGAGCAAGAAGGAGACCTCCTTCGGTGATATCTCCATCAGCCCCAACTTCATCTACGAACACCAACTCGGCTTCAACTATTTCAGTGAAGGCCTCTATATGAAGTTCTATCCCTTTACCGTGGGTGTCTGGTGCCGCCACGGCCTCACCTACAAGTACGACGAACCGATGCTCGACCAGAATGGCAATGTCATCTTCGGACCTGACAGCATCACGCCGATGACCCAGAAGACCAATATCTACAACTCCGACGCCATCATCTTTATGTTCGGCCTTGAATACAATATGTTCAAAGTCGCTTACTCCTACGACTTGACGATCAGCCGACTGGCCAGCGCCACCACCGGCGGCAGCCACGAGGTGTCGGTGCAAGTCCTCCTGCCGTGCCCCAAGAAACGCAAGGCTATCAAGGACCTCAAGTGCCCCTCTTTCTAATCTGATATTGTAACCACAAAACCTTTCACATAGATAATAAACAACTTTAAAATGAATAAAATAACGAAATTTTCAGGTTTGCTTATGATCGTCGCTCTCTTGACGATGATGTCCTCGTGCAAGAAAGAGACCTCCCCGACCACTGGTTGGAAGTATAACGATGCCAAGAACGGCGGCTTTGAAGTGGCTCCCTTTGAGGAACAGGCCACTGGCCCCGGACTGGTCTTCATCGAAGGTGGTACGTTTGTGATGGGCTCTATGGAAGAGGATGTGATGAAAGACTGGAACAACACGCCCCGCCGCGTCTCCGTCGCCTCTTTCTATATGGACGAGTGCGAGATTTCTAACGTGGACTATCTGGAGTACCTCTACTGGCTGGAACGCGTCTTCGTGCCCCAAGACCTCAAGGTGGTGTATGACAACGCTATGCCCGATGAGAATGTGTGGCGTGACCGTCTGAGCTACAATGAGCCCGATGTGGAGTACTACTTCCGCCATCCCGCTTATCGCCATTATCCCGTTGTGGGTGTGAACTGGCTGCAGGCTACCAACTACGCCGCCTGGCGTACCGACCGTGTGAACGAGCAGATTCTCGTGGACCGCGGCTATGTGGAGTTCGCCGAGACCCCGACCGCCGAGGGCTACTTCAACACCGACGCCTACCTGACCTACGAAACCTATGAGGCTGAAGGCGAAAAGCGTCTCAAATACATCTCCTCCGGTGAATACCGCAACGTCAAGATGGAAGATGGTATCCTCCTGCCCAAGTACCGCCTCCCGACCGAGGCTGAGTGGGAATACGCTGCCTACGGCTTGATTGGCAATACGCTCAACGAACGCGTCCTCGAACGTAAGGTCTATCCGTGGAACGGTCAGCAAATCCGTACCGAGGATAAGAAATACTACGGCGATATTATGACCAACAACCGTCGTGGCCGTGGTGACCTTATGGGTGTCGCCAGCGCCTTGAACGATGCCGGTTTCAAGACCAAGGAAGTCCGCTCCGACTGGCCCAACGACTACGGCTTGTACCAAATGGCTGGTAACGTCTCCGAATGGGTGATGGACGTCTATCGTCAGGTTTCCCACGATGATGTGACTGAGTTCAACCCCTTCCGTGGTAACTATTTCGAGACCAAGAAACTCCTCGAAGACGGTACTGTGGCCGAGCGTGACAGCGTGGGTAAGATCCCGATGGTGCCCGTCTCCGACTTCAAGAACGACAGACGCCGCAACTACCGCGCCGCCGATAACCGCAACTACGCCGATGGTGACTGGCAGTCCCTGCAGAGTATGGACGATTGGAAGAAAGCCGTCAAGTCCTCCGATGCTTCCGATGCTACCGAATATATGTACCGCAAGGAGATCAATTCCGCCTACGGCTACTCTCTGGTCAGCGATAATGCCCGCGTCTATAAGGGCGGCTCCTGGCGTGACATTCCTTACTGGTCCGCTCCCGCCTCCCGCCGTTACCTCGACGAGGATGAAGCTACCGACTATATCGGCTTCCGCTGCGCAATGGCTCGCGTGGGCTCCCAGACTCAAGGCAAATAATACATTATATTATATATAATAAGAAAGCCGCTCCTGATGGGGCGGCTTTCTTTGTTTATGGGGTATATAATTTATTCTTCTAAAAACTTCCCGTTGTCCTTGAATCGGAAGATCTCTTCCTTGTCGGCGTATAGAATCAAGGTGTTGCCAGAGATTTCGAAGTGGTTGATGCCCGCCTTCAAGCCCTTGAGGAAAGCCTTCTCCGTGTTCATCGCGGTGCACAGCTTTTTGGTGGCACCGGAGAAATCCACCGTCATTTTCTGCTTCTTCTGATAATAGTTGCCAAAGAAGGAGTTGCACCCTAAGTTGCCGGCAAACGTGCCGTCCTCGTTGAAGATGATGTAGGGCTGTGATGCGAAGCTGTCATCGGCCACCAGCTGGTTGGAGATAGACTCCAGCTGCCATTGGGTGCCCACCAGCGGACTGTTTTTGCTTTCGGCGGCTTTTTGGGATGACTTGCATCCGCAAAAACCCAAAGCCATTATGGCCAATGCAAGGGTAAGTTTTCTAATTCTCATAATTCTGAATTCTTGTTGTATTGAAGATTAATTTGTTCGATGTAGTCAAGAATCTCTTCTCTTCCTTTTTTTGTTTCTGAGGAAGACAGCAATCGGAAGGGCATCTCCTCCCACTCCTCGGCCAGTTTGTTGTAAAACTTCTGGACGTTGCTCTGCACCTTCCCAGCAGACACCTTGTCGGTTTTGGTGAAGATGATGGAAAAGGGAATCTGTTTCTCGCCGAGGCCGCGGATGAATTCCAAGTCTATCTTCTGTGGTTCTAACCTTGAGTCAACGAGGACAAAGACGAGTTGAAGATTCTCGCGTTTCATCAGGTAGTCGTTGATCATCTTTTGCCACTTTTCACGCATCGCCTTAGAGATGGAGGCGTACCCGTAGCCGGGCAGGTCCACCAGATACCAGTTCTTGTTGATGAGGAAATGGTTGATGGTCTGCGTCTTTCCCGGCTTGGAGGAGGTCTTGGCCAGGTTCTTGTTGTTGACCAGCATATTGATCAAGGAGGATTTGCCCACGTTGGAGCGGCCGATGAAGGCGTACTCGGGCAGGTCCGGGGACGGGCATTTGCGCCAGTCCACCACGCTTTGCATAAATGTGGCGCTCTTGATGATCATACAGGGTTATCGTTTGGCCAGCCAGGAGTTGGGGTTCAGGTTGGCTTCGTTTTTCCAGATTTCGAAGTGAAGTTCGTAGGTGTTGGAGGCGGCGTTCTTGCCCACGGTGCCGATGGTCTGTTTGGTGGTCACCTTGTCGCCCTTCTTGACGCTGACGGTGGCCAGATTCTGATAGACGCTGATGTACTCGCCGTGGCGGATGATGACCACTTTGGAGCCCACCACGTCCATCACGACGGTCACTTCGCCGGAGAAGATGGCGCGGACGGGAGCGCCGGCGTCGGTCATTATGTCGATGCCGTGGTTCTCAATCATCACGGAGGGCACGTCCGGGTGGGCGTAGTTGCCGTAGTCGCCCACTTTGGCGCCTTTGGCCACGGGCCAGGGCAGGCTGCCCTTGTTGCTGACGAAGGAGTTGTTGAGGGTGCGCTCTTCGGGGGTGAGCGAGATGGAGGCGGTGCTGCGCGGGTTGGCGTTGGTGGATGAGGCTGTGCTCTTCCCGGAGGAGGTGCTGCCGCTGCCACTGCCACTGCTGCTGGTTCCCTTGTTCTTGTTGGCCGCAGCGGCTGCCGCGCGTTTCGCGTTTGCGGCGGCAATCTCTGCCTTGATGGCTCTCTGGATGGCGGCATCCAGTTCACGACGCTGCCGCTGCTTCTCCTGCAACTGGGCGGAGAGTTGCTTCGACTGCTTCTTCAGAGCCTCTGCATTCTTGGTCTTCTCCCGCCGGTCGCTTTCCAACTTCTTGATCTCGTTTTCCTTGCCCGACAGCAAGCTCAATTTCTCACTTTTCAGGGCTATAATCTGTTCGTTTTTCTCCTTGAGTTCCGCCTGTGTCTTGGCAATTTTGTCGGCTTGTGTGCGCACATTGTCCGAGAAGACCGTATAGAAGCGCAAGCGACGGAACATCTGCGAGAAGTCGTCGGCCGCCAAAATGAACGTGATCTTGTCCATCAGGTTCCGGTTGCGGTAGGCCATATAGACCACCTGGGCGTAGTCGGATTTCATATACTCCAGCTTCTTCTGGAGCTTGAGAATCTCCTGTTGGTTGATTTCCTGTTCCTCCTCCATCCGGATGATTTCCTGATTCAGCGTCGTGATGAGTTTCTCACGGTTGCTGATTTGCTGGCGAAGAACGGCGATTTGCTGCAACGACGCTTTCTGGTTCTTCTCGTTCTTCTTGAGGAGACTTTGGGTATTGGAAATCTCCTTCTCAATCTTTTGCTTGTCTTTCTTCAGTTGGCTGCTGCTTTTCTGCGCGTTCGCGGTGGAAAACAGGCACGCTATCGCTATTATTAGCGAAACAAGGACTTTTTGTGAAAACAGGGGACGAAACTTCATAGTACGCAGTTTAACTTGCAAAAATAACGTATTTTACAAGGATTATGAAAAAGAATGATCTTTTTTATGAACGTCATAATGTTGAGAATATTACTATATTTTTTGATTTTTCCTTGAGTGTCCCAAAGGGACACCATTCCAGTAACCCCGCACCAGCGACCGAAGGGAGCGCAGTGTGGGGTAAGACACGCAAGAGCGATCCGAAGAGTGTACCGCACCAGCGACCGAAGGGAGCGCAGTGTGGGGTAAGACACGCAAGAGTGATCCGAAGAGTGTGCCGCACCAGCGACCGGAGGGAGCGCAGTGTGGGGATATCAAAACAGCACAGGCAGCAGAAGCTCCACGATGATGGCGGTGAGCACAGCCACGAGGGCGACGCGCACAAGTCCGCGGTCCTTCCAGGCCAGCACGATGGCGACCATCGTGGCGATGGCGGCGGAGACGAAGTGCGGCGAGGTGGCGCCTGTGGGTGTGGTGGAGTAGAGCACATCGGGGAAGGTCATCGCCGACAGCACGCAGAAGGGGATGTAGTAGAGGAAATCCTGCACCCACTCGTTCTCCATTTTCCGGCGTACAAAACCGATGGGGATGACGCGGATAAGGTAGGTGGTGAGGGCCATAATGACCATACAGATGGCGACGTTCTCAAGACTACACATTGCCCCCTCCTTTCTGCAAACGGCGGCGGAACCGTTTGATCTCCTTGATGGATGCACAGATGGCAGCGCCGAGGATGGCGGCCACGATGATGGCCCAACCACCGCCACCGCTCTTGGAGAGCACGTTGATGCCAGGCACATACTTGAAAAGGCAGGATAACAATGCCGACACCACCACCGCAATGGCCACCTTGCGCCCCTTGCGGGCAGGCGGTATGATGATGGCGATGAACATACAGTACAGGGCGATGCCGAAACAGCCCTGCAACATCGGCGAAAGCAGGCTGGAGGCCACGGCGCCGAGGAAGGTGCCTAACGTCCATCCCGCAATGGGCGTGGTCATCAGTCCCCCGAAGAAGGGGAAGCTGACATCGTCTTTCTCCATCGCGGCCAAGGCGAACACCTCGTCGGTGATGCAGAAAGCCATAACCGCACGTTTGTAGAACGGCATATCAGAGGCCACTTTCTGCGAAAGCGAGAGCGACATCAGCATATAGCGCAGGTTGATGACGAACGTGGTGATCACCAACTCGATGTAGGGTGCGCCGCCTTCAATGAGCCGTATGCCCGCAAACTGCCCCGCCGAGGCCATATTCGTCATCGATATGATGGTGGCCTCCAGGGGGTTGAAGCCCATCTTCACGGCAATCAACCCGAAGGTAAACGAGACGGGAATGTAGCCCAGACAAATCGGGAATCCCTTTTTTATGCCTCTAATAAACTCATTCATAAAATGTTAGTGTTTTCAAAACACGGCGGCAAAGATACTCTTTTTTTGGATGCCAAACCACCTTGCAGATGCGATAGTTTATTCTTTTGGCTATTTTCCAGTTTGTCTTTGCAAAGCGGCCATCGCCGTTTTCAGGCCGTCGATAGCAGCGCTGACGATGCCTCCCGCATAGCCGGCGCCTTCGCCCATCGGATAGATGCCTGCGATATTGCATTGATAATCTTCGCCGCGGAGGATGCGCACCGGTGACGAGGAGCGGGTCTCCACGCCGGTCATCACAGCGTCGGGGTCCGCGAATCCCCGCAGCTTGCGGTCCATCAGCGGGATGGCTTCCCGCAGGGCGTCCACCACATAGTCGGGCAGGCAGCGGCGCAGGTCGCAGAAGACCACCCCGTGCGGGTAGGAGGGTTTGACACTGCGGTATCGCTGGGCGATTTGGTCTTGTAGGAACTCGCCCACCAGGTTGCCCGGGGCACGGTAGTCGCCTGCCACCTCGAAGGCGGCGCGCTCGTACCGCTCTTGATAGGCCAGTCCGTCGAGCGGACTCTCTTGGTAGAAGTCCTCGGGATGCACACTGACGAGCAGGGCGCTGTTGGCGTTGGCCTTGTCGCGGCTCCGCTCGCTCATACCGTTGGTGACGATGCTGTTGGGCTCGCTGGTGGAGGCCATCACGGTGCCTCCCGGACACATACAGAAGGTATAGACCCCGCGGTCGTGCAGATGGACCACTCCTTTGTAGGAGGCTGGCGGCAGTATCTTGGCAGCTTCGCCGTACTGCATCCGGTTGATGCGCCGTTGCTGGTGCTCGATGCGCACGCCCATTGAGAAACTCTTGGCCTCCATCGGCAGGCCCCGCTGGTGGAGACGGCGGATGGTGTCGCGGGCCGAGTGCCCCAGACCTAACAAGAGGTGCCGGGTGGTGAAACGCTTCCCGTTGTGGCATTCCACGTGCAGTAGGTCGCCCTCCTTCGTGAAGTCGGTGAAGGTGGTGCTGAAGTGGAACTCGCCCCCGAGGGATTCTATCTCCAGGCGGATGTTGCGCACCACCTGCTCCAAATAATCGGTGCCGACGTGGGGGTTCTGCATATAGAGCACGTCCTCGCAGGCACCGTGCTTGTGAAACTCCTCCAGCACAAAGCGGTTGTAAGGGCTGTGGACGTTGGTGTTGAGTTTGCCGTCGGAGAAGGTGCCCGCGCCGCCCTCGCCGAACTGCACGTTGGAGTTCGGGTTCAGTTCCTTGTTGTAGAGGAACTGGTTCAGTGACCGCTTGCGATCCTCGATGCGCTCGCCCCGTTCCAGGATGATGGGCCGGGCGTGGCAGCGTGCCAGATACAGGGCAGCGAACATCCCCGCTGGCCCAAACCCGACAATGATGGGCCGGTGCTCGTCCGTCCATTGGCCGTACTCCATTGCCGCCGCCGGCTCGCAGGCCACAATGTCGGGATTGTCCAGCAGATGGGAGTAACGGTCGGGCACCACCACTTCCACCTGGTAATCGTAGAGCACGCGGGGCTTCTTCCGGGCATCGATGGCTTGGCGAAGGATCCTGAAGTCTTCAATGTCTTGGCCGTCGATGCGGAATTTCCGGCATACTTCGTTTTTTACGTTCGGATGGGCGGATACGGGAATCCGGATGTTCGAAATCTTAAGGCGCATAAAAGAAAAAGGAAGAGGCATCGGGCCTCTTCCGGGATGTTATCGGTTTTCGTACATTTTCTTGTAATACTCCACATAGGCCCCGGAGGTGACGTGCTCAAACCACTCTTCGTTGGCCAGATACCAATCCACGGTCTTCTCGAAGCCTTCGTCGAATTTCACCTTGGGCTGCCATCCTAACTCGTTTTTGATCTTGGTGGGGTCGATGGCGTAACGCAGGTCGTGGCCGGCGCGGTCGGTGACGTAGGTGATGAGCCCGAGGGAGGCGCCTTCGGGACGGCCCAGCTTGCGGTCCATAATCTCAATCAGCTTCTTGATGAGGTCAATGTTGCGCCACTCATTGTTGCCGCCGATGTTGTAAGTGGAACCCGGTGCCGCCTTGTGGAAGATGAGGTCAATGGCCTCGGCGTGGTCCTCCACATAGAGCCAGTCGCGCACGTTGATGCCTTGACCGTACACAGGCAGAGGCTTATTGTTTTTGATGTTGTTGATGAAGAGCGGGATCAGCTTTTCGGGGAACTGGTAAGGCCCGTAGTTGTTGGAGCAGTTGCTGATGACAGTGGGCATTCCGTAGGTGTCGTGGTAGGCGCGCACAAAATGGTCGGCGCTGGCCTTGGCGGCGGAGTAGGGACTGTGGGGATTGTAAGGCGTGGTCTCCTTGAAACTGCCTGTGGCCCCTAATGCACCATACACCTCGTCGGTGGAGATTTGGTAATACTTCTTGTCATCCCAGTTTCCGTTCCAGAGGGTGCGGGCGGCGTTCAGCAGATGAACCGTGCCCAGCACGTTGGTGTGCACGAAGGTCATCGGGTCGGTGATGGAGCGGTCCACGTGCGACTCGGCGGCCAGATGGATGACACCGTCGAACTGATGCTCTTGGAACAGCTTCATAATGAAGTCCTGGTCGGCGATGTCGCCCTTGATGAAATGGTAGTTGGGTTTGCTGTCAATGTCAGCTAGATTCTCCAGGTTGCCGGCGTATGTCAGGTTGTCCAGATTGAAAATCTCATAATCGGGATACTTGTTGACGAAGCGTCTCACAACGTGGGATCCGATAAAGCCGGCGCCGCCGGTGATGAGTATTTTTTTCATAACAGTTATTATTTGTTGTATGTTGTTTGTGTAGAGACGCGGCGTGCCGCGTCTCCACCATTTGAGATTAAGGTCTGAGATATTCGTCGATAGCCTTGGCGGCGGCTTTGCCAGCGCCCATAGCGAGGATGACGGTGGCAGCACCGGTCACGATATCGCCGCCCGCGAAAATCTGGGGATGGCTTGTGCGTCCCTCCTCGTCGGCGGTGACGCAGCCGTGGCGGTTGACATCGAGCCCTTTTGTGGTGGAGGCCACCAGCGGGTTGGGCGACGTGCCCACGGCCATAATGACCATATCCACGTCGAGGGTGAACTCCGAGCCGGGGATGGCCACAGGGCGGCGGCGTCCGGAGGCGTCGGGCTCGCCCAGCTCCATACGGATGCACTCCATACCGCTTACCCAGCCCTTGTCGTCGCCGAGAATGCGGACGGGGTTGCAGAGCAGGTCGAACTGCACGCCCTCCTCCTTGGCGTGGTGCACCTCTTCGGCGCGGGCGGGCAGTTCCTCTTCCGAGCGGCGATAGACGATGTACACCTCCGCGCCCAGCCGTATGGCCGTGCGGGCAGCGTCCATCGCCACGTTGCCGCCGCCGACGACTGCTACACGCTTGCCCACGAAGTTGGGTGTTTCATACCCCTCCTTGTAGGAGAAGAGCAGGTTGTTGCGCGTGAGGAACTCGTTGGCGGAGACCACTCCGCAGAGATTCTCGCCCTCAATGTTGAGGAAGTTCGGGAAGCCGGCGCCGGTGCCAAGGTAGATGGCGTCGTACCCCCATTGGTTCAGCAGGTCGTCTACGGTGATGGTGCGCCCGATGATGATGTCGCTCTCGAAACGCACCCCCAATTTCTTGACGTTCTCCACCTCGTAGCGGACCACTTTCTTCTTGGGCAGACGAAATTCGGGGATGCCGTACACCAGCACGCCGCCGAACTCGTGCAGGGCTTCGAAGACGGTGACGTTGTAGCCCTTCATCCGCAGTTCCTTGGCGCAGGTGAGACCGGAGGGACCGCTGCCGATGATGGCGACTTTGCGGCCGTTGTCGGCGCCCGGGGTGGCGAAGGAGAGTTTGTGCTCGCGGGCCCAGTCGCCGACGAAGCGCTCCAGCTTGCCGATGGCGATGGGGTCGCCTTTGCGGCCCAGCACGCACTTGCCCTCGCACTGTGTCTCCTGCGGGCAAACACGTCCGCAGACGGCTGGCAGCGCAGAGTCCTCGTTGATGATGCGCGCGGCCTCGGCGAATTGGCCTTCCGCCACTGCGTGGATGAAGGCGGGAATGTTGATCTGCACTGGGCAACCCGACACGCATTGCGGTTTCTTGCAGTTGAGGCAGCGGCGGGCTTCCGCCATAGCCTCTTGCTCGTTGTAGCCGTAGCATACCTCCTCGAAGTTATGGCGGCGTTGCTCGGCGGGCTGCTCGCGCACGGGCACACGCCCCTTGGCCGTCAAGGGCTCCTCTTGTGAGGCGGGCGTCTCCTCCCAGCATTGGCAATCCTTGTGCTTGTGTTCTTCTATATGGTCGTACATCGCCTGGCGGCGCATACATTCGTCAAAATCAATCAGGGCGGCATTGAACTCGGGCCCGTCCACGCACGTGAACTTGGTCTGCCCGCCTACGCTTACACGGCAGGCACCGCACATTCCGGTGCCGTCCACCATCAAGGCGTTGAGACTGGCTACACAGGGGATGTTCAATTCCGCGGCCTTGCGGGCCACGAACTTCATCATTATCATCGGGCCGATGGCCGTGATTTCCTCGTAATGCCGTCCCTCCTTCTCCACCAAATGTCCGAGCATATCGGTTACATTGCCCTTAAAACCCTCGCTGCCGTCGTCGGTGGCTATGTAGAGGTTGCGGGTAATGGACTGCAACTTCTCCACATAGAACAGCAAGGACTTGGTGCGTGCTCCGATGATGACATCACACTCGATCTGATGCTGCCACATCCATTTCACCAACGGGAAGATGGGGGCAATGCCCACACCGCCGGCAATGAAGCAGTACCGCGAGCGCTTGAGCTCGGGCAGTGGACGATGGATGAATTCCGAGGGTCGTCCCAAAGGCCCTGCCACATCCTTGAAGAAATCGCCGACATCGAAGGTGACCATTTTGCGAGTAGAGTAGCCAATGGTCTTCACCACCAAGGCGATGGTGCCGTCGTTGAGGTCGGTGTCGCTGATGGTCAAGGGAATGCGTTCAGCCTGCTCGTCGGTTTTGACAATCACAAACTGGCCGGGAAGCGCGGCCCGCGCAATCTTCGGGGCCTCCACTTCAATCAGATAGGTGTCTTGTCCGAGTTCCTGCTTCTTGATGATTTTATACATAGAGCGTTGAGGTTATAGGAGTGGATAAGAAAGCGCAAAGATACAAAAAATAGAGATTGGTTTTTTTCGTATTTTCGCGCCCCATTTCAAGGATATTGATATGAATATAAAGGATGTGCTGCTCGATTTTCACCCCATCGACATCGCCGACCGGCCACGGCTGATGCCGTACTTGCGTGACCGCCGTACCACTTGCGACTGGACCTTCGCCAATCTCTTCTGCTGGCAGGAATATTACAAGATGCAATGGGCGGAATGGAATCATTGGCTGATTATTCGGTGCCGCATCAACGGCGAGCGCCGCCTTGGCTATATGGTCGTCCCCAAAACTGAGACGCAGTCATACTCGGAAATTGTTCCCTTGTTGTCCCAAGAGGCTTCCCGGGAAAACCATCTGCTGCTGTTGGCCAACCTCAGCGAAAAGGAGTGCGCTTTGCTGCAGTCGCAATGCCCTGACGCTTTTCTCTTGGACCGTAACCGCGATTTTGACGACTATCTCTATGAACGGGAGGCCCTTGCCACATTGCGCGGGCAAAAACTGGCCGCGAAGCGCAACCACGTCAACAAGTTTTCCAAGACCTATTCTTATCAATACGAGGTGTTGGAGAGAAAGGATTTTGACGAATGTCTCCGTCTGGAAAACGAGTGGCGGGGCCAGCATAGCACATCTTCTGATGACCTGACTGCGGAACAGCAGGCTATCAGGATGGCTTTCCGGCACTATGAGGAACTACAACTTTATGGTGGCCTGATCCGAGTGGATGGCCACATCGTCGCCTTTACTTATGGCTCCGCCCTCGATGACCACACCTTTTGCACCCACGTGGAGAAGGCCGATACCTCCTACGACGGTGTCTTTCCTATGATCAATTATCTTTTTGCCAAACAATTGCCCTCTTCTTTCACTCTCATCAATAGGGAAGAGGATATGGGTTTGCCCGGATTGCGGAAATCGAAGTTGTCGTATCATCCATACGCGCTGATGCCCAAATATGTGGCGCTTCAGCAGACGGAAGATATGCGCGGCATCCAGGAGGTTTGGCGCATCTGTTTTGGCGATGAGGAGTCCTTTGTCCACAGTTTCCTGGCTCGCTACTATTTCAAGGATAATGCATTTGTCCACTATGAAGAGGGGCGTGTCGTGTCAATGGCGTTCTGTGTTCCCTGTGTGACCGAGTTGGGTCCCACGGCCTATTTGTACGCGATTGCCACGCTGCCAGAATACAGGAGCCGTGGATATGCTGCCTCTCTGGTGCGCCAAGCTCTGGCATCTGCCCGGCAATGCGGATACACGGCAGCTATGCTCATCCCCGCTGATTCAGGGCTGAAAGATTTCTATCTTCGCCTGGGTTTCCAGGATGTGGACATACCCGTTTCCTTTGCCGATGAACTGGATTTAGGGACGGGCGAGGCCATAAAAAATCGGGCTATGCTGGCTCCTTTGTCTGAGAACCTGCAATGGCCCGAAGAAATCCATTGTCAGTGTAAAATGTAGTGGGTGTGGCTATTGGCACAGTGCCTCCACCAGCTGGTCAACGCTGGCAAGCTGCTCCTCTTTCATCGCGGACTTGAGGGTCACGATGGGTTCCACGATGGTGTTGGGTTTCATCTCCGCGAAAATCTTCTGGATCTCCTTGGCGGCGACGGGTGCCCAGGTGCCGTTCTCCACAATGCCGAAGGTGCGGCCGGTCAGGAAATGCGCCTTCAAATCCAGCAGGTAGTTCTCCATCGGCGGGTACAGGCCGCCGTTGTAGGTGGGCGCCACCAGAACGATGTGACTGCAACGGAAACTCTCCGAAACGAGATAGGAGACGTGCGTGGCGGCGACATCATACATACGGACATCTCTGAAACCCTTTTCGCCCAGCTTGTTGGCCACCACGGTGGCGGCAGACTCGGTGTGTCCGTACATCGAACCGTAGAGCACTATGGCCGATTTTTCCTCTGGCTCGTAACGGCTCCAGAGGTCGTGTTTTTCGATGAAGTAGGAGAGATTCTCGCGCCAAATGGGACCGTGCAGCGGGCAAATCATCTGGATGTCAAGGCCGGCAGCCTTTTTCAGCAGGTTCTGCACCTGCAATCCGTATTTGCCCACGATGTTGGTATAGTAGCGGCGGGCCTCGTTGAGCCAGTCGCGGTCGAAGTTGACCTCATCGGCGTAGAGATTGCCGCCCAAAGCTCCGAAAGTGCCGAAAGCGTCGGCGGAGAAAAGAATGTGGTATTCCGACTCAAAGGAGACCATTACCTCCGGCCAGTGCACCATCTGGGCGGAGACAAACGTGAAGGTGTGCTTTCCCGTGCAGAGCGTCTCACCCTCCTTTATGGCTTGGGTTTTCACATTCAAACCAGTTGGGAAGAACTGTTGGATGAATTTGGCGGCCATAGCGCTGCACACCACGGTAGCCTGCGGATGGCGCAGCAACACCTCCTCCAGCAGGGCCAGGTGGTCGGGCTCCACGTGGTGGATGATGATGTAGTCTAGAGGACGGCCGGCGAGCACCGCCTGCAGGTTCTCCAGGAATTGGGCGCCGACGGCATTATCGGCTGTGTCCAGCAGAACCGTCTTTTCGTCCAACAAAACGTATGAGTTGTAGGAGACGCCGCGCGGAACGGGCATCATATTCTCGAAAAGCGCCAGTCTGCGGTCGGAGGCGCCAATGTAAAAGAGGTCGGGTTTAATTTGTCGTGAGGTGTTCATTTTGATATGGCTTTTTACAATAATAATTATGCTTCACGGTTTTTCTCCGAGATTTCCTGGTTTTCCTTCTTCAAGAGGAAAACTTCGAAGATGGAGTATAGGAAATAGATGGCGAGGAAGGCGATGGCGAAACGCATCGCGTCCTCTTTCTTCACCAAAACATAAACCAGCAGGAAGACGAGGCACGACAGAAGTTTGATTACCCGCGAGAGCATATAGCTGGACACGAATTTTTTCGCCTCCCTTCCTTTGTCTTCGCGCAACACAATGAACATTGTGAGCAGGGTGATGATGAAGAAAAACAACACGATGAAGGGCAGTGCCGGGCTGGCGTATTGGGGAAACAGCCATTGGAACAGCACCGTCAGGCCCGCGATGATGGCTGAGAACAGGATAATTCGGAAAGAGAATTTCTTAATGGGAATCTTTTGGCTCATCTTTGGATTTTTTTTGGGTGCGCAAGACGGTTCTGATCATTGTGTAGATGGCGATGGCCACGGCGCTCAGCGAAAGAATGATGGTGAGGAGGGGCGCACAGTCCCATTTCTGGTCCAGTTTCACACCTCCAAATACCCCCAAAGCAATAATCACGCCCATCTCTATCCCCATATTGGAGTAGATGGCGTAATTGGAGAGGGTACGTTCCTTTGGCTTGTTCTGGAGGGGCATCGGCCTTCCGGATTATCGCTTTTCAGGTTGCTGCGGGGTCGGGGCAGCGGCAGGGCGCTGGTTGTTCATCTTGCAGTTGCCAGAGAACTCGGCACCCGGCTCGATGGCAATCTTCCCGGCACTGATGTTGCCCACCACGTTGGCGGTGGCCTTCAGGAATACCAGCTCGTTGACCATAAGGCTCTCGGCACGGATGGCGCCCTCAATCTCAACATTGGCGCAGGTGACGTTGCCTTCCACTTTTCCCGTACGGCCGATGATGACTTTGGCCTTGGAGACAAGGTTGCCCTTGACGATGCCGTCAATGCGGCAGTCGCCGTTGGTGATGATGCTGCCCTCGATTTGCGTGCCCTGGGCAATGACGTTGATGGCACTGGATTCACGGGTATCGGTTTCTTTCATATTCTCGTGTTTTGTTACTTATATAGTTGTGTCGCCGGTCGGCGATGTTATTCTTCTTTCAAATAATGCTCCTTGAAGAAGTCATCGTAGAAAATACGTCCCTCCTTGTTGTTGTAGAATGAGGTGTAGTTCTTGGCGGA
The DNA here is from genome assembly GCA_900315705.1 of uncultured Bacteroidales bacterium. Lineage (GTDB taxonomy): Bacteria > Bacteroidota > Bacteroidia > Bacteroidales > WCHB1-69 > F23-D06. The sequence goes on along the minus strand of ONAB01000003.1, from coordinate 162,404 downwards.
GATGGCGTAGGGCGTGATGATTTTCTTCGCTATGTTGGAGCTGAAATTCTCGTTTTTGACCAGAATGTTGTAGTAGTTCATCGCCTGCTCGGCGTTGTTGAACTTGGCGATGGTGACCATCTGCTGCGTGTTGTTGACGTAGAAGCTGTTGACGTTGAAACGCTGCAGACTGAAGTAGGTCTGGTTGAAGGTTGCCAGATTCTGTTTCACATCTTGCACGGGGATGTCGGCAGTGGTGACCAGCAGGATGACATAGTGCAGCTCGTTGCCGTTGTATTCAAACGGGTTGTCCGGTGTTTTCGGGGTGGTGGGCTGCAAGGGAGCCTCAGACTTTTGGGTGGTGTCGATGGGCGTCGGGTTGGCAGCGGCGAGCTTGGCCTTGTCGAAAAGGGAGAGGTAGGTGCGGGCGAGGTCGGCCACCTCCGTGGTGGGGTAGTCGCTGATGATGCGCTGCAGCCCGCGGATAAGGGTGTCCTCATTGTAAACCTGTCCGGCGGCCACCGTGCGCAGGTAGCTGTATTTGGCCTTCAGATCCTGTTCAACGCATTGCGGAATGGCCACATCGGCGGCTTGCACCACCGACTGCCACTGCTTCTGGTTGAACATCTCGTACACGTTCTCATATTGCCGCTCCAGCGTCTTCTCCCGTTCGGCCAGTTTCTCGTAGTACTTCGGGTCGTTGATGAGCTTGGCATAGTCCGTGTCCGCATATTTGGTAAGCAGGATGTTCTTGTAATGGTCCGACTTCTCTTGGTCGCGCCCGTTGTACAGTGTGTAGAGCAGGTAAGTGGCGGGCAGGGTGTACTCGCTCTCCGGGAAACGCTTGAGTAGCGACTCGAAAGCGGCGCAGGAGCGCGGGATGTCGTGGAGCAGGTCGCGGTAAATGTAACCGGTCTCGTAAAGGTCAGTAGCAATGATCTTGTTGGAGGAGTCTTTGGCCGCCTGCGTCATAGGCAGGTCCTGCAGGTAGTAGGCCTCCTTTTTGGGGTCGGTCTCCCTCTTGGGGATGGGGTTGCCGTCCTCGTCATATTCGGTGGTGTCTTTCGCCAGACTCGGGTCGTTAAGGAGCGCCATATCGTCGAAGGAAATCACCTGCTTGTTGCTGATGAACCAGTTGTCCTCCAGCTTACGGTTGCCCCAGCGGCGGTAGAAGTCCTGCTGGCCGGCAGTGATGAGCGACTGGTTGTAGAAGTACCATTTGCCGTTGGAGGAGGTGGTGTTGATATTGGTGTAGGAGGAGGCGTTCTGGAGGGCGAGCATTCTTTCGGCCTCTTCGGCGGCAGCCTTGCGTTCGGCTTCCGTGTAGTTGGCAATCATCTTCTTCACCCACGCGTTGCGCTCGCCGTCGCTCATACGGGCAATGCGCTGCAGACTGTCCTGCAGGTCAATCTCGTCCAGACGGTCCACCAGGTCCTTGAGCACCTTGGACTTTTGGATCACACGGTCGTAGTCGGGGTAGTTCTTGGGGATGCTCATCGTCGCCGTGTCGTAGTAGGCCTGTGCTTTGCGGTACTCGTTCTCCTCAAAGTAGAGGTCGGCGAGCTTCAAGCTCGAGAAGGTGCGCTGGTAGTTGTTGGTGGTGGAGGTGGCAACCGATTTGGCAAGATAACTCTTGCGCAGCGTGTCGTTCTCGTCAATACGGGCAATCTCGGAGCAGGCGTAGTAAATCTGGTCCTTGAAATCCTCGTTCTTGACTTCCTCCAGCATCTTCTTGAACTGCTTCATAATGGAGTTGCGGGCAGAAGGCGAGCCGTCATAGTTGGAGGCCAGGTGCATCTGGGCGCAGAACACCATCTCGTAGTTCGAGGACTTTTTGATGACCTGCTCGAAGCGTTTCTTGGCATCGGCCTGCTGGTTCATCTCCTCGTAAAGCTCGCCGAGGATGAGGTTGAGGCGCGACTTGAACTCGCGCTTGGGATGGGCGGCAATGGCGTTGTTGAGGTAGTCAACAGCCTCCTGGCGGTCGCCGTCGGGGGCGGTGAGGTGGTACTCGGCCTTGGCAGCGTTGAAGAGGACGTTGAATTTCTTGTTCTTCTTGTTGGTGGCCAGGTAGTGCAGGTTTTCCAGCTGCTCGTCGGCAGAAGCGTAGTAGTTCTGGCGCAGGGCCGTGCGGGCCAGCATCACCGCAGCCTCATTGTAGGTGTTCGACTTCGGGAAATTGTGCGTGATGTAGGAGAAAACACGCTGCGCCTGCACATAGTCCTGCTTGTGGAAATAGGACTTGCCCATAATCAGGTAGGCGTCGTCGATGGTCTTCACATACTCTTTGCCCTTGAAGAGCATCGAGTGCTTGTAGATGGCCTTCGAGGATTTCTCAATGGTGCGGTCGAGGTGCGACAGCGCGGGGCCGAGGTCGCTCTTGGCGGGATAGTAATACACCGGCAAAAGGGTGGTGTAGTTGTCCTTCGAGAGCTTGTTCAGCTCCGTCTCTGCCGATTTGTAGGCCTGCTGGCCGTTCCAAAGCACGTTGTACTTGCAGGTCACGTTATGGTAGGCCCTGTTGATGGCGGTGTTCTTGGAGGTGGAACAACCCGTCAGCCCTGCCGTCACGAAGAGGAGGAGAAGATAGGATAATAGGGTGGATATATATCTTTTCTTTTTCAAAATCAATAAGTTATCGTTGTTATACACTAAAAGGAATTAGTATAACGATGAAAAATGTTTTTTATTTTTGTTGGTTGGCAAAATATTCTTCGATGAGACGTTGGACATATTTGCCGAAGACATCGAACTCGATGTTGACCACGGTTCCGGGCTGGAAGTTGTGGAAGTTGGTGACCTTGTGGGTATAGGGGATGATGGCCACGGAGAAGCGGCCCTTCTCGGAGTCCACCACGGTGAGGCTCACGCCGTTGACGGAGATGGAGCCTTTGGGCACGGTGAAGTTATTCTTCTCGGGGTCGTAGGTGAAATAGTAGCGCCAGCTGCCATTCTCATCCACCACCTTCTCGCAAGTGGCGGTCTGGTCCACGTGCCCCTGCACGATGTGGCCGTCGAAACGTCCGTCCATCCGCATACTCCGCTCGAGGTTCACCTCGTCGCCCACTTTCCAGGTGCCGAGGTTGGTCTTGAGCATCGTCTCCTCCATCGCCGTGACCACATATTGCTTCTTCTCCTTGTCGAGTTTGACAATGGTGAGACAACAACCATCGTGGGCCATACTCTGGTCGATGGACAATTCGTCTGCGAAATCCACTTCGAGGGTGAAATCGTAATTGGTTCTATCTTTCTTTATATCAATAATTTTGCCAGTCTTCTCAATGATTCCAGTGAACATAATCCGCTATTTAAAAAAAACGCGCAAATGTACACAAAATTTCGGTACGTTGAGAGGACGTGTGTTAAGAAAGATAAGGCGCGAAAATCAGTAGGTTTCCGTGGGTATTCCGAGGGCGCGCACCTTGTCGGCGATGGCTTCAAGCTGCGCTTTGTCGAACTTGTGCAGCTGCATAGCCGGGGTCTCGCGGTCGAGGGAGTAGATCATCACCTTCCGGGGCCGGATGCTGGCGACAAGCTGTAGCCATTGCGAGATGTTGGGTTCCTGGCTGTTGTCGAAGGGCTTGCCCTCTTTCTCGCCGCTGAGGAACATCGTCTGGATGATGAGGTTGCCATTGAAGGACTTGAGACCAGCGACCACCTCGTCAAGGTTGACGGGCACAATCGGCCCGTTGATGATGTCGAGCATCTCCTGGTTGCCGGCGTCGAGTTTGAGGATGGGGTTCTCGATGCGCTGCAGGGCGGTGCACACCTCGGGACGGGTCAACTGGGTGGCGTTCGAGAGGCAGGAGATGACCGCATTGGGATAGTAACGGTCGCGCAAGGGTATCAGCCCGTCGATGATCTGGTCGAAGTGCGGGTGCAGGGTGGGCTCCCCGTTGCCGGAGAAGGTGATGCTGTCCACGGGCGTCTGACTGTCGTGACAACTCTTTAGTTTGTGCTCGATGGCCTGCAGCACGGTCTCCACGGGGTAGAACTCGTGGGCGGTGAGACTCTTTTCGAGGGTCCAGCCGCACTCGCAGTAGAGGCAGTTGAAGGAGCAGACCTTCACGTCGAGGGGCAGCAGGTTGATGCCCAAAGAGTGCCCTAACCGGCGGCTGTGGATGGGACCGAAGGCGATGGATTCCCAAAGGAAAGTGGACATTGTTTTGAGGTTTTATTGGTTTTTGTATTGGACAACTTCGTCGGAGAAGAACTCGATTTTGACGCCGGCTTGGGCGAACATCTCCTCGGACTCGGCGCCGGCGTGGTACTTCTGGGCGCACACCACGCGCTCGATGCCGCAGTTGATGATGAGCATTGCGCACACGCGGCAGGGCGTCATCCGGCAGTAGAGCGTGGCCCCGTTGAGGGAGATGCCCAGCTTGGCGGCCTGGCAGATGGCGTTCTGCTCGGCGTGCACCGTGCGCACGCAGTGCTGCGTCACCGTGCCGTCCTCGTGTACCGTCCGCTTGAGCTGGTGCCCCACATCGTCACAGTGCGGCAACCCCTTCGGGGAACCCACATATCCGGTGACGAGAATCTGACGGTCGCGCACTATCACACAGCCGCTCCGGCCACGGTCGCAGGTGGCCCGCTTGCTCACTGTGTCGGCGATTTCCATAAAGTATTCATCCCACGAGGGACGCACGTGTTTGGTCTCTTCCATAGCGTTGTTTTTTTGCGGCGCAAAAGTACAAAAAATAGCGGCAAAATTTTTAGTATCTTTGCGGCCCTTTATCTGAAGAACAAAACGATGGGAAAATTCGACAAGGTCAAGAAGATATGGAGCGCCGTCAAGCGGGAGTGGAAGACCCGCTACAGGCTCGTGTTCTCCAATGAGGACACCCACGAGCAGGAATTCATCATCCGCCGCATCACCATCCAGCGGATGTTCGTGGTGGCCGTCATCGCCGCCTTCGTCATCATTCTGCTCACCACCCTGCTGATTGCCTTCACCCCGCTGCGAGTCTATATCCCCGGCTATACCGACAAGAAGGACTTCAAGCTGTACAAGCAAACGGCCGCCCGCGTGGACTCCCTGGAGCGCATTGTCGCCTACAACCAGCAATACATCGACAATTTTATGACGATGATGGCAGGCGATGCCCCCACGTTGGCTGAGACTGAAGACAACGCTGAGAACACCCCCAACACGCACACCACCCTGCGCGACAAGAAACGGATGGCCGAAGCCGAAGAGCTGGAAAACGAGGCCGACCTCATCTTGGGCCGCATCAGCGAGGACAACAGTACCCAAGGCAGCACCCCCGGACTTAGCCAGGCCAAGATCTCCTCGCTCTCCATCTACCCGCCCGCCCTCGGCTCCGTGACGCGCCCCTTTGATGCCTCCAAGAACCATTACGGCATCGACATCACCTCCGTCAGGAACTCCGTGGTCACCTGCATCGCCGACGGTGTGGTCATTGCCTCTCACTACAGCGCCACCGACGGCTATGTCATCATCGTGCAGCACCCTGGCAACCTCATCTCCGTCTATAAGCACAACGCCACTCTGCTCAAGCAGTCGGGCGCCCGTGTCAAGGCCGGCGACCCCATCGCCTCCATCGGCAGTACCGGTTCCAACGAGGGCAATACCCCTCATCTCCATTTTGAACTTTGGTATAACGGTTTTCCTATCAATCCGTTAGATTATCTTGTTGTTGAATAAAATATGGAAAAAATAATCACTATCGAGCCCTCCATCGTGGTGGCGCTCTATGGCAAGCAGAATGCCAATATAGACCTGTTGACGCATATCTTCCCCAAACTGAAAGTCATCGCCCGTGGTAACGAAATCAAGGTGTCGGGCGAGGACGGCGAAGTGGAACGCTTTGAGGAGCGTCTGCATCTTCTTGAACAGCATATTGACGAATACGGCAAATTGACTGAGACTGATATCCTCAACATCACTTCTATGGAGGACGACAGTTTCTATCGTCTCCGCAGCAGCGGCGATGTGCTCGTGCACGGCCGCGAGGGCAAGGCGGTCAGGGCCATCACCCCCAACCAGAAACGGCTGGTGGAGAGCGCCGACAAGAACGATATGGTCTTCGTCATTGGCCCCGCCGGCACGGGAAAGACCTACACGGCCGTTGCCTTGGCCGTGCGCGCACTCAAGAACAAGCAGATCAAGCGCATCATCCTCACCCGTCCCGCGGTCGAGGCCGGCGAGAACCTCGGCTTCCTGCCCGGCGACCTCCGCGACAAGCTTGACCCCTACTTGCAGCCCCTCTATGACGCCCTTTGGGATATGATGCCGATGCAGAAACTGATGTCTTATATGGAAGACAAGGTCATCGAAATCGCGCCCCTTGCCTTTATGCGAGGCCGTACCCTTGACAACGCTTACGTCATCCTCGACGAGGCGCAGAATGCCACCTCCTCCCAGCTCAAGATGTTCCTCACCCGTATGGGCAAGAATGCCAAGTTCTTCATCACGGGCGACATTACCCAGATTGACCTGCCCAAGAACCAGCAGTCGGGTCTCATCCAGGCCGACCGCATCCTGAGCAAGATTCCGGGCATCGATTTCATCTATATGGACACGAAGGACGTGGTGCGTCATCATTTGGTTACCAAGATCATCAAGAGTTACGAGGAGTACGAGAACATTCAGGCGCAGAAGGCGCAGGAGCGGCGCGAGCAGCGTGCCGCCGCGCAAACCAATTCTCCCGACAATGAGCAAGCCCAGTAAGATACGCCCTTTGCTGGTTCCGTTGGGATGGCTCTTCGGCCAGTTCGCCCGCCTGCGGCGCTGGCTCTACGCGCACGGTGTTTTCCGTTCCTACCGCGCCTCCATTCCCACCGTCTGCGTGGGCAATATCGCCATTGGCGGCACGGGCAAGACCCCACACGCCAGCTATATCGTGCAGCTGCTATCCCAACAGCACAAGGTGGCGATGCTTAGTCGCGGCTATGGCCGCAAGAGCAAGGGCTTTGTGCTCGCCAACACCACCCCCGAGGCGCAGCTGTCGGCCAATTTGCTGGGCGACGAGCCCCTGCTGTTGCACCGCCGCTTCCCCGCACTGCCCATTGCCGTGGACGGCGACCGTGAGCACGGCATCATCAAGCTGCAGGAGTACGCGCCCGACACCCAGGTCGTGGTGATGGACGACGCCTACCAGCATCTCTCCTTCACCCCGTCGGTGAAACTCATCCTCACAGAATATCATCGCCCCTATTTCCGCGACTATCCGATGCCCGCCGGACGTCTTAGGGAGTTTCCCTCTGCCGTGGCCGCTGCCGATATGGTGCTGGTGACCAAGACCGACGTCCCCGATAGCCAGGTGGACCGAAAACAATGGCGATGTGACCTCCGTCTGCGCGACGACCAGCCCCTGTTTTTCACCTCCTACCACTATGGACAACCCGAGCCGGTCACGGAGCGTGCCAAGGCCCTGAATCCACACAATGCCGATGTGGTGCTCCTCTCCGGCATCGCCCGCCCCCAACCCCTGAAAGAGTATCTGGACTCCCGTTACCACTGCGTCCAGCACATCCAATATCAGGACCATCACCGCTATACCGTCTCTGAGATCGCTCAGTTGAGACATCGAGTGGAAGAGCATTCTGACAAGCCGAGGGTGGTTTTCACGACCGAAAAAGATTGGATGAGATTGCAGGCCGAGGAACTTCAAAAAGATGTATCTTTGCTGCCTGTTTTCATTGTTCCGATAGAGGTGGACTTTTTAACAGAAAACGAGAAAGTTGAATTTAACCATATTATAGAAGATTATGTTAGAAGAGACCAAACAACACATCCGTGAAACGGTTGCATATTTGAATAAAAGAATGACTATCCACCCGAAAGTGGCCATCGTGTTAGGCTCGGGCTTGGGCGGACTGACCAAGGCGCTCGATGTGGTGGACGAGATTCCCTACGGCGAGATCCCGTTCTTCCCCCTCTCCACCGTGAAGGGGCACAAGGGCACGCTGATTTTCGGTCGCCTGAACAATGTCGAGGTGGTCGTGCTGAACGGCCGGTTCCACTACTATGAGGGCTATCCGATGGAGGTGGTTACCTATCCGCAACAGGTCTTTTGCGGCATTGGGGTGAAGACCATCATCCTCTCCAATGCGGCCGGCGGTATGAACCCGACCTTCAAGGTGGGCGACATTATGCTGATTCGCGACCACATCAACTTCTTCGGCACTAATCCGCTGCTCGGCCCGAACGATGATGAACTCGGCCCGCGCTTCCCCAATATGAACGAGGTTTACTCCAAACGGCTCATAAAGTTGGCGCACCAAAAGGCTGCTGCCAACGGCATCCACCTGCAAGAGGGCGTCTATATGGGCGTGTCGGGTCCCTGTTTTGAGACCCCGGCCGAGTACAAGGCCTATTGGATCCTCGGGGCTGACGCCGTGGGTATGTCCACTGTGCCGGAGGCTATCGTGGCGCACCACCGCGGGATGGAGATTTTCGCCCTGTCGGTGATTACCGATCTGGGCGTGGTGGGACAGGTCGCCGAGACCTCGCACGAGGAGGTGCTGGCGGCGGCCAACACGGCAGGGCCCAAGATGGTGAAGGTGATTTGCGAGATGCTCCCCGAAATATAACCATGAATAGTAACCACGAATTACACGAATTTCACGAATTAGTGTAAATTAGTGTGAATTGAACGAAATTACTTGGATTAGTGCGAATTTCACGAGTTAGTGTGAATTGCAAGAATTAGTGTTTGAATCACTCGAAATACAGGCGCGCCCGGGAGGGTGCGTCTTTTTTATTTCCAGTGGCAGAAGAGGATGCCGAGGTAGAGCCGGGGGCCGGTGGTGAAGTCGGCGGGGGTGTTGGAGAGACTGTACAGGTAGTCGGTTTTCACGATGAGGTGGATGCGTTCGTGCAGGGCATACTCGAATCCGAGGAAGGGGGCGACGCACATCAGGCCATATTTTCGGTAGGCAGCGGAACCGTCTTCGAAGACATAGTCGGTGGTTGAGGTTTCCGTGAGGATGAGGTTCTTGACGGAACCGCCGCCCAGCGTGCCTCCCACAAAAAAGGTCCACTTGTTTTTGGTCCAGCGGCAGTCGGCGAGCAGACCGCCCCAGCCGACGGTGTTGAATCCTTTGGTCTTGCGTTGGTGCAGGGTGGTTACATAGCCCTCGCCGCCGATGCGGAGATGGCGGCCGAAGCCGATGCGGATGGTGCCTCCGAGACCGAAAGGGACACCCTGTTGGCGCATCCGCTGGTTCATCGTGCCGTTCGAGTTGTACAAGCTGAACTCGCGGCTCAGCACATAACCGGTGTTGAACATCATCCCTCCGCAATAACCTGAAAAGGCCATCCGCTTTGGCGCACGGTCGGTTTGCGCCCCTGAACAGAGGGTTGCGCACAGAAGCAGCAGATACACGATACCTCTCATCATAAAAGAAACAGGTTAGGAGTAGATGCGGAGACGGTTGCCGTCGAAGCGGGTGTTGTAGCGGCGGGCAGGGTACCGCGCGGGGCCGCCGAGCACATTGCCGTCAAGGATGTTGAAGGTAGAGCCGCAGAGCGAGTCCACCAGCCGCAGCCCGTCGGGAGCCACCCAGAGCCAAGAGTCGTGCTCCTCCCAATCGTAGGAACAGGCCCGGTCGAAGGCGTTGAAATTCCACTCGTCGAGACGATAGACGACGATGCCGTTGACGCCGCCGGTGAAATATTCGTAGCCGCCGTAGGTGTTGAGGCGGTAGTGGATGACATCGTTGGGATAGACGATGAAATCGACGCGGGTGTTGGGTATGGTGGGATGGTTGTACATATCACAACATACCAACAACGACGAGGCGAGGCATAATAAGATCAGCAGTTTGCGCATAGACAAGGGTTAATAGATGCCGGGGAAAATCTTGTAACGTTTTTGCGAGGTGAACTTCTCGCCAAAAAATTGGGTGTAGCGTTCATAGACCGCCTTGCTGCGTGGCACGATGTTGGCGAAAGTCCAGATGAGGAACACCAAGCCGGCCACCGACCAGGTGAGGATGGCGAACCCCAGCCACTCGAGAATCTCGCCCAAGTAATTGGCGGAGCTGATGCGACGGAACATCCATCCCTCGGGCAGGTAGTAGTTGTTGTCCATATCGTTCATCCGGAGATTGCGGATCACGCGGTCGGCGTAAAGGTTGACCACCATCCCGAAGAGGAATATGCCGGTGCCGATGATGAACTGCGGTGACCAGAACCAGGAGATCGGATATCTGTCGAGCGGGGAGAAGAAGAAGAGCCAGCCTCCCTGCATCAGGGCGTTGCACGTGTTGAAGGTGAATCCCGTGATGATGATGGACAGCGGCATCTTGCTCTGCCCGCGCATCAGCAGCGGGAAGATGAACGATCGCTGGAAATAGTGGAATTCGAAGAAAAAGAACATCGTGAAGGTGACGATGTTGAAGGGCCGGATGTTGAGATACAGCGAGATGAAGTACAATGCCAACATCGCGAAGAAGACCGGGGCCTCCATAATGAACCACCCTAAATTGCTGCGGATGGAGACACCCCAGCGGTTGTTGAACGTCATTCCGTACGCGGGGGTGACAAACTGCAGGGTGATGAACACCCCGACCCCGAGAATGGTCATTATGATGAGCAAATATTGGTAAATGTTTGCGAAAAGTTCCATAATTGAGATGCTTTAGGAGAAAGACTCTCCGTTGAAAATCTTTTTACGCTTGAAATAGTGGAGAAACACCACCGATTTGGGGTAGGTGTCGGTGTAGGCGAGCTTGGGTAGTGTGTTGCGCTTGGCTTTGCACTTTTTGTAATCTTTGTAGAAATGGAACATCGCCTTATAGACGGCGGTGAAATCCTTGAAGTGTCCTTGCAACAGGAAGAAGACGGCTGCAATCTGGTCCAGGAAAAACTTGACGATGAAGGTCTTGGCCAGGCGCTCCTCGGGCAGGTTTTTGAGCAGCAGGAAGAGGTTGTTGCGGAAGTTGAGGTAGGTCTTGAAGGAGTTGTTTTTGGGCAGCGTGCCTCCGCCGATGTGATAAACCACCGACTTGGGGTTTACCTTTATTTTATAGCCGGCGTTCTTGATGCGCCAGCAGAAGTCGATCTCTTCCATATGGGCGAAGAAGTCGGGATCCAGTCCGCCCATTGTGCGGTACACGTCGCTGCGCACGAACAGGGCGGCCCCGCTGGCCCAGAAGATGTCCATCTCGTTGTCGTATTGGCCGTGGTCATCTTCCACGTTGCTGAAGACGCGCCCGCGGCAGAAAGGGTATCCGTATTTGTCCACGAAACCGCCGGAAGCGCCCGCGTACTCGAAGCGGCCGCGGTCGTGGTAGGAGAGCAGTTTGGGCTGCACCGCCGCGATGCGCTCGTCGCTGTCCATCTGCTCGATGATCGGCTCGATCCAGTGCGGCGTCACCTCGATGTCGGAATTGAGCAGGCAATAGTACTCTGCCTCAACGTGCTCGAAGGCGTGGTTGTAGCCCCGCGCAAACCCCTCGTTCTCTGTATGTTCCAACACGCGCACGGAGGGGTGCGCCTCCTTCAGGAACGCTACCGAACCGTCGGACGAGGCGTTGTCGGCGACCACAATCTCCGCATATTCGGGCAGATATTGCTCCAGGACCGGCAGGAACTGCTCCAGAAAACGCTTCCCGTTCCAGTTCAGAATCACTATTGCTAACTTCGTCATAAGATACTGTTTTACAAAAGAAGTGCAAAAATAGTTTTTTTTTTCAATGGTTGTAACTATCAAGAAAAAAATGTATTTTTGCCGCCTGAAAAAATAAAGGAAAAAATATTAAAAATTAGACGCTTATTATGTATTTAACAACAGACGTAAAAAAAGAAATCTTCGAACAGTATGGTAAAAGCGCGACCGATACTGGCTCCCCTGAAGCACAAGTCGCACTCTTTACGCACCGCATCAAACACCTGACCGAACACGTCAAGGCCAACGGCGGTGACCGCGTGACCAAACGCGCCCTCATCAACCTCGTGGGTAAGAGAAAGAAAATGCTCGAGTACCTCAAACAACAAGACATCGAGCGCTACAGAGCCCTCATCAAGAAGTTAGGTCTCAGAAAATAATTTCAACACACTACTCATACCAAGAAAAGGGCAATTTTTACAATTGCCCTTTTTGGATATTGTAAGAGTGGTTCTTACCCATTCTCATTTTATTTATTTAATTAAGAAACAATATGTTAGGAATAAGCACATCTTTTGATTTAGGTGATGGCCGCATTGTGACCATCGAAACCGGCAAGTTGGCCAAACAAGCCGATGGCTCCGCTGTCGTCAGAATGGGCAACACGATGATTCTTGCCACCGTTTGCTGCAAGAAAGAAGCCGTGGAGGGTACCGACTTTATGCCCCTCCAAGTTGAATACCAGGAAAAATATGGTTCCCTGGGCCGCATCCCGGGAGGTTTCTTCCGCCGCGAAGCCCGTCCCTCCGAGTATGAGATTCTCATCGCCCGCCTGGTTGACCGCGCCATCCGCCCCCTTTTCCCCGCTAACTTCCACGCCGAGACGCAAGTCATCGTGACGTTGATTTCCGGCGACAAGAACCAGCTGCCCGACTGTCTGGCTTGTCTCGCCGCCTCTTCCGCTATCGCAGTCTCCAACATTCCGTTCGAATGCCCCATCTCCGAGGTCCGCGTGGGCCGCGTTGATGGCAAGCTCGTCGTCAACCCCACCGTCGAGGATATGGAACGCTCCGACATCGATATGATTGTCGCCGCTTCTATGGACAACATTATGATGGTGGAAGGCGAGATGAAGGAGATCTCCGAAGAGGATATGGTCGCAGCCCTCAACTTCGCCAAGGACGCCATCAAGGTGCAGTGCCAGGCCCAGATGGACCTCGCCGCCCAGGTGCCCACCGCCTTCCCGAAACGCGAGTATTGCCACGAAACTGACGACGAAGAGATTCGCGAACGTATGCAGAAGGAGACTTACGACAAGGTTTATGCCGTCGCAAAGTCCTTCAAGGGCAAACAAGAGCGCAACGCCGACTTCGACCAGATCCTGGCCGACTTTATGGAGACCATTCCCGAAGAGGAACGCGCCGAAAAAGAGGTGATGGTGAAGCGTTATTACGACAAGATTCAGTGGCACGCTATGCGCAGTATGATTCTGGACGAGCGTATCCGTCTTGACGGTCGTGGCACGGAAGACATCCGTCCCATCTGGATCGAGACCGGCTACCTCCCCTCTGCCCACGGTTCCGCCATCTTCACCCGCGGCGAAACCCAGGCCCTTGCCACCTGTACGCTCGGTACCAAGCTCGACGAGCAGACCATCGACGGCGCTGTGGTGGAAGGCTCCAGCCGCTTTATGCTGCACTACAACTTCCCGCCCTACAGCGTGGGTGAGGTGAAGCGTATCGGCAGCACCGGCCGTCGTGAGATCGGTCACGGCAACCTGGCCAAACGCGCCCTCGCGCCGATGATTCCCTTCGACGATCCGTCGTTCCCCTATACCGTCCGCATCGTCTCCGACATCCTCGAGTCCAACGGCAGCTCCTCTATGGCTACCGTCTGCGCCGGCACCCTCGCCCTGCTCGACTGCGGTGTGAAGATGAAGAAACCTGTGTCCGGCATCGCAATGGGCCTGATCACGGACGAGAACAGCGATAAATACGCCATCCTTTCCGATATCCTCGGTGATGAGGACCACCTCGGCGATATGGACTTCAAGGTCTGCGGTACCGAGGACGGCATCACCGCCTGCCAGATGGATATCAAGGTGAAGGGCCTCTCTGCTGAGGTGATGGCCGAGGCTCTGGCCCAGGCACATCGTGGCCGTATGTTCATCCTTAACAAGATTAAAGAGGCTATGCCCGCTCCGCGCGAGGACTATCGTCCTTTCGTGCCGCGCATTGTCCAAATGCAAATTCCGCGCGAGTTCATTGGCGCAGTCATTGGACCGGGAGGCAAGATTATCCAAGAGATGCAGCGTGAAACCCACACCACCATCAATATTGAGGAGGTGGGTGAATTCGGTGTCATCGACATCGCTGCTCCCAACCTGGACGACATCAATGCCGTCATCGAGCGCATCAACCTCATCACCACCAAACCCGAGGTGGGCGAGATTTACGAAGGCACGGTCAAGACCATCACGGCATTCGGCGCTTTCGTGGAGTTCCTGCCCGGCACCGACGGTCTTTTGCACGTCACCGAGATTGCCTACCGCCGCATCGAGAATGTGGAGGATGTGTTGAAGGTGGGTGACAAGATCAAGGTGAAGTTGATTGAGATTGATGAGAAGACCGGCAAGTACCGTCTTTCCCACAAGGTGCTCCTTCCCAAGCCGGAGGGTTACACCGAGAACGAATCCCGTCCGCGTGGCGGCAACAGCCGTGGTCCGCGCAACGGAGGTGAGCGTCGTGGCGACAGCCGTCCCGACCGCAACGCGCGTGGTGGCAACGACCATCGTCGCGACCGTGGTCCGCGCAATGGTGGCGAGCGTCGCAACGAGCCGCGCCAGCAGGGTGGTCACGAGCCGCAGCCCGAGCGTCCCGCCGAGCCGCAGACGCCCGATCTTCCCGACTTCCCTGAAATGTAAGTCATTGAACATATAAGACAAAAGCGGAAATCACGAGGTGGTTTCCGCTTTTTTTTCAGGATTCTGTCAGCATTTCAACCTAGGAACATTTTGTCCCTAGATAGAGTGCTAAGAACGTTATTGCGTTTTGTTTTCAACGGGATGCGCGGCAGACTCCTACCTCACCCCCAGAATCTCCAGTCTCATCTCTCCGCTCGGGGTTTTGAAGGTGACGATGTCGCCTTTCTTTTTCCTCAGCAGCACCTTGCTGAGCGGGGAGAGGAACGAGATTTTCCCTTGCGTGATGTTGGCTTCGTCCACCCCTACAATGCGGTATTCCGCTGTCTGGCCGTCGTTCAGGTTCTTGTACTGGATCACTGCCCCGAAGGCTACCTCCTTCTGCCGCTTCGCGTCATATTCAATCACGCGCGCGGTGCGGATGCGCTCCTCCAGCAACTGCAGCTTGGCCGACAGGTAGTTCCGGTTGATGCGGGCGTCGTTGTTGTCCGCGTTTTCATACTGGCTGCGCTCCTCCAAAAGGGCTTCGCGCTCCTCTCTCAGCTCCTGCAGCCCTTCGGGCGTCACAAAGTTCTCCACGCCTGCGGGCAGGTAGGCGCGCGGAGTTACCATCGGGACCTCTTCCTGGTCGCCCTCTTTGACAAATCCTCTGCTCATAGTGATGATTGTTTGGGGTTATCGCGCCTGTTCGTCGAGGAACTTGTCCAGTTCCTGCTTATGACTGTCGAAGGTGAATAGGTCGCGCAACATATAGTAGCGTCCCTGCTCCACGCAGCGCGGGTAGGCGTATTTGACAAACTCCAGCCGGTTGTTGTCAAACTCGAAGAGGCGGCACAACTGCTCGATCTGGCCGACTGTGAAGTAATTGTTGTCCACAATCCGTTTGGCCGCCGTGATCCGGTTGCTCTCGAAATTCTCGCTTTTAACCCTCTCCAGGGCGATCCGAAAGTCGCCCTCGCCCATTGCCGGGGTGACGACAGGGGCGGGCATTGCGGGTCTCACGGTCGGATGCGGAAGCCCTGGACGGCCCATTCCTTGTGGATGATTGGCCTGATGCGCAATCAAGGGCATCACCACTTCAGGTCGCGCAATCGCGTAGCCTATTGAGAGCCCGAACAGGTGCCGCTGTTTCTCGACGCGGAAACGGTTGTTGGCCGGGTCAATGAAGATCAACTGGCCAACGGTGTGATGCTCGGCATCGTTCATCTCCACCCGCAGGTAATGTTCGCCTCCAGGCACCCGGTCCAGTCTGATGGACTTGGTGGGTTGCTCGTTCTGAAGGATGTCGTCGAAGAAAATCCAGAATCCTTCGTAGTCGGAGGTTACGGTAATGGAGAGGGGAACGTTATTCCCTTGGTGCTGGGGATGGCGGGGCTGCTGGGCAAAGCCGGAGTAGGGGAGTCCGGTGAGCATAGCCACTGCCAGGATGCAAAGGGCGAGTTTCAAGAGGTTATTTTTCATCCTAATAATATTATAAATTGTTTTGGCTCTATTCCTTGGAGCGGGCAAAGATACGTTTTTTACCTCAATTCCTTCTCTATCACATTCTCGATGCGGCGGTAGATTTCGCCGGCCACGTTGGCGTGGTTCATTGTGTAGATGTGGATGCCGTCGGCGTCATTGGCAAGTAACTCCAGGATTTGCGTCACGGCGTAGGAGACGCCGATTTCGTACATTGCCGCCTTGTCGTTGCGGAATCGGTCGAAGAGCACGCGTAGATCGAATGGGATGGTGGCGCCGGCCATATTCATAATCTTGGCGAACATTGTGGCGCTCGTGAGCGGCATTATGCCCGGGATGATGGGGATGGTGATGCCCATCTTGCGGGCCGTGCGTATCAGCCGGTAGTAGTAGTTGTTGTCGTAGAAGAGCTGCGTGATGAGGAATTGGGCGCCCATATCCTGCTTGCGCTTGAGGTTGACGAGGTCGTCGTACAGGCTCTCCGACTCGATGTGCCCTTCGGGGTAGCAGGCGCCGCCCACGCAGAAATCGTAGCGCTGGCGGAGATAATCCATCAATTCGGTGGCGTGCTTGAAATGCTCCAGATAGGAGCCCTCGAAATGGGCGGGTTTGTCGCCGCGCAGGGCGAGCACATTCTCGAGTCCCTCTTCTTGCATACGCAGGGCGAGGGCGTCCACGTCGCGCTCGTCAAGGGCTCCGCAGGTGAGGTGCACGAGTGGCTCTGCGACCGTGTGTTGCTGGATGTAGCTGGCCAGGTTGAGCGTGTTCTCGCTGTAGTCGCCCGACGACTTGAAGGTGACGCTGATGAAGTCGGGGCGATACTGCTGGAGGGCGTCGATAGTGGAGTAGATGTCGCGGATATTACTATTCTCGGGATTCGGGGGGAAGACTTCGAAGGAGAAGGATTTCTTCTTTTTCAGGATGTCGTTAATTCGCATAGTCAATAGTATTAAAGCCGTTATAAAAAAAACGCGAATCAGGAGATTCGCGTTTTGGCAGGGGAAGAGAGAATCGAACTCCCATCTGCGGTTTTGGAGACCGTCATTCTACCATTAAACTATTCCCCTTTGAAAAAGGGCATTGTCGTCAATGCCCTTTTTATGATGTTAAGGTTAAGATAACTCTTAGTCAAGGATTTCAGTCACCTGACCGGCACCCACGGTACGACCACCTTCGCGGATAGCGAAACGGAGGTTCTGGTTGAGGGCGATTTCGGAGAGGAGTTGGACATCGATCTCGACGTTATCACCAGGCATACACATCTCAACGCCAGCGGGCAGGGTGATGGCACCCGTCACGTCCGTGGTGCGGAAGTAGAATTGCGGGCGATAGTTGTTGCCAAACGGAGTGTGACGACCGCCTTCTTCTTTCTTCAGGACATACACAGAAGCCTTGAAGTGTTTGTGCGGGTGGATGGAACCGGGTTTCGCGATGACCATACCACGACGGATTTCGTCCTTGTCGATACCACGGAGGAGCAGACCGACGTTATCGCCAGCTTCACCTTCGTCGAGGATCTTGCGGAACATTTCGACACCAGTGACAACGGATTTGAGCTTTTCAGCACCCATACCGATGATGTCAACGGGATCGGAGGTGTGGATGACACCAGTCTCGATACGACCGGTAGCCACGGTACCACGACCAGTGATGGAGAAGACGTCCTCAACGGGCATCAGGAAGTCTTTATCGACGTCACGAGGAGGCAGCGGAATCCAGGTGTCCACAGCGTCCATCAGTTCGACAATCTTCTCAACCCATTGCGGTTCGAGGTTCAAGCCACCAAGAGCGGAACCACGGATGACGGGGGTGTTGTCACCGTCGAAGCCGTAGAAGTTCAGAAGGTCACGGATATCCATTTCAACGAGGTCGAGCAACTCGGGGTCGTCAACCAAGTCAACCTTGTTCATAAAAACAACCATTCTGGGGACACCGACCTGCTTTGCCAACAGGATGTGCTCACGAGTCTGGGGCATCGGGCCGTCAGTAGCAGCCACGACGAGGATGGCGCCGTCCATTTGGGCAGCACCGGTAACCATATTCTTCACATAGTCGGCGTGACCCGGACAGTCAACGTGTGCATAGTGACGCGTAGCGGTCTGGTACTCGATGTGAGCGGTGTTGATGGTGATACCACGCTCTTTCTCCTCAGGAGCGTTGTCGATGGAGTCGAAAGATCTCAACTCGGAAAGACCCTTGGAAGCCAAAACGGTGGTGATGGCAGCCGTCAAGGTCGTTTTGCCGTGGTCGATGTGACCGATGGTACCCACGTTCACGTGGGGTTTAGTACGTTCAAATTTCTCTTTTGCCATTTTTTTCTATAAATTTTTGTGAATAATTTTATTATTGAAAGGTCTTTTATAGATAAAAAAAAAGAGCCGTTGATGAGAGTTGAACTCATGACCCCATCCTTACCAAGGATGTACTCTACCACTGAGCTACAACGGCTTTTTTTTGTGTATTAAATAAAGAACACTTCCTTTGTGTTTTTTGAGCGGGCAAAAATACATTATTTTTTTGAATATCCCGCATTTTGGAGTTATTTTTTTTAATTTCCTTGTAACTTATTGATAGTCAGTTTCAAACTTTCTCTCCAGTAAGGGATTGAAAGTCGCAATTCCTTTTTTATGAGACTTAAATCGAAGACGGAATAGGCGGGTCTTGTCGCTTTTGCCGGATATTCTGACGTAAAGATGGCTTTCACCCGACATTGTTTTCCTCCCATTTCCATTATGGCTTTGGCGAAATCAAACCAGCTTGCCGTGCCTTCGTTGGCGTAATGATAAATGGTGACTCCCTTCTTGCCGATGCCGGTTTCCAGCACCTTCATAATGGCCGCGGCTAGGTCGCCCGCGTAGGTTGGGCCTCCCACTTGGTCGCACACCACGGTCACCTCCTCGCGCTCGTCGCCCAGCTTCAGCATCGTCTTCACAAAATTGTGCCCGTATTCGGAGTAGAGCCACGAGGTGCGGATGATGGTGGCGCCGCAGCCGCTCTCCCGGATGGCCTTCTCGCTCTCGGCCTTGGTGCGGCCATACACCGACTTGGGCTCCACGGGTGCGTCCACGGGATAGGGATGGCACGCCTCGCCAGAGAAGACATAGTCGGTGGAGATGTGCACCAGATGGCAGTTGTGGCGCTTGGCGGCAGCGGCCAGCAGGGCCACGGCATCACGGTTGATGCGGAATGCGGTCTCCACCTCGTCCTCGGCCTTGTCAACCGCCGTGTATGCCGCCGCGTTGACGATGGCGTCAATCGCGTGACCGCTGACGAATTGTACAATAGCCGCTTCATCGGTGATATCCAACTCCTCCACATCCGTGAAGTAGAAACAGAAGCGGTCTTGGTACGCCTCTGCCAAATCGCGCAGACAATGGCCAAGTTGTCCGTTGGCACCGGTGATGAGAATGTTCTGTTTGTGGGTCATTATGCGATTTGCGATTTACGTTTTACGATTTGCGATAATTCTTAATTCAACTCAACGCTCTCTCTGAACCTCGGCACTTGCGTCTTCTTGAATCCGGCCTCGGCCAGGTGCTTGGCGTATGCTTGTCGCACGCCCTCTTCGCCGTGTACGATGAAGATCTTCTTGAGGCGGCGGTTGCCCTTCTGGCAGGAGAGGTAGCGGATGAGCTCCTGATAGTCGCCGTGGCCGGAGTAGGCGTCAATGCGCTCAAGGTGAGCCTTCACCTTGTACATCTCGCCGAAGATGGAGACTTCCGTGTCGCCGCGCATAATCTTGGCGCCAAGAGTGGTGGGAGAACAGTAGCCCACGCACAGGATGGTGGTTTTGGGGTTCTCGATGTTGTTGGCCAGGTGGTGCTTGATACGTCCGGCCTCCATCATCCCTGATGCGGAGATGATGATGCAGGGACGGTTGTACTCGTTGAGCCGCTTCGAGTCGTCGATGGTGCGCACGTACGTGAGCTTGTCGAAGCCGAAGGGGTCCTTGGTGTTTTCCATAAACTGGCGCAGGTCGGCGTTGAAATTCTCGTCGTGCAGCCGGTAGATGTTGGTGGCGGAGCAGGCGAGCGGACTGTCCACGAAAATCTCGATGTCGGGCAGGTCGCCAGACTTGTTGAGACGGTGCAGGGTATAGACGATTTCCTGTGTCCTGCCGATGGCAAAGGAGGGGATGAGCAGTTTGCCGAGGCGCTTGGCGCAGGCGTCGCGCACAATCAGCATCAACTGCTTGTCGGCATCGTCGAGCGTGGAATGCAGGCGGTCACCGTAGGTCGATTCGGTGATGATGTAGTCGGCATACGGGAACGGTTCCGGGTCGGGGAGGATGCGTTTGTTGTAGCGGCCCACGTCGCCGGTGTAGCAGAGCGTGCGGGTCTTGCGGCCCTCCTTGAAGGTGATGTAGATGGCGCCGCTGCCCAGCATATGGCCGGTTTCAATGAACTGTATGGAGATGTCCGGGGTGATGTTAAACGTCAAGTTGCGGGGTATGCTGATGAACTGCGCCATACACTCCGCCGCGTCCTTCTCGGTGTAGATGGGCTCGATGGGCTCCTTGTCCACGCGCTCTTTCTTCTTGTTGAACTGGCGGGCGTCGGCCTCTTGGATGCGGCCTGAGTCGGCCAGCATAATGGCACACAGGTCACGGGTGGCGGGGGTGCAGAACACCTTGCCGCGGAAGCCTTGCTTGTATATATAAGGTATCAGACCGGAGTGGTCGATGTGGGCGTGCGAGAGCAGGATGAAATCCACCTCCTTGGGGTTGAAGCCCAGATCGCGGTTCATACTGTCGGTCTCCAGGCCCTTGCCCTGGTACATACCGCAGTCAAGCAGTATCTTGGTGCCTTTCTGGGAGGTGAGCAGGAATTTGCTGCCGGTCACCTCTTCCGTGGCGCCTAAAAAGTCAAGTCTCATTGTTGACAGATTAAGGTTTGGTTAGTTTTCACGTTTTGGCCAGACGTTTCTCCATCCGTAAAAATAGCCGAGATGGAAACGGGCCGCGAAATAAAAGACAGCGTGGCGCAGTTTTCCCAAAGGCATATAGAGGAAAAGGAGAATCGCTACTATATAATATATAGTGACGACACAGGAGTATGTCGGCAACAGCAGGTAGAGCAGCGTCATCAGCTGGAAGGTGGAGACAAGAGCGTTGGAGATAAAGTCGTCAGGATTCGAGAGGGGCTTCAGCTCCTTGGAAAGGACGCGGCGCAGAAGCAGCGCGTAACCGCAAGTGGCGGAGATGGCCAGGAAACAGGGGATGATGTAGTGAATCTTGTCGGCTCCCGAAATCCAACGATTGAAGAAGGGGAAGAAGGAGAGCACGAACACCAGCAAACAGAGGAAGATGCCGACGTGGAACAGGATGCCGGAGGCGTAGGCCGGCAGGTGCAGGTAGGCCGACTCCTTGTTCTGCGGCATCATCGCCGTGGTGTTGGAGTAGATCACCCCTTTTTTCGTATCGCCGCTTTTCTCGGACAGGTCGTTGGGCTTGCCGAGTTTGACAATCTTGAGGAAAAACACAAAAAAACTGCAGAGACAGATGGCTGCCGCTGCAATCGCCAGATATTGCATTATACTCATAACGGATATGGTTTATTGTTATTAGCTATTGGCTGTTGGCTATTGGCTATTGGCTATTGGCTATTAGCAATTAGTTATTGGCTAAAAAATGTAATCAAAGGCTAACGGCTAACGGCCAATTGCTATTGGCTAATAGCTAACAGCTAAAGGCCACTACACGCAGCCTTCGGGTTTGGGAAGACCGGCCACACGGCAGGCGCCACGGGCGGGACCCAACGGGAAGAGTTCGTAAATCTCCTTGAGTTTCAGACCGGAAGCCTTGCAGATGACACGCACCATCGGGGCGATGCCCTTTTCTTCGTAGTTCTCGCGGATGCAGTGCAGGATCTTCCAGTGGTTCTCGGTCAGTTCGTTGATGCCGTCCTCCTTGGCGATCTCAGCCGCCAGGCCTTCGGTCCATTCTTCGGGCTTCAGCATAAAGCCGTCGCCATCCATTTCGTAGGTTTTCCCTTCGTAGTTGATATTTGCCATAGTCTTGAGTTTTAGGCTGCAAAAGTACAAAAAAAAGTGAATGCCACCTATGGGAGAATCTTCCCGTCGCCGGCGATGTCCGAACTGAGGTGGCGGATCAGCGATTCGGAGTTGCGGATGCTCTTCTGCAGCCAGCTGAAATAGAGCTCTTCGCGTTCGTCAGGCGTGAGTTTCCAGTCCACCTCCGAGTGCCGTAACCGCTCCGAGAAGTGGGAGAGGATGATGGCCGCGGAGTTGGAGATGTTGAAGCTCTCGGTGAAACCGTACATCGGGATAAGGGCGGCGCCGTCGGCGTAACGGACGGCCTCTTCGGAGAGTCCCGTCAGCTCGGTGCCGAACAAGAAGGCGGTCTTGCGCTCCACAGGGAGGTCCATAATCGTAGTGCGCTTCTCGTCAGGCAGGGTGGCGATGACCGTGTAGCCGTGCGCGTGCAGGTCGTCGATGCATCGCTTCACATTGTGCTCCGAGTGAGGATAATGGTGCAGGGTCAGCCACTTGTCGGCCCCCATACTGATGTCCTTGTGGATTTCGAAGGTGTTGCGGTTCTCCACAATGTAGGCATCCTGTATGCCGTAGCATTCGCAACTGCGCATCACCGCGCTGATGTTCTGGGTCTGGTACAGGTCCTCTAGCACCACGGTGACGTGCCGCGTGCGGTTGTCCAGCACCGACAGCAGACGCTCCTTGCGCTCGTCCGTCACGAACTGCTCCAACCCTTCGATGAGTTTGGCCCTGAGTTTTTTGTCTTCGATTTGCATATTGTTTAAAAAAAGAAAGCCCTTGTCAGGGCTTTCTCGTAAGGTTAGTAGAGTGGATTCTTATTTAAGAGCACCCAGTTTGGAACCGACTTTGAATTTGACCACCTTCTTTGCGGGGATCTTGATGGCCTTCTTCGTGGCGGGGTTCAGACCTTTTCTGGCAGCGCGTTGTTTCACTTCGAAGGTGCCGAAGCCAACCAGAGAGAGTTTGTCACCCTTTTTGAGGACATCACCCGTGGTGCACATAAAAGCATCCAAGGCGTTTTTAGCTTGAACTTTGGTCAAACCGGCTTTTTCAGCCATTGCATCGATTAATTCACTTTTATTCATACTAATAAAATTTAAAAGGTTTGTGTGTTTTTTTAATTGAGCAGCAAATGTAACTGATTTTGAATAACAAAGTTGGATTTTCGGATTTTTTTTGCGTTGTGTGAAAAAATAAACCCAGTTGTTTAAACCGAAAAAAAGTGATTTGCATTAATTACACTAAAACAACAAATCTGTGTAATTATTTTTTCTAAATCCGGCAAGAAAATCAGCGATATTCATTCGTTTTTTGCCCTCAAATTGTAAGATTTCTATTGAAATTTCGCGGTTTTTGGAGGAAACCAGCATTTTTTTGTTGTTTTCGAGGGTGATGGTGCCAGGTTTTGAGGTGCTGGCAATGTCCGTGACAGAGGCTTGGTAAACCTTGATGTGGAAAACTTTTTCCGGTTCGCCCTCGGTGGCCGGTTGGGCCATAATGCGGGTGTAGGCGGTGGGGTAGGGCGAGAGTCCACGGATTTTGTTGTAGATGTTTTCGGCGGTGTCGTCCCAGCAGATGAGCATATCCTCCTTGAAGATTTTCGGGGCGGGCTTGAGGTTGGCGGCCTCGGGTTGCGGGAGGGTTTGCACCGTGCCGCTCTCAATGTCGTGCAAAGTCTGCACGGCGATGTCGGCCCCGGCCTTCATCAGCTTGTCGTGGAGAGTGCCGCCAGTATCGGTCGGGGTGATTTCCACTTCAGTCTGGCGGATGATGGCGCCGGTGTCGGTATGTTCGTCGAGGAAAAAGGTGGTGACGCCGGTTTTGGTTTCGCCGTTGAGGATGGCC
Source organism: uncultured Bacteroidales bacterium (assembly GCA_900315705.1). Lineage (GTDB taxonomy): Bacteria > Bacteroidota > Bacteroidia > Bacteroidales > WCHB1-69 > F23-D06. Next base: position 138,605 of record ONAB01000003.1, on the reverse strand, counting down.
CATTGGATGGGGGCGGCGCCGCGGTACTGGGGCAGCAGCGAGGCGTGCACGTTGAAGGTGCCCTTCGGGGGGATGGTGTACACGGCCTTGGGGAGCATCCGGAAGGCGACCACCACGAAGACGTCGGCCTCCAGCGCCTGCAGCTGGGCGATGAACTGCTCGTCGCGCAGGCGTTCGGGCTGCAGCAGGGGCAAGGCGTGGTCGAGGGCGTACTGTTTCACGTCAGAGAACTTCACCTTCTGGCCGCGGCCGGCGGGCTTGTCGGGGGTGGTGACCACAGCGGCCACCTCGTGCCCCGCCTGCTGGATGCGGTCGAGGATGGTGACGGCGAACTCGGGGGTGCCCATAAAGACCACTCTCATAGCATCAGGCTTTTGGGTTGGACAATGATTGGCGGAGGGCCAGCATCTTGAGGCAGCTGATGGCGCCTTCCACGCCCTTGTTGCCGTGCTTGCCGCCGGCGCGCTCCTCGGCTTGCTGCATATCCTGGGTGGTCAGCACGCTGAAGATGGCGGGCTTGCCGTGCTTCAGGCCCACTTCCATAATGCCGTGGGCGACAGCCTGGGCGATGAACTCGAAATGGCGGGTCTCGCCTTGGATGATGCAGCCGATGCAGATGACCGCGTCCACGTCGGGACAGTGCGTCATCACCATATCGGCGCCGGAAGGGAGTTCATAGCTGCCCGGCACGTATTCCACAAGGATGTGCTCAGGGGCGACGCCCTGCTCAATCAGGGTTTCGCGGGCTCCTTTTAAAAGAGAATCGGTAATGTGGTCGTTCCATTCGCTGACCACAATACCGATTCTAATATGATTTGCAGAATTAATTTTAAAAGGAGTGAATTCGGATAAATTCTTCTTTTTTTCTGCCATTATTTCTATTTGGATGATTTGGATTTGGCTCTTTCCTTGTATTGGGCGATGCTCATCTTGTTGTATTCAGCATAGAAATTGTCTTCAATCTGCTGGTAGGCATCGTAGGCCTTGCTCCAATTGTCTTGTCTTTCATACATCTGGCCCAGTTTGAAGAGCGCCATCGGGGTGTTGTAAGGATCGTTGCCCTTGATGGCCTTCTCGTAATATTTGATGGCTTCGGCCTCGTTGCCCTGGTCGTCGTAGAGGTCGCCGATGAGCGTCTGGCAGGTGTACCAGAGGACATCTTCTTTCTTCTTGAATTTCTTGAGATACTCCAAGGCGTCCTCTTTCTGACCGAGTTTGAGGTAGCAGAGACCGGCGTAGTAGTTGGCGGTGTTGGCCGTCTTGGTGATCTTGTAGTTGTCGGCGATGGCGAGGAAGCCGTCGTTCTCGTCGTCACCCTCGAGGGCGAGGTTGAGCGAGGTGCTGTCACCGGCCATCAGCATACTGACGGGGTAGGTGATTTGGGCGGAAGCCTGCTCGTTTTTCTTCTGGAGATAGAAGCGGTTGAAAAGGATGAGGGCCAAAGCGATGACCAAAATTCCGATGACAACGCCGTAAATGATGTTCTGGTATTTGTTGAAGAAAGCGAGGAATCGGGTTACGAAATTTTCGTTAACTTCTTCGTTTTCAATCTTTTTACTGCCTAATTTTTCGTTGCTTGCCATAATTTCTATTCTTAATTTTTTTAGGGCGCAAAAATACACTTTTTTTTTATAATAAGGAATAGCTTTTTTTATTCGCTTTTGTTGGGCAAAATCTCCTTCAGCCAATCGCGGAAAAGATAGAAGTATGCCTTCTTGTAGATGTGCTTGAAGATGAAGTTGTCCTCCTTGCGGTTGACCTCCTTTTCGGTGGGGTGCGTGAGGGGCATAATGGGGTATGCGTTTTTGCGGAGGCGCCGGAGTTTTCGCTTGGCGTTGTTCTTGACCCCGATGTTGGTCACGAGGTTCAGGTAGGGCTCGATGCATACGCCGTCGTGGGCCCACACGTGGAGGTTAATCTGGTAGTCCCAATAGGAGGCGTTGTTTTTCTTGATGATATTGAACCGGTTGATCCAGTAGGAGCGGAACTTGGGCTTCTTCATATTGCGCGCCACGATTTCGGAGATCTTGTCGCTGTCGTACTGCGCCATCGAGAGGGAGAAGTCCTGCCACCGGTTGCGCCAGGTGGCGAAGCCCCAGGTGGTGGCGTAGGAGGAGAAGTAGTAGGAGCTGCCGCCTTTGCGGAGACGCTTCTTGTATCTCTGGCGGCTTCTGTGCCGCAGGTAGGTGCCGCCGATGCTGAACACCCGTTCATCGTTCCTATATTGCCGCAAAAGCTCTTCGCAATAGGGGAAGAAGTCGTAGGTGGGCAGGGTGTCCTCGAAAAGGACAATGCCCTCCTCCTCGTGTTCGAAAAACCATTGGATGGCCTTGTAAATCATCTGGGATTTGCCCAGGTGCTCGTCCTGCCAGAAGGTGTGCAGTTGGCAGTGCCAGGCGGGCTGTATGACCGAGCGGGTCTGATAGACGTGCGTGCGGTCGAGCGTGTTGCCGGGCTTCGGACCGTCTCCTGCCACGTAGAGTTGCGTGGGCTGAACAGTCCCGAGAATCTCGAATACGTTGTGCGTCTCCTCAATCCTGTTGTAGAGGACGAGCAATATAGGAACTTTGAACATTGTGCGGTGTGTTTATGCTAATTCGTGGATGACCAGGCCGGAACGGAGCTTCGGCTCAAACCAGGTGGTCTTGGGAGGCATAATGTTGCCCGTGTCGGCGATGTCGATGATCTGCTGCATAGAGACAGGGTAGAGGGCGAAGGCGACCTTCATCTCACCATTGTCCACGCGGCGTTTCAGCTCGCCGAGGCCACGGATACCGCCCACGAAGTCGATGCGCTTGTCGGTGCGGAGATCCTTGATACCCAAAATCTTGTCCAAAACCAGGTTGCTGAGGATGGTGACATCCAGCACGCCGATGGGGTCGCTGTCGTTGAAGGTGCCCGGCTTGGCGTTCATCTTGTACCAGTGGCCGTCGAGATACATACTGAACTCGTGCAGCTTGGAGGGCTTGTAAATCTCAGTGCCCATATCTTCCACGGTGTAGGTCTCACCCACGGCGGCGAGGAACTGCTCCTTGCTGAGGCCGTTGAGGTCTTTCACCACGCGGTTGTAGTCGATGATGTTGAGCTGGTTGTCGGGGAATATCACCGTCATAAAGTAGTTGTACTCCTCCTTGCCGGTGTGGTTGGGGTTGTGCTCTTTCTTCTCCTGTCCCACGAGGGCGGCGGCGGCGCTGCGGTGATGGCCGTCGGCGATGTACATCGCGGGCACCTTGGTGGCGAAGAGTTCCACCAGCTCGTCAATGAGCTTGCGGTCGTCGATGACCCAGAAACGGTGGCCGAAGCCGTCCTCTTTGGCGATGAAGTCATAGACGGGCTTCTGGGCGGTCACGGAGGCCACGATTTCGTCAATGCGGGCCACGGCAGGGTAGGCGAAGAACACCGGCTCCACGTTGGCATTCGTGATGCGCACGTGTTTCATACGGTCTTCCTCCTTGTCCTTGCGGGTCAGCTCGTGCTTCTTGATGATCTTGTTGACATAGTCCTCGCTGTAAGCGCAGGCCACAATGCCGTACTGCCAATGGGCGTTGGCATCCGTGGGGTTCATACTCTGGGCATAGATGTAGAGTTTCTCCTCCTTGTCTTGCACCAGCCAGCCGTAATCCTTGAAACTGTTGTAGTTCTTCACCACCTGGAGATAGACTTCAGGAGAGTGCTCGTCGGTGCCTGCCGGCAGGTCGATTTCGGCCTTGGTGACGTGCAAAAGACTGTAGGGGTTGCCCTCGCATTCCTTGCGTGCCTCTTCGGAGTTCAGCACGTCGTAAGGACGGGAAGCGAGTTTTTCTACGATAGATTGGGGAGGACGAAAGCCTCTGAAGGGTTTGATGACGGACATAATCTTTTAATATTTATGTGAATGAATATGTTTAAAATGAGGGTGCAAAAATACAAAAAATAGCAAATGGTAATTTTTGTACTTTTGCAGCCAGTTTTTTAGCGTATGGACCTTTTGAAACGTTTGTCCCGATATCTGGGAAAATACAAGGCCAACATCGTCGCGGTGTTGTTGGTGAATGTGGTGTACGCTTTTTTCTCCATCTTCACGTTGAGTCTGATTGTGCCGTTCCTCTCCATCCTCTTCGGGCAGGTGCACCAGGTGGCGGCCAAGCCCGACTTTGCGCTCACCTCGCGCTATGTCATCGACACTTTCTACTATTATATGGGCCTGACAGTGGCCCGTTTCGGCAAACACGCTGCCCTTTTCTACATCGCCGGCGTGATGGCCGTCACCTCTCTGGTCTCCAATACCGCCCGCTATCTGGGCTCCTATTGGCTGGCGCCCATCCGCTCCGGCATTATGCGCGACCTGCGCAACGAGATGTACCACCGACTCCTCATCCTCCCCCTTTCCTATTACACCGACCAGCGCAAGGGCGACATCCTGAGCCGCATCGGCGCCGACGTGCAGGAGGTGGAGTGGTCAGTGTTCTCTTCCCTGCAGTCGCTGCTCCGCGACCCGTTCCTCATCGTGATTTTCCTTGCCGTGCTCTTCTCCATCAGCGCTCCGCTGACTTTGATTGCGTTGGTGCTGTTGCCTGTCATCGCCTATTTGCTGGCCAACATCGGCAAGCGCATCAAGCAGTACTCCACGCGCGCCCAGCAGCTGCTTGGCAAGATGAGCTCGCTGTTTGACGAGGCCATTGGCGGCCTGCGCGTCATCAAAGGTTACAACGCCATCCAGCGTACCTACGACAATTTCCAGCACGAGAACTTCCAGTTCTATCGCCTTCATAAGCGTGTGTTCCGCATCAACGAGCTTGGCGCACCGCTGGTGGAGTTCCTCTGCATTTTGGCCCTGCTGCTCATCACGATTGTGGGACTGAAACTCTTCCCCGCCCTCTCACTGGGCAAGAGCACCCTGTTTATGCTCTTCTTTGTGGTCTTTGCCCGACTGATAGTGCCGGCCAAGGCTCTGATGACCACTTATTACACCTTGCAGCGTGGAATGGCCGCCGCCACCCGGGTCTATGAGGTCATCGACGCCGACGAGAAGATATTGGAGTGCGAGAACCCGCTGCCGGTGCAGAAACTGCGCGACAAAATAGAATTCAAGGATGTCTCCTTCTCCTACCGCGATGTGGACGCGCCGGAGGAGTGTGAAGTGCTGCGCCACATAGACCTCACCATCCGCAAGGGCGAGGTGGTGGCCGTGGTGGGACCGTCGGGGAGCGGCAAGTCCACGCTGGTGGACCTTCTGCCGCGCTTCTATGATGTCCATTTCGGGCAGATTCTGCTCGACGGACAGCCCCTTGACCGCTATATCATCTCCGACCTGCGGGCGCTGTTCGGAAGTGTCAACCAAGATGTTATCCTCTTCAACGACACTGTGTATGAGAACATAGTGTTCGGGATGCCGGATGTGACGGAGGAGCAGGTGGTGGCTGCCGCCAAGATTGCCCAGGCCCACCCGTTCATTATGGAGATGGAAGAGGGGTACCAGACTGTCATCGGCGATCGTGGAATGCGTCTGTCGGGTGGCCAGCGCCAGCGGCTCAGCATCGCCCGCGCCATCTTGCGCCATCCGGAGGTGCTCATTCTCGACGAGGCCACCTCCGCCCTCGACAACGAGTCGGAATATTTGTTCCAGGAGGCCTTGATGCCCTATGCACGCGAACACACGGCCATCATCGTTGCCCATCGGCTCAGCACCATCCGTTTCGCCGACACCATCGTGTTTGTGCGCGACGGCCAGATCGTGGAGCGGGGCACCCACGAGGAGTTGATGGCGCTGAAGGGCAAATACCACCGCTTCTGCACGGTGCAGCAGTAGCTCCTTTATACACAAATTCTTGTTTAAAAAAACGCGGGCTTTCCAGTGAAAGACTGGGGTTGAAAGCGTATCTTTGCGCGTTTAAATGTAAATTAAGGTATTATGTATAATGTGGCTGTCATTGCCGGCGGGGATTCCGGTGAATATGAAATATCCCTCAAAACGGCCGATAACATTTTCAATCAGCTCGACCGAAAACTTTTCAACCCCTATTTGATTCATTTCAAGGGCTCGGATTGGAGCTATACTTCCGAAAGCGGCCTGAAATATGTCATTGACAAGAACGACTTCTCCCTGCATATCGACGGGGAGCATATTGTTTTCGATGTGGCCTTCATCGCCATCCACGGCACGCCGGGCGAGAACGGCAAACTGCAGGGTTATTTCGAGATGATAGGCCAGCCCTACACGGGTTGCGACCGTTTCAGCTCGGCGCTGACCTTCAACAAGTATTTCTGCAACCTGGCGGTGGCTAGCATCGGGGTGCCCATCTCCCCGTCCCTGCATTTCTATCACGATGACCCGGTTGACTATGACCGCATCGAGCGCGTGTGCGGCTATCCCTGTTTTGTGAAGGCTTGCAACTCCGGCTCCAGCGTGGGTGTCACCAAGGTCCATAACCGCGAAGAGATGGCCGGGGCCTTTGCCGAGGCTTTCAAATACGACAACCAGCTGATGGTCGAGAAGTTTGTGCGCGGTCGCGAGCTGACCTGCGGCGTGACCTCCGTCTATGGCGGCATCCGCGTGCTCGCCGTCACGGAAGTGGTGGCCTCCAACGAGTTCTACGACTACGATGCCAAGTACACCGCCGTGGGCCACAAGCTGCTCACGCCCGCTGACATTCCCGCCGACAAGGAACGCGTGGTGCGGGATTACGCCGAGCGTATCTTCCATCACCTTGACTGCCGTGGGGTGGTGCGCGTGGACTTCATCCTCTCCGAAGACGACGGCGTGCCCTATTTCCTCGAGGTCAACACGATCCCCGGACAAACAGCCCTCAGCATTGTGCCCGGACAGGTGACGTACAATAATTTGGATCTGAAGGAGTTTTATACCAAGATGGTGAAAGAGGCGATGGAGAATTAAGAATTGAGAATGGAGAATTAAGAATTGGATGTGAAGATAATGAATAGAAGATTGGTTCGAGTCTGTTTTTTATGGCTTCTGATTGCGATGGTTTGGCCGGGACGTGTTTCGGCGCAATATACCGAAAAGGATATCTACGCCTATATCGACCAGTTCAAGGATGTGGCGATGCAGAAGATGGCGGAATACAAGATTCCCGCCAGCATCACCATTGCCCAGGGCATCTTTGAGAGCGCCTGCGGCAAAAGCCGGCTGGCCGTGGATGGCAACAACCACTTCGGCATCAAGTGCCACGCCGACTGGGAGGGCGACACCATCCTGATTGACGATGACGAGCTGCAGGAGTGTTTCCGTAAGTACACGGACGTGTCGGAATCCTACACCGACCATTCGCTGTTCCTTACCAAGCGCTCCCGTTATGCCAACTTGTTTAAGTTGGACATCTTGGACTATCCCGCCTGGGCGCGCACGCTCAAGCAGGACGGCTATGCCACTAACCCGCAGTATGCCGACCGGCTCATCAGTTTGATAGAACGCTTCAACATTGCCCGTTTGGACACGCTTTGTCTGCGGCAACAGGGCATTGAGGTGCCGGTGGCGCCGGTGGCGCAGTATATTCCTCGCCAACAGTTGGAGAAGGCCTTTGACAATAACCAGCAAAATCCCGCCAAGCCCGAGAAGCCGAAGACCCCTGCCTCCACCGACAAGCCGGCCACAGGCCAGATGAAGGTGTTCACCGCCATCGGCAGCGACTATCCGGCCGGCAACAGTCCCTTCAGCTATCGCAAGGTGTTTGAGAACAACCACACCTTCTTCATCATCGCCCAAAGCGGCGACACGTACGAGAAAATTGCCGGCGATGTGCAGGTCAGCTCGGAGAATCTCCGCAAGTTCAACGATGTGCTCGACAACGGCCAGCCTGTGGAGAATGAGATTGTCTATATCGAGGCCAAGGGCAAGACCTGCAACACCCGCATCCATATCGTGCAAACTGGCGAGACACTGCGCTACATCGCCCAACGCTACGGTGTGCAGCTCCGGTATCTTTTCAAGTATAATATGATGGATGAAAACACAATTATCCATCCTGGTGATCAGATTCTATTAAGACATTAAAACATAGGACAATGAAAAAGACAATTATCCTTTTAGCACTTATGTTGGGCTATGCCTTCAGTTTTGCCCAATACACCCTTGAAGATCAGATATACGATTATATCGATGCCTACAAGGACTTGGCGATGCAGGAGATGGAACTGTACAAAGTGCCTGCCAGCATCACGTTGGCGCAGGCCATCTATTCTTCGAAGGCCGGCACCAACCGCGTCGCGCGCGAGGCCAACAACCATTTCGGCATCACTTGCCACGGCAACGAATGGAATGGCGAAACCTACTATGAGACGGACAACCACAGCGATGACTATTGCTTCCGCAAATATGCATCCGTGGCAGCCTCCTATCGCGACCACTCCCTCTTCCTCTCCCAACGGAGCCGCTATGTCAAACTCTTCTACTATCCCATTACGGACTACAAGATTTGGGCCCAGGGACTGAAGGAGGCCGGCTATTCTGGCAATCCCCGCTATGCCGACACACTAATTTCCATCATTGAGAAATATTTCCTGATGCACTATGACCGCAAGGTGGCGCAGAAACTGGGCGATTCCACGGCCCTGAAGGTGATGGCCCCGCCCCGTCTGGTGCGCGTGGATGATGATGTGGATATGTTTGCCCCGAAACCTGGTCTCAAACCTGCACAACAACCTGCTCAGCAACCGGCGCAGCAGCCCGTTCAGCAATCTGTGCAACAGCAGCCTGTCGCGCAACCTGTACAACAACCAGTGCAACAACCTGCCCAGCAGGCACAGACACCGACATATAATCCTCCCTCTGCCCGCACCCCCAAGGCCGACACAATGATTGTGAACGGCATCGAGGTCATCGTCCACAAGCCGGACAAGAGCCAAGCCCCCAAAGCCGACAATGTGCAGTCCACCCCTACAACTCCGGCTACTCAGTCCACTCAGACTTCCTCGACTGCTCCTGCTACTCCGGCTCCCGACAAGGTGCAGGGCAAGAATGTTTTCACCCTCGACCCCTATGCCGTGCCCTTCAAGGTGGCCTATTATCCGTACACTTCCCGCACGGCCTACGAGAACAACAAGACCAAGTTCATTCTCGCCAAGCCTGGCGACACGTACAAGAAACTGGCCGCCTCGTTGCAGATCAGCGAGAAAAACCTGCGTTTGTACAATGATGTCTATGACGAATCAGAACCCATCGAGGATGAGGTTATCTATGTGGAGATGAAGAGCACGAAAACCCCAGTGGAATACCATACGCTTGAGGAGGGCGACACCTATCGTTACATTGCCCAGAAGTACGGCATCCAACTCAAGTTGATCATCAAGCGCAACAGCGGCGCCATCAGCAGTTACGGCATCGGCGACAAGATTTGTCTCGGTTGCAAGTAAAGAACTTCTAACCCTATTGTCCGGAAAACAACATAATGCCCAAGTATTTTTATCACTTCAATCCCGACACGCTCACGTATGAAAAGGTGAAGCTCAGTTTCAAGCACGTCTTCAAACGGCTGGCTTGGGTCTTTGCCAGTGGCTTTGCGCTGGCGCTCATTTTCGTGTGGATAGCCTTCTACTTTGTGGACTCCCCGAAAGTGAAGATCCTGGAGCGTGAGAACAACGAGTTGAAGAGCGAGGTGGAATATCTGACCTCCCGTATGGAGGTGATGTCGGATGTGCTGCTGGATATCGAGGACAGGGACGACAACGTCTATCGGACCATCTTTGAGGCCGACCCGGTGCCGGCTTCGGAGCGCTATCCCCAGATATTGCCCGACAACCGTTTCGACAGTCTTTCCCGTTCAGAGGCTTACCAGATGCTGAAAGAGGCCAACAAGCGCGCCGACCGTCTGACTGTCCGCCTGGCGGCGCAGAGCAAGTCGCTGACGGAGATGGAGAAGATTGTGAACAACAAGGCGGAGATGCTGACCTGCATACCCGCCATCCGCCCGTTGAAGAATATGTATTCCATCACGTCCGGTTTTGGCCGTCGGTATCATCCGATCCTGAAGCAACTTCGCGCACACACGGGCGTGGACATCACCGCCCCGAAGGGCACGCCTGTCTATGCCACCGCCGACGGCACCGTGTCGGGCGAGAACCCCGGCAGCGGCTATGGCATTGCGGTGGTCATCAACCACGGCTATAGCTACCAAACACTCTATGCGCACCTCTCGAAGAAGGCAGTGCGCCCGGGACAGAAGGTCAAACGCGGCCAGGTGATTGGCTATGTGGGGGCCACGGGCTTGGCATCCGGCTCACACCTCCACTACGAGGTCATCAAAAACGGCCAGCGCGTCAACCCCGTCTATTATTTCAACGTCGATATCACCCCCGAAGAATACAACAAACTGCTCGAATCCTCCAAGAAGGTGAACCAGGCACTTTCGTAGGAAATGTAGAATGTAGAATGGAGAATGGGGGGGGGCGTGTAATTCGTGCAATTCGTGCAATTCGTGGATAATTAACAGAGAATGAAAAGGTATCTATGGTTTCTGATCGCTGCGCTCCTCCTGCTTGCAGGTTGCCGGCCCAAGTATGACCACTCGGACAAGAAGATCTTCCACTATAACCAATCCGAGGGTATCCAGACCCTTGACCCCGCTTTCGCATCGGGCCAGACGGTGATGTGGCCCTGCAACCAGCTCTACAACGGCTTGGTGGATATGGACGACTCGCTGAACATCGTGCCCGCCATCGCCAAAAGCTGGACCATTTCGGATGACGGTCTGACCTACACCTTCTTTCTTCGCGATGATGTGACCTTCCACAACACCGAGGCCTATCCATACAAGACGCCCCGCAAGGTGACAGCACAGGATTTTGTGTACAGCTTCTCGCGCATTCTGGACCCCGACGTGGCCTCTCCCGGCGCGTGGATTTTCCAGAAGGTGAAGCGCGACAAGGAGGGAAACCCGGTTTTCAAGGCTTTGGATGATACAACCTTCCAGATACAATTGGCGGAGGCCTTCCCGCCCTTTCTCGGCATTCTGTCGATGAAATACTGCTCCGTGGTGCCCAAAGAGGTGGTGGAGCGTTATGGCAAGGACTTCCGCAAGCATCCTGTGGGCACGGGTCCCTTCCAGTTCCAACTCTGGGAAGAGGGCGTGAAATTGGTGCTGCGCAAGAATCCCGACTACTTCGAGCGCGACGAGCAGGGCAACCGCTTGCCCTACATTGACGCAGTGGCAGTTTCCTTCATCGTGGATAAACAATCTGTGTTTATGGAGTTTATGAAGGGCTCGCTTGACTTTATGTCCGGTGTGGAGGCCTGCTACAAGGACGCGCTGCTCACCAAGGAGGGCACGTTGAATCCCGAGTACAAGGACAAAATCAAGATGCTGACGGGCCCTTATCTCAACACGGAATATTTGGGCTTTATGCTGAAACCCGGCGACAAGAAGAATCCCCTGTTGGACAAGCGGGTGCGGCAGGCCATCAATTATGGCTTCGACCGCGAGAAGATGATGAAATATTTGCGCAACAACGTGGGCTATCCCGGCACGGGTGGTTTTGTGCCGCGGGGAATGCCCTCGCACGACCCCTCGCGCACGGGCGGCTACACCTACGACCCCGTTAAGGCCGCGCGCCTACTGGAGGAGGCTGGCTATCCCGGCGGCAAGGGCCTCCCGCCCATCTCCGTGGCCGTGTCCGCCTCCTACGCCGATTTGGTGCAGTATATGCAGCACGAACTGGCGCAGCTGGGCATCAACCTGCGGCTGGATGTGATGCAGGGTGCCCAACAACGCGAGATGATGCGCAGCTACCAGCTGCCCTTCTTCCGCGGCTCCTGGATTTGCGACTATCCCGATGCCGAGAACTATATGGCCCTCTTCTACTCCAAAAACCTCCAGCCCGCCGGCTCCAACTACACGCACTATGTGAACCCCGCCTTTGACAAACTGTACGAGGCCTCGCAGCGCTGCACCGACGAAGACCAGCGCAACGACTACTACACCCGTATGGATGCCCTGTTGATGGCCGACGCCCCCGTGGTGGTGCTCTATTACGACAAAGTCATCCGCTTCACCCAGGCCAACATCTCCGGCCTCGGCACCAACCCGGTGAATATGCTGGACTTGAGGAGAGTGAAAATTGATTAATAACCCATAAATATCGCTATTATGCTCGAATATTTCAATGAAGCGCCCTATTCCGTCACCATTTGCGACAAGGATGGAAAGATTTTGGAAATGAATGATATGGCAGTGAATGTGCTGAGCCACGGCCAGCAGATTATCGGCCAGAATCTCCTGGATTGCCATCCAGAGCCCGCCCGTACCAAACTGGTGGAGATGCTGAAGAACCACAACGTGAACGCCTACACCATAGAGAAAAACGGTGTCAAGAAGCTCATCTATCAGGCACCTTGGTTCAAGGACGGCGAGTTCGCCGGCTATATCGAACTCTCGATGCCCATCCCGATGGAGATGTCGCACTATGTGAGGAAACCGAAGCAATAAAGATTTTTAATTCATTGTCTTGTAGTTTTTGATACATTTGTAGCGTTATAATTATAGTAATTTACAACAAAAATATAGCTATATGAAAAACATTTTTACAATAGTGGCAATTTGCCTTTTTTGTGCATTCGGAGTTTTCGCTCAAAACTATACTGCGGTTCCCGTGGCACTTGTGGATAACCATCTTACCGTGAATGGTATAGTCCAACTTAGTATCCCGAATTATGATCCTAATGAAATACAGATTGAGCCGCTGGGAGGTTCTGTGGCCGTGCCCAGCACCGATCAGGAATACACAATTGCGGAATATCCCACTTTGGACGCAGTGTGGAACATCTGTAATGGCAATGCCGTCTGGACGTGGAACCTTGTGACACTCGACACCTATTCGGGACAAGGGATGAATACTGGCTATGCCGCATTGAAATTCACCGGTGACCCGTACAGGTATGGCTACGCCAAATTTGACAAGAGTGTGCCGGGCGCTTGGGTTGAGTTCGGCTATTTCGTGGAAGGTGTGGGCGTTGATGAATGGACGAACACCGTCTCGGTATCGCCGAATCCGGTTGCCGATGTCATTCGTCTGAACAATGTCGAAGGCACCCGCATTGCGGTTTACAGCGCAGCAGGCCAACAGGTGAAAAGTGTTGACAACGCCGCGGCCAATACCGTAATAAGCGTCTCTGATTTGTCGTCGGGTGTCTATTTTGTGAAAGTCACCAGCGGCAGCAAAGTGAATACGGTGAAATTCGTGAAAGAATAAGTAACGTTGTTTTTTGGAATCAAGATGAATTTTACCAAGAAATTGTCAAATCTCAGGGTCTTGTGTGTGGTGGTGGCCATCTCCTGCCTGCTGTTAGGGCTGTTGTCGGGACTTTCCCTGAACACCACATCACACGACGTGCTGGCTTCTTACCGATCCTCTGTTGAGACGGCCAGAAACAATAATGTGTTGCTATCCGAATTGGTGAAAGATGAATGTGCCCAGGTTCTGAAAACAAAAGCGTCCGACACATTGATATGCCGGAAGGTGGCGTTGTTGGCCTTGTCAGAAGACAGTTTGCAGCAGTATCTTGACAATCTGCGTACGGAATTTATACAGAATGTCAACAGAGAAGAAGGGGAGACCCTCCTCCGTCTTGATGACGTGGACTATTCCACAAATTTTATGATCTATCAAGGCAATGCGGCCAAGTTGCGTGCACAGATAGAACGTTATCAAGACCAGCTGTTGCAACTAATTGACGACCAAGAATTGCGGGAACGCGTTGCTCAAGACATCAGTTTTCATACGAACCAGATGGCCTGGCAATATGGAGAGGCATCTTGGGAAGAGCACTATTTCGATCACGCGATGGCGGTTGAGGTGGTGAACCAATTGGAACAGATCCAACAGCAAGCGCATTTGGCAGCAATTCGTGTACTACGAGCGATAGAAGGCAACGGAGGAGATTGTAACGTTAGTGAATAATAAAATTGTCACAATATGATAAAATCCATTTACAAATTAGGAGCCACCACCATAAGTTTGTTGAGTTTGGCGCTGTTGTTCAAGATAATGCACTGGGCTGGTGGCAATATTATGCTGATAGTGACCTTGGCGGGCTTGGTTCCCTTGACGGCCTTTATGACCGCTGTCCATTTCAGCCGGCAGGAAGAAGAAGAGAGGGACCGGTAATAGCCTGTCACCTGTATAATTGATATCGTAAAAACGTTGATATTTCCTCGCACACCTCCGGCGTGCGAAATTATGTTTGTGCCCCGCGCAATTCTACGCACCCCGAAAGGCCGATGGTCTGTTCTGTTGTGTTTGCCCATGCATTATAATTTAACCGAACGTGCACGCCAGCGGCGTGCAAGGGCAGGTGTGATGTAATATTAAAAATCCGAATTTTAACGATTTATTGTTAAAAGCAATTGATAATCAATATCTTACAAATAATATTATATTTGCGGAATATTTGAAAACGTAAGATTATGGAAGAATTAATACCACAAAGAGGCAACTACAAGAAGTTGATCAGCTACCAAAAGACAGATGTGATCTATTGTCTAACCTATTATTTTGTAGAGCATTACATACGATATAACGACCGCACAAAAGACCAAATGCTACAAGCCGCGCGTTCGGGCAAGCAAAACATCATAGAGGGTTGTGCAGCAAGCGTCACAAGTGCCAGGACTGAGATACGGCTCGTAAATGTGGCCAAAGCCAGTCTTCAGGAATTACTGGAGGATTACGAGGATTATCTGAAAACGCGCAATCATCGTCAGTGGGAGGAGGATTCTGTAGAGTTGCAAACTATGCGACGTTTGGGAAGGAATCATAACGATGTGGATTTCTTTATGCAGATTGCTCAAACGCGCCCGCCAGAAACCATCGCAAATATGTGCATTGTACTCATCAAGCAAGCCGATTATTTACTTTTTAGGCAGCTCAAGCGCTTGGAGAAGGATTTTCTGAATGGCGGCGGTTTCAGTGAAAAAATGGTCAGACTGCGAAATAACAATCGCGGTAGAAAATAATGAGAGGTAGTCGCGTCAGCGGGAGGGCCTTAAGGTCATTAGGGTCTTAAAGTCTTTAGAGTCTTTAAGGCCCGCCCGCTGACGCTAACCAAAATCCAGACAATTTTACTATTTTTGCACCTCCAATTCCAACACCACCGCAATGTACCCGAAACCAACCCCCGACAACTCCGCCCTCATCTACGGTATGCGCCCCATCTTTGAGGCCATCGAGAGTGGCAAGACCATCGATAAAGTTCTCTTCCAAAAGGGCCTTCAAGGCGAGCTCTTCAAACAACTCTTCTTTGAGGTGCGCCAGCACAAGATCCCCTTCCAATATGTGCCCCTCGAAAAGCTGAACCGCCTTACGCGCAACAACCACCAGGGCGTGGTGGCCTTCCTCTCCGCCATTGAGTACAGCAGCATTTTCGACATCGTGCCCACCATCTTTGAGGAGGGGCGTGTGCCGTTTCTGTTGCTGCTCGACAAGGTCACTGACGTGCGCAACGTGGGTGCCATCGCGCGCTCGGCTGAATGCGCGGGCGTGGATGCCATCATCCTGCCGCTCAATGGCGGTGCCCAACTCAACGAGGACGCGGTGAAGAGCTCTGCCGGCGCGCTGAACAAGATCCCTGTCTGCCGCCACTCCAACCTCGTGGAGGTGATACAATATCTCAAAGACTCCGGCATTGAGGTGGTGGGTGTGACCGAAAAGGCCAACCACGCGCTTTACAACAAGGATATGACCGGCCCGCTCTGCCTCATTATGGGCAACGAGTACGAGGGCATCGCCTGGGACTACCTGCGCCATTGCAACGACACCATCACCATCCCGATGGTGGGCACCATCCGCTCACTTAATGTCTCCGTGGCCACGGGTATTACGCTCTTTGAGGTTGTCAAACAACGCAATCCGGTGAAAGAATGAAGAAGATAGGCATCCTTTCCGACACGCACGCCTACTTGCATCCCGACGCTTTCGAGTTTTTCAAGGAGTGCGACGAGATTTGGCACGCGGGTGATATTATGGACGACTTCATCCTGGATGAGTTAGCCGCCATTGCGCCCACCGTACGCGCTGTGTATGGCAACTGCGATGATTGGGATATCCGCCGCGAGATTCCGGAGAATCAGGTCTTCCAGTGCGAGCAACACACGGTGGCCATTCGACATATTGTGGGTTATCCGGGCAAGTATGACCCCAGAGCGCTGGAACTGATCCGTCAAGCCAAGCCGACCATTCTGGTGGCCGGCCACTCCCATATCTTAAAGGTGATGTTCGACAAACAGCATAACCTGCTTTTCATCAATCCCGGGGCCGCCGGACGCTACGGTTTCCATACCCATCTCACGATGCTGCGCCTCAAAATTGACGGCGAACGCATCTTCGACCTTGAAATCTATGACGAACCCAAACTGCAACCTCTGAAATGACAAACGACGAAAAACCCATCATCACGATTCTCGGTCCTACCGCCACGGGCAAGACGCACATTGCGGTGCGCCTGGCTGCCGAGTTGGGCGGCGAGATTGTGAGTGCCGACTCGCGCCAGGTGTATCGCCGGATGGACATTGGCACGGGCAAGGACATCTCCGAGTACGAGTACAACGGGCAGCCGGTCCCGTACCATCTCATCGACATTGAGGAGCCGGGCGTGAAGTACAACGTCTATCGCTACCAGCAGGAGGCGTTCAAGGCAATGCGTGACATCCAGAGCCGGGGCAAGCAGGTGGTGATTTGCGGCGGCAGCGGCCTTTATATCGAGGCCGTGCTGTCGGGTTATCGTTTCAAATGGCAGGAGGACAGCCAGATATTGTCGGACCCCGTGCCGTCGGTCATCTTCGGGCTGCGGGGCGACCGCGACCTTATCCGCACACGCATCACGCAACGGCTCAAAGCCCGACTGGAGGAGGGGATGATTGAGGAAGTGAAGGCCCTGCTGGACGAGGGCGTGCCTTCGGAGATTCTGATTCGTTATGGATTGGAATACAAATACGTCACGCTCTATCTGTTAGGACAAATAGATTATGAGGAGATGTTTACCTCGCTCAACACAGCCATCCATCAGTTCTCGAAGCGCCAGATGACCTGGTTTCGCCGGATGGAGCGCCTCAGCTTTGACATCCACTGGATAGATGTGGCGTTGTCGGAGGAGGAGAAGATGGCGGAGATTTACAGGGTTATCGCACCGACGGAGTGATGAACACGCGCCAGGAACCTTCCGTTGAACCACGTTCAATATAATGTTTGTCAAGTAGTTGCCCGACTAGTTTTTTGATTGCAGACATATTGATACCCATACGTTTTTGCATTTCCGAGAGTGTTAACACAGGTTCTGACATCATCAACATCAGAAGTTTGTTGTAATTGGCTGAACGGAATTCAATGCGTTCGCCGTCATACCACCAAAGATTGTCCCTATGTTCTGTCAAAAAGCAGACGGTTGTATAGATCTCTTCAGCCATTAATCCTTTGAAATACTGCAAGAAAGGTCTGATTTGCTGTAATGTGGCGTGAGCCCCATCGTGAGGTGAGGTGCCAACAAGCTCATCGGCTTGGTGTAAGGCCTCCAAGTAGCTGCTCTTCAGTCGGCTGCGCACTACAATCATTGGATAGTTGTGTTTGGTCAGGATATAGTTGACCAGTAATCGTGCAATACGTCCGTTACCGTCCTCGAATGGGTGGATTCGGATATAGCGATAGTGGAATAGTGTGGCCAGTTCCACAGGTGACAGTTTACCTTCTCTCTCTGCTTGGTTGTACCAGTCCACAAGGTCGGTCATCAACGCCGGTGTCTCTTCGGGCGAGGCATACTCGAAGCGGTCGCCATAGCGTGTAATGACGCTGTTGGGGCGGGTCTTGTATTGTCCGGCGTGGACGGTGTAACTTGTTGTCATACCTCCGGGCAGGTTGCGGTAAACGGTATAGTCCTCACGCAGCAAGGTGCGGTGCAAGGTACGTATGAGGTTTTGTGTGAGAGGTGTCTCCTTTGCAAGAGCCTCTTCTTTCATCATATTGAGAGTAACATTGCTCGCTGTCATTTCTTGGACATCTTTCACATTAGGCTCGCCTACAACTTTGCCAAGCAAGAGCAGGATTTCGGTTTGACCGTATGTTAATGTGTTTCCTTCAATATGGTTAGAATTGTAGTTGAAATCAACCATAAAGCGGCGATTGAGCCACGATTGATTATCTTCTGACAGAGGCTGGATACTCTGCCATAAGGCGATGGCTTTTTCTAATGTTAAGTATCTCATTGTTTAAAATGTTTTGTCAAAGGTGGCTATGTGGCCACCTTTCTGCCGACAAAAATACAATTTTTTTAATAACGAGAAAGATGGAAATGCATTTTTTATTTTGAAGAAATCCGTTACTCCCCCTTACCTCATCTCCATCACCGTTATTTCACTTCTTGTGCCGAGGCGCATCGGCGGGCCGAAGGTGCCGCTGCCGCAGGAGGTGTAGGCCTGCATATTGCCCAATCGGTACAAACCTCGGTTGAACTGGAAAATCCGGTCATTGATCCAGATGAGCGGGTAGAGCTGTCCGCCGTGCGTATGCCCCGCCAAATAGAGATCGACACCGGCCTTCTCCAAATATTGGCCGCCACAAGGATTGTGATGCAATACCACAACGGGCAAATCGCCCTTGCGTATCAGCTCTTTGCTTACCGATTCGATGGTGGCGTCGCCCACGGGCGCGTGCATTGAGTTGCCATCCTGCTCGTCGGCGCGCATATAGTCCAGCCCCACAATCTGCAGGCCGTGGTCTTCCACCGCTTCGGTCTCCAACACCCGCACGCCCACCTGCCGCAGCAGACTCTTCACCGAGTCGGTGCCCACATAGCCGTCGTGGTTGCCCGACACGAAATAGACGGGCGCGTTCAGCTGCCGGAATGGCTCTACCGTGCGGATGTTGAGGTTGTAGGGACTCTCGAAACAGTCGCCGGTGAAAAAGATGAGGTCAGGTCGCGCGTCGTTGATCTTGTTGATGAGCCGTTGCACGTGCGTCCGTCCGCGGAAATGTCCGAGGTGGGTGTCGGTAAGCAGCACCGCGCGCACGGGCTGCCGCAGGTTGGGCAGCTCCACCGTCACGGGCGTGAGGCGCGGCACGAAAGCGTTGACGATGCCGCCAGTGCAAACGACCGCCGTGAGAATGCCCACGATGGCGCCGAACACGCGGGGCGGGAAATGCGCGAACAGTTGCACGATGTCCACGAGTATCATTATAAGCAGCAAATATAGCAATACGCCCAGCAGGGTGCTGAAGATGCAGAACAGGATATGGCCAACGGCATTGTTGGTCCACGCCGAGGCCCCGCCGAAAGTGAACACGAAGGTGGTGAACAGCAACAAGGCATAGCCGATGTAGAACCAAGTGGGTTTGCATCCGAAAATGAATGCCGTGCGGCGCGACAGGTACCAGACCGCCACCCCGATGATGGCGAGGAACAGTATAGGAAACAGGTAGTTTTTCATTTAAATCAATTTTTGGCGCAAAAATAACTTTTTTTTGTATCTTTGCGGGCTTTAAAATTCACACCAAGATGTAGTCTTTGTCAGTATTAATCCAATAGAAGAAAGGAGGTTATAAATGGTTGACACCATCGATTTCGGGACCTTTAAATGGCATCATATTACAAATCCGACCGTCGAAGACTTGGATTTTTTGAGGGATAACTTCCATTTCCACCCATTGGATATCGAGGACTGTTCCAGTTTTGTACAACGTCCCAAAATAGACATTTACGACGACTATTTCTTCCTCGTTCTTCATTTTCCGTTGATGGACAAGCGCACGCAGCTGGTCAGGACGGAAGAGACCAAGATTTTCTGGGGCCAGGACTATCTGATTACGGTTGGCAACTCGCACTATGTGGTGCAAGACCTTTTCAACTACACCAAGATTCATCCCGAGCCTGAAGACGAAGACGACATCAGCGGCACCAGCGACGCCATCCTATACCATATATTATATAGTATGATGAAGGAGACCTTCCTTCTGGTGGAACGGATGGGCACCGAGCTGGATGTCATCAACCGCGAACTTTTCAGCAGCAAGTCGGAGAAGATCATTGAACAGATCTCGCGCTTCCGCAAGAATATCATCCAACTCAACACAATGTTCAAACCGCAGCTGCGCCTGTTCAAACTGTTCGAGTCGGGCGACATCCGCGGCTTTGCCGACGATATGGAAGAGTACTGGGGCAATATCCTCGACTTCTATCAGAAGATGTGGGATATGATTGACGACTACGGCGAGTTGGTGGACGGCCTCTCCAGCACCTTCGACTCGTTGCAGACCAATAAGACCAACGAGATTATGCGAATGCTCACCATCATATCCACCATCGTGCTGCCGTTGACCTTCATCAGCGGCCTGTATGGTATGAACGTGGGCCTTCCCTTCGCGGACTCCCCATACGCATTTCTTATCGTGATGGGCATCTGCGTCTTCATTCTTGTTGTCCTCGTCATTTTCTTTATGAAAAAACATTGGCTTTAGAATGCCATATTTGAGGACGTTTGCGGGACAACCATCAAAAAACCGATTTTCGACAAACTATGCAATACAAAGTGAAAATCCATATTCTGGAGCTTGAGCGTGGCGACTATCACACGCTGGTGAACGGTTCCGTGGCGGGCCATCGCATCCGCATTGTGCTCGACACGGGCGCCTCCCACAGTTGTATGGACCAGGGCTTTGCCCGGCAAATTCTGCCTGCCCTGCAGACCGCCCAGCACGAAGGCGTCACCGCCGGCATCGGAGGCGATGACTTCGAGGTGCAGATTGCCGACGTGCCCGACTTTCGCATCGGACGCTTCCACCTGCCCTTCTATCCCAATATGGCGCTCATCGACTTCACCTATATCAACCAGGCCTACCATCGTTTGCGCAAAAAGCCCCTCCAGATGATTCTCGGCAACGACTTCTTTGTCAAAAACCAGGCAGTCATTAACTATGAGGAGGGTCTCCTTTATTTCACGGTGGACAAAAAGAAAAAGTGATGGAGGAGAAGACTGAACATCGTATTTTGGGCATCGACCCGGGCACTACGGTAATGGGTTACTCTGTGCTGCACACCAACCTCAACAAATCGGATGTGGAGGTGATCAGTGTGATACAGATGAAAAAACTGCCCGACCAGTATGCCAAGTTGAAATATATCTACGAGAAGACCAATGCTCTGATTGAGCAGTATCATCCCGATATTCTCTCCATTGAGGCCCCGTTTTATGGCAACAATGTGCAGTCGATGCTGAAATTGGGCCGGGCGCAGGGTGTGGTGATTGCCGCCTGCCTGCACGCTGATATGGAGGTTTACGAATACTCGCCGCGCAAGATCAAACAGTCCATCACCGGCAACGGCAATGCCGCCAAGGAGCAGGTGGCCGCGATGTTGTGCCATATGTATCCTTTGTCACAGGACATAGACTTTCTGGACGCGACCGACGCCCTGGCTGCCGCCGTATGCCATCATCTGCAGTCGCGCGTGGTCGTGGGCGGCGGCTCCAAGTTCTCCGACTGGAAATCCTTCATCGCCAATAATGAAAAGCGAATCATCAAATAAGGAACTCCAGGACACAATCTTGCGTTATCTGGGCTACCCGCCGGAGGCACCGGTGGGGGAGGATATCTTGCAGCGTATTGACCGTGCTGTGGAAGAGGTGGAAAAACTTTCGTCGTTCCATTATCTATATGCCCATTTTACCGAGCCCTTGGACTTTATGCGGCACAATGCCGCCTATATGGAGTATCTGTCGGGAGCGGAGGGTTTTCTGCTGTGCGCCACCACGTTGGGCGCGCAGGTGGATCGCCATCTCAAGCGGCTGGAACTGACCGATATGGCTTACGCCATAGTCTTTGATGCGACGTGCTCGGCCTGTCTGGAATATAAAGCTGACGAGTATGAGCGCGCACTTCCCTATCCTGACAAAGGTTTCCGTTTCTGTCCCGGCTATGGCGGCACATCGCTTGACGACAGTCGCGACATTGTGTTGCGGTTGCGGGCCGACAGAATCGGTATCACATTCCTGGACTCCGGGCTTATGGTGCCGCTGAAGTCGATGGCGGGCATTGTCAAGTTGGAAGGCGAGAGTCGCAAGAGTTGCGAGGGATGTGTGGCCCGCACGGGTTGTGTGTTCCGGGAGCGGGGCACCCGCTGCTACAGTTCTAAGGTATAACTTAGGTATCAGCCATTACGGTGTGCTTTTCCCATCGCTTGCGTTAGGGATTGCAGCGGAAATGGCATTCTGCGTGGGAGTGTGGGGCGGCAATGCCATTGCAGCGTAAAGCCCGACCCCGCCGTGGGCAGGGTGTGCAAAGGCAAGGGCGGGGGAACGCCCAAATCATCATTATAAAAATGCAGGATTACAACTCGTCGATGTGTGATGTGTGGACGTAGTTGCGCCATTTCTCGAGCACGGCTTGGAAATCGGCGGGCAGTTCGGAATCGAACAGGACGAACTTGCCGCTGGTGGGGTGCGCGAAGCCCAGCGACTTGGCGTGCAGCGCCTGCCGCGGCATCAGGGCGAAGCAGTTGCGGATGAACTGCTGGTATTTCGAGAAGGTGGTGCCTTTCAGGATTTTGCTGCCACCATAGGCCTCGTCGTTGAATAACGGGTGGCCGATGGACTGCATATGCACGCGGATCTGGTGGGTGCGGCCCGTTTCCAGCTGGCACTCCAGCAGGGTGACGTAGCCGAACCGCTCGATGACTTTCCAATGCGTGACGGCGTGCTTGCCGCGCTCGTCGCCTTCGGGAAAGACCGTCATCACCATCCGGTCCTTGGGGTTGCGGCCCACATTGCCCACGATGGTGCCCTCGTCGTCGGGGAAGTCGCCCCACACTAAGGCGCGGTATTTGCGTTCGAGGTCGTGGTCGAAGAAGACCTTGGCGAGCCGCATCTGGGCGATTTCGTTCTTGGCCACGACGAGCAGTCCGGAGGTGTTCTTGTCGATGCGGTGCACCAGCAGCGGTTTCACGGGCGAGCCGTCGGGCAGCTGCTGCTGGCCGAGGTAGTGGTAGAGGGCGTTGACCATTGTGCCGGTGTAGTTGCCGAAGGCGGGGTGCACCACCATACCGGCCTCTTTGTTGATGATGAGCAGGTCGTCGTCCTCGTATTGGATGTTCAGCGGGATGTCCTCAGGCAGGATTTCGGTGTCGCGCGGCGGATTGGGCATCAGCACCGAGATGACATCGTTGGGGTGCACCTTGTAGTTCTGCTTCTCGGCCTTGCCGTTCACCAGGATGCAGCCGGCCTTGGCCGCCTGCTGGATCTTGTTGCGCGAGGTGTGGCGGATGAGGTTGAACAGGTATTTGTCGATGCGCAGCATATCCGTGCCCGGATCCACCACGAACCGGAAATGTTCGTATAATTCGTCTTTGACGTTGGATTCGTTTTCTTCGACCATCTTAATTAAGGATCCCGTTGCTCACCCCACGGCGGCTAAGGCCTTGTGGGGGTCTACCAAGCTCTTGCCCCTACGGGGCTGTTTAAAGTATGATTTTTAATTCTTAATTCTCAATTCTATCTGTTGCACGCCTTGCACACGACGGCCTTCACCTCTTCGTTCTCGAAGACGGCCACGGGCAGTTTGTCGAACAGGCCGCAAAGGCGGGTGGGATTCTTCTCGGCGCCCAGTTTGACGGCTTTGGCGAAGAGAGGACCGAGGTAGGTCTGCTCGCGGTGGGCGGCAAGGGAGATGTAGGAGAAGAGGAAGTCCTCGGAGATGGTGGCATCATCCAGGAAGGGATCCATCAGCGAGAGGGCATAGGAGTAGTCATACTGCTTGACGAAGCGGGATGCCAGCTTGTAAGCGTTCTGCCAGCTGTCCATCTTGGGGTTGCGGATCTCCTTGATCTTGGCGAAGGTGGCGGCCATCAGGGCGGTGGTCTCCGTGTTGGCGGGGATACTGGACAGATAGTCGATAATCTTGAGCTGGTATTCCATATTGATGGCGTTCACACGGTCTCTGGGGATGCCGGGGATAGCGTAGAGCTTGTCAATGTTGGCCTGGGTCTTGGTGATGTCGGCCAGGGAGGCGATGCTCTTCTGGAAGACGTCGCAGACCACCGTGTTGTACAGCAGCTGCACGTTGGCGGGGTTGAGGTTGAAGATGGTGTTCATCTCGTTGGCCATCGCCTCGTTCAGCTTCGGGGCAAGGTAGTACTGCATATAGAGGCGGTTGTTGAGCAGCGCCTGGTTCTCCTTGTTCTTGGGGATGACCATATCCTTGAGCGGGGTGGCGGTGTAATGGCCGCCCTCCACCTGGTTGATGATGTAGTTCTCGATGGCCATTGCCAGCGGGCGGTTCTTCTCCTTCAGGGCCTTGTTGAATTTCCAGACGGCGAAATTCTCCTCCTGGGCCTTGGTGTCCACCACGTAGTTGATGTGGTATTTGATTTCGATGTAACGGCAAGGGGCGAGATAGCCGCTGTCGAGGTACTTAACGGTCCACGACTCGCTCTTGAGCTGTTTGGCGCACTCCTCCAGGGTGAGGAAGCTCAGGTCGTAGTAGCTCTCGTCGTTGACAATGTTCTTCTTGAAACTCTCCCAGCAATAGTCATAAGAGGTGGTGATTTGGGATCCGGGATACTTGGCCAGGATGCTCTTCTTCAGCACGTCGATACGCTTGTCCTGAATCTTCTGGTAAACCGCGTCCTTGTAATAGTTGGGGGAGTTGTGGGCGATGATTTCGATGCTGTTGATCTTGTATTCGGGCACGTCGGCGTCCTTCAATTGGTCCTCAAACGCAGCAACGGTGTAGTCGGTTTTCTTCAGTTCGTAGGGGAAGGAGACGCTGAAGTCGCCCTCTTCGGCGGTAGCCACCCACTCGCCCTTGGCCTTGACGCTGGTCAGGTCCTTGATGAAGTTGACCTTCTCGTCGTAGGAGGCGTTCTTGGTTTCCACAGCTTTGGGGATGACGGTGCGGCAGACGCGGGTGCCCTCTTTGAGCACGAGGATGTGGACGTCATAGTCATCGGTGACGGTCTCGGGCACGTCGCAGAGCTTGGCGGAGAGTTTGCCAGACTTGAGGTTGCTGTTCTCGTTGAGCTCCATTATCTTCTCGAAGGTGAAGGGCTTGGTGACGGTGCCGCGGTGGGCGTGGTCATAGTCCACGGTGAAGTCGTCGCACTGGTATTGGGAATGCTGCACGAAGTCGAGGGCGATGGCGTCGCCCTCCTTGCCGATGAGCTTCTTGAGCCCCTTGTAGTCGTCGCAGTTGAGATAGACCTCCCCGTTTTTGTTGACGCTGACCATTTCGGACAGGGATTCCAGAGCGGGTTCGGTGGCGCATTTCTTGCAGATTTTGTCGTCATAGTTCTTGAATCCCGCCTGGCCTTTGGTGTAGGGCAGGTCCCTGACGCCATATCCGGGCTTGTAGTCGTTGAAGGCGCGGTCGTTGGTCAGGATGTAAGAGAGATAGAGGCTCTTCATCAACGGGTCGGTGGCGAAGCCGATGCCGAGGTGTGAGTATTGCTTGTCGAGGAGCACTTCGGCGGTCTTGACGTTTTTGAGCAGTGACTGCACGGCGGCGAGGCAGAGGTCATAGTAGGAGTATTCGGTCTCGCCGAGGTAGGCTTTCACCTTGGTGACCAATTCGTCGCCATTGCCGGCCAGGCCATATTTGCGCAGGCGGAAGTAGGTGGTCTTGTAAGGGGCCACGTTGTCGAGCGACTTCTCATCCTTCGATGCCTGGTAGTCGGCCTGGAATTGTGCGGTGGAGTCGAGCCGGATGTCCGATTTGAAGGCGGGCAGGAAACGGTACTGGGCCCGCGCAGCATTGATCACATCGGCCATACAATTGTACAAGGTCTGCTCATTGTAGGTGTTAGGCGCGAAATTCTGTGCATACTTGGCGTTTTTCTTCAATTGTTCAGGATTGAAGTCAGCGTAAGGATTTTCAACTTGTGACAATGCTACATTGCTGAATATCAACAATATAAATGTTAATGCAAAGAAGATGTTTTTATTCATAGGACATCGTTTTTTAGCGTTAGGAATTGGGAAAGCAATAATAATAAAAATTTGACAACAAAAAGTGCCTCGGGAACGATGTTTTTCAATGTTTATAACTTTTTTACGATTAGGGTGTTGAGTATATCAAAAAAAGTGTACTTTTGCACCCTCAAAAAAGTAAGCAAAAAAAACATATAAAGAAATGAAAAGAACGTATCAACCCTCTAACGAAAGACGCAGAAACAAACACGGTTTCAGAGAAAGAATGTCCACGGCCAATGGTCGTCGCGTGTTGGCTGCCCGCAGAGCGAAAGGCAGAAAGAAACTGACGGTTTCTGACGAAAGCCTGGGCAGAAAATAATATTGCCCTTAGCGTTTTCAACAATCAAAAGAAGGCAGATGTCTTCTTTTTTTTGTATTTTCGCCCCGCGTTTTGAAAGCGCCCTATTCGTTCACCCCAACCCGTTAAAACGTATGAAGAAACTCGTCTTTGCCCTCCTGTTTCTCGTGTCCTGCCTCGTCGCGAACGCGCAGGGCGGGGGCGTGCCCGTGGACGGCATCATCGCTGTCATCGGCAAGGAGATCATTATGCAGTCCGACCTTGAGAAACATTACCTGGACTATGCCTCCCAGTTCAAAACCGTGGAGGATCCCTTCGAGACGAGATGCTACATACTGGAGACCCTTGTCTTCAACAAGCTGATGGTCAACCAGGCCGACCTCGACAGTATTGAGGTCAGCGACGAGGAGGTGGACTACCGCATCAACACCCGTATCGCCTATTTCCTCCAGCAGGTGGGCGGTGATGAGAAGTACATTGAGAACTATTTCCACAAGTCGATGTCGCAAATCAAGAAGGAGATGCGCGAGATGATGTACGAGCAGGCCCTCATTGAGCAGGTGCAGTACAAAATCACGGGCAACATCACCATCACCCCTTCGGAGGTGAAGCAGTTTGCGGCCAACATCTCCACCGACAGTATGCCGCTGGTGCCCACCACCTACCAGTTCGGCGAGATCGTGAAGATCCCGCCCGTGAGCGAGGAGGAGGTGAACGCCGTCAAGGCGCGGCTGGAGGACTACCGTGAGCGCGTGCTGCGCGGCGACAAGTTCTCGATGCTGGCGCGCCTCTACTCCGATGACCCGGGCAGCGCCTCCAAGGGCGGCGACCTGGGCTTTGTGGAACGCGGCACCCTCTATCCAGAGTTTGAAGCGGCCGCCTTCAACCTCAAGTCGGGCGAGATTTCGCACCCGATCAAGACGCAGGCCGGCTATCATATCATCCAAATGATTGAACGCCGCGGCGAGTCCATCCACGTGGCCCACATCCTCATCCAGCCCAAACCCTCCACCGACGAGCAGGTGAAGGCCATCACTTACCTCGACAGCATCCGGGCCATCATCATCAACGAGAAACTTGACCTCGCCACCGCCGCCAAACGCTTCTCCGAAGGTCCCTCCAAGGACAACGGCGGACTGGCCGTCAACCCCTATACCAACTCCAACAGCTTCGACAAGCAGTCGCTGGACGAGACAACCTTTATGACCATCAACAAGCTGATTCCTGGCGAGTACTCCGAGTGCGTGCCCTTCGTGAACGACGATGGCGTGATGGCCTACCGGTTGATCTATCTCAAGGAGAAGGTGGCCGAACACAAGGCCAATATCGTCGAGGACTACGATATGATTAAAAACGCCGCCCTCGAGGAGAAGAAATACAACGCCCTCCAGAAATGGGTGGTGGAAAAAGTGAAAGTTACCAGTATTAAATTAAACGAACAATATAAGGACTGCGACTTCGTTACTAAGTGGCAGATTCCCTAAACCAATCTAGACTATGGATCTTAATGCTAAAAACGATGTGGAAGCCATTGAGGCTTTTGTAGATAAATATAAACAACTGCGTCAGGAGATCGGCAAGGTTATCGTGGGACAGGACGAAGTGGTGAAAAACATCTTGATGGCGATGTTCAGCCGCAGCCACGCCCTGCTCATCGGTGTGCCGGGGTTGGCCAAGACCTTGATGATCACCACGATTGCCAAGGCGGTTGATATGAGTTACAACCGTATTCAGTTCACCCCCGACTTGATGCCTTCCGACATTATGGGTGCCGAGATTCTGGACGACAGCCGAAATTTCAAGTTCGTCAAGGGCCCCATCTTCGCCAACATCGTCTTGGCGGATGAGATTAACCGTACCCCGCCGAAAACTCAGTCGGCGTTGCTGGAGGCAATGCAGGAGCGTTCCGTCAGTATGAACGGCACCACCTACGCGCTTCCCGACCCCTTCTTTGTGCTGGCCACGCAGAACCCCATCGAGCAGGAGGGTACCTACCCGCTGCCCGAGGCCCAGCAGGACCGCTTTATGTTCAACATTATGCTCGACTATCCCTCAATGGAGGAGGAACAGCAGATTGTGAAGAGCACCATCCACGGCGCGATGAAGGAGCCCGACCGCGTGCTGACGGTGGAGGATATCATCTTCTACCAGAAGTTGCTGCAGAAGATTCCCGTCCCTGAAAACGTGTACCGCTATGCCGTCAAGTTGGCCACGCTCACCCGTCCGGGCACGCCGCTTGCCCACCAATGGGCCAACGACTACCTCTCCTGGGGCGCCGGCCCTCGTGCCTCCCAGTTCCTCATCATCGGCGCCAGAACGCACGCTGTGCTCGGCGGCAAGTATTCGCCCGACATCGAGGATGTGAAAGCCGTGGCTTACAATATCCTCAGACACCGTATCATCAAGAACTACAAGGCAGAGGCTGAAGGCATCACCGTGGAGCAGATTATCGACAAGTTGCTCGCCGCTGCCGAATAATATGTTATGAAAGGCACACTCCATACCACCCGTTGGAAATGGCTGTTGTTCATCACGGCGGCCGTGGTGTTTGTGCTTATCTTGTTTTATTCCAATCGCCTGATCGGCAACATCGCCAAGGAGGAGCGCAAGCGTATAGAGATTTGGGCGGGCGCCATCTCCTATAAGGCCCAGTTTGTGAATGAAACAGACCATTTTTTCAACTCCATCAAGGTGGATGTGGGCAACAACGCCCGTATCGTGGCCGGCGCCATCAAGAAGGTGACGCAGGCCTCCCTCGACGAGGACCTTACCTTCTATCAGGATATCATTACCTCCAACACATCCATCCCCATCATTGTGGCCGACCGTAGGGGCAACATCGATGCTGCAGTGAACCTTCCCGACACCGTTCTCCGGATGCGCAATGTCAAGGAACTTGGCAACCACCGCTCCGAATTCGACAGCCTGCGGCTTGCCTACTATGGCCGCGACTATGTGACCGTCTATTATCAGGAGATGCCCGCCGTGGTGGACCTTCACGTCGTGATTGACACGCTCATAAACGCCTTTTTCCAGGAAACGGTCATCAACTCCGCCACCGTGCCGGTCATCATCACCGACAGTACCCAAAGCACTGTGCTCAATGCGGGCAATATCGACTCGGCAGTGCTGCAAAACCCTGTGGCTCTTCAAAAACGGCTGGAGGATATGAAGGACCAGATACCGCCCATAGAGCTTGATCTGGTGGACAAGGGCCGCTGTTACGTCTTTTACGAGGAGTCATCGGTGCTCAAGCGCCTGCGCTATTTCCCGTTCATCCAGTTCGGCTTCATCGCCATTTTCGTCATTATCGCCTATCTGCTCTTCAGCACCTCGCGTCGTTCCGAACAGAACCGCGTGTGGGTGGGTATGAGCAAGGAGACCGCCCACCAGTTGGGCACGCCCATCTCGTCATTGATGGCCTGGACCGAGTTGCTTAAGGAGATGCCCATCGACCAGTCGGTGCCAACGGAAATCAGTAAGGATGTGCACCGTTTGGAGACCATTGCGCAGCGTTTTTCCAAGATTGGTTCAGCTCCCGTGCTGGAGCCCACCGACCTCGTGGTGGTCATCGACGAGTTCTCGCAATATTTGCAATCCCGGATATCTTCAATGGTGTCCATCACCTTCAATAAACCCGAAAACGAGTCCATCGTGTTGCCCTTGAACCGCTATCTGTTTGAATGGGTGATTGAGAACATCTGCAAGAATGCCGTGGATGCTATGGACGGCAAGGGTTCTATTAATATTGACATCACGGAAGAGAAGAACAGGGTGTTCGTGGATATTGCCGACACGGGCAAAGGCATCCCCACCAAACTGCAGAAGCGCATCTTCTCGCCGGGATACACCTCCAAAAACCGCGGATGGGGTCTTGGCCTCACTTTGGCACGCCGCATCATCAACGAGTACCATAAAGGCAAACTCTTTGTGAAATCCTCCGTCATCAACCAGGGGACGGTGATGCGGATCCAACTGCACAAATAATCCTACTTTTTCTTTTCAATGGCTTCCACGAACTCCAGGGCGACCTTGGTGTAGCCGTCGGCGTGGATCTCATCGGCGATTTGCTGGTTGAGCACGGCGCCTCCCACATAGATGGGGCATTCCACCTTCTCGGATTTCAGGTAGTTGATAGTCTCCTCCATCGAGAGCACTGTGGTGGTCATCAAGGCGCTCAGTCCGATGACATCGGGATGGTATTCGAAGTAGGCGTCGCGGATAACCTCCTTGGGCGTGTCCTTGCCCAAGTCGATGACGCGGTAGCCATACGACTCGAAGATGACCTTGACGATGTTCTTGCCGATGTCGTGCACGTCGCCCTTAACGGTGGCGAGCACCACGGTGCCCTTCTGGGTGCTCTCTTGCGAGAAACGGGTCTTGATAATCTCGAAGGCCTCTTTGCACGCCTCGGAGGCGGAGATGAGCTGGGGCAGGAAGATTTTCTGCTTTTCAAAGTCGCTGCCCACCTCGTTGAGGGTGGGGATGAGGGTTTCGTTGATGATGGTCATCGGGTCTTGGGTCTCCAGCGCCTCTTTCGTGAGGGTGACACTGTCCTCTTTCAGGCCGCGGCGCACGGCGTCGCCCAAGGTGAGTTGGGTGGGTGCCGCGGCCACTGGGGCACTCTCCTGTGCGACGGCGTTCTGGACGAAGCGGTCGATGTCGTCGCTGTTGCCCCGCAGGGCGTTGAAGGCGAGGATGGCGTTGGTCATCGTGGCGTTGCAGGGGTTGATGATGGGCATCGTCAGCCCGTTTTCGAGGGCCATCACCAAGAAGGTGCTGTTGATGAGTTCGCGGTTGGGCATCCCGAAGCTGACGTTGGAGACGCCGAGGGCGGTCTTCAGGCCAAGCCGCTCGGTGACCATCCGCAGGGCGCGCAGCGTCTCCTTGATGAGCGGCTGCTGGGCGCTGCAGGTGAGCGTCAGCGTGTCCATCATCACGCGGTGCTTGGCGATGCCGTGTTTCCCGGCATTTTCCAGTATCCGTTCCGCAATGGCGAAACGCTCCTCGGCGGTCTGCGGGATGCCGTTGTCGTCCATCGTCAGTCCTAAAACCACAGCCCCGTAGCGTTTGGCGATGGGGAGCACCGCCGCCATATTGTCGGCATTGCCGTTTACGGAGTTGATGAGGGGCACGCCGTTGTAGTAGCGGCAGCCCGCCTCGATGGCCTTTACATTGGAGGAGTCGATTTGCAAAGGCAGGTTGGTGATTTCGTTGAGGCGCATCACCACGTTTTTCATATTGGTGACATCGTCGGTCTTGGGCACGCCCAGGTTGACGTCCAGAAGGTTGGCGCCGGCCTCCTCCTGCTTGATGGCCTCTTTGAATATGTAGTCGAAGTCACCGTTGAGGATGGCTTCCTTGAGTTTTTTCTTGCCAGTGGGGTTGATGCGTTCCCCGCAAATCTGCACGCGGTCGAGCACGACAGCGCGGGTGGCGGAGGTGATCACGGTCTGGCGCACCACGTTGCGGGTGGGCACGGGTTTGCCCTTGTGGACGGCAATGGCGCGGATGAAGTCGGGGTTGGTGCCGCAACAGCCGCCCAGCACGGCTACGCCCCACTCCTGGAACTCGGCCATATGATGGGCGAAAACCTCCTGTGTGAGACTGTAGGTGGCCCGTCCGGCGAGGATATGCGGCATACCGCGGTTGGGCTGCACCAGCACGGGCTTGTCGCAGTATTGCAACAACTCTTTTACGATGGGTTGCAGATCCTGCGGTCCGAGGGAGCAGTTCACGCCGATGGCGTCGGCGCCCATATTGGAGGCCAGCTCGGCCAGGATGCGCGGGGAGGTGCCTGTGAGCGTGTGTCCCGTGCCATCGAAGGTCATCGTGGTGAACACCGGCTTGTCGCTGTTCTCTTTCACGGCCAGCAGAGCGCATTTCAGCTCGTAGAGGTCGGAGAAGGTCTCCAGGATGAAGCCGTCCACCCGGTCGCGGGCGATGACCACCATCTCCTTGAAGGCTTCGTAAGCGTCGTCAAAAGAAAGTTCACCCATAGGGTAGAGCATCTTGCCTAACGGCCCGATGTCCATCATCACGTATTGCGAGGTGCGGTGGCGACTGGCCAGCGCAATCGCCGCTTCAATGACGGCTTTGCGGTCCTCGTTGGGCATCTTGATACGGTTCGCCCCGAAGGTGTTGGTGGTGATGAAGTCGCACCCCGCCTCGATGTAGCTGCGGTGGATTTCCGCAATCTGGTCGGGATGGGTGATGTTCAGCATCTCGGGCATCTTGCTCATAATACCCCTCTTTTCGAGTTCAGTGCCGAAGGCACCGTCGAAAATCATTACCTCTTTGCCTAATTTGTCCAGCATATCTGTGTGAAAAATGAAAAAAGACTAGTTTTGATATGGTTTGAGAATCTCCCGGATGGTGTTTAATTTTTCATCCAGCATCTCTTGGGTGCGGGCCTCCAGCAGCAAGCGCAGGTAGGGTTCGGTATTAGAGGGGCGGATGTTGAACCACCAATCCTGGAACTCGACGCGGTAGCCGTCGAAGTCCAGCAGTTTTACAGGTGTCTCCTGCTGCAAGAAATGATCCTTGACAGCCTCCATCGCCTCCTGTTTGCGCTGGATGGTGAAGTTGATTTCGCCGGAGTTGGCGTATTGTTTCACGTTGCGGATGACCTGCGACACGGTAAGTCCCTTGGCCTTCATCTGGCTGAAGACGTGGAGCAGCACCTGGGCTGCAATCATCGCGGAGTCGGAGTAGAAGAAATCGCGGAAGTAGTAGTGGCCGGCGAACTCGCCGCCGAAGGCGCCGTCGATTTCGCGCAGCTTGAGGGCGGCGTAGGCCCGGCCCACGCGCCAAATCTCCACCTCGCGCCCCATTTTTTCGATGTACTCGGCCACCGATTTGGAGGTGCGGATGTCTTGCAGCACCTTGCCCTGGTAGCCCTTCTCCTCGATGAAATAGTGCCCCAGCAGGGCAATCATCAGGTCGGGGGCGATGAAGTCGCCGTGCTCGTCCACGAACATCACGCGGTCGGCGTCACCGTCGAAGATGACGCCAATGTCGGCGCCGGTTTCGCGCACTTTCTCCTGCAAGGCCACCACGTTTTTGGGCTCCAGCGGGTTGGCTTCGTGGTTCGGAAATGTGCCGTCGAGCGTGTCGAACAGGTAGGTGGGCGCCTCACCGAAAATGTCCTTGACGAGGATGGAGGCCATCCCGTGGCTGCAGTCCATCACAATGTTGAGGTTGGAGAGGTCGCTGTGGTAGCGGGATTGGAACTGGAGGTACTCGGCTTTCACATCGTGGCGGATGACGCGGCCCTTCTGCGGGGCGGGCGTCACCTTTTCCTCGCGGATGCGCCGCTCCAGCTCGCCGAGCCCGGTGTCGAAACCGACCGGCAGGGCATCGTGCGTCGAGACCTTCATCCCGTTG
Organism: uncultured Bacteroidales bacterium; assembly: GCA_900315705.1. Lineage (GTDB taxonomy): Bacteria > Bacteroidota > Bacteroidia > Bacteroidales > WCHB1-69 > F23-D06. The sequence continues at coordinate 104,993 of ONAB01000003.1, read as the reverse complement.
TGCTCTTTGGGATTGTGCGATGCAGTAATCATCACGGAGGCGTCAAAGTGATGCTGCGCCGTGAAATAATAGACCATCGGGGTCGTGGTGAGCCCCATATCATATACATCGGCCCCGGCATCGGTGATGCCGTTCGAAAGGGCCTCGAACATCTGCGGTGTGGAGACGCGCATATCACGCCCCACCAACACCTTGTCAGTCTTTAACAGGGAAGGCAGGAAAAAACCGAACTTGTACACGGTGTCCAAATCGAAATCTTTCCCAAATGTTCCCCTGAAATCATAAGCTTTAAATGCTCCCATATTGTTGTTTTTTGGTTATTGCTAGGAATTTGTCCCCTCCTCGGCAGCATTGTCCGGCTTTAATACCATATTCTCCCACCGTAGGAAGGAGTGGCTCTTGATGTCGAACAGAAGGTTGTAGAAAGAACGAGCCCAGTAGTTGCGGGTGCCGATGCCGCTGGGCGACTTGAGGAACTTCTCGCACAACACCGGTTCGCTGTCCTCCGTCCGCACCACCACCATCCAAAGGGCTGCCATCTTGGTGGATTCGTCGAACGACTCCACCAAAATCATCAGGGCATACCGTTGGCTCTTGGGCAGCTCCAAAGTGGCGATGTATTCGCGCACCTGGTCGTCCGACAACACGTCGCGGATGCCGATGTTCGAACGCACCAGATTGGCCGCCTTCAGCCCTTTGTTGATTTTCGTCACCATCGAAAGGTCGTACGACATCACCGGCTTGCGGAAACTCATACGGATGTCGTACTTTTTCTGGTCGTTGATAATCAGCTTGTTCCAGTCCAGAAAATAATGCTGCAGAATCTCTTGGGTGAAATTGAAGCCCTTTTGCGTGAAATGGGCTTTGGCAAAATTGATACCTGTCCAGAGAATCTCTTTGACACTCAAAAAGTCAATGAAAAGTTCTTCGTTCAGGTACATACTTTCTGTTTTTTTTAAGGCCGCAAAATTACACAAAAAAATCTTATCTTTGCCGCCGATTTAAAAGGGGTGCCCACTGGGGCTGAGATTAGACCCGTTGAACCTGATGCAGTTAGTACTGCCGTAGGGATGTAGGATCTTCTGCTGATATTCAGTAACTTGTTGGCACTCTTTGTATTAATAAAAAACAAAGATGATGAAACTGTTTTTCAACAACAAGGAAATTTCCACAGAGGCCCAAACCCTCCAGCAGTTGGCCCAAGAACTCTCCCTTCCCGACAAGGGCATTGCCGTGGCCGCGGACAACAAACTGGTGCCTCGCACCGACTGGGATGCCTTTCTTCTGACCGAGGGCACTCACATTGTCGTTATCAAGGCCGTTTGCGGAGGTTAATATGGATGATCAGGTGAAACTTCAGTTTATCACGCACTTCACGGAGCGTTATGACTACCTTGACGGTGCCCGGATGGCGCTGGAGGGCGGTTGTCGCTGGATTCAGCTGCGGATGAAAGATGCCCCGCTGGACGAGGTGGAGGCGATGGCGCTTCCCGTACAGACGCTCTGCCGCCGTTATGGCGCTATTTTTGTCATTGACGACCACGTGGAGTTGGTGAAAAAAATCGGTGCCGACGGGGTCCATCTCGGCAAAAACGATATGCCCGTGGATGAGGCGCGCCAAATTTTGGGCTCCGATTTCATTATCGGCGGCACTGCCAACACCTTCGATGACATCCGTCGCCTGCATCAGGCCGGCGCCGACTACATCGGTTGCGGTCCTTTCCGCTTCACCGAAACCAAAAAGAACCTCAGCCCTGTGCTTGGGCTGCAGGGCTACCGCGACATTGTGCGCCAAATGCGGCAGAATGGTATTGATTTGCCCATCGTGGCTATCGGCGGCATCACATTGCCTGACATTCCCGAAATACTGGGCACCGGCGTCACGGGTATTGCCCTGTCCGGTATGATTCTCCACGCCCCCGACCCTGTGGCGATGATGGAGCAGGTGGTGACGGCGATGAGGTAAATGTTATGTTTTTATTGAAAGAAAGATTAAAAAACTACGAATATGAAAAAACTGATTATTGCAGGACGCGAATTTGAATCCCGCCTTTTTCTGGGCACGGGCAAATTCAAATCCAACGAAGTGATGGAACAATCCATCCTGGCTTCCGGCACCGAGATGGTGACGGTGGCGATGAAACGCATCGAACTGGGCGATCAGGAGGATGATATGCTCAAGCACATTGTTCATCCCAACATCCAATTGTTGCCTAACACATCGGGCGTGCGCGATGCCGAGGAGGCGGTCTTTGCCGCCCAGATGGCGCGCGAGGCGTTCGGCACCAACTGGCTCAAACTGGAAATCCATCCCGACCCCCGCTATCTGCTGCCCGACTCTGTGGAGACGTTGAAAGCCACCGAGCAGCTGGTGAAGATGGGCTTCGTGGTGCTGCCTTACTGTCAGGCTGATCCCACCCTCTGCAAACATCTGGAGGAGGCGGGTGCTGCCACGGTGATGCCCCTTGGCGCCCCCATCGGCACCAACAAGGGCTTGCAAACCCGCGATTTCCTGCGCATCATCATCGAGCAGGCCACCATCCCGGTGGTGGTGGATGCTGGCATCGGGGCCCCGAGCCACGCCGCTGAGGCGATGGAGATGGGCGCTGACGCCTGCTTGGTGAACACGGCCATTGCCGTGGCTGGCAACCCTCTGGAAATGGCCGTCGCCTTCAAGGAGGCCGTCATCGCCGGTCGCCGCGCATACGAAGCCGGATTGGGTGTCGTGAGCAACAACTTCGAGGCCGAAGCCAGCTCGCCCTTGACCTCATTCCTCAATTAAGATTATTTTGAAAAACATCAAAACCAAAACATAATGGAAGAAAAGGACACTTATTACGCAAAGCGCGAAAAACACTATATACAAGGCAAACAGTTCCCGTTCATCAAGGTGGGAATGCAGAAGGTGAACCTCACCCCGACGGTGAATATTGTGAACGGGGAGAAGGTGACCACTCCCAACGATCCGGTCCTGATATACGACACTAGCGGACCGTTCAGCGACCCCAACATCACCATTGACCTCAAGAAGGGTTTGGCCCGTATGCGCGAGCCCTGGATACTGGAGCGCGGCAATGTGGAGCAGCTGCCCGAAATCAGTAGCGAATATGGCCGTATGCGTCGCGACGACCATAGTCTCGACCACCTGCGCTTCGAGCACATCGCCCTGCCGTACCGCGCCAAGGCCGGCAAGCAGATTACCCAGATGGCCTACGCCAAGGCTGGCATCGTCACTCCGGAAATGGAGTACGTGGCCATCCGCGAGAATATGAACTGCGCGGAGTTAGGCATCGACACGCACATCACCCCTGAGTTTGTGCGCGACGAGATTGCCGCCGGACGCGCCGTGCTGCCCGCCAACATCAACCACCCGGAGAGTGAGCCGATGATTATCGGACGCAACTTTCTCGTGAAAATCAACACCAACATCGGCAACTCCGCCACCACCTCCACCATTGAGGAGGAGGTCGACAAGGCCGTGTGGAGCTGCAAGTGGGGCGGCGACACCCTGATGGACCTCTCCACGGGCGCCAACATCCACGAGACCCGCGAGTGGATCATCCGCAACTGCCCTGTGCCCGTCGGCACGGTGCCTATCTATCAGGCACTCGAGAAGGTGAACGGCGAGGTGGGCGACCTGACGTGGGAAATCTTCAAGGACACGCTCATTGAGCAGTGCGAGCAGGGTGTGGACTACTTCACCATTCACGCCGGCGTGCGCCTCAAAAATGTGCATCTGGCCGACAAGCGTCTCTGTGGCATCGTGAGCCGCGGCGGCAGCATCGTCAGTAAATGGTGCCTCATCCACGATCAGGAGAGCTTTATCTACGAGCACTTTGACGACATCTGCGACATCCTCGCCCAATACGATGTGGCCATCTCACTCGGCGACGGTCTGCGCCCCGGCTGCATTGCCGACGCCAATGACGAGGCCCAGTTCGCCGAACTCGACACTTTGGGCGAACTGGTCACTCGCGCCTGGGCCAAGAATGTGCAGGCCTTCATCGAAGGTCCCGGACACGTGCCCTTGCACAAGATCAAGGAGAATATGGAGCGCCAGATCCAAGCCTGCCACAACGCCCCGTTCTACACGCTCGGACCGTTGGTCACCGACATCGCGCCCGGCTACGACCACATCACCAGCGCCATCGGGGCCACCCAGATCGGATGGCTCGGCACGGCGATGCTCTGTTATGTGACTCCCAAAGAGCACCTCGGTTTGCCCAACAAGGAGGATGTACGCACCGGTGTCATCACCTACAAAATTGCCGCCCACGCCGCCGATTTGGCCAAGGGACACCCCGGTGCCCAGATCCGCGACAACGCCCTCAGCAAGGCCCGTTACGAGTTCCGCTGGCGCGACCAGTTCCACCTCGGTCTCGACCCCGATCGCGCCCTCGAGTATTTCCAGCAGGGACGCCACACCGACGGCGAATACTGCACGATGTGCGGACCCAACTTCTGCGCGATGAAACTCAGCCGTGATTTGAAAAACGTGAAATCCAAAAAATAATCCCTATGTTTTCCGAAGAATTAGAACAAATATCTTGGGAACAGACCTCGGAAGCCATCCTCGCCAAGACGGAGTACGATGTGATGCGCGCGTTGGGCAAAGAGCACTGCGACGTGGATGACTTTATGGCCCTCATTTCCCCGGCGGCCGCGCCCTTCCTGGAGCCGATGGCCCGCCTGAGCAAGAAATATACCGAGGAGCGTTTTGGCAAAACCATCTCCTTGTTCATACCGCTCTACCTCACCAACTCCTGCACCAACTCCTGCGTCTATTGCGGCTTCCACGTCAGCAACCCGATGAAGCGCACCATCCTCACGTTTGAGGAGATGGAGAACGAGTACAAGGCCATCAAGAAGCTGGGACCGTTTGAGAACCTGCTGCTGGTGACGGGCGAGAACCCTGCCAAGGCCGGCGTGGACTACATCGCCAAGGCCCTTGACATTGCCAAGCCCTATTTCAGCAACCTCAAAATTGAAGTGATGCCGCTCAAAGCCGAGGAGTACAAGGCCTTGACCGAGCACGGGCTGAACGGTGTGATCTGTTTCCAGGAGACTTACCACAAGGCCAATTACAACATCTACCATCCGCGCGGAATGAAGGCTGATTTCGAGTGGCGCGTGAACGGCTTCGACCGGATGGGGCAGGCGGGTGTCCATTCCATCGGGATGGGCGTGCTTATCGGCCTCGAAAAGGAATGGCGCACTGACCTCACGATGCTGGCCTATCATCTGCGCTATCTCCAGAAGCACTACTGGCGCACCAAATACAGCGTCAACTTCCCGAGGATGTGTCCCTCCGAGAACGGCGGTTTCCAGCCCAATGTGGTGATGACCGACAAAGAGCTGGCGCAACTGACCTTCGCGATGCGCATCTTCGACCACGACGTGGACATCTCCTTCTCCACCCGCGAGCCAGCCTATATCCGCGACAATATGGCGGGTCTCGGGGTTACCACGATGAGTGCCGGAAGCAAGACTGACCCCGGCGGCTATTACAGCTATCCCCAGCAGTTGGAGCAGTTCCACGTCACCGACGAGCGTGCCGCTGCGGATGTGGAGGCCGCCCTGAGGAAAATGGGGGTGGAACCGGTGTGGAAAGATTGGGATGCGTCGTTCGACTTGATAGGGAAATAGATATCTGCACGCTTGCTATTGGGCGCGTTTGAGGGTGTAGCGGTGTATTTGCTCCCAGTGGTGATGGCCATACTCTTCACCTCCGTTGTTGGCATATTCCTCGATGACAAGATTGTTTTTGTCGAGTTCTTTGATCGCATATTTCGACTCTGAAGCGATAATTAACGTGTCATCGACAATTTGCCAGTTGAATGTTGCGTAAGGGTCGTCATACATTCCTTGCTGGACATAAAGGTCGCTTCTATGCCACCGGGAGGTTTTGTCGGCATCGAACTCGATGGCGTCATAGCCGATATAATTGGCGTCGGGCAGGGTGAACGACTCTTCAGAGGATAAATTTTCGTCGGTAAGGTCGTGATACCAGTGATAACAGGTCTTCATCTCCCATTTGCCGACAATCAGTTTCTCGGAGTCGGGTTTCACGTTTCTGGGTTTGCAGGCAGTCAAGGCGACGATGCCGAGTATCATCATACAAATGAAGGTTGTTCTTTTCATAATGACAAAAGGGGACTTCTGTTTTTTCTACTTTTTTACGGTGTCTCCGACCTTGATGCGAAGTCCGGCAAACATCAAGATAGGCAAATAACGCTGCAAAGATACAACTTTATCTATATGATGCGAAAATGTCAAAAGGTTGCAGTAGGTGGGAGTTTTTTTTCACCGCAATCACCCTGAACCCTCTCTTCGCCACAAGCCTCCGAAACAGCGACTATTGAAAATTCACCCCCATCAAATCAATGACAATCCTTGATCCGTCAATGTTGGTGTTGTCCATCTTCACAAAACCATAGGTGTCGTTGTAATAAGCTGTGAGGTAGGTATTTCCGATGCGGCTCTTGGCGACGGCCTCCACCTTCACGCACGAAAGCGTGCCCAAAGACGTGACGACCTCGCAATCCGTGTCGGTGATCCTGTATTTGTACTTGTTGACGATACCGCCCGTCCAGGTTTTCCAGCGCTCGTCACCCCACTGGCTGCCGATAGAGAGCCGCCATTTCCAAGTATTTCCCTTTTTGATGGGATATTGGATGTACGGGAAGGGATTGAGCTCGAGTATTCGAAACAGACAATCTCTATTGGGATGCATCCACAAATTCCGTTCATTCTCCACGATGCCGGACATAGATAATGGCAACTTTGATCTCTGATCATCCAAGAGAAAGTAAAACTCCTCCACGGTTTGGTCATAATCTTTTCTGAATCCACGACCCGAGCAAGCAACTTTTAATAAATAACGATTGATGCAAGAATCTTTAGGGTTGAAGACATCAGAAAAGGAGAAATCCGCCTTATAATAGGTATATGTGTTGGTGTCGCCGGTTTCCGTAAGTTCATATCCCTGTTTTGGAATACGTTCGTACTGCATATAGCGTTCTTTGCCCTGCGGGTCGAAATAGTGGAACTCGAAAGTGAACTTCCTGTTGGCTTGGTAGATTTTGTTGTCTTCGGTATAGCGGCACGGGTTCGCGGTGTCGTTCCGCACCTCAAACCAAACGCCATCTTTGCCGCTCCGCGAATATTCGGTGTTTTGGGAAAACGCCGGGAGGCAGGCGCAAACTGCCAGGAAAACTATGGTGGAGATTTCTTTCATAGAACCTGTTGATTTATAAAAGCAAAAATACAAAAATTTCTCTTTGTCACCGCTTTAGAGAATTTTATACCGGATGGCATAAATCAGGGCTTCTGCATCTTTTTTTTATTTGGGCGTGCCGGCGCGGCGGCGGGCTTTCCACTACAATGATTTTGGCTTAGAACCCACCACCATTCCGCCGCCGACGATAGGAGATGGCGGAATCTCCGATTGGCAATGACACTCATTCTTGCCAAAATCATTTCCGTTTCAATCCCTCACGCAGGCTCGTCGAACACCACTCCCTTTTCGCGGCGAACAACGCACAACCTCGTCTCATGGTTCTCCCGCGCCGCGATTTTTCCCGCGCACCGTCCCCCTTCCAGGGGTTGCCGCGCTCGTTCCTCGCGCTTTAACCCCTGGCTACCGAGCTCTTGCCCCTAACGGGGCTGCTCAAGGAAAATGTTTATTTTTCTCACCGCAACCACCCCGAAGCCGATTCGCGAAGACTGGGTGCGTGGTCGAAACGTATGGATAAAGATGTTATCTTTGCCGCCTCGTATGAGAGAGTGGTGTTGTCCGAATTTCTCACCTCTCTATAGCGGTGGAAACGCTTGGAGAACACAGAATTATTATTGCAAACTGTCAACTGATTACAAATGGAAAAGTCCGAAAGATACCTTCGACAAACTGTGCTGCCCGAACTGGGCGAATCAGGCCAACAGAAACTGATGAACGCCAAGGTGCTCGTGGTGGGCGTGGGAGGCTTGGGCTCTCCTGCCTCCATCTATCTCACCGCCGCGGGTGTGGGCACTTTGGGCCTCGTGGACAACGATTTGGTGAGCATCAGCAACCTGCAACGGCAGATTCTCTACACCGAAGAGGAGGTGGGCCTTTCCAAGGCCGAGTGTGCCACCCGCCGCCTGCACGCGCTCAACAGCGACGTGAAGATTGAAACCTGCCCGTTCCGCCTCACTCAAGACAATGTGGCCGACATCGTGGCACGCTACGATCTGGTGCTGGATGGCTGCGACAACTTCGCCACCCGCTACCTGCTGAACGATGCCTGCCTCGCCGCCGGCAAACCCTATGTCTTTGGCGCCATCAAGGGCTTTGAGGGGCAAGTGTCCGTGTTCAGCGCCGGCGACAATCCTCGCTCGTATCGGATGCTATATCCCGAGGACTCTGTGGTGCAACCCACCGACATCCGCGACAAGGGCGTGCTCGGTACCACACCCGCCATCGTGGGCAGCGTGGCAGCCACCGAAGCCATCAAACTCATCACTGGCATAGGCGAACCCTTAATTGGCAAACTCTGGACCATCGACCTGCGCACGATGGAGTCGGCTATTTACGATTTTTAACACCTGATTCTAGTATGATGAGATTGATTGTGATCACATCTCCGGCATTCCTTGCCGATGAAGCCGCCTCCGTCAATGCATTGTTTGAGGCGGGCTTGGAGATTCTGCACCTTCGCAAACCCCACTCTTCCATAGATGAGGTGGAGCATCTGTTGCAATCTGTGTCCGAACCTTTCAGGAACCGCATTGTTCTGCACGAGCATTTTGGACTGGTGAAGAAATACGGCTTGAAGGGCATCCATCTCAATGCGCGCAATCCAGTGGCTCCGGAGGGATTTCACGGTCATATCAGCCGCTCGTGCCACTCGCTGCAGGAGGTGGAGGAGTGGAAAAACGTATGCGACTATGTTTTCTTGAGTCCCATTTACGACAGCATCTCCAAAGAGGGCTACGGTGCGCACTTCACTACCGAACAGCTGCAAGATGCCCGGTCGCGCGGTCTCATCGACGAAAAGGTCGTGGCCCTCGGCGGCATCTGTGCCGACAACATTCCCGAGGTCAAGTTCTTCGGGTTCGGAGGCGTGGCCCTGTTGGGCGACGTGTGGAACCGCAAAGGGACCGAGTTTATACCTCATTTCCATCAATTATTGCAAATTATCCAATCCAAATAGCAGAAAAATGAAGAAACTTGCCATCATTCTCACCATCGCCGGCTCTGATTGCTCCGGTGGTGCCGGCATCCAGGCCGACATCAAAACCATCTCCGCATTAGGCGCATACGCGGCCTCCGTCATCACGGCCATCACAGCCCAGAATACCACCGGCGTGCAGGGCGTGATGCCTGTGACGCCCGAAATGGTCACCGCCCAAATCGACGCGGTGATGACCGACCTGCGCGTGGATGCCGTGAAAATCGGGATGGTCAATGACCCCGACATCGTGCGGGCCATTGCCGACGGCCTGCACCGCCATCAACCGCGCCTTGTGGTCTATGACCCCGTGATGGTCTCCACCTCCGGTTGCCGCCTGATGGCCGAGGAGACCGTGGACATCATCAAGCAGGAGCTCTTCCCGCTCAGCACGCTGATAACCCCCAATCTGCACGAGGTGAGCTTGTTGGTGGACAGGCCAGTGAAAGAGACATCCGAGATGGAAAAGGCCGCAGAAGAATTGGCCCTGAAACATCATACCAATGTGCTGGTGAAGGGCGGTCATCTGGAGGGCGGTGAGATGTGCGATGTGCTCTTCGCCGACGGACACTTGTCGCGGTTCTCTGATGCGAAAATAGAGACGGGGAATCTTCACGGCACAGGCTGTACCCTGTCGTCGGCCATTGCCACATTCCTGGGCAAGGGCGAAACTCTTGAATCGGCCGTGCAGTCGGCTAAAACCTATCTTACGGAAGCCATCCGGCAAGGTGCCGATATGGAAATAGGCCACGGCCACGGCCCTGTGTGGCATCTGCACACGCTGCGCTAAACGCCTCTTTACTCTTCTTCTTTCCAAGTAGTGCGAACTCGGCACACCTCCACCTTTTCATTCATCGAAACAATGGAACTGAGGAATTGGCCGGGGGCGATTTCCTTGCGGTAGATGCCATAGCTGTCGTCGCCGCGCATCTGCTGTATGAAATTCAGCGAGAGGGAGGTGAGCTCGTGCGAGCGGAGAAACTCCTTGTCAAAATCATCGATGGCCCAAAGCACGTAGGAGGCGTTGTTGACGTGGTGGTTCATATCGAGATGGGAGAAGAGCACGGGCTTGAAGAGAGGTTGCTGCTCGTCGGAGACAGCGCTCTCGCGCAGGCGGGCGGCAGGCCTTTCGATGGCGTGCAGGTCCAATTGGGGATGCAGCAGATGCTCGAATCCCTCCAGAGTATGGGGCTTGCCCTCGGCGTCTAGCAGTACCCAGTTGGAGGTGCTCCTCACTAGAGTCTCCCCGTCCAAAGTGTCTATCTGATGGTCACGCGGTTGGATGAGGTAGTTGGGCTTCTTCTCCCAAGTGGTCACCTCTATCTGCTCGTGCCAATTAGGGCGTCTGACAATCTCCACTTCGGTGCGCGAAAGGGCCCAGAACAGCTGGTGCTCGTGCATAAACTCCCAACTTGCCCCGGTAATGGCACAGTGCCGCACCGCAATGTCCTGCATCAGATAAAAAATGAATACGGGCGACAGACGCTGCTTCTCGTCCACCATATAGGAGGTGATTTCAAAATGGTCGTGAAAGGTATTCTCTCGTTGTTGCATACTCTATTTCTTGAAGGGCGGCAAAAATAGCAAAAAAAGGAGTATCTTTGCAGCCCTAAAAAACACCGGTATGAAAGGAAAAGTCATCATCGTATCCGCCCCCTCCGGCGCTGGCAAAACCTCCATCGTCCGACACCTCCTGGAACAAGTGCCTGCCCTCAAGTTCTCCATTTCTGCCACCACCCGCCCCAAGCGGGATTATGAGATTGACGGGAAAGACTACTATTTTCTCACCCCCGAGCAATTCAAGGAGCGCCTTGCCAACGACGAGTTCCTGGAATGGCAGGAGGTCTATGCCGACCAGTTCTACGGCTCCCTCAAAAGCGAGGTGGAACGCATCTGGAGCAACGGGCAGGCTGTTATCTTCGATGTAGATGTGCTCGGCGGCCTCAATATCAAGAAGTTCTACGGCGACGAGGCCCTTTCGGTATTCATTGAGCCCCCGACAATGGAGGAACTTGAAAACCGGCTGAAAAACCGCGGCACTGAGAACGACGCATCGCTGAAAAAACGGTTGGCCAAAGCGGAATACGAGCTCTCCTTCGCACGACAGTTCGACAAGATTGTGTTGAACGACGATTTGAAGACCGCCCAGCAGGAGATGATTGACCTGGTGCGGGATTTTCTGGAAAAAAAATAAGGATTATGGATTATCAGAATATATGTGAACAGGTTTGCCCGTTGGCCCGGAAAGTGGGTGTCTGGCTCTGGAGCGAGCGTCAGCGGTTGGACACCGTCAATATGGAGGCCAAGGGCGTGCACGACTATGTGACGCAGTTTGACAAACAGTCGGAAAAGACCATTGTGGCCCGTCTGAAGGAACTGGTGCCTGAGGCTGGCTTTATTGCCGAGGAGAAGACGGAAACCGTGCTGGCCGAGCACTACAACTGGATTGTGGATCCGCTTGACGGCACCACCAATTTCATCCACGGCCTGCCCCCCACGGCCATCAGCATCGCGCTGCGCGAGGACGAAGAGATAGTGATAGGCGTGGTGTACGAAATAGGCCGCGACGAATGCTTCTATGCCTACAAGGGCGGCAAGGCCTATATGAACGGTATGCCCATACACGTCACCAATTGTCCGAACCTTGACGCTTCGTTGCTCGCGACGGGCTTCCCGTACTCCGATTTCTCCATCCTGAAGCCCTTTATGCGCTATATGGAGTGGTCGATGCAGCACACACACGGACTGCGCCGCCTGGGTTCCGCCGCCACCGACCTCGTCTATGTGGCCTGCGGGCGCTGTGACGGCTATTTCGAGTATGGGATGAAACCCTACGACGTGGCCGCCGGCACGTTCATCTGTCAGCAAGCGGGTGCCCTCGTCTCCGACTTCTCCGGCGGCGACAACTGGCTCTTCGGCGGCGAGATTGTGGTCTCCGGTCCCAAGCTGTTCCCGGAATTGCAAAAATCGTTGCACCGTTTTTTAAAAGAGGACGCGGAATGAAACGCATAGCCATCGTCGGTGCTGGAGCCTCCGGGCTTCTCCTCGCCAAGCTGTTGGCGGACAGGACCGATATGCAAACCTGCCTTTTCGAGCAGTCGTCCAAGGTGGGCTTCAAGGTGCGCGCCTCCGGTGGCGGTCGCGCCAACCTCTTCAACCAAAACGTCACCCCGGAATGCTATAATCACCCCGATTTTATACGCTCCCTGCTGAATAAGGTCGGTCCTGAGAAATTATGGAGGACTTTCGAGGCGATGGGGCTGCTGCTCACCGCCGATGAGGAGGGTAGGGTATATCCCGTCACGCAATTTTCCCAAACCGTGGTCGATGTCCTTTGGTCGCCCGATACGCCGAATCTCCATACGGAATTGGAATACGAGGTGCGGAAAATCTCCCGCCAGGGCTCGCAATGGCATATCAACGACTATCCCGTTCCCTTCGACGCGGTGGTGCTCGCCACGGGCTCGCCGGCCAGCTTGCCACAGGCGCGCCAAGAACGCCATAATGCCTTTTTAACAGACTTTAACTTGAGAACCCGCCCGCTGGAGCCCTCCTTGGTGGGCTTCAAACTGGCCCGATATCCCCGCCGGCTCTCGGGCTGCCGCGTGAAGGTGGATGCGGCCTTGTATCATAATAATGAGTTGATTCATAAGGAGAAAGGGGAAGTGACCTTTAAAGATGACGGTATTTCCGGCATCGTCATCCTCAACCTATCTGCCTATTACAGCCGTTTGGCCGACAAACGGAATTGTGAGGTGGAGCTCAACCTGCTTCCCGATGCTGAGGTGGATATTGAGCAGTATAAAAGGAACTTCGGCTCGCTGAAGGGCATTTTGCATCCCAAACTGAACGCCTGGTATGAGCAGCATCCTTTTGATGTTAAAAAAATGAAATGGGAGATAGTGGAACCTTACGGATTGGAATTTGCCCAGGTGTGCCACGGAGGCATAGACCTCGGCGAAGTGGATGAGCATTTTGCATTGAAGCGTTTCCCGGGCCTTTGTGCTGCCGGCGAGATGATCGATGTGGACGGCCTTTGCGGTGGCTATAATCTCTTCTTCGCCTTCGCGAGTGCCATTGTGATTGCCAGATTGTTGTAGATTCTGCGTCCTGTTTAAAAAGGAAGCATCCATTTGTTGCCAAATAAGAGAAAGTGTTATCGTATTCTTGATGATAATTGACATCCTTTCAAATCACAATAATCAACTTGCAGGTTGATTATTCAAAAAAAAGTGTATCTTTGCGGCGATAAAAAACAAATATTATGATGACGTTTGAAGACATTAAACAAGACGGACGTTTATGGGCCGTACATTATGCTGATGAGGAATTGAACGAGTTGGACCGGGTTTTATGAAATTGGGAAGAGAAAAGGCTCGATTAAAGGACCGCCCAAAACATGCCAGTTGGTTGCGAATCTATGCCATAAAACTGAATCCGGGCATATATGTTGTCACTGGTGGCGCGATAAAACTGACTCGTACGATGCAGGAACGGGAGCATACGCTTAAAGAACTGGTGAAGATGGAGAAAGTGCGCCAGTACCTTGTCGCCAATAATGTGATTGATGACGATAGTTTTACAGATTTCATTAAAGAAAAAAGCATAATAAAATGAAAACCGCAGCAGAACAAATAGAGTTTTTGGAAGAGCATTCTTCGTCTGAGTCCTCAAAATGGCGAGAGAAAGCCGAATGGCGAAGGGCAAACCGCGACTGGCTCCGCTATTCGCGGAAAATCGCCATCGTAGTTGCCCTGTCTTTGGAAGAGTTGAATATGTCCCAAAAGCAGTTGGCGGAAATTGTTGGCTGTTCCCCACAATATGTTTCTAAACTGTTAAAGGGCGAGGAGAATCTTACTTTGGAAACGTTATGCAAGTTGGAGCGGGCATTGAACCGCCCCATTATGCAAAAAGTTTTTGCATAAGAGTGATCCATAGTCCTTATTTCTTCATTCTTAATTCTTAATTCTTAATTACCTTCCTCACCACGCTCACGCCGCGGTCGAAGTTGATTATCATGAAATAAGTGTCCGCATTAAAAATTCTTTTTTTTAAAATTCCCAAAATTCAGAATTTTTATTATCTTTGCAAATTGTTGGAACGATGAACGTATCATTCGAAGATGTTGAATTAGAAAAACTTATAATTACTCATAAAAGCAAGAGGTATGGACAACGATAGCAGAATCACAGGTTTCCGGGCGGTCCATCCCGGGGAAACCCTTGCCGAGGAACTGAAAGAGCGCGGCATCAAGCAAAAGGATCTGGCCAAGGCTATAGGCATCCAGCCAAGCCATCTGAACGAACTGATCAAGGGCAAGCGCAGTTTCACCACCGCAGTGGCGATGGCATTGGAGAAGGAATTGGGCATACCATACGATTTCTGGATGCGCCTGCAGTACGGCTACGAGCACGACTGCCTTGTCATTGCCCAGCGAGAGGTGGAAGAGCAGCAGCGCACCCGACGCGAGCCACATCTTGTCAACAAGGTGGCATCAATCCTTTAGTATTGTCCCTCATAAGTCGAATAAAGGACGCCCTCTCGGTTGCCCTTTATTCTACATTCGTCCTTCTTCATTTTTAATTCTTAATTCTTAATTCTTAATTCTTCACCACCTTCCGCGTCACGCTCACGCCCCGGTTGAAGTTGATTTTCACGAGGTAGGTGCCGGCGGGGTACGGGGAGAGGTCGAATGCGGGGAGAGATGACGAGGGCACCGGTTGTAGGGACGATGTGCACATCGTCCCTACCAGATCCGCGATTTTATGCCCTTGTAGGTCATATAGTTCGATGCCCGTGTAACCGTACATATAGCCGCACACAAAGGTCGGACCGCTCGTGGGGTTAGGAGAGATATAGATGTCGCTTTCGCGCCTGTCAAGGTAATCCTCAATGCCCACCGAGTCGTCGGAAACAAATGGCGTGGCAAACTCCGGGTCGTGGTACAAGGCGAAAACAGCGCTCGAATGTGTTGAGGAACAATTAACGGATATGTTATCGTCAAAAGTCACAGGCGAGGTTGCTGTCATAGACACCAGTAAATATCCATTCTCATTCACTATAAGAGATGTTGGTCCTAATCCTTGTGAGGAAAAAATCGTGTCTGTTTTGATATATACGCCATTTGTACACCATTCGTTGATGAATCTATGCTGATAATCCACACTTGAATATGCGATAATTCGATTGTTTATCACGGCAGGAAGCTGCCCTGAAAAAGATTGTGTGGCAGGAACAATCCCGTGGTTAACATATTCTCCTGTCGTCGCATTATACCGGACAAAAAAACCGATATCCGATGGGGAACCTTGAAAACGCTGTAAAGAATCCTCTTCCGTGTCGAAATACACAAGAGCCCCCCCGCTTAATCTGTAATTACCAGTCCCTAGAATATATAGGGAATTGTCAAGGTAAGAACAACCATTCCATACGGCATTGGCATAGTCGTAGTTGTAGCCTCTTGTATAAATTTGATTATCCCACAGTATATCTCCATTAGTGTTGTATTTGATGACAAAATTGCAATAAAGAGTGGATGAAGCATCTTGTATCGTGGAATAATGAGTGTTGTCCCACCATATATGTACTGGGTAATTGTGAAGTTCGCTTCCGTGAAGTACCCCTCCTTCATCCACATACTCTTGTAATCGGACAAATCCACTTAAATACATATTGTCTTCCTCATCAAATGTCATACCCTGTAAAAAAACTGTAAAGTATTTGTTGACGCTATCCCCATTGAATTGATATACAGAACCCATACCGTCAGTATGATCTACCAACAGTTTGTATGATAACAATTCTCCGGAGGGAGAAAATTTATATAACGCAGCATTGTTTATATAAGACAAATGATTGTCCGGATCTGCATTTCCTGGAAGGAACAGGTTGAATGTTTTATTGGAGTCTCCGTCAACAACCAAGGTTAGGGAATCACTTTCAACACCTTGGTATTGTATCGGTGTGTAAACGTAAATGTTACCTTGGTTGTCTTTATGCACAGGTGTCGGGGCAAATCCCGTAGACAACTGATCTTGATGTCTGATAAGCTCATTACCTTGATGAATCCATTGTCTGGAAAAAGATTCGACAAAATGATGGTCCAGGACGTTCCCGTCTAAATCTAAGGTGGTGAAAAAGGTCCAGCGGCCAGTTTGGAAAGGAGGTCTCCTGTTTTCAACAGGAATTTCGTGGACATCGGCACCCCGTATCAGTGTGTCCAAGTAGTACAGCCAAACATTGTTCCAATTCCAATCCACATACTCCAGCTCGGTATTTCCTGATATAAAAACATGACCATTCCTAACCTCCATCCATTTGGGAGCTGTCATATCGCTGCTGTTTTTTACGACTTTGTACCAAAGCATATTGCCGGTAGTGTCGAACTTGGTCAAAAGAATTGTGCGGTTATTTCGATTAAGTACTTGTGCGCTTGAGGTAAAACGAATAGCCGATCCGTCAAACTCCGCATACCCTCCCATTGACCCATACACGTACATATTGCCATCGTCATCAAAAGCAATATTTGTAATCTTGTTGTAATAGTTGGAGTATGACCCGTCGCCACCGCTCCAATAATGCGCCCATTTCCACTCGCCTTGGGCGGAAGCGGATGTGCTGGCAAGAAGGAAAAATAGGGCTGATAGTAAAAATGTTGTAAACCTCACTGTATTAGTAAAATAGGGGGGGGGTAAAGACGGTTTGTCATATTCGCGATTTTAAACATTATCCATATTACAAGACGAATTCGCCGGAAAAATGTTGCACGGAAAATGATTTTTTTCTCCAAGGATTGCGCGGGTTGGGAAGGGGGATCTTGGAAAAGCAAAGGGAAAGTGGCCATTTTTGCCGACAGCCTTCGACCTAAGAAAAAAGCCCGAATAAATCGGGCTGTTTCTTGGAATTGCCAGGACTGCACGCATTGGCAATTTTACGATAAAGACACTCCCTTTATCAACACGGCAAAAATACATTTTATTCCATTCTCCTCCAAGGCATCCTTCGTTTTTCATCGTTTCATTTTTCTTCATTCTTAATTCTTCCACACCACAAACTTCACATCGCTGATTCCCGCCTTGGTCTCCACGTACGCGAGGTAGGTGCCGGTAGGGTATGGGGCGAACAGAAAATGCACCCATACGTCCAAAATCTTCCAAAATTACAGATGGCACACCAGTGTCGTGGACAAGTGAGGTCTTGTGCATTTTCTGCAATTTGCAACTTTCTTTACAAAAACGGCAACTTTTATATTGAAAAATGTCATTTTTATCATTTTGATTTTTAACGAATTAAATAGCATTTGCTCTTGATTTGTTTGTTTTGATTTTGTAATTTTGCAGATAAAAAATAATAATGAATTAAAGATGAAAGACAATATTCTACCCTCAGGCAACTCCATCCAAGACATCATCTACGACATAAGAGATGTCAAAGTTATGTTAGATTACGATTTGGCAGCCATTTACGGAGTGGAAACCCGATCTTTGAACCAAGCAGTAAAGCGAAATATAGACCGCTTTCCTCAGGATTTTATGTTCAAACTAACCGAAGAAGAATGGAATGCTCTTTTGAAAAAATATAGTATGTCATCACAATTTGTGATGACATACCCTGAGAAGAGACCAAAGAAAGCGACCCCATACGCCTTCACTGAACACGGGGCGGTGATGCTCGCCTCCGTGCTTCGGAGTCCAAGTGCTGTACAGATGAGTGTGATGGTAACGCGTGCGTTCATTGCAATGCGGCAGGCACTTTCTTCAATGCTCTCATACGACCTGAAAATCGAGCAGCTCTCCCACAAAGTTGACCAACTGAACGCGCACGTTGAGGAGATTTTGCACGACCAGAACGACATCAACCAGCTACAGTCGCAATTCAACAGCGAGGTCGCCTTGCAAATTGAGGTCATTAACGATGCACTTGACCAGCTGCGCGAGAAGAAGACGGAACCGGAAAACCCGATAGGATTCAAGATACCACCACAAACTTCACATCGCTGATTCCCGCCTTGGTCTCCACGTACGCGATATGTGTGGCGGCAGCACCTTCCGCCCGTCCCCGTTAGGGGACACATCTCTGTAGAAAACGGGTGCCCACGCGAGTTCCGAAATCCCCGATAGGGGATTCATTAAAAACATTTATTGGATTGTAACATATTGATATGTAACCCCTAACGGGGTTGTGGCAGGTCGGGATCGTTCCTTGGCTACAGATATGAATCCCCTAACGGGGATGAGAACCACGCCGCTCCAGCTCCTGCCGAATCTTTTCCGCCAACTCGAAATCCTCGCTCTCCACCGCCCCGTCCAATAAGGATTGGAGCTCTTCTTCGCTCATCTCTTTCAACTTGGAGTCGATGAAGGCCTCCGGCAAAGGCTCGCCACCCGCTTCTTCAAGCGCGTCCGCCAACTCATTGTATTCGCTGAAAAGATTATCATCATCCCCCTCTTCATCTTCCTCCTCGCGCTTTTTGTCCACCATACAGTTGGCTTCGAAGATGGCGGTGTCCATAAAGAAGGGGGCGTTGAATTTCAACGCCAACGCGATGGCATCCGACGGGCGTGCGTCCAAATGGAAGACCTTGTTGTCGCTGCCAATCATCACCATATCGGCAAAATAGACGCCGTTTTCGTAGTGCACTATGTTGACCTCCACCAACAGACTGCCGTAATGGTCGGCCAAGGAGACAAACAACTCGTGCGTCAGCGGCCGGTGGGTGGGCGACTGGTTCAATTCCACCAAGATGGCACGCGCCTCGCTCATCCCGATGATGACGGGCACATAACGCTCGCCCTCCTTCTCTTTCAAGATCAGAGAGAAAGCCTCCGAAGGCTGGGCGGCGGCGTGGATGTCGGCAACCGTGAGCTCTGTTTTTTCCATAAGGCGTCGTTGAATTTGGCTATTAGCTATTGGCTATTGGCTGTTGGCTATTGGATTTTGGTTTTTGGTGGTTGGCTATTGGCGGAAGTAGTTGACGGCGTTTTGGAAGATGTCCTGTTCCTTGTTGCCGTCGATGTTCTTGTACAGATTCTCACCCTTGCGCTCGCTGTGTCCCATCTTGCCGAGGATGAGTCCGTCTTGCGAGACGATGCCCTCGATGGCGTAGAAGGAGCCGTTGGGATTGTCAACCGGATCCATACTCACATTGCCGTTTTCATCGCAGTATTGGAAGGCTACCTGGCCGTGCTCGAACAGTTCCTTGGCCAATTGCTCGTTGACCACGAACTTACCCTCTCCGTGGCTGACGGCAATCTGGTGAACGTCGCCCACCTGGAAGGAGGTGAGCCACGGCGATGCCACGGTGCCCACACGCGTGCGCACGATGCGCGAGATGTGGCGGTTGATGTTGTTGCGGTACAATGTCGGGGAGTCCGGAGTGATGTCACCCAACCGTCCGTAGGGCAGCAATCCCGACTTGACCAAGGCCTGGAAGCCGTTGCAGATGCCCAACACCAGTCCCTTGCGCGCCAAAAGTCCGTTCACGGCGGCTTTGATCTTCGCATTGTTCAAGACAGTGGCGATGAACTTGCCGCTGCCGTCGGGCTCGTCGCCGGAGCTGAAGCCGCCGCTCAAGGCCATTATCTGCGACTCGTCGATGGCCGCCGCCAACTCGTCGATGGAGCGGTTGATCTCGGTCTCGTTGAGGTTGTTGAAGACGAAGATGCGCGGCTCGGCACCCGCGTCCTCAAACGCCTTGGCCGTGTCGTAGTCGCAGTTGGTGCCCGGGAATACGGGCAGTATGACCTTCGGACGGACTACCGGTGTCGGACACTTGGCCACAGGGGCGCACTGGCTGTTGACGGCGAACTCCGCACCCGTGGACCGGGTTTCGTTGTCGGCCTGGTCCGGGTAGAGATTGAAATAGACGCCACGCCATACCTTCAGACAAGCCTCTTTGTCGATCTTTTCCCCATTGATGATGAACTCCTTGGACACTTTGCCCAACTCAATGGCGAAATCGGCATCCAGTTTCACGGTCGATTCCACCACGAAACTGCCGTAGGCGTAGTCGAACAGGTTGAGGTCGGTGCGGATGTCGAATCCGAGGTCGTTGCCGAAGCTCATCTTGGCTAATGCCTCGGCAATGCCGCCGTATTGCGGGGTGAACGCCGCCACAATGTTTCCGTTCAGCGTGTTCTGGTGTACAAAGTCAAATATTTTCTTTGTCTGCTGAATGTCGGGCAGGTTGTTTTCAATCTTGTTTTGTATGAAATAGAGGTAATGGCCCTCTTTTTTGAATTCGGGGGAGATGATGTTCTTGGCGTTTTCCGTCGTGATGGCGAAGGAGACGAAGGTGGGCGGCACGTGCAGGTTCTTGAAGGTGCCGCTCATAGAGTCCTTGCCGCCCAGCGCTGCCAAGTCGAACTGCTTGAGCATCCAGACGCAGCCTAACATCGCGGCGCAGGGCTTGCCCCAGCGGGTCGGCTCGTGGCCCATCTTCTCGAAATATTCCTGGAAGGTGAAACGGATTCCCTTGTAGTCGGCGCCCGTGGCCACAATCTTCGACATCGATTCCAAGATGGCGAACACGGCGGCGTGGAACGGCGAGCGCAGGGCGATGTAGGGATTGTACCCGAAGGCCATCACGCTGGCCGTGTTGGTATGCCCGTGCAGGACAGGCAGCTTCTGTACGGAGGCCTGCGTCTCCGTCAGCTGGCGTTTGCCTCCGAAGGGCATCAGCACCGTGGTCGCGCCGATGGTGGCGTCGAACATCTCGATTAGCCCCTTCTGGGAGGCGACGTTGGGATTGGCGAGCATAGAGAGCATCTTCTCCTGCATCGTTGCGCCCGCCACGGGTTGGCCCTCCAGCACGTTGTCGGGAATGGCGTTGACGATAGCTTCCGTCTTTTGCCGCACACCGTTGGTGTTGATGAAGTCGCGGCTGAGGTCCACGATGGTCTTGCCGCGCCACTTCATTGTCAGCCGGTTGGTGTCGGTGACTTTGGCGATGATGTTGGCTTCGATGTTCTCCTGACGGCAGTATTCGAAGAAGGCTTCCACATCTTTGGGATCCACCACAGCGCTCATACGCTCCTGTGATTCGCTGATGGCCACCTCCGTGCCGTTGAGGCCCTTGTATTTGGTTCTCACAGAGTCAAGGTCTATCTCCAGTCCGTCGGCTAACTCGCCGATGGCGACGCTGACACCGCCCGCACCGAAGTCGTTGGACTTTTTGATCAGTCGCGTCACCTCAGGACGGCGGAAGAGATGCTGGATCTTGCGCTCCTCGGGCGCGTTGCCCTTCTGCACCTCGGCGGCGCAGGTGTCGAGCGACTTCTCGTTGTGCTCTTTGGAAGCACCGGTGGCGCCTCCGATACCGTCGCGGCCGGTGCGCCCGCCGAACATAATGATGATGTCGCCAGATTGCGGCGACTCGCGGCGCACGTGACTCACCGGGGCCGCACCCACCACAGCGCCGATTTCCAGACGCTTGGCCTTGTAGTCGTCGTGATAGATTTCACGCACGTGTGTGGTGGCCAGGCCGATTTGGTTGCCGTAGGAGGAGTAGCCGGCCGCTGCGTTCTTGGAAATGACCGACTGCGGCAGTTTGCCCTCCAAAGTGGCGCTCATCGGGGCGTTGATGTCGCCCGCGCCCGTGACGCGCAGGGCCTGATAGACGTAGCTGCGCCCGCTCAACGGGTCGCGGATGGCACCGCCCACACAAGTGGCAGCTCCGCCAAAAGGCTCGATTTCCGTGGGATGGTTGTGCGTTTCATTCTTGTACATCAGCAACCACGGCTCAATCTTGCCATCCACATCGACATTGATATAGATGCTGCAGGCGTTGTTTTCTTCGGAAACTTCCATATCGTCCAGATGGCCTGCTTTGCGCTCGTATTTGCCGTTGATGGATGCCATATCCATCAAGGTCTGCGGTTTTTCCCGGTCGCCATACAGCTCTTTCCGCATAGAAAGATATTGCTCGTATGCAGCCTGCAACTGATGCTGTAGTCCGCAGGGCGTGAAGGTGATCTTCGTCAACTCGGTTTCGAAGGTGGTGTGGCGGCAGTGGTCACTCCAGTAGGTGTCCAACAACTTGATTTCCGTGTCGGTCGGGTCACGATGCTCATCATTCTTGAAATATTCTTGAATGAAGGCGATGTCTTCCAATGACATTGCCAGCCCCTGGGCGACGCGGAACGCCTCCAGCTGCTCTTTGCTCCATTGGGTGAACCCTTCCACGATGGGCACTTCCTGCACCTCGGGATTCTCGGTCAGCTCCAGCTTGCCCATATCCTTCTCGCGAGCCTCTACCTCGTTGATGCAATATTTTTTGATATGCGCGAACTGCTCGGGCGTGAGGTCGGCATCGAAAACATAGAGTTTGGCACTCTTGATGACCACTTCCGTCTTGGGATCAAGCAAAGAGAGACACTGCATCGCGCTGTCGGCACGTTGGTCGAACTGTCCGGGCAGATACTCCACTGCCAGATAGGTCAGCCCCTCCAGAGGGAACTCCTCGAGCAGGTTGTCCACCACAGGCTCCGACAATACGCCAACCTTGGCGCGCTCCAGCAAAATATCGTCCACGTTGAATATATCGTAAACGACCAGCTGGCGCAGGTGGCGGATGTTGAGATTGAAATTATGGTTGAGTGTCTCTTTCAGACTGACGGCTTCGACATCGAAACCCGGTTTTTTTTCTACGAAAATACGAGCGTTGCGCATAGTTAGATGGTTTCTGTTACGGGGTGCAAACATACTCAAAAAAAATGAATTTTTGGACTGCCCCTCACTGAAAAAATCCACTTGTCAACCCTGTTTCCCAAGAAGCTGTCGCAGTAGCCCCTGACAACCCTCTTCCACATCTCTCCAAGTGGCGTCAAAGTCCCCGGTGTACCACGGGTCGGCCACGTCGCCGGGACGGTCGGTGTAGTCCATCATCAGCGAAATTTTCCCGTCAAGGTCCTCTCCAATAACGCGTCGCAAGTTGCGGAGGTTGTTGCGGTCCATCGCAATGATGTGGTCAAAATGGCGATAATCGCCCCGCGTAATCTGGCGGGCGGTCTTGCCATCGCAGCCGATGCCGTGCTCGGCCAGCTTCCGGCGGGCAGGCGGATATACGGGATTGCCGATCTCTTCCGTGGAGGTTGCCGCGGAGGCGATCTCAAAGAGATGGGAGACTCCAGCCTCCTCCACCATTTTCTTCATAACAAATTCGGCCATTGGACTGCGGCAGATGTTGCCGTGGCAGATGAAAAGTATTTTGATCATACGATGCGAATGGTTTTACTGTTTGTTTGTCGTTCCGCCGGTGATGATGATTTTCCGGTCTTTGGCGGCCTGCACACCATACACGGTTTCCCGCGTCTCCTGGGTTGCGAAACTGCGCTGCACTGCGCCCTGCGGGTCAAGATGAATGATAAGCCCGGACTTTTTTTTATCCAAATAGGGAATGAAGAACCCGTTTTCAGTTTTGCGCAGATAATTGAGCAAACTGTAGATGCGGCGTGAGGAGAGGTGCCGGTTGTAGTCGCTGTTGTGCAGCGGACTGGCATAGCCGCTGATGGTGATTTCCACCGCTTCGCCTGCTGCGAGGGCTTCGTGCAAATATTGTGTCAACTTTTGCAACCGCTCGTAGCCCGTGGCCACGGAGTCGCGCAGGAACTTTCTCATCTCCTGCTCGGCCGTTTTGCGCTCTGCATCGGTAAGTCCGCGCCCCGTTTCCCGCACATAAAGGGCGTTGTCGCTCATATATTGCGCATACAGGTCCGGATACTCGGTGACGGTGGTGTCGGAAACCGAGCGCGGGTCGGGTTGGTCGTTTTGGAAATAGAGGATGATGGGCAGTGTGGAGGCTATTTTCTCGTGTATGTCGGGGGTGTCCACAGGCGGAGTTGCCATTGTATCAATGGGCAGCATCCAATGGAACTGGAAGAGGTCGTTGCAGCAAGTGTCTGCATCGTCCATCCCATCGTGGGGTCGGTTGGAGGACAAATACCCGCTTTTTCCGTCCGCGTTGAGGTTGAAGTAGAAATCGTTGTATCCGGAATTGAAGGGAACACCCATATTGGACACTTCGCCCCAACGGTTCAAGGCGCCCGGACAGTAGAAGATGTCGTAATCCCCGATGCCCAGATGCTCATCAGAGCTGAAATACAGCACTCCTTTTTGCCTGTCGTAAAAAGGCGTCACTTCATTTCCCTCGCTGTTGATGCTGCCGCCCACGTTGACAGGCGCCTGAAAATGCCCGTCCTTGTGAATGGAGTACCAGATGTCCAACCCGCCGACACCCTGTTTTCGGTCAGAAACAAAATAGAGCACGTCGTGGTCGTCACCATCCACAATATGGGGATGCAGCGTGGTGGCGCCCTCCGCATTGATGGTGGAGGGGAGTTTCTTGGGTTTGCTCCACGATTGTCCTTTGCGCTGGCTTTGCCAGAGCGTGCATCGCAACTCACCATACATATTGCGCGTGCACCGCGAATATATCAGCAAATCGCGTTTTTCGTTGAAACAGAAGTTGCTGTTGAATGTCTTGAATGTGTTGATGATGGCGGGTAGCGCCTCTGCCGGGGCATAATCGCCGTTAGGCAAAAGCCTGGATTCGTAAATGTCACAATACCAACTGGTCTCAAAAAGATGCTCGATGTCTTCGTCTACGTTGGCACGCATAGAGGTGAACAAAAAGGTGGAGTCGGACAACAACTGCCCGCAATATTCGGAGAAATGGGTGTTCACCTCGTCGGGCAAGGCCTCCACCACTACGGGCAGGGTGTCCTGACGGATGAACCGTCGCTGTTGCTCACGCTCTTGCTCGGTCATCTTGCCCACCTGGGCAAAAGCCGAAAAGCAGCAAAGCAACAAAAGGATGATATTGGATGTTCTTGCCCCCATAGTTTACATCAAGTCGTATGGGCAAGGCTCCTTGCCGATTCGTTTTATGGTTTTTTTCTTGAAAATGTACGACAAGGTCAGCTCCATACCGCCGCGGGCGTGCGTGGCTGCCACAAACTTCGAGACGTTGATGTCGTAGCCGACCCCCAACCGCACGTTCTGCAAGTTGAAGAAGACGTTCATCACGATGGCGTCGTTCCAGCGGTAGAAGAGGCCGCCGCCAACCGAGAAGACAGTAGTGTAGCTGTTCTTCCGTTGGAAATACTCAATGTTGGTGCCGAAGGTGTACTCGCTGAACTTGCGTTGCCAACTGCCGTAAAACAACGGCTCTAACGCCAGATTGGAGTTGAGCCCGATGCGCGACAGAAAATGGACGTTATACTTGATGGGCAGTTGGGTGAGGTCATTGCCAAAGGTCTCTTTCGGCCGGTTGAGGTGCGCGGCGCTGACACCCACCTGGAAGACGTTGTTTTTGTTGGGCGTGAAACTCCAGAACGCCCCGGCCCCGATGTCAAAAAAAAATTGCTTGGTTATGGCAAATTGCTCGCTGCCGGGCACCGAAGGGTCGTAAACTCCGTGAATGAACTGCTCGTCCCATCGTGCCCCACTGTAGTCTATGGCGTTGTGCAACAGCCCTCCGTACATTCCGATGCCTATCTTGTTCTTCCCGTGACGCCCTATATATTTAATGTATGATGCGGTGATGAATGCCTGCAGCGAGGTGTAGTGCAAATCTCCAGCCTTGTCTGCCGTGAAGGAGCCCCCGATTCCCAGCAACTCCTGCCGTCGGTTGTTGCGGTACACGGCCCCGTCCACGCCCACGCCAATGGTCTGGAACGGCACCGTCACCGAGTGCCATTGCGTCCGATATGCGGTCGCAGCCCTGAACAGTCCGTCGTAGGCGGCCGTCAACGAGGGATTGAGTGTGAGTGGCTGGTCATAGAACTGCGAGAAATGGTAGTTCTGTCCCCGTGCAGAGAAAAAAAAACAAGACAATGCCACCAACAACAGCATCACATATTTGTATTTCTCGTTCCAACAACGGCGCAGATATTTCCGCAACTCGTTTTCGCGCGGGTTGTCCTGCGGCTCGTATATCTTGACCCCGCTCAATTTGTCGGGCATAAATTCTTGCTCCACAAAGTTGTGCTCGAAATCGTGCGCATATTGGTACCCCTTGTGATAGCCCAGTTCCTTCATCAGTTTCGTGGGCGCGTTGCGGATGTGCAACGGTACGGGCAGGTCGCCGGTCTGCTTGATGATGGCGTATGCCGTGTCGATGGCCATTATCGCAGCATTGCTTTTGGGGGATGAAGCCAAATACACGGCCGTTTGCGTCAAAGGGATACGCGCTTCGGGCATCCCAATCACATTCACCGCCTGGAAACAGTTGTTGGCCAACAATAACGCATTCGGGTTGGCGTTGCCGATGTCCTCGGAGGCCAAGATAACCATCCGGCGAGCGATGAACAACGGGTCTTCCCCGGCAATCAGCATCCGCGCCATCCAATAGACCGCCGCGTTGGGGTCGCTGCCCCGCATCGACTTGATGAATGCCGAGATGATGTCGTAATGCTGCTCCCCCTTTTTGTCATAAAGGGCCAGGTTCTGCTGGATGACCTGCATCACATCCTCGCGGGTAATGGTGATGACGCCGTCCACAGGCTTGATCATCCAAGTCACCAACTCTATGGCGTTGATTAGTTTGCGGGCGTCGCCGCCGGAAATGCGCAGCAAGGCCTCAGTATCTTGCAGGTCGATTTTGCAGCCAAGGTGCTTTTCCTGATACTCGGTCGCTGTCTTCAGAATCTGCTCCAGATTCTCCCGTGATAGATTTTTCAGTACATAAACCTGGCAACGGGAGAGTAGGGGGGAGATGACCTCGAAGGAGGGGTTCTCCGTCGTGGCGCCAATCAGCGTCACCACGCCTTGCTCCACCGCCCCTAACAGGGAGTCCTGCTGGGATTTGGAGAAACGGTGGATCTCGTCGATGAATAGCAGCGCGCGCCGCTCCGACTTCTTTGCTTTCTCGATGACGTCGCGGATGTCCTTCACCCCGCTGTTGATGGCGCTCAGCAGGAAGAAGTCAGAGTCGGTCTGCTCGGCGATGAGCAACGCCAGGGTGGTCTTGCCCACGCCGGGAGGACCCCAGAATATCATCGACTGGATGTTGTGGCTCTCGATGGCAGTGCGCAATACGGCTCCCTTGCCCATCAGGTGCTCCTGACCGACGTAGGAATCCAAGGTGTGAGGCCGCAATATCTCTGCCAACGGTTTTTGCATAAGGTCGAAAATGTGAGGGCAAAAATACAAAATTATTGCCAATGCAGATTTCTCTGTTTTCAATGCAAAAAAAAATCCAAGCCCTATAGTCTGTGTCGAAAATTATTGTATCTTTGTGCTTTGAAAACTTAATAAAAAACTGTTATTATGGAACTTGAAAACAATGTCGGTTTTTTCAGATTTGAAGATCTTAGAATCTATGCCAAAGCCTTGGAATATGCGGTCTGGCTTCACAAAACACTGGCTTTCGCCGCTGGCGAGTTCGCACCTTCGTCCCGCGACTCATTCCTGAGTTCGGCCAATGCCATTGCCTTGCAGACCGCGGAGGGCTCCTCCCGTAACAAATCGCAGTTCCTCTATTATATGAAACTCGCGAAAAGTTCGGTGAGAGAGTGCGTCGTCTATACTGAGCTGGCCCGTCGCCTGGACGTGTTTACTCCTGAGAATTATGAGTATTCTCGCAATCAATTGATGGAATTGACCAAGATGATTGGCTCGTTGATCTCCTCCATTCAGCGAAGCATCGGGAATCTCTCGCCCGCTGAAAGGGATGATGTGGATATGGATCCATTGCTTTGATTCCCTCTTGATTTGGATTTTTATTACGGGAATAAGGATGCGCCAAGTGCCCTTATTTTTTTTATCTTTGCCACCTTATTTTTTAGAGGTATGATAAAAACTTGTAAAACGTTCAGTTTCTTGCTGATACTTTTGATTGCAAATGTTTTGGCATTTGCCAATCCGGTGGAAAAGAGACACTTGTCTCAATATGGAGAGGTCGCTTTCCGACAAAAGGCCGCCACCTTATGTCCTGCGGCGATGAATTCTGCTTTGAAAGATGTGCAATATTTGGGTGATTCCCAGCATCCTTTGCTGGCAATCTTGAATTTTGACCACGGCTTTCTGGTGCTTGCAGGCGATGATGCCGTGGAGCCCGTCTTAGCTTACTCCTTTGACGGCAATTTCGATTATGCCACTGCCGCTCCCGGCGCCCTTTTCCTCCTGGAAGAATACCAAAACGACATTCGTGCCGTCAGGGAAAGTGAACAGCAGGCAGCTCCCGATGTCGCAGCGCAATGGAATGCGTTAAGAGATAGGGGCGTTAACGATGAAACAGTTGAGGTGGTTTCTCCGCTTATCACTGCCCGTTGGAATCAGAATAAATACTATAATGCATACTCTCCCATTGATTACGAATCCCCGGGCGGCTATAATTCCCGCACCCCCAACGGCTGTGTGGCGGTCGCAATGGCAATGATTCTCTATTATTACCGTTATCCTACCCAAGGCTCCGGTTCTCACACCAACTATACGGATTATGGCAATTTCTATGTGAATTTCGGCCAGCAACGCTATTGCTACGAGGCAATGGAAGACCAATTGAACCATTACAACAATGAGGTTGCCAAACTCATCTTCCATTGCGCAACCTCGGTTGATATGCATTATGCGGCTGATGGCTCAGGCGCCTATTCCTCCGATGTTCCCAATGCTATGGTCACCTATTTTGGATATAAAACCGGCTGCAACTACCAGTCCAAACACAACTACTCCAGCACCCAGTGGATCCAGAAACTGAAAAACGATCTCAATGTCGGCCGGCCCGTCTATTATTCTGGCTATTCCAACGAAGGCGGTCACGCCTTTGTATGTGATGGCTATAATAGCGATAACCTGATGCACTTCAATTTCGGCTGGGGTGGTACCTCCAACGGCTACTATACCGTCCGTTCTAGCGGGTCCAACCCTGTAAATGGCTATGGCAGCGGCCAGTCGGCCATCTTCGGCTTGTATCCCCCTGAAACCCAGTATCCCTATTACTGCACCACTCGCGAAATCCACGCCGAGTCGGGCACCCTTGAGGACGGAAGCGGAAATCTGGACTATGCCAATAATTCCAACTGCTCCTACTTGATTGCCGCCGAGAATGCGAACTTCGTTACCATTAATATTCAAGCATTCGACACCCAAGAAGGCCAGGATTCATTGTCTATCTATGACAAAAACGATAGCTTGCTGCTCTCTCTCTCCGGCTCAAAACCGGAGGTTACTACCTATAATTTTAATACCGATAGCCTGCTGATTGTGTTTGTCTCTGATGATTCGGTTACGGCTTCCGGATGGCGGCTGAGCTATGACTTCCATAGAAATATTCAGATTTGCAACTCTGGATTGCACGTGGAGGATACTGGAACAATTGTGGACGGAAGCGGTTCGCTCCAGTATGCCCCGAATATGGAATGCACTTGGGTGCTGAATATCCAGGATGTGACTGCCATCACGTTCTCCTTCGATTCCTTGGATATAAGCCCCGAAGACAAACTCTATTTCTTCAACATAGGAGTCAATCCCTCGGAATTGGTCAAAGAGGTTTCTGGTAGTGAGATTCCAGAAGATTTTACAATCCCTTCCCGTAAAGTGCACGTCACTTTCCATTCCGACAACTATCTGTCCGGAGACGGGTTCAAACTTAATTGGCGCGCTCACGGTGAGAGTTCCATAGCGGAAAGAATCCCCGGCCAGGTGCAGTTGTTCCCTAATCCTGTTAAGGACAAGGTGCATTTGCAGATGCCCCAAACTTCCGGTGAAACGCTGGTAAGAGTCTATGATATGGCTGGCAGAATGCTTC
Source organism: uncultured Bacteroidales bacterium (assembly GCA_900315705.1). Classification (GTDB taxonomy): domain Bacteria; phylum Bacteroidota; class Bacteroidia; order Bacteroidales; family WCHB1-69; genus F23-D06. The sequence goes on along the minus strand of ONAB01000003.1, from coordinate 75,035 downwards.
TTCAGAGAACTTTTGGAGACCAGGAATCCTGCGAGATGGATGTCTCTTCTTTGAACAATGGTATATATATAGTTGTTTGTCAGAATGATAATTTGATCTACGAGAAAAAAATGGTGGTCTCCCGGTAGTTCTTAAACGTTTAGGTTTTTTTAACGTCTTAATGAGCGTTGTTTAACCAATTAAAAACTACAGCAATGAAAAAGTTAGTCATTTCCTTAGGCATCATCAGCTTGCTGGCACTTTCAGCAGTAGATGTGATGGGACAAGCACCGGTCTCAAGAACCAACTCCTCTTCCTCGGCTGGCAAATCCCAAACCACGGCAGCCCGCCAGGAAAGAAAAGGTGATACTCAGATGAGTAAAGCCAACACTAACTATCAAAGAGCTCAGACGTCTTTGGATCGTCCTACTTCGACGGGTCAGGCTCGTCCCTCCGCGACGACCACTTCTCGTCCCTCCACGACCAGCACGTCACGCCCTTCCACGACGACCACTTCTCGTCCTTCCACGGCTTCCGGTTCCTCTGTGAATACGTCCCGTACGTCAACATCCACAGTGGCCAAGCCCGCCACCAGCACCAGCACGAGTGCCGGCCGCGTGAATACGAACCAGCCCTCTTCCAACAGCGCTGCCACCAGCAGACCGGCTACTTCCAGTTCCTCTGCTAGCAGACCGGCCACTTCGGCGACTTCTTCTGCGGCTAAGCCGACCTCCTCATCCTCTACGGTGAGCAGAACGACCACCGCAACGCCTGCAAGCTCTACGTCCACGTCTGCCCGTCAAAGCGCTGGAGTTGCCAGCACGGCCACCAACAGTTCTGCAGAAGCCAAGAGAGGATACAACGGTCAGGGTGTAGCACAGCCTCAGCCGGTTCCGCAGGGGTATGATGACAACAAAAGATTGGGTCACTACAACCACAACCCGTTTATGCACCCCAATCACCACAACTTCGGCGGCCATATGAGTGTCCCTCACCACATCCGTCCGGTGTACTATGGAGGCATCCCTTACTACTACTACAACAGTGTCTTCTGCACGATGCTCAACGGCTACTATGTGATCTGCAGACCCCCGCTTGGCGCCGTCATCGCGCACTCCATTTTCCACACCTGGAGACCCGTGGTGGTTGTTTACAGAAATGTCACTTACTACTATGATGATGGCACTTTCTTCCTGCCGAGACGTAATGACTACGTCGTTGTGGCACCCCCGGTCGGAGCTTTGGTGGCAGAATTGCCCAGCAACTACCAGACCATCGTACTCGAAGGAAGAGTGTACTACAAGGTGGATAACGTTTACTATAAGGAAGTTGTGTTGGACGGATATCTCTGGTACGAGGTGCTCTTTGTAGCTTGAAAAAAAATTTTCTAAAGTTTGAGCGCGTTTCAAAAATTTTATTATTTTTGCGCGCTCAAACTTTTGCCCTGTGGTGTAATGGTAGCACAGCAGATTCTGGTTCTGTTTGTATGGGTTCGAGTCCTATCGGGGCAACTTCCAAAATCACGCAAGTCGCGTGATTTTTTTTTGCCCGCTCCCAAACTCCCGTTTCTTTCTTTTATAAAAACTATGCCCACAATCCAATTCTTTTGTGTATTTTTGCGGACCATTAATATTATACTATATATATGTTAGTCATTGGCATTGCCGGTGGATCCGGCTCAGGAAAGACCTCCGTGGTGAAAAAAATCATTCAAAGCCTCCCTAAAGAGCGCGTCAGCGTGCTCAGTCAGGATGCCTACTATAAGGATAATGGCAACCTGCCTCAGGAAGAGAAGGAGAAAATCAATTTCGACCATCCCTCTGCCATTGAATGGCCGCTGCTGATTGAACATATCAATCAACTGAAAATGGGCAATCCTGTGGAGATGCCGATCTATTCCTATGTCACTTGCGGGAGAAGCCGGGAAACTATCCCCGTCCAACCCTGCGACGTGCTGATCATTGAAGGTATTCTGATATTCGCGGATTTGTCGCTCTGCCAAACACTCGACTTGAAAGTATTTGTCGATACAGATGCCGACGAGCGCCTGATTCGCATTATCCAGCGCGACGTCATTGAACGCGGACGCGGCCTCGACAAGTCCATCGTGCATTACCAACAGTTCGTCAAACCGATGCACGAGTTGTTCATCGAGCCATCAAAGCGGATGGCCGATATCATTATTCCTGTTGGAGGCCATAACGAAAAGGGTATCGATATTCTGACCTCCAAAATCAAACAAACCTTGGGGATTGTTTAGGTTTTCTGCTGCTGTTTCTTGGCTGCCGGGAACAATACGTTGTTCAGAATGAGCCGATAACCCGCCGAATTCGGGAAGAGATTCAGGTCGGTGGGAGGATCGTTGATGAGATGCTGGTAGTCCTCTGGATCGTGCCCGGAATAGAAGGTCCACGTTCCTTTCCCGTATTCCCCGTGGATGTAGCGCGCCTCGTTGAATTGCGCCGACTCACCCATTATCGTTACCGTGGGTTTGATTAACTCCTTGCGGAAAGCTGTCGTTTGTCCCATAAAACCGGGTATTACCGAGAGATGATTCTGGCACAGCATTGTCGGAACAGGGTCCCATTTGGCAGAAAACTCAAACAACGTGAAAAAATCGTTGCTTTTGTTGGTCATATGCAGCGTGGGGTTAACATCGATGTCGGAAACCTCATACACATACGGGTTGGTCTCAATCTTGAAGTTGGTGAAGGCGAAGCAATTGTCATAGTTGAGCTTGCTTTGGGCCTGCGGGTCCATCGGGTCGCCGTCGAACATCACATCACAGATGTCCACGCCCTCGGCCGCCAGCGCGATGTCGTAGCTGTCGGGACCGGAACACATCGCAAACAGATACCCGCCGCCCGCCACAAAGTCGCGGATGCCTTTGGCCACGGCCAGTTTCATCTGGGAGACCTTGGCGTACCCCAGTTGCGCGGCACGCTCCTCTTGCTCCTTGACATCCTCCTGATACCAGGCGGCGTTCCGGTAGTTAGCCCAGAATTTCCCGTATTGGCCGGTGAAATCCTCGTGGTGAAGGTGCAGCCAGTCGTATTTGGGCAGTTCCCCTTTGATGACTTCATCATCGTATAAAACAGTGTAGGGAATTTCGGCGTAGGTCAGCACCAAGGTGACGGCATCGTCCCAGGGAAGCTTGTTTTTCGGCGAATATACCGCGATTTTCGGCTCCTTGGTCAGTCGAATCTCATTCATATTGTTCTCTGTGGCCGACACCTCTGCCAAGATACCTTGCGCCTGAATGTCTGCGATTACCTGATAAGAGACTCCTCGGATGACACACTCGTCCTCAATGGAGGAGTTGTAGGCGCACATAAAACTGCCCCCACGGTAATTGAGCAGCCAGCTCATATCCACTTGGTGCGCCACAGCAAAATAAGCGATGCCGTAAGCCTTCAGATGGTTCTCCTGCTCCATATCCATAGGAATCAAGAGGTAAGTGGCGTTTGCCGTGATGCTGCAAAATGCCATCAACACAATGGTCAAATATGTTTTCAGTCTTTTCATCTTGTTTTATCTTCTTGATCTCAACACGGGTCGCTGAATCAGGGCCCCTTTGTCATTGAGAAGGTATAATGTGGAATTGGTGCGCCGGAATGCCTTGACATCAGAGAGCCCGTTCGCGACGAGGATGATGTCCAAAGCCGACAGGTCGTAATTGTATAGGTTGCCTTCTTGCAGGTAATATAGATGCTCGCCTTGCATTTGTAAGGATTTCACGCCTGTTAAGGGGAGTTTCCTTTCAAAAGAGCCGAATTTGTCGAATAAAAGGATGCCCAAAAGAGAGTCTGACAATAGGATGTTCTTGTCGAGAGACACATCTATCAAGGCAGGATGAAAGTCGGACCCCGCATCGATAGGGGTGGAGTTGACAATGTTCAGGTCCAAATCGGTGAGCAGCAGTTGTTGCGCGGCGTCATCGAACAAAGCGATGCGGTTGGTGCCTGCAAATGCTGCCAATGTGATGGAGTAGAGATTGTGATCGAACAAGGATAGAGCGTTCCCTGCTGGCGAAAGAGTGTTGTCCAATAAAACCAGCGTTCCGGATTCTTGATGGAAAACAAGGATTTTGGAGGGAATGCTGGCATCCACGGAGCGGATGGTGCCCAAGGAGGGGTTGGAGTATTGGGCCAATACTTTTCCGGTTTCGGAGTGCTTCTCCAATACTGCATCTTTCCATAGATAGAGGTTGCCGTGTAGGTCAACGGTGAAGTTGTCGCAAGGCGGCAGTATATAAGAAGGTCGCTCTTGGGCGTATGAAAAGCCAAGAGCGACTATGGTTAGCAGTATAAGGATGAATCTCCTCATTTCCTCAGGTTAGAACTTGAATCCGATGGTAGCGGCCACCCTGTGCGTCGTGTTCTTGATTTGTACAGGTGCGGTGGGTTGGTAAAGGGTGTAGTTGTCTTTGGAGAACTTGAGGATATAGGCCAAATCCACGAACAGGAACTTGTTGCGGTATCCGAACCCGATGGAACCGTAGTGCGCGCTGCCGTTGAACCCCTCAGACCATTCGCTGCTGTTGAGATATGGCGATGACTTGAAGTTATAACCAGCACGGAGCGCGAACTTGGGTGTCAAGTTCACCTCGCCGCCCACACGGACAGAGTGACAAATGCCGTATTTCTCCCGGATCATATTGTTTTCATCAGAGAAGTTGTAGTCGTTGGCGTAGAGCGTGGCCATTCTATAATCATTAAATTCGTATTCTGCAGAGATGAACCCACGTTTGTTAATCAGGAAAGCGGTACCTACATTGAAGCGGAAAGGTGTGGAAAGGGCGAATTGGTAGCTGTATGTGTATTCGTGATGCTGGTTGTCAGAGATGCCGGGAATGTTCCAGTATGAGGTCATCTCTCTATTGTAGTAGTCTCTGATTTTCCAGAAATAGGTGGGCGTCTGAATGCCTGCGCTCAGTCTTAAGAAATTGATGGGTTGATAGATAACACCTATTTTGGCGTTGATGCCTGCGCCACGGTCGCGCTGGGTGGTGCGCACTTTGTAGGAGGTGATACCCATTAAATCATCTGCGTCGGCGGGCGATTCCGTCAAGACGGTCTGCTCCGTGTAGTCCAGGAAGGGAATGGCCAAAGAGATGCCAAGATAGAGTTTGTCGTTGTAGTTGCCACCGAAGGTGAAACTCATTTCGTCAATTGCGCCGGACTGCTTGACAATAGCGGTTTGGTTGAGGTTGGCGTCGTTGAACGGCGAGAAGTAGCGGTCGGTTTGGCCTCTGAGTGTGTCAATCAGCCAGGTATTCCACGCCAGCATAGCATCGGCGGTCAACTGGTTGTAATTGATGCCATTGGCATTGGCCAAGATGGGACTGATGAAGGATGCGTCTGGGGTTCCATCTGCACGGAAGGTGTTGTTATAGTCCATAATCCGGTTGTAGCCGAAGCCGAATTGCCAGGCTTTCCAGTTGGAATTGTCAATGGAAGTGGCAATTACAAGACCGCATTGCGGCACAGTGTATTTCGGGTTTTGCGTGAAATTGCTGGTCCCGTAGTAGGTGGTGTTGTCTTTGAAAAAGGAGAGCATCATCGGGGTGAAGGAAACCTCGTGGCGTTTGTACAATCCTATGGCGGCAGGATTGGTGCTTAAGCCGGAGAAGTCGCCGCCCACGGTGCCGAATGTGCCACCGGCGCCCAAATAGCGTGCGGTGCCCATATAGTCAATCTGGGAAAAACGGAATGCTTCGTAGTCGCCTTGGGCAAAAGAGGAGGCGAAAAAGCCGAAACATAACAGTAAAATCCAATATTTTTTCATTTTCTTATCCAATGCTTTTTGTTAAAAATGATGTTTTATCGTCTGCCACCGTAACTTCCGGAAGAGGAGCTTCCGCTGCGTGATGAGCTGCTGGAGCTGCTATGGGAGGAACCCGAATAGCTGGATCTGCTCGAAGAGGAGGATCCTGAATAGCTCGAGCGGCTGCTGGATGAAGAGCCAGAATAACTGGATCTGCTGGAAGAGGATGAGGATGAACTGGGACGCGAATAGCTCGAAGAACTAGGTCTGGAATACGAGGAACTGGAGGAACTCGGTCTCGAGTAAGAAGAGCTGGAGGAGCTTGGGCTCGAGTAGGAAGAGTTGGAACGCGGTTGCGACGAGCTCGAGGAACTAGGTCTTGAGGAGGAACTCGAAGAGCTGGGACGGCTGTAGGAAGAACTTGGCCTGGAGGGTTGTGAAGAACCGGATGAAGCAGGTCTTGAGTAAGAAGACGGGGTGTTGGAACTGCTTGGAGTTGAGGTTCTTGCGTTGGAGTTCGTGGAAGAGGACGGACGCGTGACAACACGTGTCACCGTGGTCGTATTGTTAGGCTTGGAGCTCGGCGTGGTAGTGGCGGAACTGGAGGTGCGAGCCGGCGATGAGGTCGTTGTGACAGGACGATTGTTAGTGGTAGGAGTCGTGGTTGCGGAGGGACGACTGTTAGTGCTGGGTGTGGTGGCCGGCGTAACCTGACGGTTGTTGGTAGCCGGGGTAGCGGGTGTTGCCGGACGGTTGTTGGTGGCCGGGGTTGTTACAGTCGTAGTCGTGGCCGGACGGCTCTCAGTTCTGCTGTCGTTTGTTGCGGGCGTGACAGTGGTCGGGCGCTCCGGCTTGTCCAAAGAGGTGCTGGGCGTTTTGGCTGCGGAAGAACGCGAGACGGTAGTGCTGTTGCCAGCATTGCCTGTGTTGCCTCCCGATACGGAATAGCGGGCGGACAAAGCGCTGTACTCTTGGTTGAAACTGGCTGGAGATGAGGTTACTACGGAGTAGCGGTTGCTGTTGTCGCTGTTGCCGTAGTCGCCCGGATGGTCATAGTCTCTCGGACGGTCGCCGCGGCCAAGGCTGCTGTTACCCAGAGAGGGACCTACGTTGTTGCGATGCCCGTAATAAAACGTGTTGTTGTGGTCATAGTTGTTGTGATAGTAGTTGGCGGCCATCCAGTGGTTGTGATGCCACCATCCGTGACCGTAATCCCAATAGTGGTGATGGTAAGGATGATGATAAGCCCATCCCCAACCGTATGTGAAGCCGTAGTCATACCAGCCGTAACCATAATAATATGGACGGTATGCATAGCTAGGCCACCACCAGTTATAACCCATATAAATGCTTACACCCCAGTTATATGGGTTGTAATCATACCAATAGAGATTGGTGTAGAAGGGATCATAATACCCCCATCCGCAGTAGAGGTCGCGGTGGAAACGGCGGATGCGGGAGGTGTAATAATAATCATAGTAATCGTCCTCATCGTAATAGTTGTTGGTGATGTAGGTGTTGCCCGTGGACGTGGCCGGCTGGGCAGCGCTAGTCTCAGCATACTCGATGAGCGGCTCGCTGATGCCAGGATAGTAGGTTTTGGTGTCAATCAGCGTGCCGTTCTCGTCATATTCATATATAATGGAATCGGGTTGTATGACATTGTCGCTTGCTTGATTGGCTTTTGTTGTAGTGGATTTTTGCGCCACAGGAGCCTTGTACTGCTGGTCCTGAGACGTAGTGTAGACATCATCATAATAGGCATAAGAGCCCGTTGAACAGGCTGTTAGCAGACAAGCTGCTGACAATAAAGCAATTGAAAATAGTTTTTTCATAGTATCCTCCTTATGTCTTTAAATTTCGTACTTTTGCAAACAGTTTAATAGACGGCAAAAATACGAAAAAGTTAATTCAACATAGAAAAAATATCAATGGCTAAAAATTTTTGTACAAGAGCAGAAAATTACTCGCAATGGTATAATGACATTGTGAAACAAGCCGATCTGGCTGAGAACTCCTCCGTTAGAGGTTGTATGGTTATCAAACCTTATGGCTATGCCATCTGGGAAAAGATGCAAGCCACTTTGGACAAGATGTTCAAGGATACTGGGCACGTGAACGCCTATTTCCCGATATTCATTCCGAAATCATTCTTCAGCCGTGAGGCCAGCCACGTGAAGGGCTTCGCCAAGGAGTGCGCCGTGGTGACGCATTATCGTCTCAAGAATAATCCCGAAGGCACTGGCGTTGTGGTGGATCCGGAAGCCAAGTTGGAGGAAGAACTGATTGTCCGCCCCACTTCGGAGACCATTATCTGGGATACCTATAAGAATTGGATTCACTCGTATCGCGACCTGCCTATCTTGTGCAACCAGTGGGCCAATGTGGTCCGTTGGGAAATGCGCACCCGTCTTTTCCTGCGCACGGCCGAGTTCTTGTGGCAAGAGGGCCATACCGCCCACGCCACTCGCGAGGAGGCTGTGGAAGAAACCGAGCGTATGTTGCACGTTTATGCCGATTTTGTGGAGAATTTTATGGCAATTCCTGTCGTAAAGGGCGTAAAATCCCCCAATGAACGCTTTGGCGGTGCTCTTGACACCTATTGTATCGAGGCTTTGATGCAGGACGGCAAGGCCCTGCAGGCTGGCACATCCCACTTCCTTGGTCAGAATTTTGCCAAGGCATTCGATGTGAAATATCTGGATAAAGAAAACAAAGAACAGTATGTCTGGGCTACCTCTTGGGGCGTTTCCACCCGTTTGATTGGTGCCTTGATTATGACGCATTCCGATGACAACGGTCTGGTGCTTCCGCCGAATCTTGCTCCTATTCAGGTTGTTATAGTTCCGATTTACAAGAGTGAAGAGCAACGCCAGGCAATTGCCGACAAAGTACAGCCGCTGTTGCAAAAACTCAAGGAAGCGAACATTTCCGTCAAATTCGACAATGATGACACCAAGCGTTCCGGCTGGAAGTTCAATGAGTATGAACTGAAAGGTGTGCCCGTGCGCATCGCCATCGGGCCCCGTGACTTGGAAAACAACGAGGCAGAAGTTGCACGCCGCGACACGCTCCAGAAGGAAACGGTCTCCTTCGACGGTTTGTTGGAACATATTCAACAGTTGCTCAAGGATATACAGAAGAATCTCTTTGAGAAAGCCCTCAATTTCCAAAAGGAAAACACCCGCAAGGCTGATACTTGGGAAGAGTTTGTGGATCTGCTTGACAACAAGCCTGGTTTTGTGTATGCCCATTGGGATGGCACTCCGGAGACCGAAGACAAGATCAAGGAACTGACCAAGGCTACGATCCGTTGCATTCCTTTCAACAATCCTCTGGAGGATGGCAAGTGCATCCTTACAGGCAAGCCTTCCAAGCAGCGCGTGCTGTTTGCCCGCGCCTACTAAGACAGGCTTTCTTGTTGTATAATATTTTGAAAATATGGATGTTAGATTAGCTGCTTTCCAGCGGTTGCTGGATATTATGGATGAGTTGCGCGCCAAATGTCCGTGGGATAGCGTGCAAACTTTTGACACCTTGCGATGCTTGACCATCGAGGAGACCTATGAACTCTCCGAAGCTATCGTGGACAAGGATTACAAAGATATGTGCAAGGAGTTGGGCGACTTGATGCTTCATCTGGTTTTCTATGCAAAAATCGCTTCTGAAGAGAAACTTTTTGACATTACCGATGTGCTCAATCAGCTCTGCGACAAGTTGATACGTCGGCACCCCCACATATATGGGGAGGCCCAGGCACAGGATGCACAGCAAGTTCACGAAAATTGGGAAAAAATAAAATTACAGAAAGAGGGCAATAGATCGGTACTCGGCGGCGTTCCTAAAAGTGCCCCGTCATTGGTCAAAGCCTATAGAATTCAGGAAAAAGCCAATGGCGTTGGCTTCGATTGGCACAATAAGGATGAAGTTTGGGAAAAAGTGGAAGAGGAGATGGCAGAATTCAGGACGGAAGTGGAGAAACAATCTGACAAAATGGAGGATGAATTCGGGGATGTGCTGTTTGCATTGATCAATTATGCCAGATTCTTGCATATCAATCCCGATGACGCTTTGGAAAAGACCAACCGGAAGTTCATACGTCGTTTTCAATATATAGAAGATAAAGCTAAGGAACAAGGAGTCAAATTGACCGATATGTCTTTGGAACAAATGGAAGAATACTGGCAACAATCCAAACAATCCGAATAGAATGAGAGTATATTATAAAATAGTATATATAATATTATTATTGTCTTTGTGGCAGATAATACCTCAATCTTTGATGGCGCAAAAGCCTTCCAAAGCCGCTTCAATGTGTGCCAAAGCCCAGCAACTCATCAACAGCCAGCAGTTCGACAAGGCTCTTGTCCTCTTGAATCAGGCGAAAGCCAAAGATCCCTCCTATTCCGATATCTATATAATGATGGGTGACATCTATAATTTCACGCTCAAGTCGGATTCGGCATTCCGGTGTTATACCAAGGCCATTGAGTTGATAGGGGAACCGGACCCTTTGTTGTACTATATTGCCGCCAATGAAGGGGCGAAGTGCCAACAGTATGAAAAAGCGTTAAGTTGTTACGAGAAATTTATGCAAAAGGGCCTGCAATATACGGATGTCTTGTCGGATGCCCAGAAAGGAATGGCCAATTGCCAGTTTGCCATCAAGGCAATGGCGAGCCCCGTCCGTTTCCAGCCGGTCAATTTGGGTGACAAGGTCAATTCGGAGTGGGATGAATCCTTGGCTTCCATCACGGCAGACGACGGGACGCTGGTTTTCACCGTCACTCGCCCGAGGGATGAGAAGACGGTGTGCGCCTTCTGTGCTACCGAACAGGATTTGTACTATGCCAAGCGCGAAGCCCAGGATTGGCAACCCCGCGTGGCGTTCGGCTCGCCCATTCGGACCAGTTACAACGAAGGGGCGCAGTGCATCTCCCCCGATGGCTTCTATCTGCTCTATACAATGTGCAACACCGACTATGGTATGGGACGTTGCGACCTGTATTGGTCCAAAAAGATTGGTGACAAGTGGTCGAGACCCCGTAACTTTGGCGCACCGGTCAATACCAGTGAGTGGGAGTCGCAGCCCTCTATGGCTTCTGACGGCAAGACGATATATTTTGTGTCAGCGCGCCCCGGCGGTTTTGGCGGAATGGACATCTGGAAAACCACGATGACGGCAGAAGGCGCCTTCACGGCTCCGGAGAATCTGGGTGCAGTCATCAACACTCCCGGTGATGATGCTGCTCCGTTCATTCACAGTGATGGTCGTACCCTGTACTTTGCCTCCAATGGTCGCGTGGGTATGGGTGGCTATGACCTCTACTATTCCACGCTTCAGCCGGACGGCACTTGGAGTGAGCCCCAGAATCTGGGCTATCCCATCAATACCGCCGCCGATGAGATCAATATCTTCATCAATGCTGCGGGTACAATGGCCTATATGGCCTCCGACAAAGATGGAGGATATGGCGGATTGGACCTTTATAGTTTTGTCTTGGACGACAACCTTCGTCCGAACCCTGTTACTTATGTGAAGGGAAGGGTGACCGACAAGGAAACGGGTTTGCCGGTGGAGGCTTCACTTGAGATGGTGGACCTGATGACGCGTCAACCGTTGTACACGGCCAAGTCGGATGTGCAGACGGGCGAGTACCTGGCCTGTATCCAGACGGGCAGCAATGTTTTGCTGAACGTTTCGGCGAAGGGTTACCCCTTCTATTCCGAGAACTTCCAGGTCGAGAAATCCTACACCTCTTTGCAGCCTTACTTGAAGGACATTCAATTGCAGCAAGCGGAAGTGGGCACGGTTGTGGTGTTGAAGAACATCTTCTTTGACTTTGACCGCAGCGACTTGAAGCCAGAGTCGTTTGAGGAACTGGATCGGTTGGTGGACTACCTACAACACAACCAAGTGAATATTGAGATTGGCGGCCACACGGATGACCAGGGCAGTGACGAGTATAATGACCGGCTTTCGCAGAACCGTGCCAAGGCAGTATATGACTATATCGTCCAACACGGCATCGACAGCGCACGGTTGAGTTATCACGGTTATGGCAAGCGCCAGCCCATAGCCGATAATGGCACGGAGGAGGGTAGGGCGGCTAACCGCCGGACGGAGTTCAAGATTGTGCGGTAGCTGAGCTCGGACTCGAGACTTAAGATTTAAGACTTGAGATCGGAGACTAATGACAAATTGTATATATATACATATATGTATAGAAGTAAGTTCCGCTATTTTGGCGGGACTTTTTTGTACTATGGGGGTGTTGTTGGGGGGGGAGGAGTTTTTTTTGTAACTTATTTTTGGCGGGATAGTATAAAAATTCAAACACCCTTGTTGATAAATTGTCAAGAGGAAATTTAATGTAAATAATTGATAAATAGGCATATATAAATAAAATTAGGTAAATATAAAGAGTGGAAACCACTAAAAAAAGCTTCAATTTGCGACCTTCCCCAGAAAAAAAAATAAAAAAAATGATGGGAAAGGGTAAAGTGTAAAAAAAAAATGTATTTTTGCAAGTTGAAATTTTAGTGAAATGTATAATAGTGTATAATCTTTTAAGACAGACTGATAAGAGAAAAAAAGAAATAATATAATCAATAACAATTTAAAAGTAACAGTATGAAAAAACTATTATCGATTTGCTTTTTAAGCATGTTGCTTGTTCTGGCAGGGTTTACTGCCAAGTCACAGGTGACAACGAATTGCTGTTTCTGGTTGGAGAACATGCAGCCAGACACTGTTCAGGACATCTCCAACTTGGGGATCACTCCTGGCGATTCAGCACTTCTTCCGGGCCACGGGAATCCTCTCGTGCTCTACAACACGATGTCCCGTGTTGATGCGGTCAACCACATCAGCGTGACCAACGGTTCCACCAACCAGATCATCGGTGACCGTACGGACTGGTATCGTGTGAGATTTGACAACACGTGCAATCTCCCCGGCAACACGAAAGTGTCTCTGGAATGGAAGTTGTACAACAATGGTCAGCTCATACAGGATGCTGATTTGTCCGATTACGTGGATGTGTTCATCTACACCAAATTCACCCAACTCGCCAACACGGATGACATAAATGCCACCCCGGCCCACAACCGCTGGTTAGGCGGTCCGGTTTATGGTAATGGTGTTTGTCACCAAGTGGCGAACAACTGCGTCGGCGGTTATCCCGGTTCTATGGTTGTTGACGCGACCTATCCTTATGCCGACTATGGTTTCTCCGCTCAAGGCCACGTCAATCTGGCCCACGCTTATCATCTCGATTTCTTCTACCTGGATTTCTTCGCTAATGCTGAGACCCGCATCGGTCTCCGTTGGAAACAAGTTGGTAACTACTCTTTAGTCGTTGGTCTGCGCGAGCGTACCAATGGTTCTGAGTTCAATATCTGGAGCAGTGACGCCCAAGACGGTGTCATCGGCGGTCACCAGAGCTGCTGCGGCGCCCTTCTGGCCCAAGACTCTATCCACTACCTTGTGAACACCAATTCCCAGAAAGTTATTTGCGAACGCGATCAGTATCTGTATGGTTCTCCTCAAGCTATGTACTCCCAGACCGGTATGTACAATGTGCTTTTCGGCACTTATACCTGCGGCCACTGGCAAGTAGATTCTATCGATTTGCTCGACTTCCAAACTCGCATCACTCCTGACATCGTTGCACACGACACTATCATTTGCAGAAACGAGCCCCTTACCGTTGCCAACATTGAATCCCTCGCTCCCGCTGTCCATACCGACGCTCCGGGTTTGTTGAGCTATCAGAGATACTGGAGAAAGGGTAATACTGGTGATTTCACCACTACCCCCGCTCTGCCTAATGTGGGAGTTGTGGGTACTACTACTTATTATGTGTATCAGGTGAACACTTATGATACTATCCCTGGTGTTGACATTTCCTGTACTGGTTACACCGACACGTTCACTGTGACGGTGCTCCCGATCATACCTCCGGTTCTTGACAACACCTCCGCACAATATACATATTGTAATGAGGAAATCACCCCGAGCTCCATTCAGGTGATCAAAGCCAAGCTGAACAATACGACTATCAACAACTGCGCTCAAGAGATTCATTGGTTCACGGGTACCACTGCTACCGGCACCCCTGTGGCTACGACCAATTCCTACACCGTTAACCTTCACGACATCTACCAAAACAACGTTAACAAGACAGTGAAGTTGACGGCTTTCTCTTACGCTCCTTCTACGGGCACCTATTCTGACAATGGTGTGACTGTTACCTTCCAGTTCTGGGCTACTCCTGTGTTGGCTTACAATCCTGAGGATACCGTCCTTACTCCTTGTCCGCATTCCACCAACACGCTGCACAGCAATGTGAAAGTGACCAATACGAATGCTACGACGGGTGTCGGTACCAACGTCACTTGGTCTTATGTCTGGAAGAAGAATGGTGTGAATATGAACACCAACACGGCCAACATCACCATCACTGCTCCTGGTTGCGATCAGACTGACACTTATGTTGTCGAAGCCACGGCTACTTCCAGCCACGGTTGTCATGCTACCATCATCCGTACCTTCACGGTGACTGGTCTTGACCATCAACCTCTGACTATTGCTTGGAGAAACGCTTCTTCCGCTAATGTCAGAATTTCCGGTTGTGACACCACCGCTGCTGCATGGACCACTCCTTATACGATGGCCAATGTGAGCGCCACGGGTTCTACCTCTATTATTAAGGTTACGAATGACTATTGTAGCAATGTGAATAAAATTCATTACAGCGCTACGGTCAACACCACCCAAGCTCCTTGTACGACTGTTGTCACCCGTAGTTATTATGTTACCGACGAGTGCGGCAACCAGTCTAACGTCCTTACCCAGACTGTCACGATTGTCAATGATCAGACCCCGGTCATCGTTGGTGCTCCTGACACCCTGCTTCCTGTTCGTCCTTTGAACAACGATTGTAAGGCTAATCTTCCTGCCCGCAGCGTTCTCCTTGCTGCTTTGAAGGCCAGCCATACTTTCACCACTGGTTGTAACGCTTCTGTCGCTGACAGCAACATTCATTTCTATATGGGCAGCACCAATGTGGTCGCTGACGGCAACCTTGACATTTTCGCTAACACGGATATGGTGACCATCGAGGCTACCATCACCGACGAGTGCGGTAACACTTCCGCCAGAACGGTTGTGGCTCTCCTCTTCAAACCTGCCGCTATCAACATCGCACACGGTGCCACCCTCACTCCTGACTATGAGGTTTGTAACTATGACACCGTTACCGTCACCTTCGACACTCTGATGATTTACAACGGTTTCAGCCCTTATCAATATGAGTGGTCACAGGATCCGAAACCCGAAGAGTCTGGTATTATCTACACTGCAGATCCTACCATTATTAATGTTTATGCTCTGGTTGGTGGTTCTTACTATACCTCTTCCCAGTTCATTATGACGGTTACCGATAAATACGGCTGTGTGGCTTCTGATACGTCCAATGCTATCCACTTCTTCCCTGTTCCTACTGTGAACATTGTTGAGGATCGTAACAATGACGATTATCCTCACGCCGCTCCTTATGAGGTTTGCCCGACCTTCGGTCACTACCTGCTCGAAGCACAGGCTACCGACAACCTCCCGTATTCTTATGATCATACTCTGACTTATGTTTGGTCTGGTGAGGCTATCGACTACACCTCCACCAATTCCTTCTCCTTCATCGCTGTGAACGAGAATATTTGTGACCGTGTTTATACGGCTACTGCTACGGTCACCAACACTATGGGTTGTATCACTCAAGCCCAGTACTCCATCCATGCTATTGACAGAAACGCTCCGGTTTTGAGCGTGAATATGCCTACGGACACTATCGCTATCAATGCCCCGAACTGTAAGATCAGCATTCCGGACTACAGACCTCTGTATAATGCTACCACTGTTTCTGATGATTGTTGGAATATGGATAGCACTGTTGTGTCTCAAAACCCTGCTCCCGGTTCCCTCATTGGTGTGAATACGGATGTCATCATCACTGTTACTCCTAAGTGTGGTCCTGCCGCTTATGATACCATCAGAGTTTGCTTCCCCGAGCCGCGTATCTCCACTACTATTTCCGCTACTGTTGACAGCAGCTGCTATCCTTACTCCACCACTTTGAGCGTTACCACCCTTGACGGTGTTGCTCCTTACACTGTGGTTTGGAATAACACTACCACTGCCAACACGCTGGATGTGAATCCTACTGAAACTGCTAACCGTCACAATGTGGTTGTCGTTACCGATGCTATGGGTTGCCAGGCTACTGACGATATCGACCTCGTTGTCTATCACAAGCCTGTTGCCGCTGACGTTTTGGTCACTACCACTCCGAACAATTATTGCGATAACGCTCACGCCAATGGTTCCATCACCATTACTGTTGTGAACGGTGAAATTGACAGCATCCGTCTGAACGGTGAGACTGAATGGCACGCTCTGCCTTACACCACTGCCGACACGGTTGCCCATGGCACTTATGCTTACGACCTCCACACCATCCATGGTTGTGAGACCGCTGCTATTGCAGTTGCCAATGTCGTTCGCGACACCGTTCTCCCGGCTTCTTACCTTGATTCTGTCCTTACCGTTGCTCCTTACACGCACAATGATTATTGTACGGCTCCTTGGCACGGTACTGTTGACGTTGTTTATCCTGTTGACGGTTACACCTATCACGTGGCTATGCATGTCAATACCCTTGATGATGGTTCTCTCGATACTTGCGGTAACGAGACCCACGTCTATGACCACACCCTTGAGAGCGACCTCTGGTTCAACTATCTGTATCAAGACACCTACTATGTTGAGGTGACCACAAACTTCAACTGTCATTATACCGCAGGTCCGGTTGTCATCAACGATGCCCGCATCACTCCTCCGGTTCCTTCTATGACGATTACCCCGAATACTACTTGTGGTACAAACAATGGTGTTGTCAGATTGAATATGACCGATCCCAAGTATGAATACACGCTCAATGGTATTACCTGGCGTGGTAACAACAGCTTCCGTAGCTTCGACTTGTTGCCTGCTGGTTCCTATACCTTGAATATCTACAATCCTATCACTCGTTGTGAGATTAATGATACCATCGTTGTTCCCGACAGTTCTGCCGCTCCTGTTTTTGCCAACAATGAGGTTGTTGCCAACCATCGCACCAACTGCACTGTTGCTAACGGTTCTATTGCTATCACGCCTGTTGCTGGTTTCACCTACACGGTTACGGATACTCTCGGCAATGAGATCGCTGCTGCCGACTATAACAAGTTGACTGAAGGTTCTTATACTGTTAGAAAATTTGACAATACTACGCATTGTTATCGCGACACCACCGTTGTGATTGAAATGCGCAAGCCTGTCTTCCCGTTCACCCTGGCCATCACTCCTGACCTCGATTGTAATGACACCATCGGTACGGGTACCATCACCGTCACCTCCGCAGCTGCTCTCTACACGCTTGTGAATGCAGCTGGTGACACGATGCCTTCCTTCACCAACTTGAATACTGGCAACTACACTGTTTATGTGTACAATGCAGCTACCCAGTGTACTTATCAGAAGGATACCACTGTTGCTACTGACTTTACTTATCCTTCTATTGTCTACACTTCCACGGCTAACTTCCATTGCGATTCTATGAAGAATGGTGCAATCATTGGCCTTGACACTGCTACCAATGTCAACTACTCCTCCTTCACCTATTTCGTGAATGGTGTTGAAGTTGGTTCTACCATTACCGGTCTCGACAATGGTACCTACTCCGTGTATGCTATGACTAACTATCATTGCGCTACCACTCCTCAAAATGTTACGGTGCTTGACAGCGCATTCTTCCCGATGGACTTCACGATCGTTCCTAACAGCACTTGTGTCTGGACGCTCACGAAACCGGGTAACGGTCAAATCCGTATCAACAAACCTCAGGGCACTCAGTATCAATATGTGTTCACCTATCTCGATCATACCCACTATGGTTACGATGTTGACCACTTCGAGCCCATTGACTATACGAAGTACACCTTGATGGACGGTCATTATGCCGTTACCATCACCGACACCACCACGGGTTGTATCCAACACGATACGGTCTTTGTGCCGTTCATCCCGACGCCGGTTACGATTGACTCCGTTGTTTCTACTCCTGACTATAGCTGTAAGGCTGGTCTTGCTCTCGGTACTATTACCGTTACGGCTCATTCTTCTGCAGCTTCCGCTATTTTGTCATACTCTATCGATGGTGGTGCTACCTATCAGACAGACAATGTCTTCACTGGTGTTGCTGTTGGCGATTACACTGTCATCATCAGAGATACTGTTAACAACTGTGTGTACGATTCTCTGCCGGGTAGATTCATTAATGTTCCTCACATTCCTTATGATCTTACCTATGATATCGACACGACTCCGAACCAGTTCTGCTACTCCACGCTCTACAATGGTACGATTACCATCAACAACATTGTAAATGCTAATCCTAATCCTACCAGTTATCTCTATTCTATTGACGGTGGTGCTACTTATGTTGCTACCAATGTTTTCACTGGTTTGGATGCTGGCTCCTACGCTGTTGTGGTTAAGGACACGTTCACTGATTGTACTTATCCTGGTACCGCTGTTATCCGTCTTGACAATAATCAGGCTCCTGACGTTGTTATCAATGGTCCTGCCCGTATTTGTAAGAATGCAGAGGGCACTCTCGAAGCTATTGTTACGCCCAAGTTGGCTGATGATACTGTCTTCACTTATGTGTGGTATAATGATTGTCCTGCAGGTGTGATTCTTTCCACTGCTGATACTTGTGATATTCTTACTGATATGGTTCACTGCTGTACGTACACTGTTGAAGTCACTAGCGTTCTCACTGGTTGTAAGGCTATCCAGACTCTGTATGTCTGCGTTGACTCTCTGCCTGTTGTCCACTTCGTGGTGAATGGTTCCGCTTGGACCACTCGCGACCCGAACAACTTCTTCAACTGCGAGAATGAGGCTATCACTATTGGTGTTGTTCCTACAGGTCTTGTTTCTCACGTCTGGACTAATGGTGTCAACACAACGGCTGCTGAGTTTGTTGTTCCTGCATACGACATCGCTGCTAATACGACGAAGTCTTTCTGCGTGACGGTTACCGACAGCAATGGTTGTTCCACCACTGACGCTATCAATGTTATCTCCAAACCGATCTTCAGAGACACGGTTCGTATCGATGCTTGTGGCACTTACACCTATACTTATTATGCTGGTGGTGACACTACTGTGGTTGCTCCGGTTTCTGGATCTGAAGTTTATGAGATTCTTGACATTTATACTGCCGTGAATGGTTGTGACAGTTTCATGGTTTACTACATCACTGTTTCCGCTAATCCTACTTTGTCTGGTGTTATCACTCTTGATCCTAGCTATTGTGATGGTGAGATCATCCTCGCTTCTGGTGATGGCTTCACTTACGAGAATGCTACTCAACACGGCTGGCGTATTGTGGCTGCTGGTACTACTATCAATAAGAATAACGCTCTTACTGCTGGTACACCGTTCAATATCAACAATCCTGTTCGTGAGGATATGAATGGTATGGCCATTTATCCTTATTGTGCTAATGGTTGCGATACTCTCTATAGAGATCCTATGCGTCTCACTGTTACCAACGTTCCTACGCTGGCTGCTGCTGCCACAATGGCTAACGATACCATTTGCGCTGGTTCTACTCCTACGGTTCCTACGCTTACCGCAGCTAATGTCAACTGGCATGGCACGACCACTGGTAATGAGTGCAAGATTGAGTACAAGGATGTCACCGCTACCACTTGGGCTGAATGGGTTGCAGGCACCGGTCTCGCTGCTGGTGAGTATGCCTTCCGCTTCGTTGCCAAGAACGACTGTTCTGATCCTGCCTTCCTTACGCTCGACACGATGGGTGTGTTCGTTGTTGGTACTGTTGATGTTGCTATCGACAAACCTAAACAATCTATTTGTTTTGGTCAGCCCATTGAAACGATAACGATTACTACCACGAATGCTTTGGCTATGGTGGCTGGTGACGTTGTGTTCACTCCGGCTACTTCCGGTTTGACCTTTGATCCTGCTGCACAGACCATCACTGGTACTCCTTCCGCTGTTGGTACGATTGCAATTGCGATTACTGCCAACACCAATGTTGTCGGTTCTCCGTGTCCTTCTATGACAATCAATGACACTATCACGGTTAAGGATACCACTACTCTGACTGTCTCTCCGCTTACTCAGAACATTTGTCTTGGTGATGCTATCACCGACATTGTCATCACCTCTACCAATGCTACGGTTACTACCTCTACGCTTCCTACTGGTCTTGCTTTCTCTGCTGCTGATGGTAAGATCACGGGTACTCCTGAGGCCTCTGGCACGTTCACAATTACTATTACCGCTGCTAATGTTAACGGCTGTGGTGATAAGAGTGCTACGGTCCAGATTGAGGTTTATGACACTGTTTCTCTCACCACTACCAGCCCGTTGAACCAAGAGTTCTGTCTTGGCGCTGCTATGACTGATATTAATCTCACGATTGCCAATGGTACTGTTACCACTTCTACGCTGCCTGCTGGTCTTACCCTTTCCGGTTCCGGCACTTCGTACAAGATTTCCGGTACTCCTGAAGCTGCCGACACAATCAGAATAACGATTTATGGCACGAATACTCCTAACTGCAGAAATAAAGAGCTGAATGCTGTTATTATCGTGAACGACACTGTTAAACTCACGGTTGATCCGTTGTATGACACTGTCTGCCTTGGCAACCCGACGAAGGACTTCATCGTGACTGTTGAGCATGCTGAGATTACTTACGCTGCTGATGCTGCTCTTGGCGCAACTGCTAGCACTCTCAATGACACTATCCACGCTCTGCCGACCAACTTTGGTACCTATAACATTACAGTTACGGCTTCCAGTCCGGCATCTCAAACTGTTGCTTGTCTTGCTAAGAATGCAACTATTGAGGTTGTTGTTAACGATACTGTTAAGTTGGCTGTTGCTCCTGAGAAGGATACTATCTGCCTCGGTGATGCCATCACTCCGATAGCCATCGATGCTGAGAATGCAATTGTTACTACTTCCACGTTACCTGATGGTCTTACCTTCGCTAATGACACTATCAAGGGTTCTCCTATCGCTGCTGGTACATTCGTGGTGACTGTTACCGCTACGAGCGATAAGACTCCTGCTTGCGATACTAAGACTATGAATGTGACGATTGTTGTGAACGACACTGTCAAACTTACGGCTGTCAATCCTGCTCTGCTGAATCAGGTTGTCTGCCGTCTCGACACGATCGACACTATTGCCTTCAATGTGGAGAATGCTACTCTTGATGTTGACGGCACTCTGCCTGCAGGTTATGGATTCGATGCTACTACCAACAAGTTGTATGGTATTCCTGAGAATATGAATATCAAGGGTGACACCATCAATTTGACGGCTACCAGCACGGCTGTTCCTTCCTGCGGTACCAAGACGATCCAGGCTGTGATCAGAGTCAATGACAAACCGACAATCACTTCTCCGATCTCTGGTGGTAAGCTTGACGTTTGCGAAGGCGTTGCCTTCACGCAGCCTGCCGGTATGACGGTTGACACTAACGGTCTGCCTACTGACACTATTTGGAACCTCGCTCCTGAAACCACTGCATACGATTGGACCACAATCGCTACTGCTGCTATGGATGGTTCCAAGTTGTACTTCATCGCTACCAACGCTTGCGGTGCTGATACGCTTGACACTGTTGTGACGGTTTACCCGTTGCCTGTTCCTGCTATCGCTTCCGACGCTTACATCTGCTTGGATGGCAGCGCTACGATGACGGAGACTTCCAGCTATGTCTATAAGTCCTATACTTGGACCGATGCTGCTGGTACTGTCGTATCTAGCGCGAAGAATTACACCTTCAATGCCGCTCCGCTCGGCCTCACTGCTGACTCCATCTTCACCTTCACGCTGACTGTTGTGGACAGCAATAACTGTACGTCTGTAACGGCTGACAATGTCACCACCGATGATTACGTCTTCGCTGCTGACGATGTTGTCTCGATTATGGCATCTGACAGACCTCGCTTCATCTTCAAGTCCGCTACTGGCACTGAGACTCACACCATTACGGCTGAGACCACTGATTCTAAGACCGACTACTCTTGGATGATTGCTAATCCTTGTGGAATTCCTGAAGGTAAACGTGTCTTTGTCACATTCGATATCTTCCGCAACGATACTATTGTCCCGATGTTAGGTATTGGTAATTATATTCAGGCTATCGGTACTGGTACCTCCCAATATGTGATTACGGACAACTATAATATGCTGATGCCTGATGGCACTACAGTCAAGAATCTTGTTTCCCAGTTCAATTATGGTCAGTCCGATCCTACGACAGCTTCCAGTAACCACTTCCCGAAGGGTGTTGGTAATACAACCATTCCTCTCTCTTCAAAGTATGACTACTTCTTCCTCCACTATCTGACTAACAATCCTATCAACAGAACGGTGAACCAGTTCTTGCAGCCTGGTGAGTACGAGATTCATTATAACCTCGTTATGATGAATACCTACTATAACGACTATGCTTATATGTACTACAATCTGGATTCTACTGCTTCACTTACCTTAGGTGGTACTGAGTTCTTCAATGAAACCTCCTATGACACTTTGGCAACTGATGTCTTCAACATCAATGTCACTGGTAGCAGCACCGTTTCTTCTGGTGGCTTCTCTCTGATCACCACTGGTACTACTGGCATCAACGACGTTGAGTCCAACAATGCTTCTATGTTCGTCTATCCGAACCCGACCAACAGCATTGTCAACGCTCGCATCAATGGTGTCACCGGTGAGACCTCTATCAATGTGGTCAACATTGCTGGTCAGGTTGTCGCTAAGGACAATGTCACTCTCGATGGTTCCGAGTACATCTACAGCCGCGAGGTCCGCAACCTCACTCCTGGCGTGTACTTCATCCAGGTGAAGGGTGAGAATACGACCCTCTCTAAGAAACTTGTCATCTCTAAGTAATTAGATTGACTATACAATGCAAGGGAGTTGTGCGATACAACACAACTCCCTTTTTTATTGTCTTTTTTTACAGATATAAATAATGTCAAACAGAAAGTCATTCCTTTCGCAATTGGTAAGGCAGTATGCCGGAAGTCTGTTGTTGGTTTTTCTCTTCAACGCTCTTTCCGTCCTGCTGACTTTCTGTGTTTATCTTTTGATAGAACCTTTCTGCAAACTGCTCTTTACAGGACAGCTCTCTAATCTGAGCCCTGTTTCGTCGTATGTGGTATCGCGGCTGGATGTTTACCTCGACTTCACCAATCTCTCCACTTCCATCACCCTGCTGATTGCGCTTGCCATTTTGCTCTATTTCCTGAAGTCACTTTTTGCCTATTTGACGCAGTGGTTTATGGCCACTTTACGCAGTGATTTGCTTTACCGCTTGCGCAACAAGATGTACTATAAAATACTGACGCTGCCTTTAAGCTTTTTCTCTTCTAAACAGAGAGGCGATGTGGTGTCGAGGGCAGTGGGTGACACGCAAGAGGTTGAATTCACCATACTCAACGCACTGCGCCATTTCATTACTGAGCCCATCACTATTCTGCTGTTCCTGGCTTTCCTCATTTACATCAATCCTCGGTTAACGCTATACGTCTTCTTGATTTTGCCTTTGCCGTTTCTTGCCATTGCCAAGATTTCCTCAGTGCTCAGAAGGGAGAACAAAAACTCCAAGCAGCGTATGGGGGTCTTGATTTCTCAAGTGGAAGAGACTATTTCGGGATTGCGTATTATAAAAGGCTTTAACGCGCAGCGGAAGGCTGAGGAACAGTTCCAGAAATTCAATGACAAGTATTCGGACACACAGACTCGTATTTTCCGGCGTGTCGATTTGGCTTCGCCGTTGAGTGAGTTTCTCGGTGTCTGTATTGTGATGGTGGTCTTGGTGGTTGGTGGGACAATGGTTTTGTCACCGGGTTCCTCTTTTTCTCCCGAGCTTTTCATTACCTATGTGGCCATCTTCCCGCAGTTGATATCTCCTATCGGTAATTTTTCAACCGCCTTTTCCAACTACAAGCGTGGGCAGGCAGCATTAGACAGATTGAATGAGGTACTGGAGGCTGACGAGGTTATCCTTCAGCCTGAACATCCTGTCGCAGTGGACTCCTTTAAGGACGCCCTTACTATTCGGGATTTGAGTTTTGCTTATGCCGATGCGGAGGTCCTTTCCGACGTTAATTTCCAGATTGGTAAAGGCAAGATGGTCGCATTGGTGGGTCCTTCGGGGTCCGGGAAGACCACGCTGGTGGACTTGCTGGAGCGATTCTATGATCCCACATCTGGATCTGTAGAGTTGGATGGCGTTGACATTCGCCGTTATGACATAGCTCAGTACCGATCCTTGTTCGCTCTGGTGTCACAGGATGTGGTGTTGTTCAATGCCACGCTGTTCGACAATATCACCTTGGGCTTTCCAGCCACTGAGGAGGAGGTGATGAGGGCGGTTCGCGTCGCCCATATCGATGACTTCGTGAACAGTCTGGAAGACGGTTTGCAGCATCGCTTGAGCGACCGTGGTCTTAACCTGTCGGGGGGGCAGCGCCAACGTATAAGCATTGCCCGTGCGGTTTTGCGCAACACGCCCATTCTGATTCTGGACGAGGCCACTTCGGCTATGGACACTGAGTCGGAGCATCAGGTGCAGCAGGCCCTTGACGAGGCAATGCGCAACCGGACGGTGATCGTGATTGCGCACCGTCTCTCCACTATACAGCGGGCTGATGACATAGTGGTGCTCTCGGGCGGTCGTGTCGTGGAGCGCGGCACGCACGAGGAACTGATGAAGCTGGAAGGGACCTATTATCATTACATTCAAATTCAAAATCTACATTAATGGCTAAACATAAGTTACAGCGTTTTGCCGAGAACGAGACCTTCGGCAACTTGTTCCAGCGTTCGAAGTACGATTGTGCGGGCGTGGAGTTCCCATTGAAGGGGCGCTGGCGCGAGGATTATTTCCATAACGACAATCCCATCGTTTTGGAGTTGGGTTGTGGCAAGGGGGAATATACGATTGCGATGGCGCAGCGCCAGCCCGACCGCAACTATATCGGCATCGACCGCAAGGGTGCCCGTCTGTGGCGCGGCTGCAAGGATGCGCTGGAGATGGAAATGGGCAA
Source organism: uncultured Bacteroidales bacterium (assembly GCA_900315705.1). Classification (GTDB taxonomy): domain Bacteria; phylum Bacteroidota; class Bacteroidia; order Bacteroidales; family WCHB1-69; genus F23-D06. The sequence goes on along the minus strand of ONAB01000003.1, from coordinate 50,075 downwards.
TGTGGCTTTTTTGCGCATCACGATTGACCGGATAGGGTACTATTTCGCGCCGGGCGAGGTGGACGAGATATGGGTCACTTTCCCGGACCCTCAGCTGAAGCACGAGCGTCGGCGGCTGGTGTCGCCGCGTTTTGTCGGCTATTACCGCGAGGTGATGCGCGAGGGTGGGGGAGTGCTCCATCTGAAGACTGACAGCCGGGAGTTGTATGAGTATGTGTTGGAGACCGCCCCGCAGCAGGGGTGGCCGGTGTTGTCGAAGGTGGACGACGTGTACGGGGAGCCTTGCGACGCCATCCTGAAAGAGGTGCAAACCTTCTATGAGAAGATGTGGTTGTCGGAGGGGAAGAGGATATCGTATGTGAGTGTGAAAATCTGAAAAAGTGTTGATAAAAAAAAGTTTATCAACCTGTTGGATGGAATAAAAAATTTTCTATATTTGCCAACTTGTTGGAAAATCGGCAGAAGTGATTGTGGTGATGGGTTTTGATTTGTGGTAAACAACTGGTTTACAACAGGTTGAAATTTGGTTTTATCAACAAGAGCACGTTGGTAGTGGGGTTGGGTTTTTGCAAAAAAAAGACGAAATGTCTCTAAAAATATCGAAAAATAAAAAATAGAAAGAAAATGAAAATAGTGAATTATTTTAAAGAGATGTATGATGAGTTGGTTCACAAGACGAGCTGGCCCACTATGCAGGAACTTGGAAATAGTGTTGTGGTAGTGTCCATTGCTTCCCTTATAATCGCGTTAATCGTGTTTTTGATGGATGCTATTTTCAATCTGGGAATGGAATTGATGTTCCCGGCTGTTTAGTTTTCTTTTAAACGTTGGAGTTATATCGAAAATAACGGTTATGTCTGAGATTGAACGCAAGTGGTATGTGATCAAGTCCGTCACGGGCACGGAGAAGAAGGTGAAGCAGAACATCGAGACCGAGGTTGAGCTTTCGCATCTGACCGATTATGTGACGAATGTGTTGATTCCGACCGAGAAGGTTTACCACACCACGAAGAGCGGCAAGAAGGTTGTGAAAGAGCGCAGTTATTATCCGAGCTACATTTTCGTAGAGGCGGCGATGACGGGCGAGGTTTTCACGACATTGCTGGACGTTCCCGGGGTGTTGGGTTTTGTGGGTTGCAAGCACAAGAACGAGCAGCCCAAACCGCTTCGTCCCGACGAAGTCTCCCGTTTGTTGGGCAAGTTCGACGAGCTCTTGTCGCAAGACGAGTCCTTGTTGAAGCCTTACCTGGTAGGCGAGGAGGTGAAAGTTATTGACGGACCTTTCAACACCTTCACGGGGGTGATCGAAGAGATCGACACCGAGAAGAAGAAGCTGAAGATTATGGTGAAAATCTTCGGCCGTAAGACCCCGTTGGAACTGGGTTTTATGCAAGTTGAAAAAGTATAGCTCCGGCAAGTTACAAACCAACAATTTTAATTATTAAACAATGGCAAAAGAAGTAGTTGGATTAATCAAATTACAAATCAAGGGAGGTGCCGCCAACCCGTCACCGCCAGTAGGACCCGCTTTGGGTTCAAAGGGCGTGAACATCATGGAGTTCTGCAAGCAGTTCAATTCCAGAACGCAAGACCTTGCGGGCAAAGTGATTCCCGTTGTGATCACAGTCTACAAGGACAAGTCCTTCGACTTTATCACGAAGACGCCACCCGTGGCCGTGCAGATCAAGGAAGCCGCGAAGTTGCAGAAAGGTTCCGGAGAGCCCAACCGTTCCAAGGTGGGCACCATCACTTGGGACCAGGTGCGCAGCATTGCGGAGCTGAAGATGCCCGACCTGAACTGTTTCGTCCTCGAGTCCGCTATGTCAATGGTGGCCGGAACGGCACGCAGTATGGGTGTTGTGGTGAAAGGTGGTCAAAACCCCTTTGAAAAGAATTAATAACAAGTAAAACCAAAGAATCAATGGCAAAAATATCAAAAAAACGCAAAGAGGCTTTTGCTAAATTTGATAAGAACAAAGTATATGCTTTGCCAGAGGCAGTGCAGGTGGTGAAGAACCTTACCTACACCAAGTTTGACGCCTCCTTCGACATCGACGTCCGTCTGGGCGTTGACCCTCGTAAGGCCAATCAGATGGTGCGTGGTATCGTGACGCTGCCCCACGGAACCGGTAAGGTGGTCCGCGTGCTGGCCCTCTGTACTCCCGACAAGGAGGAAGAAGCCAAGGCAGCCGGCGCCGACTATGTGGGATTGGACGAATACGTTGAGAAGATCAAGCAAGGTTGGACCGACGTGGACGTCATCATCACTATGCCGAGCGTGATGCCGAAGATCGGTGCCCTCGGTCGTATTTTGGGTCCCCGCGGCTTGATGCCGAACCCCAAGTCCGGTACGGTGACGATGGAAATCGGCAAGGCTGTCACGGAAGTGAAGGGCGGTAAGATTGACTTCAAGGTGGACAAGTACGGTATTATCCACACCTCCATCGGCAAGAACCGCTTCACGGTTGACCAGCTGACCGACAACGCACGCGAGGTGATGAGCACCATCATCAAGCTGAAACCGACCTCCGCAAAGGGAACCTACATCAAGAGCATATACCTTTCCACAACGATGAGCCCTGGCGTACAGGTGGATCCGAAGTCCGTTACATTATAATCTAAAGTCTAGTTAGTAGTATGAAAAAAGAACAGAAAAGTCAAATTATCGAAGAAATCGCACAGGACTTGACTAACTATTCCCACGTTTATGTAACCGATATTTCCGGTTTCACGGTTAGTACAGTCAACCAGTTGCGCAGATTGTGCAACAAGCGCGATGTGAAGTTGAAAGTGGTGAAGAACACCCTGCTCAAACGCGCGATGGACCAGTGTGAGTCAGACTATTCCGAGCTCTATCCCGTCCTGAACGGTGCCACCTCCATTATGCTCTGCAACACGGGCAACGTGCCCGCCAAGCTGATCAAGGAGTTCCGCGCCAAGAACGCGAAGCCCCTCATCAAGGCGGCGTTCATTGAGGAGACCGTTTATTTGGGAGACGACCAGCTGGAAGCTCTGTGCAACATCAAGTCCCGCGAGGAGTTGATTGGCGATCTCATCGCTTTGCTGCAATCCCCTGCCAAGAATGTGGTTTCCGCATTGCAGTCGGGTGGTGGCAAATTGGCCGGCATTGTCAAAACTTTGTCCGAAAAGGCCGAATAAAACAAATTTAGTAAAAACAACAAATTAGTAAAAACATTAAAAAAATAAAATTATGGCAGATTTGAAAGCATTTGCAGAACAATTAGTGAACTTGACCGTTAAAGAAGTTAACGAGTTAGCTCAAATTTTGAAAGACGAATACGGCATTGAGCCCGCAGCCGCCGCAGTTGCCGTGGCCGCTGGTCCCGCCGCTGGTGGCGCTGCCGCCGCTGAAGAGAAGACTGAGTTCGACGTGATCCTGAAAGCCGCCGGCGCTCAGAAACTCCAAGTCGTCAAGCTCGTGAAGGAACTCACCAGCCTCGGCCTCAAGGAAGCCAAGGAATTGGTTGACGGTGCTCCCAAGGCTGTGAAGGAAGGCATCTCCAAGGACGAAGCTGAGTCCCTGAAGAAGTCCCTCGAAGAGGCTGGCGCCGAAGTCGAGATTAAATAAATTTCTTCATAATCCCCTCAATAGTACAACACTTCCACCACGGTGGAAGTGCTTGTACTTATTGTTGTATATATCGCCCATCATTGGGCACCTTTCGCTAAACCGTTTCATATCAATTAAAAATCAACTGCCTTGGCAACGCACAACAACAAAAGAATCAGTTTTGCATCCACACGCCCGGTGCCATACCCCGATTTCCTTGACATACAGCTGAAATCATTCCGGGACTTCTTCCAGATCGACACGGATGTGGAAGATCGTAAGAAAGAGGGATTATACCAGGCCTTCAAAGAAAATTTCCCCATCACGGATGCCAGAAACATTTTTACCCTTGAGTTTCTCGATTACTCCATCGGCGCACCCCGCTATACGATGGACGAGTGTCTCGAAAGAGGTTTGACCTATCACGTTCCCCTGACGGCAAAATTGAGATTGTCCTGCAACGATACGGAGCACGAGGATTTCGAAACCATCACGGAGGACGCCTATCTTGGCGAAATCCCTTATATGACCCCCAGCGGCACCTTCATCATCAACGGTGCTGAGCGCGTCGTGGTGTCCCAACTCCACCGCTCCCCGGGCGTCTTCTTCGGCTTCTCGTACCACACCAACGGGACCCCTCTCTACTCCGCCCGCATTATCCCCTTCAAGGGTTCCTGGATGGAGTTCACCACCGACATCAACAACGTGATGTACGCGTACATCGACAGAAAGAAGAAACTGCCGGTGACCACCCTGTTGCGCGCCATCGGATATGAGACGGACAAGGATATCCTCTCCATTTTTGACATCACCCAAGAGGTGAAGGCTACCAAGGCCAACCTCAAGAAGTTCATCGGCGAGAAGTTTGCCGCTGACGTGACGAAGAAATGGTATGAGGACTTCGTCGATGACGAGACCGGTGAGGTCTCCAACATCGAACGTACCGAAGTGATCATCAATCGTGAGACCATCTTCGAGAAACAGCACATCAATATGATCGCTGATGCGAACATCAAGACGGTGCTGTTCCACAAGAAAGATGACAAGATGGTGGACTACTCCATCATCTTCAACACGTTGCAGAAAGACCCGACCAAATCCGGCAAGGAGGCTATCGAGTACATCTACCTGCAACTCAAGAGCACGGCAGCTCCCGACGAGGAGACCGCACGCGCCACTCTGGAGAAACTCTTCTTCTCCGAGAAGCGCTACGACCTCGGTGAAGTGGGCCGCTACCGTATCAACAAGAAATTGAACCTTAACATCCCCAAGGACACGTGCGTGTTGACCAACGAGGATATCATCTCCATCATCAGCTATTTGATTGAGTTGATCAACGCCAAGACAGAAGTGGACGATATCGACCACTTGAGCAACCGTCGTGTGCGTACCGTGGGTGAGCAATTATATAACCAATTCAGTCTGGGCCTGAACCGTATGGCTCGCACCATCCGTGAGAAGATGAACGTGCGCGACCACGAGATGTTCGCTCCGACGGACCTGATCAACTCCAAGACGCTCTCGTCCGTGGTGAACTCTTTCTTCGGCACCAACCAGCTCTCCCAGTTTATGGACCAGACGAACCCCTTGTCGGAGATCACGCACAAGCGCAGAATCTCTGCCCTGGGTCCTGGCGGTCTGTCGCGTGAGCGTGCCGGCTTCGAGGTGCGTGACGTGCACTACACCCACTACGGCCGTCTCTGTACAATCGAGACCCCTGAAGGTCCGAACATCGGCCTTATCTCCTCTTTGAGTGTGTTCGCCAAGATCAACAACCTCGGCTTCATCGTCACCCCGTATCGTCGTGTGGTGAATGGCCAGGTGCAGTTCAACGAGCAGCCTATTTTCCTGACCGCTGAAGAGGAAGACAATATGCGTATCGCCCAAGCCAACACTCCGATGGACGAGAACGGCTTGCTGGGCGACAAGGTGAAGGTGCGCCGTTTGGCCGACTACCCGATCCTGCCGCGCGAGGATGTTGACTTGATCGACATCGCCCCCAACCAGATTGCCTCTATCGCCGCCTCCCTGATTCCCTTCCTGGAGAACGACGACGCCAACCGTGCCTTGATGGGCTCCAATATGATGCGTCAGGCAGTGCCCTTGTTGCGTCCGGAAGCTCCCATCGTGGGTACCGGCCTTGAACACCAGGTGGCCGTTGACTCCCGCGTGGTGCTCGTGGCGGAAGGCAATGGTGTGGTGACCTCCGTGGACGCCACCCACATTGAAATCGATTATGAACGCTCTGAGGCTGAGGCCCTGGTGAGCTTTGATTCCAACGTCAAGGATTACCAGTTGCTGAAGTTCCGCAGAACGAACCAGAACTCCTGTATCAATATGCGCCCCATCGTGGTGAAAGGCCAGAAGGTGAAGAAGGGCGATGTGTTGACGGAGGGTTATGCCACCGAGAACGGCGAGCTGGCCCTGGGCCGCAACCTGATGGTGGCGTTTATGCCGTGGAAGGGCTACAACTTCGAGGATGCTGTCGTGATTTCCGAAAAGGCAGTCACCGACGACCTCTATACTTCTATCCATATCGAGTCCTTCACTATGGAAGTCCGCGACACCAAGATCGGTATCGAGGAGCTGACCAATGATATCCCGAACGTCTCCACCGAAGCTACCAAGGACCTGAACGCCGACGGTTTGATTCGCGTGGGTGCCGAGGTCAACGAGGGTGACATCCTCATCGGTAAGGTCACGCCGAAGGGCGAGTCCTATCCGACTCCAGAGGAGAAGTTGCTGCGTGCCATTTTCGGCGACAAGGCAGGCGATGTCAAGGACGCTTCCCTGAAAGCACCCCCATCTATGAAGGGTGTGGTCATCGGTGCCAAGTCTATGACCCGTATGGGCAAGGACAGAAAGAGCCGTGCCAAGGACAAGGACATCACGCTTGCCATCGAAGAAAAGTACAAAGCCGAGTTGGACAGCCTCCACGAGAAGGCGGTCATCAAGTTGTACCGTATTCTGGAAGGCAAACAGGCCATCAAGGATGTGTATAACTATATGGATTCCGGCGAGGTGTGGATCCCGAAGAGTGGCAAGTTCACGCAGAAGTTGCTGCAAGCCGTGGATTTCTCCAAGGTTTCCTGCGGTGACTGGGTGAACCCCAAGACCGACAATGGCAAGACGGTGAACGAGAATGTGCGTACCATCATCCATAACTATATGGTGAAGTACCGTGGCATTGAAGCCCGCAGAATCCGCGAGATCAACGATGCCACCATCGGTGCCAACCTTCCTTCCGGCATTGTGCAAATGGCTAAAGTCTATATCGCCAACGCCCGCAAGCTGCGCATTGGTGACAAGATGGCCGGTCGTCACGGCAACAAGGGTTGCGTGGCAAAGATTGTGAAACAGGAGGACCTCCCGTTCTTGGCGGATGGCCGTCCCGTGGATGTGGTCCTCAACCCGCTGGGTGTGCCTTCCCGTATGAACTTGGGCCAGGTTTATGAGACCGTGTTGGCCTGGGCAGGCAAGAAGATGGGCTGCAAGTTCGCGACGCCGATTTTCGACGGTGCGTCTCTCGACCAGATTAACGAATATATGCGTCAGGCCGGTCTTCCGGAGAATGGCAGCACGCAGTTGTACGATGGTGAGACGGGTGAGCCGTTCCATCAGAAAGCAACCGTCGGCTACATCTACTACCTGAAGCTGCATCATATGGTTGACGACAAGATGCACGCCCGTTCCATCGGACCGTACTCCCTCATCACGCAACAGCCGCTCGGCGGTAAGGCCCAGTTCGGTGGCCAGCGTTTTGGTGAGATGGAGGTCTGGGCTATCGAGGCCTACGGCGCATCCAATGTCCTGCAAGAGATCCTGACCGTCAAGTCCGACGACGTGATGGGCAGATCCAAAGCCTACGAAGCCATCGTCAAGGGCGACAATATGCCGGTTTCCGGTATTCCCGAGTCGTTCAACGTGTTGGTGAACGAGCTCCGCGGCCTTGCATTGGATATCAAATTCGAATAAGACAATCTAAAAAACTAACCGTCCATTATGGCTTTTAGAAAAGACAATAATACAAGAAAAGAAATCCAGAAAATAACCATCAGTCTGGCTTCGCCCGATACGATTATCAACCAGTCGCACGGCGAGGTCCTGAAACCTGAGACCATCAATTACAGGACCTACAAGCCGGAGCGTGACGGTCTTTTCTGTGAGAAAATATTCGGACCGACGAAGGACTGGGAATGCCACTGCGGAAAATACAAGAGAATCCGCTACAAGGGCAAGGTTTGCGACGCTTGCGGTGTGGAAGTCACAGAGCGCAAGGTGCGTCGTGAGCGTATGGGCCACATCCAGTTGGTGGTGCCCGTCGCCCACATCTGGTTCTTCAAGTCCCTGCCCAACAAGATCGGTGCTCTCCTCGGACTCGCTTCCAAGGAGGTGGATGCCATCATCTACTATGAAAAGTATGTGGTCATCCAACCCGGTGTTGCCGAAAGCGACAATATCAAGCGCAAGACTCTCTTGACCGAAGAGGAGTATTTCGAGATTGTGGACAACCTTCCTGCCGAGAACAGAATGTTGCCCGACAGCGATCCCGAGAAGTTTGTCGCCAAGATGGGTGCCGACGCTTTGTACGACCTGCTTTGCCAGGTTGACCTCGACGCTGAGTCATACGAGTTGCGCGACCGCGCCAACCGTGAGACCTCTCAGCAGCGTAAGAAAGATTTGCTGAAGCGTCTGCACGTGTTCGAGGCTTTCCGCGACAGCCGTAAGCGTGCGGAAAACAGACCGGAATGGATGATTGTCAAAGTCGTCCCGGTCATCCCGCCCGAGTTGCGTCCCCTGGTCCCGTTGGATGGCGGCCGTTTCGCCACCTCCGACCTCAACGACCTCTACCGTCGTGTCATCATCCGCAACAATCGTCTCAAACGCCTTATCGAAATCAAGGCTCCGGACGTGATTATGCGTAATGAGAAGCGTATGCTTCAAGAGGCCGTCGATTCCCTGTTCGACAACTCCAAGAAGTCGAGCGCTGTGAAGACGGAGTCCAACCGCGCCCTCAAGTCCCTTTCCGACAGTTTGAAAGGTAAGCAGGGTCGTTTCCGTCAGAACCTGTTGGGTAAACGTGTTGACTACTCTGGCCGTTCCGTTATCGTTGTCGGTCCCGACTTGCACCTCAACGAGTGCGGTCTGCCGAAAGATATGGCTGCTGAGCTGTTCAAGCCGTTTGTCATCCGCAAGATTCTCGAAAGAGGCATCGTGAAGACGGTGAAGTCCGCCAAGAAGATTGTCGATCGCAAGGATCCTGTGGTGTACGAAATCCTCGAGAACATCCTGAAGGGTCACCCGGTATTGCTGAACCGTGCTCCTACGCTGCACCGTCTGGGTATCCAGGCCTTCCAGCCGCGTTTGGTCGAGGGTAAGGCCATCCGCCTGCACCCGCTTTGCTGTACGGCTTTCAACGCCGACTTCGACGGTGACCAGATGGCTGTGCACGTGCCCCTGGGCAATGCCGCCATTATGGAGGCCCAGATGCTGATGATGGCCTCCCACAACATCCTCAACCCCGCCAACGGCGCGCCCGTGACGGTGCCTTCCCAGGATATGGTCCTTGGTCTGTACTATATGACCAAAGAACTTCCCTCCAAGGGTGACAACCACGTGATGGGTGAGGGACACATTTTCTACGGTCCCGAGGAGGTTGTGATTGCTTACAATGAAAAGAGAGCGCACCTCAACGCCATCATCAAGTGCCGTGTCAATACGGACGGCAAGGGCGACTGGCGCGTTATCGATACTACCGTTGGCCGTGTCCTGTTCAACCAGGTGATTCCCGACGACTATCCTTTCGTCAACCAGCTGTTGACCAAGAAGGCGTTGCGTGACATCATCGGTGATGTGTTGCACCGTTGCGGTAACAAGGTTTGTGCCGAGTTCCTTGACAATATTATGACGTTGGGTTACCATATGGCTTACGAAGGAGGTCTCTCCTTCAACCTGGGCGATGTCATCATCCCCTCTGCCAAGCCTGAACTGATTGCCGAGGCCAACGCCCAAATCGACGAAATCACGAACAACTACAGTATGGGTTTCATCACCAACACCGAGCGTTACAACCAGGTTGTGGACGTTTGGTCGCAGTGTAACGCCCGACTCTCCAAGATTTTGATGAAGGAAATCGAGGAGGACCGTCAGGGCTTCAACCCGGTACATATGATGCGCGACTCCGGTGCTCGTGGATCTGCTGACCAGATTCGTCAGCTTTCCGGTATGCGTGGATTGATGGCCAAGCCGAGTAAGGCCGGTTCCTCCGGTGGCGAGGTCATTGAAAACCCGATTCTGTCCAACTTCAAGGAGGGCCTTTCCGTGCAAGAGTACTTCATCTCCACGCACGGTGCCCGTAAGGGTTTGGCCGACACCGCCTTGAAGACCGCTGACGCTGGTTACCTGACCCGTCGTCTGGTGGACGTCTCCCACGATGTCATCATCACGGAAGAGGACTGCGGTACGCTCCGCGGTATGACTGTGAGCGCCTTGAAGAACAAGGGTAACGAGGTTGTGGAGTCTCTCTACGACCGTCTGTTGGGCCGTGTCACGCTGCACGATGTCTATCATCCGCAGACTGGCGAACTTATCATCAAGGCTGGTGAGGAGTTGACAGAAGAGTATTGTCAGATTATTGAAGATTCTCCCATCGAGGAGGTCGAGATTCGTTCAGTGCCTACCTGCGAGTCGAAGCACGGCATTTGCCAGAAGTGCTATGGCCGCAACTTGGCCACTGGCAAGATGGTCCAGATTGGTGAGGCTGTGGGTGTCATCGCCGCCCAGTCCATCGGTGAGCCGGGTACACAGCTGACCCTGCGTACGTTCCACACTGGTGGTGTGGCCGGCACGATGGCTGCCAACAGTTCCATCACCGCTCCTTACGATGGTATCTTGAGCATTGACGAGTTGCGTGCCCTGCAGAAAACCGACGCTTTGGGCCAGAACTACTATATCGTCATCGGCCGTACCGCCGAAATCAAGATTATCGACCGCCAGACCGGTGTGGCCCTCTACTCCTCGAACGTGCCTTATGGTTCTAACCTCTACTTCAAGCACGGCGACGACATCAAGAAGGGCGACATCATCGCCGACTGGGACGCCTTCAACGCCGTCATCCTTTCCGATGTGGCTGGTAAGGTGGTGTTCAACGACATCATCGAAGGTGTCACCTATCGTGTGGAAACCGACGAACAGACCAACAACCAAGACAAGGTCATCATCGAAAGCCGTCTGAAAACCAAGAACCCGAGCATTTCCATTGAAGACGAAAACGGCAACCTGCTCAAGAGCTTCGACGTTCCCGTGGGTGCCCGTCTGGCTGTGGAAGAGGGCAAGGTGATTGACTCCGGTGAGGTGCTTGTCAAGATTCTGCGTTCCTTCGGTAAGTCCGGCGATATCACGGGCGGTCTGCCGCGCGTGACAGAACTCTTTGAGGCCCGTAACCCGTCCGACCCCGCCGTGGTGTCTGAAATCGACGGTATTGTCTCCTTCGAGAAGAAACTCAAGAGAGGTAACCGTGTTGTCAAGGTCACTCCGCGTAACGACGATGGCGAAGGCGCCAAGACCTATCTCATCCCGACGTCCAAGCAGATTTTGGCTCAGGAGAACGACTACGTCAAGGCCGGTACCCCGCTGTCTGAAGGTTCTCTTACCCCGGTGGACATCCTCAACATCAAGGGTGCCCAGAAGGTTCAAGAGTACATCATCAACGAAATCCAGGAGGTCTATCGTCTCCAGGGTGTGAAAATCAGCGACAAGCACTTTGAAGTCATCGTGCGTCAGATGATGCGCAAGATGGAGATTGAGGATCCCGGTGACACCAAGTTCCTCCAGGGCGAGTTGATCAACAAGATTGACTTCCAGGAAGAGAACGACTTGATCTGGGATAAGAAGGTGGTGGAAGATCCCGGTGATTCCGAGGAGGTCCGCAAGGGTCAGATTATCACAGCCAAGAAGTTGCGCGACATCAATTCTATGTTGAAGCGTAAGGACCTCAAGTTGGTGAGCACACGCGACGCGCGCACCGCTACCGGTAAGCCCGTCCTTCAGGGTATCACCCGTGCCGCCCTCCAGACGCACAGCTTCATTTCCGCCGCATCCTTCCAGGAAACGACGAAGGTGCTCAACGAGGCCGCCATCAACGCCAAGTCCGACTACCTGATCGGTATGAAGGAGAACGTCATCGTGGGCCAGCGCATCCCCGCCGGTACCGGTATCCGCTCCTATCAGCACATCCAGGTCAGTTCCAAAGACGAGTACGAATCCCTGATGGCTTCCAAGGAAGAGGAATAAAATTTGTAAACTATTATAATACAAGATTATGCCAGAACAGAAATTAGACATTAACTTGCCGGAAGAGATTGCCAAGGGGACCTATTCCAACCTTGCCATCATCTCCCATTCCAACACGGAGTTCATCATCGACTTCGCCTCCATAATGCCTGGCCTGCCGAAGAGCAACGTCTGTTCCCGAATCATAATGACCCCCCAGAACGCAAAGCGCCTGCTGAGGGCTCTGGCCGACAACATTTCCAAGTTCGAGGAACAAAACGGTGTCATCGTGGACCAGCAGGAGACCATCCCTCCTATGATGAACGGCGGTGCCTTGGCATAATGTCCCCGTATTGAAACGTTCAATTTTTCCAAACTATAAATGATGATAGGGTGGGGCCTCGGCTCCACCCTTTTTTGACCGTTAGAAGATATGATACAGCTCAATAAACTCTCGGTGAATTTCACAGGCGACTTCCTGTTCCACGATGTCTCGTTCGTGGCCGGCGACAAGGACCGTATCGGTCTGGTCGGGCACAACGGGGCGGGCAAGTCCACGCTGCTGAAAATCATCCACCGGGTGCAGGAACCCACTTCTGGCACGATGGTCATCACCACGGGCTTCCGCACCGGATATCTGCCGCAAGAGCTGGAGGAGACCTCCTACAAGACCGTTTGGGAGGAGACGATGTCGGCCTTCGTGGAAGTGAAGAGTATTGAAGAGCGTATGCGTCGGTTGACGGCCCAACTGGGCGAGCGCACCGACTATGAGTCGGAGGAGTATGCCACCCTTGCACAGCAGCTTTCCGACGCCAACGACCGCTATGTGCACCTCGGAGGCAGTACCATTGAGGGCGAGGCCGAAAAGGTGCTCACGGGTATGGGCTTCCGGCGGACGGATTTTCCGCGCCCGATGGCCGAGTTCAGCAACGGCTGGCAGATGCGTGTCTGCCTCGCCAAAATCCTGCTCCAGAAGCCCGAAATCGTGCTGCTTGACGAGCCTACCAATCACCTTGACATCGAGTCCATACAGTGGCTGGAGGACTACCTCGCAAACTACGACGGCTGTGTTATCCTCGTCTCCCACGACCGTGCCTTCCTCGACCGCGTGACCAACCGCACTGTCGAGATTACCCTGGGCACTATACAGGACTATAAGTGCAGTTATTCGCAATATGTGGAGCAGCGGCTGGAACGCATTGAAAGCCAGCAGGCTGCCTACGAGAACCAGCAACAACAGATTGCCCAGATTGAGCGCTTCATCGAGCGTTTCCGCTACAAGGCCACCAAGGCCCGTCAGGTGCAGAGTCGCCTCAAGATGCTGGAGAAGATGGACCGCGTGCAGGTGGAGGATTACGACACCTCCTCCATCTCGTTCCGCTTCCCGCCTGCGCCGCACTCCGGCCGTATGGTGGTGGACGCCAAGCAGCTTTCCCTTGGCTATGACGCTCTGAACGTGCTGCATAAGGTGGACTTCCACTTGGAGCGCGGCGAGCGTGTGGCCTTTGTGGGGCGCAATGGCGAGGGCAAGTCCACGATGGTGAAAGCCATAGTTGGACAATTGGCCCCGCAGGGCGGTACCCTTGAACTGGGCTATCAGGTGGTTATTGGCTACTACGCCCAGAACCAGGCCAAATTGCTGGATCCCGAAAAGACTGTGTTTGAGACTATTGACGATGTGGCCGTGGGCGACATCCGTCCCAAGATACGCACCATCCTCGGCAGTTTCCTGTTCGACACGGAGGCCACCGAGAAGAAGGTCAAAGTGCTCTCCGGCGGTGAGAAGGCCCGTCTGGCGTTGGCCAAACTGTTGCTGTCGCCCTTCAATCTGTTGATTCTTGACGAGCCCACCAACCATCTGGATATGCCCTCCAAGGACGTGCTCAAAAACGCGCTCTTGCAGTATGAGGGTAGCCTGATTCTCGTCTCCCACGACCGTGACTTTTTGCAGGGATTGTCCACCAAAACCTACGAGTTCAAGGACAAGCAGATTCGCGGCTATGTGGGTGATGTGTACGACTTCTTGGAGGCCCGCAAGATAGAGACGCTCAACGAGTTGCAGAAGCGCCAGCAGGTGACGTCGGGCGAAGCGAAAGCCGTCTCCAGCAACAAGGAGAGTTACGAGCAGCGCAAGGCGCAGGAGGCTGCCGACCGCAAGAAGAAGAACCGCCTGCGCAAGATCGAGGACGAGATAGAGAGCCTGCAGCTGCAGGTGGCGGAGATAGAGGACAAACTGGCCCAACCCGACCGATATGCTGCCGAAATAGCCAGCGGCGAGTTGTATCAAGCCTACGAAGCCGCAAAAAAGGCCCTCGAGGAGAAGGAGATGGAGTGGCTGGAACAGAGCGAGTAGGGGATCTCATTGCCTCATAAAGGGGCGTGCTGAACCCCGAGCTTGTCTTTGACGGTGCCTTGAAACGTGTGGTGGCGGGAACTGAAAGCCACTGAGGATGTCCTCTCCCGCAGAGAGAACGTGTACCACGACGCCCCTAGGCGGATATTATTGCTGTAAACAATGCAAAAAAAGAGGATGACTACTTTTTAGTCACCCTCTTTTTCTTTTTTATTCTAAATAACCTTTCAGGTTGTTCAGGACGGAGGCATCAAGACTTAGTCTCTGACACATCTGATGCTGCAACCTCTGTTGGGCGTAGAATCATCAACTTGCCACATATAGCAATGACAGTCGGCCCAAAACACTTTGGGTTGGTTTGGACTGGCAGTGTTAACCCCCCACAGATAGGCTTCACCAAGAAGGTTCTCGTAACGACTGGAGTTGTCGTTGTAGAAACCGCCAGGCAGCAAAGCGAAACCGGTGCTGTTGTTGCCGCCACCGTCAAGCCAATAATTGTTGAAACGCAGGTCGGACATAGTAGTGTTGGAGGAAGAGCCGGCAGCACGCATAAAGTCCTCCTGGTTCGGCATATGCCAGCCGGTAGGACAAATGCCCTGCACGTTTCCGTTGGCGTCAACAGTCACGCCGGATGCAGCATCCAGGGCGGTGTTCCAGTCATACAGATATCCGTAGATGGCAGCATTGGCGTTAGCATCAGGATGCGTGGACGACTGATAGGCCATCAGGTTTTCGATAGTGTTGCCGTGGTTGTCCGTTGTGGTCTTCAGGTTCTCTGCGGTCCAGCAGTCGCAACCCAGTCTGACGGCGGCGTACACATTGCCGTCTTGGTCGGTCATATCAGGACACGGGTAATGATAGATGATGATGACCTGTTCTCCAGTGATGGAGTGACCGCAGGTGTCGGTGGCGGTCCAGATAATCTTGTTCTCACCTAATGTGAAGACACTGTCAGGATATTGGGTAGGAATATTGTTCACGATAATCAGACGGTCTTCGGGATAGCCGCCAGGAATGGTGGTGGTAAAGGTGGGCGTGCCAAAATCTCTGATGATGGTGTCGCAACCGGTCTCGATACCCTGACGGATGGTGTCAATGGTCAGTTTGGAGTTGCTGTGGATGGTGCCGTCGTCGGCAATAACCGCGCTGACGGTGAATGTTTCGGTAGCGGTGGCGGAGCAATTTTTGACATCTTTCACGGTCACAGAAACCGTGTACGTGCTGTCGCGGTCATCGTTGCCGGAGACCACCGTGGTGGCGTCGGCATTGACATTAACCGCAGCATCGCCCCATTCATAGGTATAGGCACCCGTATTGCCACCCTGCACTGTCACATTGACATCATAGTTTCCAGAACCCATCAGAGGACAAGGTCTTTGGGGAACATCAAAGGCTGTAATCTCCAAAACGGGAGGTTCATTGATGGTAAACGTACCGGTCACCACCTCTGTTCCCCCGGCGTGTGTCACCGTCACAGTATAGGAGCCCGGCTTGAGATCGGTGTAAATGTGAAGTCTACCCGTAATGTTCACCGTGTCGTTTTTAGTCAAAACGGAACTTGACAGCACGAGTTGGAACGGGGCAACACCACCCTGGATTCTGACGGTGTCGGTACCGTTATTATAACCAAAGCAAACCACATCAGTAGAATCCATAAAGAGAATCGGAATATCCTTGCGCACCGTGCAGTATCCGGCAGAGGGGTCATCTGCAATACCAATGTAGTTGGGGGCGCAGTAGCCGTCAATCTCAGACTTGGGTTCGGTGAAAGTACCGCCCGTGAAGGAGTATGTGGTGGCGTCGGAAGAGCTGGGAGTAATATTCCCGTAATAATGACCATCAGTGATGTAAAGCACCGTGCTGGTTGTTGAATTGTCCATAACAATGGCATTCGGGCCGTTGATGGAGTCCCCGGACAAGGTTACGTTTCTTGTGCCGCCACCTTTGACACGGATAGCATAATCGTCATATACAGTAATAGTATCATTGGTGATGATGAAATCACCGGCACCAGTGGTGATGCTGATACCGTGGTACATATTCTCAACAGCCTTGCAGTTCGTGACGGTCACATTGTCAACGCCTGTGAATTGGGCCAAGCTATGCATATTGGCCGCAGTGCAATGATCAATGGTAAAATCGCTCATACCACCACCGATAGAAGGCACCGCCACACCGGCAACGGATGTGGCACCTCCGCCTGTTCCGTCAAAATTGCAATTGGTTACGTTTATATTGTGCGCATAATTGTAGCTGTTGGTTGACCATCTGTTGGCAGTTCCTCTTGTATCAGGGAAAGAAATGAATCCCGTTCCTGTCTCCATCAAGGAAGCATCGTATGCGAAGTTGAAATTGGTGATTGTCAGCACCTCTGTTGTGAGTCCGCGTCCGGCAACGATGAGCTGGCCTGTAAGGGTTTTGTTTTTACCATCAATGGTAAGGTTCAGTCCGCTTTGTTTCTTGATGACGACGGCTTCTGCCGTGTTGTCTATCATTTCAATAGTCACATCGCCGGTCATAGTGGAGGCGTCATCTACAGCAGCTTGCAGGGTGGGATAGGTAGTGGTGCCGATTTTTGCCACAACAGGCATACGGACGGTATAGTAACCTGGGGATGGATCGTTGGGTACAGCAACATAGCCTGAAGCGCAATAAGGGGTCACGTCGCAGGTGAATGTTCCGCCCGTAATGGAAATGTCCGTATTGGAACCTGGAGTAATACATTCGGTGGTTCCGTTATAAATTCCACTGGAGACAGAGGCTGTTGAGGCAGTGGTATTGCCAAAGACTATGGCATAAAGAGCGGTAACAGTATCGTTGGCTATGGTTATGTTTTTTGCGCCGGCACCTTTAACGCGGATTCCATATTCGTTGTAGGCTGTAATCTTGTTGCCGGTGATGACAACATCGTGAGGACCATTGCCACCAGTGACACTTAAACCGTTGTACATATTCTCAGTGGCCGTGCAGTTAGTGATGGTTATGTAATCCACCGAGGTGAATTGCGCCAATGAGTGGGCATTGCTTATCGTAACATTGTCTATGGTGATGTTCCTTGCTCCTTGGGAAGGACACTTAACACCAACTATTTTGTTGCTGGAGCCAGCTCCATTCATCGTGCAGTTACTCACTGTGACATTATGTGCATAATTGTAATGATCGCCTGTTCCGGTATTGCCATAATACCACGGTGCCCCTGTTGTTTTGGGACTGGGAATGCTAACAAAAGCATCCGCGCCTTTCCAAGCACCTGTCAACTGATCAGACGCAAATACAAAGTTAATGTTGGTAATGGTCAGCGTTTCTGTATTGGACAGATGCCCAACACCGTCCACAACAATTTGTCCCGTGATTGTTTTGTTTTGACCATCAATGGTGAGGTTGAGACCGCTTTTTTGCAGTACCAACACGTGTTCTGCGGTATTGTCCGTCAGAAGGATGGTTTGGTCACCGGTCAGGTTGGCGTAGGCGTAGTCCACTGCCGCTTGCAGTGTGGCGTACCCTGTGCCGCCAATTGTCGCCACATTTTGCGCATAGAGGGAGGTTCCGCTCAAGCACAGGAAGAGCATAGCCATTAAAACTATGCCAGCTCCTCGAAACGAACTGCTTCTGTTGCAGTTGAGAAAGTTGATTTTTTTCATATTCGCAAATATTAATGTGTTTTTAAAATCAAAAAAGTTGCATATATTAGTATAATATATATAAATATTCAGCTGGCAAAAATAAGATTTTTTTTTAATTCCAACTGTATAAAAAATTTTTTTTTTAACCAATGTTCGTGAAAACAGATGCGCGTTTTTTCCTGCGGTTTGGACAAGTCATCCCGCACACAATGTCGATTCAGACCCATCATCATCTGCTTCGTGCGGGTCACTGCGAAACCGCAGGACGAGTCACACGACTACGGTCACGGAAAGGTTGAGACAATGACCTCTTTTTTCGTGGGGTTTGCATTGGTGGCCAACGCCTGGCACCACCGTAGCGACGCCCTCTCCTCCATTGGGGCGGCCATCGGCATCGGTGGGGCCATCTTGCTGGGTGACCGCTGGACCATGCTCGACCCTCTGGCCTCCATCGTCGTTGGCGCGATGTTGGTGAAGGTGGCTGTGGATGTGCTCCGCGGCAGTATGAATGAGCTGACGGAGAGTTCGTTGCCCCCTGAAACAGAACACGAGATTGAAAAAATCATCCGTTCCTGTCCGGATGTCTGCGAGCCTCATAATCTGCGTACTCGCCGCATAGGTAACCGCATTGCCATTGAGGCACATATTTGTATGGACGGTAATATGACCCTCAGTGTTGCCCACGACCGTGCCACTGATATCGAAAACCTGCTAAAGGAACGCTTCGGCGCGCAGACGCACGTTACACTGCATATGGAACCGACAAAACACAAGGAAGGATCTCAATTCTCAACTCTTAATTCTTAATCGTTCTCTCCAGATATTCCACCGTGATCTCCGCCGGCCGGTACGGGCAGACGGTGAAGTTGTGGTCGTAGTAGTTGAGCAGATAGTACTCGCTGTTGCTCCAGGTCTGGTGGAAATGTTCGCTGCAGGTGTAGGGCACCAGACGGTCGCCGTTGCCGTGAATGATGCAGACGTTGCCGTGGTAGTTGGCTGCCGTTTCAAAGATGGGTAGGGTAGAGGCGGTCTTCAGATATCGGTAGCCAAGGGAAATGCCGTTGTTGAGTACAAGGCTGTCGGGCATATCAAGGGGGTCGAAGTCAATGCCGAACAGGTTGCCCCTGACAATATCGTCGCGCACGGAGGAGGCCGGCGCCAAGAGCACCACGGCCTTGATGTCGTCGGGGTGCTTGCCCGCCACCATCGCCGCCACTACTGCGCCCTGCGAGTGGCCCACTAAGGCAATGTCATCCACAAAACGCAGGTCCTGCGCATAGGCTAACACCTGCTCCAAGTCTTCCATTTCATTCGGGATGGTCATTTCGGAGAAGCGGCCATCGCTCTTGCCGTGCCCGTTGAAGTCGAATTCCAGCACTGCGAAGTCGTTTTCCAGATAGTTGGCGATACGCCGCATTAGTGGGAAATTATGGTCGCAGTTCAGCCCGTGGCAGAGGATGACGAGATCGCATCGTTGCCCGGCCTTCAGTTCCGGTTTGTACAACCGGGCCCACAACTTCCCCTTGCTGCCGTCAATGGCAATCGTGTCGTAATTTCCATAGAATGGGCGCGCAACACTTTCCACAAAATTCTTGTACAGCATATTCTCAATCTTATACGAAAGCACTGTGCTCACCAGCACTTTGCCGTCGGGACCGATGAGGTAGAGGGAGGGAATCCAGCGCACGCCGTAGGCCTTGGCCACCTCCGACGTGTTCATCCGTTTCAGTTCGCTCACCTGCGGGTAGGGAACACCCGCTTTGGCAAGGTAGTCGGTCCATTTCTGCTTGTCGGTGTCAAAGGAGACACCGAGGAACTCCACGCCCATAGCGTGCCATTTGTTGTACATCCGGATGACCTCGGGCAGGTCTTTGCGGCAGTCGGGGCACCAGGAGGCCCAGAAGTCGATGACCACATATTTGCCTTTGGCGAAATCGCTGAATTGTATGGTTTTGCCGTCGGGCGTTTGGAGCGTGAAGTCGGGGGCGGGGGTGCCGGGTTTCAGCAGTTCGGACGCATAGGTCGCGTCAAGGTCAGGGGCTTGTGCCCGGAGGCAGAAGACGGCGGACATCAGTAACACTAACAGTGTCATTCGGTTGATAAGCTTCATCGTATGTTATTTTAATGGTGAAAACGAGATGCAAAAATAAGATTTATTTTGTACTTTTGCAGCCGCTGAAAAGCAATCGCAAAAACTATAATCTAAAACAAGAAATATGGAAAAATTCGATCCCGCAACCAATCTTGAAAAATTGGACAAAAAAGATGCCTACAGAGGTGTCAACCCCGCTATCTGCGATAGCGCAACCTTTATGTTTGAACAGGCCAAGACGATGACCGACACCTTCCACGGCGAAACCGAGGGCTACTTCCTCTACTCTCGTCACTGGAACCCCAGCACCCTCTCGCTGGCACAGTCGCTGGCCGCCATCGAAGGCACCGAGCTGGCTTGGACCACCGGTTCCGGTATGGCCGCCATCACCGTCGCCCTGTTGCACGAAGTGAAGTCTGGCGACCACATCCTCTCCAGTATGACCACCTACGGTGGCACCTTCGCCTTCCTGAACAACTACCTCAAGAAGTTCAATGTCGATGTCACCTTCGTGAATATGCAGGACCTCGACGCCGTCAAGAAGGCCATCCGCCCCAACACCAAGGTTGTCTATACCGAGACGATGAACAATCCGCTGCTCCGTATCGCCAATCTTCCGGAACTTTCCAAGATTGCCCATTCTGTGGGCGCAAAATTGTTGGTTGACAATACCTTCACCCCGATGATCTTTTCTCCGTACCGTCTTGGCGCGGATGTGGTGATCTACAGTATGACCAAATATGTGAACGGTATGAACGACTGCGTGGCCGGCGCCATCTGCGGTTCTGCCGAATATATCAACTCTCTGATTGACGTGAACACTGGTACGGCTATGCTGCTCGGTCCGGTGTTGGACACCTTCCGTTCCACCAGCATCCAGAAGAACCTGCACACGCTGCACATTCGTATGAAGAAGCACAGCGAAAATGCTATGTATCTGGCTAAACGCTTCAAAGAGACGGGTATCAAGTACAACTACCCCGGCCTTCCCGAGCATCCTGACCACGAGCTCTTCAAGTCGATGATGAACGACGGTTACGGCTTCGGCGGTATGATCTCCATCGATATGGGCACGGCCGAAAGAGCTTCTGCTATTATGGAGAAGATGCAGGAACTGGGCGTGGGTTACCTCGCCGTCAGCCTCGGCTACTTCAAGACCCTCTTCAGCAACTCCGGCAAATCCACCTCCTCCGAGGTGCCCGA
Organism: uncultured Bacteroidales bacterium; assembly: GCA_900315705.1. Taxonomy (GTDB): domain Bacteria; phylum Bacteroidota; class Bacteroidia; order Bacteroidales; family WCHB1-69; genus F23-D06. The sequence goes on along the minus strand of ONAB01000003.1, from coordinate 28,962 downwards.
AGATATCCAGAAGGAGATGGGTATGAGCGAAGGTCTTATCCGCTTCTCTATGGGTCTGGACAACGATCCCGAACGCACGTTCCAGCTCATCAAACAAGCCATCGACGCTACGAAATAGTATTCTGTTGACTCTATATAAAGAGGTCGGATGCCCTAAAGGTGTCCGGCCTTTTTTAGTTTGTAGTAAAGTGGTTTCTTGCATCATTATTTTCTGCGCAAAGGGGGTGTAAAAACTACGTTTGCGCAGATTATTTTTGGATAATGTGCGCAAATGACAAAAATTTCGTTTCTTTGCACAGATTATTATTTCCTATGTCCACCACCAAAATTATCATCATTGCCATTGTTGTATTAGTAGCAGTACACGTCTTCTTCTTCGTTGCCATGCGACGTCTAAAAGAGGGCCCCGCGGAGACTCTTGGACCCTCTGGACCTGCACTTCTGCTTCGTGAAGAGAACCCCCAACAGACCAATAGAGTCATCGAAATCAAAGGGATGACGCAGGAGCAATTTCAAGGATATGTCCGAGTCTATTACAACGATTTTTGTGTTCCTAAAGACCAAATCAAAATCACGGATGATATGCTGACAATACAGGGTGAAAACGACCTTATTTTCACACTCCCGCCCTCTATTCATTATATCGAATTCTGCAACTGGGTCAATTATATGGCCTATTGTGACAAGAAACATCGATATGATGTTACTGGCTGGTATCCCATAGGCGATGTCTTCCTAAACTGGTATCCTCTCAGCGATAGCCTTGACGAGAACAAGAAACAAAATTTCAGCCAAAGCACTATTATGCTGACCATCCCCACTTGGGACGAGGAGTATGACAATGTCTATTTCGTGACGGAAGACGGCAACTGCTATAAACAGGAATTCTCGGGCCGTATGTTCATCAAGCAACAATACAACGCGGGGATTCGGTATAGGGAGGTCCCGATTTCAACACTTATATAATTCCTCCTATATCATATTGGCAATCAATATTATAGTATAATGTATAACGTGGGTTTTCTCAAAAATTCCACGGCAGAAATACTTTTATTCAAACAAACTAAGCAACCTCTGTTTTTTTTATTTTTGCAACTCATTAAAAAAGGACCTAATAAATTTACTGCAATGAAAAAAATCCTACTGCTCATATTGTTGTTATTCGTAGTGGTTGTGTCCCGCGCCCAGGAACGCAGCGACACCATAAACATCTTGCACAACGACATCTCGCTGGAGGTCACCGACTTCACCACGCACAACGTCGTGGGGCACGCGTCTGTGACCTTGTCGCCCAAATTGCCGGTGGGGCAGGTGACCTTCGACCTGGAGGCGTTGACGGTGGATTCCGTGTTGGTGAACCAGACCGCTGTCAGTTTCACGCATCAGAACGGCAAACTGACTGTTCCGGTGGCGGGTGTCTCCGTGGGCGATACAGCCGAGGTGGATATCCACTATCACGGGGTGCCCACGCACGACAACTGGGGCGGGATATTCTTCAGTGGCCAATATGCCTACAACATTGGTGTCACTCTGGACGCTGTGCCGCACAGCATCGGGCGCGCCTGGTTTCCCTGCTTCGACGAGTTCAAGAGCAAGTCCTCCTATACTATCCACGTGACCACCGAGCCGCAGAAGATGGCCGTTTGCGGCGGGCTGCTGACCGACACGGTGACGCTGCCCGACGGCAACAAGCAGTGGACGTGGCAACTGGACAGCATCATACCGGCTTATCTGGTCTCGATGGCGGTGGGCGACTATCGTCTGTACGAAGACACTTTCCACGGGCAGCAAGCCATTGTCCCCATACAGATTTATGCCCAGCCGACGTATCTCGACAGAGTGGCGGGCTCGTTTGCCCACCTCAAGCAGATTCTACGCGGCTATGAGCGGATGTTCGGTCCCTATCGTTGGCCCCGCGTGGGCTACGTGCTGGTGAACTTCACGGGCGGTGCGATGGAGCACGCCACCAACATTGCCTATCCGATGTTTGCCGTCACGGGTGGCCTTGCCTACGAGACACTCTACGGGCACGAGTTGTTCCACCACTGGTTTGGCGACCTCATCACTTGCGCGCGCCCTGAGGAGATGTGGATCAATGAGGGCTTCGCCGCCTATTCCGAGGCGTTGTGCCAAGAGATTCTCTATAATACCGATTCGGTGAATGCATACTTGGACTATCTGCGCGACGTGCATCGCACCACGCTGCGGAACATTGTGCAGAACGACGGCGCTCACTATGCTCTCGATGAGGTTCCGCTATCGGAAACCTACGGCACGCATTCCTACCAAAAAGGTTCCTTAGTGGTACACACGCTGCGGCAGTATATGGGCGATTCGCTCTTTTTCAGCGGTTTCAAGAGCCTGCTGGAGCACTATGCCTTCGGCAATGTCGGCTCCGAGGAGATGTTCCAATATTTGTCGCAAGTTACGGGCCTTCAGCTGATGGATTTCTATGACGGGTGGGTGCACAATCCCGGTTTCCTGCATTTTTCCATCGACTCCATTGTGCACGAAGGTGGTGCACAGTATCGGGTGTACCTGCATCAGAAACGGCACGGTGCCATCCGTTTCGCCAACAGCAACAAGTTGGACCTCACGTTCGTCTCCCAGCAGCGGGAGTTGTACACGGTGGAGGGCGTGACCTTCTCGGGCGAGTTCGGCGATGTGGCGGTAACGCTGCCCTTCGCGCCGATGTTCGGGATGGTGGACTATTTTGAGAAGGTGACGGATGCCACCCTGGACTATACGGGCTCGCTGGTGGATGGGATGAGCCTTACCGGCACGGATGCCAACTGCACGGTCAAGCTGACCCATTTCCCGGACACGGTGCTGGTGCGTCTGGAGCACAACCTGGTGCCCCCCGACCAGCCCGCCTATCTGCCCGACAGCATCTACAGGATGTCGGACACCCACTATTGGACGGTGAACTTGGGCTATAATCCTCACGCGCAAACCACTCCGGAAGGGGCTACACCGCCCGAGGGCACGATTTCGTTCCGTTTCCAGCGCGGCAGCACCGGCGCATTGGATTATTCGCTCTCGCAGGGCTATGATGCCGACAATATGAAAATACTGTATCGTCCCAGTGCGGCCGAGCCGTGGCGGGTGATCCATACCACTCGGTCGGGCAGTCCGGTGTCGGGGTATCTGAAGACCGACTTCATCGCTTCAGGCCAGTATGCGTTGGCGGTGGGCACCCCGAGTGCATCTGTGGAGGAATACGAGCGTCCGGAGGTGAAACTCTATCCGAACCCCACGGGCGACCGTCTGCTGGTGCGGCTCAGCGACTCTGGTTTTGCTGGGCACATAGAAATCATCGACACTGCCAGCCGTGTACTGAAGAAGACGCGGATGGAGGGTGGCGAGGCCGAGGTGAATGTGTCGAGACTCCCTGCCGGCACCTATTTTGTGCGGGTGGTGGGGGCTGATGGCGGCAGCACGGCGCGTTTTGTCAAAAAATAGAAGGAGGCAATCGGTTTTTTTGTATTTTTGCCGCCCCAAAAAGCGGATATGGCGTAATTGGTAGCCGCGTTAGACTTAGGATCTAATGGCGTAAGCCGTGGGGGTTCGAGTCCCCCTATCCGCACTTAAGTAACCACGTAGAAGGTTACAAGAATTATAAACTCAATTGCCTTACGAATTACCACCTTGAAGCGATTCGAGTTACATTTTCCAAATTGGGACATTGTACCCATAGGTACAAGTGTCCGTTTTGGAAAATGGTTGTGGTAAACCAGTAAGGCAGGCGGAATAATCACTTGTACCTTTTTTGTGTGCAATGACGGCAATGTTGCAAAAAAACCTTATAAAATTACCACAAAATGAAAAAACTTATCATTCTATCAGCCGTAGTTACATTGGCATTGTTAACCATTTCTTGCAAAAAAGACGAGAAGATTAATCTTCTGACAACGGATATTTCTCTTTGCCATCAAGAAACTTGCTCGATTCAAGCAACATCATCACTTCCAATTACATATGTATCTGATGATGAATTTCACGCCAAAGTCAACACAGCAGGACTTGTGGAGGGTAGATATGTGGGGAAAACAAAAATTAAACTTATGACAGACAATGACATAAAATATGTAAATGTTACAGTTGTACCAAAATATTATCTATATATCGAACCTAATATCAAGTTTGGAGAAAGCAAATCATCAATCACCAATAAATTCGGGCAGCCCGATAATGTGTCCTCCACGGGAGTGTACACATATAATATGGTTGGAATGATTAATTATACTTTGATGGTATTATTTGACGATAATGACAATGTGAATGCGTATGCTGTAGCTGTATCATCAGATTTATCATCTACTCTTTCATCATTCCTTTCAGAACGATATATGTTCATCCATTACGAAGATTCAAAATTTTGGTACGTTGACGGACTAAAACCCGAAACGATTACAAAATATATTGTAAATTATCTGATAAATGTCAACTATTGGGTGGTTTTATATGCGCCTTATACGTCAGAGAAAAGCAACAAGTATGTAGATAAGATAAGTGAGGCATTTAATAGTGTTACAAAGTGATTTTTTTAATTAGGTTAACACTATAAAAGTCGAAAGAACCTTGTTGTAAGTTTTTTTGTTATTCAGTTAGGTTGTGGATTCTTCAGTAACCAAAAGAGGACTGCGATGAGCCGAGAGCCTGTCACTTTTTGGTTAGCGACTGAATTTCGCGGCGGCGAGCGCGACGTTCTTGGTGCACGAGTTCCGCGCCGCGATTAGGGGATGTGTCGCCCTTCCGTCACCACACTGCGCTGTCGCTTGTGTGGTGTTATCAGCGCTATGGCGCGTGCTATGCCTCCGGCATAAGGTGTGGGCGGGCGACCGTGCCATAACTAGCCTCGGAGAGGCGTTACGCACGAAGTGCAATTAACACCATACGCAGTGTGGTGGAAGGGACGGTGGCGCGCTGCTGGCATCTCGGAGAGATGCGACTGTCAGTCCTTGAGAAAGTACTCCTCTTGGATGGAAATTCCATTCTCAGTCAGAAAATTTCTGTATTCCTCAGCAAATGTCTTATGCTGATGATGCTCTTTCTGTTTGGCGATATACCCTACTATCATATTTTTGTCACGCAGATTATAGGAAAAGCCGGCATATTCCTTGGACCACCCGTCAAATAGAGGGAAATTGGGGTTGGCTTTGAGCCACTTGCTGGTGGAGATTTTGAGTTCCTGGACGAACTTGGACATTGCCAAGGTCGCCGGCAGGGAGACAAAAAGATGCAAGTGGTCGGGCATACCGCCGATACGATAGAGATGTGCACCTTTGTTGTTTATGAATCCGAGAATATAGGAGTAGAGCTCGCGCTCGTGGTCCTCCGCAATGGCAGGGATGCTGCAGTGTGTACGAAGGATGATGTGATAGGATGTGTTTGTATAGCTCATCAGTGTGTGATTTTATGGAGTAACAACGGGAGATTTTACGGATTATTATGTTGTGGCATCTCTCCGAGATGCTTTTTACGATTGAGCCCGTGGGTCACCACACTGCGCTGCCGCTTGTATGGTGTTACTTGCGCTTGAGGCGCGTGCTATGCCTCCGGCATATACCCCTGGCCGATGTGTTGCCCTTCCGTCACCACACTGCGCTGCCGCTTGTATGGTGTTATCTGCGCTGAGGCGCGTGCTATGCCTCCGGCATACGCCCCTGGCCGATGTGTCGCCCTTCCGTCACCACACTGCGCTGCCGCTTGTGTGGTGTTATCAGCGCTATGGCGCGTGCTATGCCTCCGGCATATGCTCCTGGCCGAGGTCTCGCCCTCCCGTCACCACACAGCACTGCCGCTTGTGTGGTGTTACTTGCGCTGAGGTGTGTGCTATGCCTCCGGCATACGCTCCTAGCTGATGTCTCGCCCTTCCGTCACTACACTGCGCTGCCGCTTGTATGGTGTTACTTGCGCTGAGCGCGTGCTATGCCTCCGGCATATGCTCCTGGCCGATGTGTCGCCCTTCCGTCACCACACTGCGCTGCCGCTTGTATGGTGTTACTTGCGCTTGAGGCGCGTGCTATGCCTCCGGCATACGCTCCAGGCCGATGTGTTGCCCTTCCGTCACCACACTGCGCTGTCGCTTGTGTGGTGTTATCTGCGCTGAGGCGCGTGCTATGCCTCCGGTATAAGGTGTGGGCGGGCGACCGTGCCATAACCAGCCTCGGAGAGGCGTTACGCACGAAGTGCAATTAACACCATACGCAGTGTGGTGGGGGGGACGGTGGCGCGCTGCTGGCATCTCGGAGAGATGCGACTGTCAATGCAAGCCACTTGTACGCTAATCGATGATTTTCAGCATCTGTCGGGCCCGGTTGCCGCTCATCAGGTTGAAGTGCCACCACTCGTTGGGTATGGTGCGCAGTCCGGCGCCGCACATCACACGGCGCAGGAGCCGCCGGTTGGCCACCTGTTGCTCGGTGAGCCGGCCAGTCGCCATCAGTGTGTCCTCCAGGGTGACGTGCGCCTCGGGCCCGAAAAAGTCCACGGGCGTGCCCATATCCAGAGGTTGGTCCTGCTCGTCGAGGATGGAGATGTCCACCGCGGCCCCGTAGTTGTGCAGGCCGCGGCCGCGGTCGGGATTCGACACATAGCGGCTGTTGGGCGTGCCCTTCACCTTGTCCCACATCCGCCGCTGTATGCGCAGAGGGCGGGCGGCGTCATAGATGATGAGGTGATAGCCGGGCCTCCGTTCGTCCAACAGCTGCTGGGCTTTGGCCACCTTGTCGGCCATCTCGGGCAGGAGGAAGGCTTTGTGCAGGTCGTCGTACAGCACCTCGCCCGTGAAGTTGTCGGGGGTGGCGTACATCAGATGCACCCGTATGGAGGTGTCCACCTCCTGTATATCTACCAGCCCGAAGGCACGCAACGCGGCTTCCGTCGGCGAGTCGGCGGGAACCTGGGACGCGGTGTCGGCCACGACGGGGGCTTCCGTGGCAGCAGGAGTGGCCTGCGGTGCGCGCGTGCAGCCCGTCATCAAGGCAAAAATCAGTATTATAAAGAGATAACGAAGCATCTCGTTGTTTTTTATGAGGATGCAAACATACGCAAACTATCGGTATTTTTTTGTACTTTTGCACCCTAATTTTGAAATTTTGTAATATGAGAAAATCTTTCCTTTTCACCCTGTTATTTGCAGCCTTGTTTGGAGTGGCCCGTGCGGACGGCGGTATGTGGCTGCCTATCTTCTTGAATTACAATGAGGCGGAGATGCAGCAGCTGGGTTTCAGACTGACTGCTGAAGATGTCTATAGTGTCAACCATCACAGTATGAAAGACGCTATCGTGCTGTTCGGCGGCGGCTGCACCGGAGAACTCATCTCCCCGAAAGGGTTGCTGCTTACCAACCACCATTGCGGCTACTCCTACGTGCAGTCGCACAGCACGATGGAGAAAAACCACCTCCAGAACGGCTTCTGGGCCAAGAGTATGGATGAGGAGATCCCGATGGAGGGCCTCACCGTCACCTTCCTGATTTATATGAAAGATGTCACCGACCAGGTGCTGGACGGGGTGGGGGAGAACACCTCCGAGAAGGAACGCGAGGAGATTGTGAAGAAGAATATCGCCAAGGTGACGAAAGAGGCCGTGGACGGCACCACCTACAAGGCGGTCATCAAGCCGTTCTATTATGGTAACCAGTACTTTATGTTTGTGAGCGAGACCTATAGCGACATCCGTCTGGTGGGCGTGCCCCCCGAGAGCATCGGCAAGTTCGGCGGCGACAGCGACAACTGGATGTGGCCGCGCCATACCGGCGACTTCTCCATCTGGCGCATCTACACTGCTCCCGACGGGAAACCTGCCAAATACTCCCCGAAGAACATTCCGATGGTGCCCAAGAAATATTTCCCCATCTCCATCAAGGGCGTGGAGGAGAATGACTTCACCTTGGTGTTCGGCTATCCCGGCACCACCCGGCAGTTCCTAATCTCCGACGGCGTGGATGTGGTGGCCAACGTGCAGAACCCCATCGCCATTGACGCCCGCACCATACGCCTTGACGCGATGAAAAAGCAGATGAACCTCGACCCGCGCATCCGCCTGATGTACTCGGCCAAGGCCAACTCCATCTCCAACGGCTGGAAAAAGTGGCAGGGCGAGAGCAAAGGCATCCGCGAATGCAACGTCATTGACAAGAAAAAGGCCCAGGAAACCGAATTCCAAAAATGGGTGAACAGCGACAATGACCGGAAGAAGCAGTACGGCACCCTGCTTGCGGATATGCGTCACGCCTACCACAACTATGCGATATACACGAAAACCACCACTTTCATCAGCGAGTGTTTCTTCGGCCCGGAGATTATCTCCAAAGGCGTGCATCCCTACTATCGCACGCTGGTGGTCCCTGCTTTGGATAAGGACAACGCCACGCTCGAAACCAACCGCGAGCGCTTGCTCAAAAGCAACGAGTCGTTCCGCCAAAGCTATTGTCCCGCCATTGACGAGGAGTGCTTTGTAGAACTGATGACCTACTATTTCACCAAGCAGGACCCCGACTTGATACCGGCATCATTGCTCAAGTATGTGCGCAATGATGCTTCTGTCGTGCGGGCCACGATGAAAGCCCTCTGGGACAAGATGGGCACCACGGCTCCCTATATCACTGACAATGAGAAATTCAAGCAGTTTGTGCAGAATGCCTCTGCCAAGCAGATTGCCAAGACCGCCAATTCGGAGATAATGTTGTTGTATAACATTGTCTATGGCCAATATCTCGTTACTTGGACGAAGTACAATGAGGAGGAGGACCAACTGGATGCCTATTATCGCACCTATGTGAAGGCGTTGATGGAAAAGGACAAAGACCGCGTCTTCTATCCGGACGCCAACCTCACGATGCGTGTCACCTACGGCCAGGTCAAGGGCTTTGACCCTGCCGACGGCGTGAACTATGTGCACTACACCACCCTCGATGGCATTATCCAGAAAGAGGACCCCGACGTATATGACTACAAAGTGGATCCGAAACTGAAACAGTTGTGGGAGAAGAAGGACTACGGTCGGTATGCCAACAAGAACGGCGAACTGCCGGTGGCCTTCATCGCCAGCAACCATACCACGGGCGGCAACTCCGGCAGCCCGGTCATCAACGCAAAGGGCGAACTGATAGGCACTAACTTCGATCGTGTCTGGGAAGGCACGATGAGCGACATTTGGTACGATGTCAACCGTTGCCGCAACATCAGTCTGGATGCGCGCTACTTCCTCTTTATCGTCGATAAGTTCGCCAATGCGCAAAACCTCATCGATGAGATGACGATAGTTGAATAAAAACACAAAAGGATGATCTCTTTTGAGAATATTGACAAGCACGATTGGCTGTATGCGCTATATCTGCAATATCTCAATTTCGCGCATAACAGGGTCTATTATCGGAACTTCTATATCATAAACGAGGAGAATATCCCGCCCAAGGGGGAGGCCACGATTGTGATTGCCAACCACCAGAACGGGTTGATGGACGCCTTGGCCATCCTGCACACCCTGGGGCGCGACGGTCGCCAGCCCGTCTTTATCGCGCGGGGCGACATTTTTAAGAATCCCTTCTTGGCGCGTATTTTCCGGTTTCTCAAGATAATGCCCACGTTCCGGAGCCGTGACGGAGACCGCAGCGATGTGCGCAGCAACCTGGCCCTCTACGAGCGGGCGGCGCGCGTGCTGAAGAATGGCGGCACGGTGGTCATATTCCCGGAAGCCACGCACCAGCACGGCCATTATATGAACACCTTCAAGAAGGGCTTCTGCCGCATAGCCTTCGCTGCCGAGGAACTCAACGATTTCCATCTGGGCGTGAAGGTGCTCCCTCTCAACATCCACTACTCCAACTATTTCGATTTCCAGAGCGACCTGATGGTCACCGCAGGTCCGGCCTTCACCTACGAGGAGTTTTTCGACTTGTACAGAGAAAAGCCCAACGACGCCTACCTCGCCCTGAACGAGAAGGCGCGCGCCCGCGTGAAGGAGATCACCCCCGACATTGACATTCCGGAGTACTACAATGAGATAGAGGCCCTTACCCATATGATGAGCGAGCCCTATTTGCGCCGCAAGAAGTTGAAACCCCACTATCTGCCCAATGAGAAGGATGCGGCGATGACCATCATCGCCAACCTCCGGCATTTCAAGGACGAGCAGGAGCCGGCCTTCAACACGCTGATGGAGCAGACCCGCGAGTACCTGTCACTGTTGCGCACGCACGGCCTGCACCACTGGGTCATCAACCGGAAACTTTCCATTTTCCGTCTTGTGCTCCGCATCCTGTCGATGGTGCTCTCGCTGCCGTTGTTCCTTTTTGGCTATATTAACAACTTTATACCCACTCATATCACCAAGTTCTTCACCAACAAGATGAAGGACCCGATGCTTCACTCCTCCGTTCAGTATGTGGTGGGCACCATAGCTGCTTTCCCCGTGTGGTATCTGCTGCTATTGGCGCTGGTATGGGTCATCTCCAAGCATTTTTGGATTGCCATCGCGTATGTGGCGCTAACCGGCCTGTCGGCGTTCTTTGTGCACTACTACAAGTTGGCTTGCCAGAAACTGCTGACGGTGGTCAGGGCCACGAGGTTGCGCCATACGGCGGCCTATAACACGATGAGCAGTCTGCACAAGGTGATTACAGGCACGATGGAGAGGATCATCTATTAGAATTTGACAGACAGCATTGCCAGTAGAGAGTGTCCCAGTTCACGCTGGGCCTGTTTTTGTTTTACCGTGTATTGGAGGCGGAACTGGAGATGGCGTTCGGGCCACCAGTCGATGCCGGTGCTGTAGTGGAGGGAGGCCCCGTTGAGGTCTTCCAGGTCGCGCTCATAATAGTCGAAACGCAGCACGGGGCGCAGTTTCTGCTGCACATTGCTTTTGCTGCCCCAGCCGAAACGGAACCAGTAACTGCCGATGAGGTAGAATCCCTGCGTGTTGAACCTCTGTACGTAAGGGGTGTTGTCGGTGCCGACAGCGGTAATGTCCGTGGCTCCCCAAACATACTCGCCGCGGAGGGTGAGGTGCTGGTCCTTGTACTCGGCCCCGCCGGCACAGCGCAGCCGGAGTCCGTCCCGGTCCACTTCGCTCATACCATAGCGTCCCCAATAGGCAGAGCCCGAGAGAACGAGGTCCTTGAGGAAGGGGTGGATGTCGATGCGGCCGGCGATGTCCTTTTTCATATTGTCCTTTTTGACGTTGATGCCGTTGCCGCCGAACACGCCAACAGCATAGCTCAGGAGAGGGTACTTCTCGCCGTTGCGTTCAAACTGCAGGAGTGTGCCGTCGATCATTGCGCCGATTTCGCGCCCGTTGGCGAAGCCGGACACTCCCGACACGTCGCTGTAGCCCGATAGGGCGCTGATAACCTGTGCATTGTCGGCCAGCTCCAAATCCATAGGTCCGTATGGGTTTTCCAAAGAGAAGGGGATCTTGTATTGTCCCACTTGCAGGTTGATGTAGCGGCAGAATTTGATTCTTACGTAGGCGTCGAGCAGTTTCGGACTGATGGCCAGGTCGCCTTGCAGCCGGAAGTCGATTTTGGGTGTGATGCTGCCCTTCAGGTCGAGACGTGCCCGCCGCACCTGGATGACACTGTTCTCCGTGAAGTCGTGGTTCCCCAAATCCTGATGTGAGAATTCATACTGGGTGTTGATGAATCCTCCGACGGAAAGGTAGTCGCTAATGTGCAGTTTACGCTCCTTCACGGGTTCGGTGGTCTCCACCTTCTCCTTGCCTTGTTTCTCCTTGTCGGCACTCTTATCTTGTTGCGCCGAAATGCTTGTGCCCGCCCCCCAAATCAGGGCTGGAATCATACATAATGTAATAATTTTTTGCATAATGAACAATGTTGGATTAACTTACTTTAACTTTTTTTTGAAAAGCAAAAATAAGGTATTTGCAGATGGCGATTGTCTTGAATTAGGAAAATAATTGTCACTATTTATCATATTGATGACATCCTTTGAAAATTGAAATCTTCTTGGGCAGGTATTTGTAAAATAATGCAACTATTTGTAAAACAATGAATTGTTTAAATGCTTACAGTCATAATTCTGTATCCTTACACGTTTTTTGCCGAATGCTGACAGATGATTTTGCCAATAAATTTATTTTTGCACATTCAAAAGACGGGGATATTCAGCAATCACATTTGTTTTTCACGCTTATTATATATATAATTAATAACATTATTTAATTGACTGTTTATGAAACGTGTTTTACATTTATTCATTATTACTTGTGTGGCAGTAGGTATGGGCTTGTCGTTTCTCTCTTGTGGCGGTGGGCAGAAGTCTGGGCAGAAGGGAGGGCTCTCCGGGAACATATCCGTGTCGGGGGCCTTTGCGTTGTATCCCTTGGCGGTGAAGTGGGCGGAGGAGTTCCAGAAGGCCAATCCTGACGTGCACATTGATATGTCGGCCGGAGGTGCCGGCAAAGGAATGACCGACGTGCTGGCCGATGTGGTGGATTTGGGGATGGTTTCCCGGGAGGTGTACGCCCCTGAGTTGGAGAAAGGCGCGCTTCCCATTGCCGTGGCCAAGGATGCCGTGGTGATTACCGTCAATGCGGATAACCCTTTGGCGGAGCAGCTGAAACGGCACGGTATCTCGCGCGAGGCAGCCATCAAAATCTGGATTACGGGAGAATATACCACCTGGGGACAACTCCTGGGCACTGCCGACAAGACTCCCATACACGTCTATACTCGTTCGGATGCCTGCGGTGCGGCAGAAACTTTCGCCCTGTGGATGGGCAAGAAACAGGAAGACCTGGGAGGCACAGCCGTCTTCGGCGACCCCGGACTCGCCTCGGCCATCCAAAACGACAAGCTGGGTATCGGATTGAACAACATCGGCTATGCCTACGATGAAAAGTCACGCACCCCGAACCCTGGCCTTATGGTTTGTCCGGTGGATGGCAATTCCGACGGCCGGATTGATGCCGACGAGTATTTCTACGATACCAAGGACGATTTTATCGCAGCGGTGGCGGCCGACAAGTACCCTTCCCCTCCAGCGCGTGATCTCTATATGGTGGCCCACGGTGTGCCTTCCAATCCCGCGGTGGTCGCTTTTCTGAAGTTTATCCTCACCGAAGGCCAGAAGTACAATGTGCCGGTTGGCTATATCAGTTTGCCGGAGGATAAACTTGAAAAGGGTCTCAATGCCCTTAAAACCAAATAACATCCTCCTTCCTTATGCTTCGCGGACGAATAGTGAAAGACAAGATGGCGCAGGGCCTGATGTGTTTGCTGACCATCCTCTCCATTCTTTTTGTGTTGGTGATGGCCGTGGGGCTCTACCTCAAATCGGCCCCGGTACTGGAGGGCCGTTCTTTCGTCAGTCTGATCACCTCCAGCGAGTGGAAGCCGATGAAAGGGGAATTCGGTTTTCTCCCGTTTATTGTCGGTTCGTTGTGGGTGACCTTTTTGGCCATCCTCATCGCATTCCCCATCTCGTTGCTGACGGCCATTTACTTGACGGAGTATGCGCGTCCTAAGGTGCGGAAATTGGTGTTTCCGGCCCTTGACATATTGGCGGCCTTGCCCTCGGTCATTTATGGGGTGTGGGGTATGTTGGTCATTGTGCCGTGGATTTCCAGCCACGTGGCACCGCATTTTATGGATTTTTCCTCGGGTTATACGGTCCTGGCGGCCGGGATAGTGTTGGGAGTGATGGTGCTGCCCCTGCTGGTAAGCCTCTTCATAGAGGTTTTCTCCAGTGTGCCGATCGAGCTGCGGGAGGCGTCGCTTGCCCTGGGGGCCACCCGTTGGCAGACGGCCAAGAAGGTGGTGCTCCGCAAAACTCTCGCAGGTATGCTGGCAGCCACCGTGCTGGCAGTTTCCCGTGCAATGGGGGAGACCATCGCCGTGCTGATGGTCTGCGGCTGCGTCATCGGCATCCCCAAGGGCGTGTTGGAACCCTGTTATCCCATCCCAGCGTTGATAGCCAACAACTATGGCGAGATGCTCTCAATGCCCCTCTATGAGTCGGCGCTGATGTTTGCCGCACTTATTCTTTTCGCCGTCGTGCTGGTGTTCAACCTGTTGTCCCGAATCATCCTCTATCGTATTGAACGCAAGGAGGCATAATTGTCTAATGCTATGAAAGTCAATAAATCCAAAAGAATAGAAGAGACCCTGTTCAAGGTGCTGATGTGGGTGGCGATGGCGGTGGTGTTTGGATTCGTCATCAGCGTCATCTGGACGGTCTTCTCCCGGGGCGCCAAGGCGATGAGTTGGGATATGATCACCAAGTTGCCGGGTGGCGGCTTCTACATTGGCAAAGAGGGCGGTTTCCTCAATGCGATTGTGGGGTCGCTGTACATAGTGGGTGCCTCCACGCTTATCGGGCTGCTGATTTCCATTCCGGTGGTTTTTTACCTGAATGTTTATCTGAAGAAAGACTCGCGGTTGGCGTATGTCGCCCGCTTGGCCTTTGATGTGCTTTTTGGGATGCCTTCCATCGTGTATGGGGCATTCGGTTTCAGCATTATGATTTATTTCGGGCTGCGCACGTCGCTGCTCGGTGGTATCATCGTCATCACCCTGCTGATTATTCCCATTTTCATCCGTTCTATGGATGAGGCCACCCGTAATTTCCCGCGCGACATCTTGGATGCCAGTTTCTCGTTGGGGGCCACGCGGTGGGAGACCCTCAAGGTAGTGGTGCGCCAGATCGCACCGGGCATTGCCACGGCCACGTTGCTGTCTATCGGAAGAGCTATCGGTGATGCGGCCAGTGTGATGTTCACGGCAGGATACACCGACAGCATCCCCACCTCGCTTTCGCAGCCGGCGGCTACCTTGCCGTTGGCGGTGTTCTTCCAGCTGAGCAGCCCTATCCCGGAAGTGCAGGATAGGGCGTATGCCGCGGCCCTTGTCCTTACGGTCATTGTGTTGCTGTTGAGCATCGGCGGCCGTTTTATCACGAATCGTTTTTCTAAAAACAAACTCTAATGGCCATTGAAGTCCAGAATCTGAATGTCCACATCAAGGACAACCACATCTTGAAAAACATAAATCTGACGCTTCCGGAGAAGCAGATTACCTGCATCATCGGGCCCTCGGGTTGCGGCAAGTCCACGTTGCTGCGCACGCTCAATCGGCTGATTGACGGCACGGAGGGGGTCCGTCTTGACGGCAAGGTGCTGGTGGACGGGCAGGACATTATCGGCAGTGGCCCGGAAATCACGGAGTTGCGCCGCCGTATCGGGCTGGTGAGCCAGCGCCCCTGCCCCCTGCCGATGTCCATCTTTGACAATGTGGCCTACGGATGCCGCATCAACAAGATGCACAAGCGCCACAAGGCGCTGATATATGCCGTGCAGAAGAACTTGAAGGCCGTGGGGCTTTGGGATGAGGTGCGCGGTCGCGTGCGCACCCCGGCGGCACGCCTCTCCATAGGGCAGCAGCAGCGGCTCTGCCTGGCCCGCTCCCTGGCCGTGGAACCCCAGTACATCCTCGCCGACGAGGCTACCAGCGCCCTTGACCCCATCTCCAGCAAGACGGTGGAGGACCTCTTTGTCTCCCTCAAAAACGACTATACCATCATTATGGTCACCCATACCTTGCGGCAGGCCCTGCGCATTGCTGACAACGTGGTCTTTATGTACCTTGGAGAAGTGGTGGAAAGCGGCCCCGCCCAACAGGTGTTCCATCATCCTCAGCAAGAGCTCACGCAGAAATATCTCTCCGGGGCCTTCTCCTGATTTGTGCTTGAAAACAATAGTTTTATGATAAAAACAATAGAATAACAATGTATAAACTCACTCATCTGAAAGAATTGGAAGCGGAGTCCATCTACGTCCTGAGAGAGGTGGCGGCGCAATTCGAGCGGCCGGCCATACTTTTCTCCGGCGGCAAAGACTCCATTGTGGTTACCTATCTGGCATACAAGGCCTTCTATCCTGCCAAGATTCCGTTCCCCTTGTTGCATATCGACACAGGGCACAATTTCCAAGAGACGTTGGACTATCGCGATGCCCTGGTGAAAAAGCTGGATGCCCGGCTGGTGGTCGGCTCCGTGCAGGAGAGTATTGACAAGGGGCGCGTGAAGGAGGAGAAGGGTTATAATGCCAGTCGCAATCGCTTGCAAACCACCACTTTGCTGGATACTATAGAACAATACAAGTTTGATGCCTGTATCGGTGGCGCCCGCCGTGACGAGGAAAAGGCCCGTGCCAAGGAGCGTTTTTTCTCGCATCGGGACGAGTTCGGACAATGGAACCCCAAAAACCAGCGACCCGAGTTGTGGAATATCTTCAACGGCAAGAAGAATATGGGCGAGCACTTCCGGGTGTTCCCCATCAGCAACTGGACCGAGATGGATGTCTGGCAGTATATCTACCAGGAACAGATTGAGATGCCGAGTCTCTACTTCACTCACGAGCGCGCCTGTTTCGAACGCGATGGCCAGTGGCTGGCTGCCGAACCCTGTATGACGCTCAAACCCGACGAGAAGGTGGTGGTGCGGAAAGTGCGCTGCCGTACCATCGGCGACATTACCTGTACCGGACTCACTATCTCCGAGGCGCATAACCTGGAGGACATCATTGAGGAAATTGCTGCCACGCGCGTGACCGAACGCGGTGGCCGTGCCGATGACAAACGCAGTGAGACCTCTATGGAGGACAGGAAAAAGGAGGGATACTTTTAGAATTAAGAATTAAGAATTTAGAATTAAGAATTATTTTGGGGGAGGGGATGGCTTTTTTAAGAATACAAAAGATAAAATGAATACAAAAGGATATTTGGATATGGAATTGTTGCGCTTCACGACCGCGGGTAGCGTGGATGACGGGAAGAGCACTCTTATCGGACGATTGTTGTACGACAGCAAGTCCATTTTTGAGGACCAGCTGGAGGCGGTGGAACAAGCCTCCCGCAACCGGGGAAACGAGGAGGTGAATCTGGCGCTGCTCACCGACGGCTTGCGTGCCGAGCGCGAGCAGGGCATCACCATCGATGTGGCCTACCGCTATTTTGCCACGCCCAAGCGCAAGTTCATCATCGCCGACACACCGGGGCACGTCCAGTACACCCGCAATATGGTGACGGGCGCCTCCACGGCCGACCTGGCCATCATCCTCATCGATGCCCGCAATGGAGTTGTGGAGCAGACTGTACGCCACTCCTTCATCGCCAAACTGCTGGGTATTCCCCACATCACCGTGTGCGTCAACAAGATGGACTTGATTGGATTTTCGGAGGAGAAGTTCGAGGCGATAGTGCGCGACTACCGGGAGATGAGTGCCAAGATGAACAGCCACGCGCAGCTTCATTTTATCCCCATCTCCGCCAAATATGGTGACAATGTGGTGTCTGCTTCCGACCGCGCGCCCTGGTATCAGGGAGGAACATTGATGGAATTGCTGGAGAATATCTCCATCGAGCACAAGCAAGGGGAGGAGAACCAGCCGATGCGCCTGCCGGTACAGTATGTCATCCGCCCCATCTCCGACAAGTTCCCCGACTATCGCGCATACGCGGGACGTATGGCCGGCGGTGTGCTCAAGGTGGGCGACAAGGTGCGGGTGCTCCCATCCGGGCTTGAAAGCCGGGTAAAGGCCATAATGCAGGCTGAAAAGTCTCTTGAAATGGCGCATACCCCTGAGTCGGTATCCGTCTTGTTGGAAGACGACATCGACATCAGCCGGGGCGATATGCTGGTGGACGCCCAGGGACCCCAGCCCATCGTCGGCCAGCAGTTGCAGATGATGTGCTGTTGGTTCAACGAGCAGCCGATGCAGCTGCGCAAACGCTACATCGTGCGCGGCCCCGTGTCGGAAACCATCGGGATGGTGCAAGCGGTCGATTACCGTGTCGATATCCACACCCTCGAGCCCATTGAGGGCGAGACCTCCCTGAAAATGAACGACATTGCCCAAATTACCGTGCGTACGGCGGCCCCGTTGGCTTATGACCGCTATGAGGAGAACCGGAATACCGGTGCCCTTATCTTTATCGATCCCGACAGCTTTGAGACAGTCGGCGCGGGAATGATTATGAATTGAGAATGGAGAATTGGGTTAGGTGATTTTTAGTGAAACCAATTGATATAAAAACAAGACGATGAAATACACCCCAGAGGATATTGAAAAGCTGAACCAACAGTGGGATAAGGTGGAGCCTGAAACGATGCTGCGCCATTTTATGGAGATCTACGGGGACAGGATAGCGCTCTCCTCCAGTTTGAGCGCCGAGGACCAGGCCCTTACGGATATGATGCTGGGTATCAATCCCCAGGCACGCATATTCTCATTGGATACTGGTCGCCTTTTTCCGGAGACATACGCCTTGCTTGACAAGACCAATCTGCACTATGGCATCAAGATAGAGGTCTTTTGTCCGCAGACGGAGGCTTTGCAGGAGATGGTGAACACGCAGGGCATCAATCTTTTTTACGAGAGCATTGAAAAACGGCATCTCTGTTGCCAGGTGCGCAAGTTGGAGCCTCTGTCGCGGGCGTTTCGCACCTTGGATGCTTGGGTCTGCGGATTGCGGCGAGGCCAGTCGGTCACCCGCAACGATATGCGGCGTGTCGAGTGGGATGAGCGCCACGGTTTGCTCAAAATCAATCCTTTGATTGACTGGAGTGAGGAGCAGGTGTGGGCATATGTGCGCGAGCACCGGGTGCCTTATAATAAGTTGCACGACCAGGGGTTCCCCAGCATCGGTTGCCAGCCCTGCACGAGGGCCGTGAAGCCCGGCGAGGACATCCGTTCGGGACGATGGTGGTGGGAAGACCCTCAGCACCGGGAGTGCGGCCTCCACATCAAGGAAAATTATAATTCAAAATAAATGTGTAACTTTGCACAGTTAAATTATTGTCCGTTCAGCTAAGACGACTATGCCATTCAACATCAACATCTATCAAATACTCCTGTTACTTGCTGTCGCGGCGGCGATAGTCTTCTTGGTGCTGTATATCCAGAGCCGCAGGGCCTATAAGAAATTGCTAAAGATGAATCTTCAGGAGAAGGAGGAGACCTTCACCTTTTCGGAAAAGATTGATTTCGACAGCGTGAAAACGGATACACGCGCCGATCAGGATATGGTGGAGCAACTGCGGGTGCTTTTTGAGGAACAGAAGGTGTTTCTTGACCCCAGCATCACCATCAAGGAACTGGCCCGGAAAATGGGCACCAACCGTGCAACCCTCTCGCATATCGTCAACCAATATTTCCACAAAACGTTTCCCGCATTGTTGAACCAATATCGTGTCAACGAGGCGCTGAGGTTGCTCACTGACAGTGAGACCCGGGATTGGAAACTGGAGGTCATAGGGGAGATGTGCGGCTATCGCAATCGTCAGGTGTTCCATTCCGCGTTCAAGCGTGAAACGGGCATCACCCCGAATCATTTCCGTAAGATATCAGAGGCGTAGCCCGTGGGTTAACGCTCTCCTTCGATGTCTAAATCCGTCTTCGATTTTCCGGAGAGAAAATAGAGTAGCAGCACCGCCGACGACATAAAGTAGGAGGTGGAGTTGACGACGCAGGCGCCGTCCATTTGCCATTTGGGAATCAGCCACAACGACAAGAGCAGGGTGAAGATCAGTCCGACGGACGAGCGGACGAGCAGGACGTTGAGGTGGCGTATGGCGGAGAAGAAGTTGTCGAGCACGTTGGAAAAGGCGACGGCCAGCACGCCCGGGGCGAGCAGGGCCACCACGCGCTTGGCCTCTCCGAACTCAGGGCCGAAGATGAAGGCAAATAACGATTTGGGTAACAGCAGGATGGCTCCGATGCAGGCGGCTGACACGCCGAGGCTGAGCAGGGCCAGGTGGAGCGTGTCGCGGCGCGAGGTGGGCGTGTTGCCCTGGGTGAGCACGTTGGAGAAAAGCACTAATGACACGCTGCGGCTCACTATCCAGCTGGCCTCCGCCACGGAGACCCCGATGGAGAAGATGCCCACGGAGCCTTTGCCTAAATAGTATGCCAGCATATAGTAGGTCAGTCGGTAGTTGAAAAACTGCAGCACGTTGCTCAGTTCGGTTTTCCAGCCGTAATTGAAAAGCTGCCGGTTGCAGGCGCGGTCGAAATCCCAATGGAAGCGGATGCCCATCCGGCGTTTCAGGGCCGTTGAGAGGGCGATGAGCGCCGACAGCGACACGATTTGTCCCAGAAAATAGCAGTAGAACCCCAGTTGCGGCCGTATCCAGTGGAACAGCAGCATACAGAGTATCAGCAGCGCGGGCTGCAGCAGGGTGATGAGGTTGTAGTGGTTGATGCGCTGGTCGCCCACAAACAGCGAGTTGTGGAAGGTGACGATGCCGAGTAGGGTAGAGACCACGAACACGAAGGGGGCCGTCTGGAGTTGGCCGGTGGCCAGCAGGAATAGGCCGCCGAGGGCGGAGACGAGGAACGACCAGAGGTAGGCGGCGGTGGCGAGTTTGGAGGAGGAGAAGCGTGAGAAGTAGTAGGAGGCGCTGTTGCCGGTGAAGACGTTGGCGAAGAAGGCGATGAGGCCGATGTCGGCGGTGAAGATGGCGATGACACCCCGGCCTTCGGCTTTCCACAGTTGGGTGGTGAGCACGATGACGGCGAAGTTGAGCAGCAGGATCAGGCCTTTGCTCAGGATGGTGGTGAGGATGTTTTCTTTCAGCTTCATCAATGTGGTTTTCTCCCGTGAAAAGGAACGCAAAGATATAAAAAAGTTCGCAAAAAAAAAGACCACTTGGGGAAGTGGTCTTTTTTAGGAGGAGTTATCTTAAGATTAGATAATGCCTTGAGCGAGCATAGCTTTAGCAACGCGCATAAAGCCGGCGATGTTGGCACCCTTCACATAGTTGATGGTACCGTCAGCCTCACGACCGTGTTCAACGCACATATCGTAAATGTCGTTCATAATCTTGTGCAACTTGGCGTCCACTTCAGGAGCGGTCCAGTTGATGTGACCAGCGTTCTGGCAGATTTCGAGGCCAGAGGTGGCAACACCACCGGCGTTGACAGCCTTACCAGGTCCGAAGGGGATCTTGGCAGCTTGGAAAGCAGCGATAGCGCCGGGTTGGCAACCCATATTGGAGACCTCAGCAACGTATTTCACGCCGTTGGCGAGGAGTTCCTTAGCGTCTTCTTCGCTCAGCTCGTTCTGGAAAGCGCACGGGCAAGCGATGTCGCACTTCACGCTCCAAGCCTTCTTGCCGGCCGTGAATTTGGCTTTGCCAGGGAATTTGTCAGCCATATCCTGAACTTTGTTGCGGTTGGAGGCACGCATATCGAGCATATAGTCGATCATTTCTTGGTTGATGCCGTCAGGAAGTTCGCAGACGCCGTCGGGACCAGAGATAGCGACAACCTTGGCGCCGAGTTCGGTAGCCTTGGTAGCAGCGCCCCAAGCCACGTTGCCGAAGCCGGAGAGGGCGATGCGCTTGCCTTCCATCGTGTCGTTCTGTTGTTTCACCATACGCTCCACATAGTAGATAGCGCCGAAGCCGGTAGCTTCCGGACGGATGAGGGAACCGCCCCAGCCGTAGCTCTTGCCGGTGAGGGCACCGGTGGAGTGCTCGCGGGCCAGTTTCTTGTAAGCGCCATAGAGGTAGCCGATCTCACGACCGCCAACACCCACGTCGCCGGCAGGGCTGTCCTGATCCGGACCGATGTTGCGCCACAATTCATACATGAAGGCCTGGCAGAAACGCATGATTTCAGCGTCGCTCTTGCCAACGGGATCGAAATCGGAGCCGCCCTTGCCACCGCCGAGAGGCAGGTTGGTCAGGGAGTTTTTGAAGATCTGTTCGAAACCTAAGAACTTCAACATGGAGACGTTAACAGCCTTGTGGAAGCGGAGACCGCCTTTGTAAGCGCCGAGAGCGGCGTTGAATTGGACGCGGTAGCCGAGGTTGGTGCAAACCTCACCCTTGTCGTTGACCCAGGTCACGCGGAAAGTGAAGATACGGTCGGGCTCAACAATGCGCTCGACAATCTTGGCAGCCTCGAATTCGGGGTGCTTGTTGTATTCTTCTTCGATGGTTTCCAGGACTTCGCGAACGGCCTGCAAATACTCATTCTCACCAGGATGTTTGGCCTCCAGGTTGGCCATGATTTCATTTACTTTCATATTATTGAAATTTAAAAAATTAGGTTAGTTGTAATAATTTTTTTCGCTTTTGAAAGCGGGTGCAAAGGTATAAAATTTATTGATATCCGCAACGGGGAAAAAATAATGTTTTTTTAGATGAATGCCCGTTGCGATATCCCTTCGAAAAATCCACAATAAAACGATGACCGGTCTGTAGCGCCGCGGCAACTATAATATTAGCATTGGATTTTCCAATAAAGCGTCAACTATCTGATGGTAAACTTGACGGTCGGACACTTCAGTGATGGTCGTCACTTTGTTTCCGGCATCTTTAGATGACGCCCCGCTATGATATATTCGCTCGCTGTCAGTATTGTAATCGAGAATGATATACCGGTCGTGAAAAATGCCGCAAGTCTTGCGAAAATTGATTTGAATGTCCGGATATTGTCTGTGAAAATCATCAAAGTCGGCCTGATGAAGTCCTTTCCCAATGTTGTCGCTAAAAACATCGATAGACACACCACACGTCACGTTTTTAAGCAATACCATCGTTTTAAGGCCGATATAGTTGTCAACAACGAATACACTGCTTTTGGCTGATTTATAAATGGTGCTGTAGGCGATATTGGCATCTACCGACTCACCGTTAAGGATTAAGTATTCGTGCCGTGTCATAGGATCGGTGAAATCGCGCACCACTTTGGCCAAATCGGTTTTGGTAACCATCTCGTTCTTGATTTCAGAAATGTCCACCGTGTTCTGGGCAGTTTGAAGGGAAAGCTGGACCAACTCATTATTCCCAATCAAACACCTGTTTTCGATAATGTAATCCTTCATCATCTTGAATGTTCGAATCAGCGCTTTGCTCTGTTCTGTTGCCAGTTCGCCTTTCAACACAGTCATAAGCATATAAATACCTTGCTCTGTAAAGACGTATGGAAGGTGTTGGCGGCCGCCCTTTTTCCCTGCGTTTGAGGTCAAATTTTTTGACCTCAAAGATGATGTTTTTTCATAAATTGTTGATTTTTCGCTTGTTGAAAGGAGTTTTGAGGTCAAATTTTTTGACCTCAAAAATTCTTCGTATTCATTTTTGGTCAATTGGAACCGAAAGTCATCGTCAAATTTTTCGATATTATTTTTTACCTGTTGGTTGAAGGCTTTTGTGGTATATCCATATATCGTCGCCAAATCTGCGTCAAGCATTACCCTCACACCCCGAATGATATAGATGAGGCTGCTGAGGTCTTCAAATTGTTTTGCAATTCCAGAATTCATAGTCCTAATATTTTTAGGGCGCAAAAATATAAAATTTTATTATTATATAATTTATTATATGTAAATTTATGCGATATTTGCATTGCGCGGCTCCGCACATCCGCGATTGGCACCGGGAGAATTGACGCTGATTTGCAATGATGGTGGAAAAAGGCTATTTTTGCCGCCCGAAACGAATATTAGATGCAACCAGTCCAACTCTCTGACCATTTCACCTACGGTAAACTGCTACGCTTCACGGTCCCCTCGATGATTATGATGATCTTCACGTCGATATACAGCGTGGTGGATGGACTCTTTGTGTCGAATTTGGCGGGCAAGACACCCTTCGCCGCCCTGAACCTGATTTTCCCATTCCTGATGTTTCTCGGAATCGTGGGCTTTATGTTTGGCACGGGCGGCAGCGCTTTGATAGGCAAGACATTGGGAGAAGGTAAACCCGAGAAGGCCAACCGCATTTTCTCCCTGCTGGTCTGTTCGGGATTCCTGGCCGGTACCCTCTTCGCCATCGTCGGATGGCCGTTGCTGGACAACATCTCCCGCCTGCTGGGTGCTGATGATGCGATGGTGGACGACTGCGTGATGTACGGGCGCATTTTGCTGATTGCCTTGCCATTTTTCATCCTCCAGATTATGTTCCAGGAGCTGCTGGTCACAGCTGAAAAACCGCGCTTCGGACTGCGCGTCACCCTGGTGGCAGGCGTCTTGAATATGGTGCTCGACTATCTGCTGATTGCTGTCTTTGGCCTTGGCTTGAAGGGTGCGGCGTGGGCTACGGCCCTCTCACAGATGTCGGGCGCGCTGATCCCCCTGGTCTACTTTCTCTTCCCGAACAGCTCCCTGCTCCGTCTGGGACGCCCGGAATGGGATGGTGCCGCGCTGCGACAGACCTGTTTCAACGGAATGAGCGAGTTCTTCTCCAATGTGGCCAGCACTGTGGTTTCTATGTTGTATAACTATCAGTTGATGAAATATATAGGGGAAGATGGCGTGGCTGCTTTCGGGGTCGTGATGTATCTGGCGTTTGTCTTCGTGGCTATTATGATTGGCTACAGCATTGGCTCCGCGCCCATCGTGAGTTTTCATTACGGGGCAGGTAACAAGCCGGAGTTGAGGAATGTGTTCCGCAAGAGTGTGATGCTGATTGCGGGCATCGGGGTGTTGCAGTTTGTCCTCGCGCAGCTTCTCGCCCGACCGCTGGCGCATATCTTTGTGGGTTATGATCGCGACCTGTGCGATCTGACCTGCCGTGCCCTGCGCATTTACAGCGTGTCCTTCCTGCTGATGGGCTTCAACGGTTATGCATCGTCCTTCTTCACCGCGTTGAACAACGGGGTGGTGTCGGCCGTGCTCTCCACCAATCGTACATTGGTGTGCGAAACCCTGGCGGTCTTGCTCTTGCCGCTCCTCTTCGGCGTTGACGGCATCTGGTTCGCCATCATCTTCGCAGAATCTGCCGCTCTGTTCTTAACCGCCTCGATGTTGCTGAAACACAGACTCCGTTACGGATATTGAGAGAGGGGCTATCACCATTTCCCCACCACAACCGCCGCCCCCGCCACGTATGTAGAGACGCGCCGCGGCGCGGCTTCGCACCCCCGTGATTCTCCCGCGATTGGGTCCAGAAGAATTTCGGCGTTTTTTTTCTGTTGAATCAATTCAGATATTGGAAAATTTGTATTTTTGCAAACTGAAAATACAAATTATTCGTATTATGAGTTCTCAAAATAATGTGATGAAATTAATATGGGAATCCACAAGGACCGTCTTTACCATCCAGTCTTTGGTTATGATGACAGGTATTGCTGATGGTGTGAGATTGACGAAAATGCTGAACTATTATGTCAAGAAAGGAGAAATCCTTAATCCAAGACGCGGAATTTACACGAAACGCATTTTCAATGCGGAAGAGTTGGCTTGTTCCATTTTCCATCCGTCTTATCTCTCACTGGAGTATGTTCTGGGGCAGGCAGGGGTGATTTTCCAATATGACTCTGCACTGACCTCTGTGAGCTATCTTTCCCGAACGGTGGAAGTTGGCGCACAAAAGTATTCTTTCCGACAAATAAAGCCCGAATTATGGTTGGGTGGAGAAGGAATTGTGCAAAAGGATAATATTTGTATTGCCTCTGCGGAACGGGCTTTTTTGGATATGGTGTATTTAAGTGCAGGGAATTGTTATTTTGACAACCTTCGACCTCTTGACAAAAAGAAAATCAATGCTTTACTCCCTTCTTATTGTTCCAAATCATTGGTTCAACACACAAAATCAATCCTAAATATTTGATATTATGGATATTGCCAAACATCGTTATTTTATGATGCAAGTCTTGCTTGCCATTTTTCGTGACAAAGAACTCTCTGTACAACTTGCCTTTAAAGGTGGAACCTCGTTGATGTTGTTTCATCAGTTGCCCAGGTTTTCCACAGATTTGGATTTCAACTTGCTGGATGACACGAAAGCAGAGAGTGTATTCCGTGCGTTGCACAACCTGCTGTTGAGGTTTGGGAAGATTGATGACGAGGCAATGAAGTTTTATGGCCCTTTGCTGGTCCTCAATTATGGTGGGGGTAACCGTATGCTGAAAGTAGAGGTCTCTACGCGGCAATACGATAATCATTACGAAATCAAGACTTTGGCAGGTACGGATGTGCGGGTGATGACTATTCCGGATATGTTTGCCCATAAGCTGTGCGCATTAGGAGAGCGCGTCACTCCTCGTGACATTTTCGATGTGTGGTTTTTCCTTCAGAAGGGTACGGCCATCAACCCGAATATTGTCTGGCTGCGCACGGGAATGAGCATAGCAGGCTATGCCTCACAGTGTGCAGAAAGTATAAGGAAGACAAGTCCAAAAGTCCTGATGCAGGGAATTGGCGAGCTTATAGGGGATGAAAAACAAAAAAACTTTG
The DNA here is from genome assembly GCA_900315705.1 of uncultured Bacteroidales bacterium. Taxonomy (GTDB): domain Bacteria; phylum Bacteroidota; class Bacteroidia; order Bacteroidales; family WCHB1-69; genus F23-D06. Next base: position 2,756 of record ONAB01000003.1, on the reverse strand, counting down.
TGAAAAGTCATCTGATTAAGGAGACAGCCTCTAATCTGGAACTATTTGCCCTGTCTCCTATTATATCAGATCAAACAATGACCGAACGGATGCGGTTGCTTACTGACTATCCAGCGATATCTGAAATGATGTTAGCGAATGACGTGGATCTGAGTATAGTGAGTGAGAGACAATTACGTCTGCTTATAGAGGAACATTCCACGCTGGTATTTCCGACGCGAAGTGGGAATAAGGTGAGTCTTTCTCTAGCGCAATAGACTATAGGGACTGACGCCCCCCCCCCCGCCACGTATGTAGAGACGCGCCGCGGCGCGTCTCCGCGCCCCCGCGTTTCACCCGCGATTGGGTCCGGAAGAATTTCGGGGGCACGTCCAATGCCCAATTCGTGAAACCAAGAATGAACCCCGCGAGCGCGAGCCCGCCCGCGAGGAAATATACGTGCGTCCCGCGATGTCGTTGTAGGCGATTCCCGACAATAGGAGGAATAGTCTGATGAGGTTGGTGAGCGGAACGGAATGCTGGAGGAGTTAGGTGAGAGTGATTAAGGCCATTGAAGGATTCTTTGCAGAAGAGTCCAACATTCATCTTGATGTCCCATATGTTTAGGATAACGTACAAAGTATCTGTATTTTTTTACATCAGTGTTTTTTATGTCAATTAAACTAATTTTATTTTTGAAATTTTCGATGAATTTAAAACGATCATCTTTGGATTGTAGCTTATCATACATATAGGCACCAAAACCATATACGGCAAGCCAACCTATTTCATTTTGCAAATTAGTATCATCTCCATAAGCACAATCGTAGACAGGTTGCCAAAAATCATAATTTTTAGATTTCAGATAATCAAGATAAGTTAAAGTGTATAATTCTGCTATTGCCTCTTCGATTTCTCGAATATATTTATGTTTTTTTCCGTTTGAAATGTGAAAATAAGCATGAGAAAATTCATGAAGATAGGTTTTGCATATATAAATGTGTTTTTTTAGTCCATCAATTGTGTTGTTTTTTTCCCTACAGGATAATTCTATGTTTTTCTCATAAAGAGTAATTATTTTCTTATCAGAATTATAGTCTCCGACAGGAAAGTGTGGTCGTATCCAGACCACTTTGTCTTTGTTGTTCGTGGTTCTCTCCAATTCTTTCAATGGATTGTAATCTTTGTCTTCTTTTTTATCTTGCAGATCCTTTGTTTTTTTTATTACGTCGTCAACAATAGTTTTAGGGACTATTTCGTAAACAACATGTTTTTTGTGTGAAAACAAATAATAACCTTCTTCTTTTACAAAGAAATCATTGCAAATAAAGCTAAGTTGGGTATCATTAGATCGATTGTTTTTATCAAGAGGAGCACCTTTTCTACCTATTATAGAACAAACCACCACAGCATGTCCGTGTTTCTCTTCTTTTGATTTCTTATCGTTTTTCATAATCTTAATCTTATTAAAACTGTTAATATTTGAAATTCAACACATTTGATCAATCCAGCATCCACCCGTCGTCAACCAGTTCTTCCAAACTGTCGTAATGGGCGATGATTTTTCCGTTTTCTGTTTTTTCAACTTTGTCTTCTCCCCAAAAATCACGGCTTGGAATGGCTCGGATGTTATACTTATAGTCAAGCAAGTCTGAATAACTGACATATGGGATCATACCATTGGGGACGCCTTCATGATAAGACTTGAAAGCAGGCGTCGGAGGCATCCCCGTTTTAAAGATCTCCCTTAACCATTCAAGTTGTTGCTGTTTCAAACGTGCCATTCTTTCATTTCGTTCGGTTCCTGATCCACATGGTTGAATATGGTTTTCTGTCATATCTTCACTCCCCATATATTCAATCAGATTGCAGACATGGCTTGTTATGAGCTGACGTGTAACGGCTTTCACACCATATTCTGCCGTATCATAATGTTTAATGCAAAACAGGGTTCCTTTATCTAACTCATCGTAATAATCCTGAGTGAAATCGAAGTCAAAATAGAGTAGCCCTTTTGCCCTTTGTTCTATAATGTCTAAATTAATATTGGGGTCTGAACAACTCGTATGGAAATAACTGTCAGTTTTATAAGGTCGCTTGAAAATTGACTTGGATATCAAAGCCCAAGAGATGAATGCTTCATCATTCTCAAAATAAATGATATTACCTCTTCTTTTCATCTTCCTTTTGACTATTTTGCAGTTGGTTTTAAAATTTCTTTCAGAAGTTCCAAACAATGTTCCTGATTGTCGGATACAAAATAGGAAAGCCACACTTTTTCTTTGTATTCTTTTACTTTGTCATCATTCTCGTCAATATTGCCAAGTTTTTTGACATAGTTGTTGATCAATTCATATCGTTCGTTTTTGTCTAATTTATCATACAGAAAAGCCCCAAAGCCGTAAGGAGCCAGTGGTAAAATATTTTGTTTATTTCGGATAGTATCAATAGCAAAATCAAAAACATCAAACGAAGGTTTTATTATTTTTTGTATTTCTTGCAAACACACTAAAGTAGATAATTCAGTCATTGATTCCTCGATTTGAAAGATGTAGTTGTAACTTTTTTTATTTTTTTCGGTTACGGAATGGAAAAAGGCATGGAAAAGCTCGTGGATGGCAGTTGTATAAACCACCTTCCTTTTTTTTTCCTCATCTATATGCTTATTATTATCAGAATATTACTGGTGCGTTAAAATTTGACAGTTTAGAATAAAGTTAGTTCTTTGACATTTTGATTGAAATTCAGGTGACTTTGTTTCTCATCGGGAACGGTCA
>ONAB01000006.1 GCA_900315705.1 uncultured Bacteroidales bacterium | reverse complement strand
CGAACTGCAACAGGAACTGCAAGACCTGCAGCAGAATGTGGAGGAGCACAGCGCCTTCAACAAGGAGGTATGGCGGCGTGCAGTGAAACGGCACAGCAGGCACCTCTATATGCAGACCTTGTTTTCCACTATATTTCTTGTGATCATATTTGCCGCCTCTACCATTTTTCAACTATTGCCTTGGTGGATTCTGATTCCCGCTGACCTGATTATTGGTTACGTTGTGGTGGAGGCCCTTATCGGCTCAAACGGTCTCCGAAAGGCCGATGTGCAGAGTCGCGAGGGGCTTCTCTCCATGCGGGAATGCATGCGCAAGGAGAGCTCTTACTCAAAGCGCAGGCTAATCATTATGAAAATTGTGGCTTTGCTCGGTGTACTTTTGGGGGTGGTAATGCTTATCTACCTCTGTTTATATGACGACCGAGACACTTTTGTAGCCGTGCTTATCGGAATTCTTGCCTCCTTTGTTATCGGCGGGTCGCGGTTCGAGAAGCGGGTAAAGAAAGAATCCGACGATTTCGTCGAGGAAATCGACGAGTTACTGAAAGAGTAATAATAATTAAAAAAAAATAGCATTTATGTGGAGTACAGTTATTTACATCGTTTTACTTGTTCTTGGAACAGCGGGGTATGCCTACTACCTCAATAAAGTCATTCTCAATAAAAGGATGCAAAAAGAAGAAACTAAAAAGGGGGAAAGAGATTTTTGGCTAATGGTCGTTTTTGGCGCCCTGATAGTCGTGTCTGGTGAGCTTTTGATGTGGAAATGGCTCTCGCCATACATCACTAATGAATTCGCCTTATATTTTCTGTATACTCTGATCGAAATTTTCTATATAATGATCGTCAGCTTATTCGTCAAATATATTGCAAATAAGAGATTGTCGGATTGCGATGATGGCAAATGATTTATTTCAACATCTTGCGTCCGCCTGTCTCCTCCAGAATCGTCATCTGATAGATAGCTAATCTGTTGAGTCTCAACAATCGCTCTTCTTGAGAGATTCCCTCTGAAATGAATACTGAATTGAGATTCTCAAGATTGACGAGACAAATCAGTTGATTGATTGTGGCGTAATCGCGAATATTTCCGTGCAAACCGAGGTTAGCATCCCGCCACTGCTTTGCTGTCATTCCAAACAAAGCAACATTCAGCACATCAGCCTCCTCTGCATAAATGAAGGCCTGCTGTTGCGGTGTAATCTCTGCCGGTATCAAATTCTGCTTGATAGCATGTGTGTGAATGTGGTAGTTTATTTTTGCCAATTCGCGATTCGCCGTCCATCCCAACTGTTTCTGCTTTTCTTCTTGAAGCGTCTGGTACTCTTTGACCAAGAGCAATTGGAATCGTGGGCTTATCCACATACCAAAATGGTATGCGATGTCCTTATGGGCGTAAGTTCCACCATAACGTCCGGCTTTGGCAACTATTCCAACTGCATTTGTACATTCTATCCAATGCTTGACTGAAAGAACAAAATTGTTGCTGCCGGCAGCATTTTTAATTATACCGAATTCGGTACAATTAAAACTAGGATTATATAACATTTCCCACGCGCCCACATATTCAATAGTGCTTTTCAGGCTCAACCATTTAAAAATGATATGTTCCTGAAATTGGCTTTTCGCCATATCTGTCAATGAAATATAGTCCATTTCTTTGACTTGAATCACCGAAATCTCCGTTTCTTCAACTTTTATCTTTGCCATGTTCAATAAGTTATAAATTATTTTTTTTGTTTATTATACTATGCAAATATAAATATTTTATATTTCATAACTAAATAATAATATTTTTTTTAATTATAGCAAATCAAGTGCTGGTAAATATTTAAAAAAATGTAATTATTTACACCCCAAACAACAACCCCACATTTTAAAAAGATTATCTTTGCAGCATCCAAATAATCATTGCTGGATTATGAAGAATAAAAGCCATATTGCCATCTTGTGCCTTGCCATTGCGATTCTGCTGACAGGCTGTGGATTGCTGTACGGTTACAAACCCTTAAAACAGTTTGACCAGAAAGATTATGATCTGATGATTACTTCCGTCTTGGACCAAGATTACAAAATCAGCCATATAGTTAGTGATTATGAGCAGTTTGACGCTTACCGGACGTATATTCAGGACAGTTTATGGCAACATCAGACTGCTGTCCAGCCAGTTCAAATCCTCTACTTCAAAAAGGATTTGCTCCGTTCCTATCACATCAACTGCACGGCAAAGGGCGGGCTCTCCAACCTGAACTGGAATACGGACCAACGGTTTGAAACGTTCCCGCCTGTGTCAGCCGTCCCCATCACTCCGCAAATGCAGAATCTGTCGAAAATCAGAGACATTTACGGAATCAACGACGATTCCGAGTATCTGATTGTGGTGTTTTGGACCAATATGCTTCCAAAAATCTCAAAGTCGGCCATCGAGACGGTCAAGGCCAATTTGCGCAAAAACGGTGCCCTCAACAAAGCGACTATCGTATTGGTCAACACTGACAAGTTTTACGAGAAGTTAAAGTGATATGTTTTAATTTGTATTTTTGCGCCCTCCTTTTCCGCTTGGGCGGGAGGAATGGTTATGATGTTTTTATTTCATTGTAACTGCTTGTAAACATATTTATTAACCAGTCGTGGCGTTCGGTTTTTTATCCACGACATAATCTTTGGAAAAATGAAAAGATTGATTAAAAACAGAAAAACCAACACGTTCCGCGTATTTGCTTTGCTGGCAGCGGGGTTGGTTTCCCTTCTTATGTCTAACCAGGCGTATGCCCAAAGATCCCTGAAGCTGGATATGCAGGCGCACGGCAATTTCTCCGAACTCCTTTATGGCAAAGAGTCGAGTATCGTGAAAGGACTCCCCTTGAGCACCTTCACCTTAGAGGGCACAGGGTTCGACAAGATTGGCTCCACCTACTTTTTCATCGATTTGGAGGTGGGCAACGCCAATGTCCTTTCCGATAAGATGCTGGGAGGCGCGTACATAGAGTTTTCCCGCGACTGGTGCTTCTGGCAGAAGAGCAAGCTGTCGGGCCTCGCCATCCACACGGAATTCGATGCCGGGGTGGGCTATGGCGGCGACAGCTGGGGCAGCCAGGCCAACGGCTGGGACTTCAAGACGGCCCTTTTGGGCGGCCTTTCCTACACGTGGCTCGACCCGGGCAAGTGGATGGCGCAACTGCAGCTGCTCAACCGCTATACGCTCAAGGACCGCTATGGCAACGGCGGCGAGGGCTTCCAGGTGACACTGGTATGGCAGTATAATCCCGTCAAGTGGTTCACCTTCTCCGGCTATGGCGACTTCTTCGCCAATCCCGAGAACGGCAAATTCGGCCCCGAGGCTTTCCATCTGGTCGTGGAGCCTTACTGCTGGTTCAATATCACCGACTACATCTCCGTGGGTACCCGTATCCGCACCTCCTACAATTTCTACAAGGATCTTGGTGTCTATGACCGCCGCTTCTATTGCGCTCCCACAATAGGGGTGAAGTGGAATATGAACTGATTTTTTGTATTTTTGCGCTTTAATAAAAGAAACAAGGTATGAAGAAAATCGACTTTCTGGTCATCGCACTGGTAATTCTCTTTTTGCTGCCCTTTTTTGTCAGCGACGCGGTGTACAACACGTTTTGTTCCTTGACGCAGCGCTATCCGCTGTGGATGGCGTTCCTCAAGTTCGGCATTCTGGCCACTTTCGGCGAGATGCTGGGCCAGCGCGTGAAAACAGGGGCCTACTACCACAAGGGCTTCGGGCTTTTCCCGAAATTCATTGTGTGGGGCTTTCTGGGTATGTGGATTGCCTTGGCGATGAGCGTCTTCAAGGTGGGCATTCCTGCCTTTATGGAGAAAGCCTCCTGCTTCAGCGGGGTCAGCGAGGCGATGAAGGGCGAGTTCAGCGGGCTCAAGCTCGTGGGCGCCTTCTTCATCAGCGTGATGATGAACACCTCCTTCGCCCCTGTGTTTATGACTTTCCATAAGATCTGCGATATGCACATTGCCTCCTACGAGGGACGCGCGGTCAGTCTGGTGCGCCCGATGAAGGTGAAACAGCTCATCCAGGAGGTCAACTGGGAGGTGCAGTGGGACTTCGTCTTCAAGAAGACCATCCCTCTCTTCTGGATTCCGGCGCACACGCTCACCTTCTGCCTGCCGGGCGATTTCCAGGTGCTCTTCGCCGCATTCTGCAGCATCATCCTGGGCCTGTTTCTCTCCATCGCCGCGATGCGCAAGCGCTAAATGTTAGAATAGTTTTGGCCAAAACAAGGGATACATATCGTCAACGTGTGGCGCGATGTTTGCTGCTGCTGTTCTTGCTGATGCAAGGCGTGGCCGCGCTGCACACCCACGAGTCGCATTGGGCGACGCCGCTATGTGACGAGTGTGTCCAGCACCTGCCGCATCCCGGCCATCTGGATGCGCCCAGCCACCTTGACGACTGTGTCATCTGCCAATTGCTTGCAGCCCCCTATCTGCTCCCTGCATACTCTCCGCTGGCGGAAGTCTCCGCCGCCCTTCCCATACTGGCTCTGTATGATTATGCGTGTGTGCCCTCTTGCGAAAAGATGGCACCGCCTCTGCGCGCCCCGCCAGTTTCATTGTCTTAAATCTTGTTAAAGTCCATCGGTTTCTTTGGACCGTTTCCGTTGTTGCCTCCATTTTTTACGGATGGAGAAAACACGGACATTATGCGCATTTGAAGAAAGCGCTCATTATTTACAATTTTCATTATAAAAAGATAAAGACAATGAGAAAAACAGCGATTTTGGTTCTTTTGCTCTGCTTCGCGATGACGATGGCGGCGCAAACGGAGCCTGACAACAATAACAAGCAAAACAATCATCCTGACACTTGTGTTCACCTCTCGGAAATTGTGGTCACGGGTCTCACGGGCAACACGCAGCTCCGCAACAGCCCTATCCCGGTGAATGTCATCTCGACGGAGGCTTTGCAGACGCTTTCCTTTAGCAATATCATCGATGCCATTGCCAAATATCCGGGCATCGCGCAGATCACCACGGGCGGGGGCATCTCCAAGCCCGTGATTCGCGGAATGGGCTACAACCGCGTGCTGGTGGTCAACGACGGTATCCGCCAGGAGGGCCAGCAGTGGGGCGACGAGCACGGCGTGGAGATTGATGGCGAGAGCGTGCACGCCGTGGAGGTCATCAAAGGCCCCGCCTCCTTGATGTACGGCTCCGACGCGATGGCCGGTGTCATCATTATGCACGACGCACCTGTTCCCCTGCCGGATAAGATGACGGTCGATTTGCTGGGCGGTTACCAGTCCAACGCCAACCTCTGGAACTACTCTCTCGACTTTGCCGGCAATAAAAAGGGCGTCATCTGGGATGCCCGCTGGAGCCAAAAGCACGCCGGCGAATATGCCAACAAGGTCAACGGCCACGTCTTCAACTCCCAGTTCGGCGAGCAGGCCTTCAAAGGGATGGTGGGTCTCCAAAAAAGATGGGGCCAAAGTCGCCTCAAATTCTCCTATTATCACTTGAAGCCCGGCATCATTGAAGGCGATGGGGAAGGGGAGATTGGAGAAGAACCGGAGGCGCCGTTTCAGCAGATTCATCACTATAAGGTGGTGTCCGACAATATGTTCAATCTCAGCAAGGGCTATCTGAAACTGCTCCTCGGTTATCAGCAAAACCGCCGTCAGGAGTTTGAAGAGCCGGAGGAATGCGGCCTCGACTTCCTGCTGCACACCGCCAGTTACGATGTGCGCTACATCACCCCCGACTGGCGTGGATGGGTGAGCAACTTCGGTCTCAACGGAATGGGCCAGGTGTCGGACAACAAGGGCACAGAGTTCCTGATACCGGCGTATCAGCTGTTTGACATCGGCGCGTTTGCCACCACCACCAAGAGTTTCTTCAAGAAACTGCATCTCAGCGGCGGGGTGCGTTTCGACATCCGCGCACTGCACTCCCACGCGCTGGAGGAGGATGGCGTGGCGCGCTTCACCGACTTTTCGCGACTCTTCCCCGGCGTCTCGGGCAGCGTGGGCCTCTCCTACGAAATATTGCCCAACCTGGATGTCCGTGTCAATGCGGCTCGCGGCTTCCGCGCCCCCAATATCAGTGAGTTGGGTAGCAATGGCGAGCACGAGGGCACGTTGCGCTACGAGCTGGGCAACCACGACCTGAAATCGGAGGGCTCCTGGCAGTTCGACTTGGGGATGGACTTCGTCAGCAAGGTGGTCTCTGCACGGATATCGTTGTTCGCCAGCTGGATCAACCACTACATCTTCCTGGAGAGAAACGGTGCGGTGATGGATGGCAAGCCTGTTTATCAGTATGTTCAGGGCAACGCCCGCCTGCTGGGCGGGGAGGCTGTGCTGGTGCTGCACATCATCAAGCACCTTCACTTCGAGAACTCCTTCTCCTACGTGAATGCCCAGCAGTTGCATCGTCCTGCCGACTCCAAATACCTGCCCTTCACGCCCGCGCCGCGGTGGATCTCCACCCTGCACTATGATATGCCCTGGAAATCCAAAGTCGTGCGCAATATGTTCGTGGAGGCGCAGGTGGACTGCTATCTGACGCAAAACAATGTCCGCCTGCTCAACGACACCGAGACGCCGACGCCCAGCTACACGTTGCTCAACGCCTCCTTCGGCACGGATTTCTATGCCAAGGGCCGACGGGTGGTGTCAGTGCATCTTACAGCCCACAATATCCTCAACCGGGCCTATCAGAGCCACTTGAACCGCCTCAAGGAGGACGGTATCTACGATATGGGGCGCAATTTTGGTGTTAAAGTGCTGGTGCCCATTGTGGGTGGAATCGTGAAGTGAAAAGAAAGGGTGAGGCGGCCGATGAAAAGGCAGGTTTTTCCAATGGGGATTTTTACTATCTTTGCCGCTTCAAATGCCAAAAGGCATCGTTAAAAATGGCAAAAACGATACATACCAATGCGTTACAAAAAAAATATCTGGTTGACCGTGGTGCTTTGTCTCCTCGGCAGTCTTCAAATCTCCGTGGTTATGGCCCAAATCTCCCCGCTTGATTATGGTCTGCGTGAGGCAGACAGCGGCGTGGCCCGCTATTGGGCGCTCTACAACGCCCACGCTGACGCCCTTGCCCGCCATCAGCAGGTGAGCTACGAGGGCATCGACACCCTCGAACTCGAACTCCCGCCCAATTTCAAAAGCATCCCGCTGGGACCCTACACCGACTTTGGCGGACTATTCATCAAGGTGACCAACAATGCCGTGGACAGGTCGCTCTTTTCGATGTACAGTGCCCCCGCCAAGGTGGCTGTGGACAAGGCCACCGTGGATGGCGGCGACTTCCGGGGGATTCCGGAACTGGCCGATGGCGACAAGCTCCTGATACTCAAAGATCAGCATCCTTGGACGTACCGCATCGGGCACGGGCACAACGTCTTCCGCTACGACCTGATTTGGATCCATAACGGCATCGGGCAGAACAAGCCCATTGCCCCGTGGAATACCGACTCGACGCTCTTGAACGCTACCTACGTTTCCGTGGATACAAGTCCCAAGGTCTTCCGCGGCCTGACGATGCACCGTTCCGAACAATCCACCTTCAAGACTTACTGCCTCTATTTGAGCGGGCAGTACAATGTGCTGGTGGAGGATGTGCGCGTCACCACGCCCCGGAGCCGTATGATAGCCGACGGCGTGTTCAGCGTAAGCCATTGCGCCCGCATCGCCTTCCGTGATGTGAGGGTGGACGGCACTTACTCAGGCTATGGCCGTTGGCGCGACTATGGCTATGCCTTCTCAATGACGAACCTGTGGAACACCACTTTCGAGCGGGTGGAGGCCGACGGCAACTGGGGCGTCTTCGGCACCAACAATATGTCGCAAACCACCCTGGTGGACTGCGACTTGAACCGGTTCGACATCCATTGCTATGGGCGCGACGCCCTGCTGAAACGCTGTCTCCTGCGCCAACGGCAGACGCAGTTCTCCTCGATGTACGGCAAGGTGGTCTTCGACTCCTGCCGTTTCGTGGACTGTATCCCGGTGCGCATCCGCTCGAGCTACAATGCCTACACGCCCTTTGACATCGAGATGGTGGACTGCACCTTCGAGCTCACGTCGCGTTACCATTCGCTGGTGAACGTGATGTTGCTCGGCACCGACCGCAACCCCCGCCCCGAGCTGAGCGCCAAGTGCTGGCCCAATCTCAAGGTGGTCAATCTGCACGTGGTGGCACCGTCGGGTGTCTCCACGTTGAACTTGTATCACCCCACCGGCACGATGAGCGAGCTGGACATCCCCGTGGAATATATCAGCCAGGTGTCGGTGAAAGGCACCTCCTTTGTGCGCCCGAACGGGAAACCGACCAGTCTCAATGTGCGTCTTTCATCGCGCAAATTCCAGACCAGCAAGTCTTTGTCTTTTGAAGTCGAATAATTTTAATTTGTGATTTAACATATTTCAAATCGTATGAAGAAGATATTCTATTTGTTGATTATCAATGTTTTGTCAATTTTTGCGCCTGTTGGCTTGATAGCCCAGAACGATGTGAGGGAGTTGACCAACCTGGTGGTTTTTGTCCGCTTTGCGGATGATGATGAGATCACCCATTCTTTTGATGCCATAGACACGATGTTCAATGGAAAAACAGATGGTTATCTGAGTGTCTATAACTTTTACAAGGTGATGTCTTACGATAAGATTCATTATAACACGGTATATACCAATAACATCCAGAACGGGGTGATTGTTTCTTATCAGGATGTGCATCCTCGGGGTTATTTTGAGCCCTACAGTGCTCAGAATCCCATTGGTTATCAGGGCGAAAATCCCTTTATAGGGGTCTCGATGCGGGAGGCGCAGCTGCTCGGGCGCATCGTGCATTATGTGGATTCTTTGCATCTTGTGGACTCCTCGGTGGTGCTGGACGGCGATGGCGATGGCGACATCGACAACATCAGCTTCATCGTGAAGGGCGGCACCGGTGCGTGGGCCTCGATACTGTGGCCCCATATGGAGTATTTTCCCCACGATTCGCTCGATTATGTGGCGGAAATCAACGGCGTGCGCCCCAACACGTTCAATTTTGAGTTCGAGGGCGCTCAATCCTCCCTCTTCAGCGCGCACGTGTTCCGTCACGAGATGGGGCACTCCCTGGATATGCCCGATCTTTACCACTATATCAACTACGATTACGTGTCGCCCGCAGGCAGCTGGGATATGATGTGCAGCAATTACACCCCGAACCATACTGCTGCCATCTACAAGAACAAAATTCTGCACGTTTCCGACGACCCTATAGAAATCACGGAAGACGGTGACTATACGCTCTTGAGTGTCGGGTCTAGCCCCTCACAGAACTGCTATTACATCCGGTCTGAAATCGACCCGAACCAATGGTTTGTGTTCGAATACCGCAATCAGAACGACCTCTTTGACGAGGGCATCCCCGGCACGGGACTGCTGGTAGCCCGGTGGAACGACACCGTGCCCTTGGACTATATGGGGATGTTTGCCAATGCCTTCTTTGATTTCTACACGCAGGCCCACCAATACTGGATTTTCCGTCCGGGCAGCGATGTGGATACAGTTAATGGAGACATCTGGAGAGCGCATTTCAGTCAGGCAAGCGGTCGCACCTCGTTCGGTCCGACCACCGACCCGCATCCGTATCTGACAGACGGCACGCCCGAGACCAGCTTTGAAATCACCAATATCCAGGAGAACGGCACAGAGCTGACCTTCCACGTACACTTCCTGCACGTGGGCTTGGCCGAGCGCGACCATATGGATGGACTGAAGGTGTGGCCCAATCCTGTCCGCGACAACCTCACCGTGGAAGGGGAGAATGTCTGCCGGGTGGAGCTGTACAATGCGGTGGGTGGTCAGGTGCTTGCCAACCCTTTCGTGACCGGTAGCCGTAGCACTCTCTCCGTGTCGCATCTTCCGTCGGGCGTCTATGTGCTGAAAGCATACCGGACGGACGGCACCTCCGTGGTTCGGAAGGTGGTGGTTCGCTAATGGACAAGAGTTTGTTTCTTTGACATTTTTTTGCCATCGTATCCAAATAATACGTTACAATGGAAGAACTCAAACGATTGAAACTTTTTGAAGGATGTTCGGGAGAGGCTTTGGAATGGTTGCTCAGTCAGCCCTGCCGAAGGCAGCAGTATGCCGCCGGCAAACTGATCCTTCGTGCTGCCGACCCTTGCCGCTCGCTGATGATTCTCGTCGAAGGCAGGGCCGATGCACGAATGATGGGCGAGGAAGGTCGGGAGGTGTTGGTTGACAAGCTGAAAGCACCTATGTTATTAGCTCCGGCTTTCCTTTTCGCATCGCAGAACAGCATACCTGTGGAAGTCACCGCCATGACCGACTGCGCTGTGTGGCACATCAACCGCGAGGCGTTTTTCGATTTCATGCAACAGGAGCCGACCGTGTTGCGGGCTTTCTTGGAGGTGCTGTCGAACCGGAGCAACTTCCTCAGCGGCAAGATGCGCTCGTTTGCCGTCAACGGGCTTCGCAACCGCGTCGTCGAATATCTTGACAAGCACGGGAGCATCACCTCCGTGGCCGCCGTCGCCCAAGAATTGGGCGCGACACGACCCTCGCTCAGCCGCGTTTTGTCGGAAATGCTGAGCGAAGGGGTGATTGTAAAGGATGGGAAGGGATATGGGAAACGATAGGTTGTGAAAAACCCCAAAAAGTTGTACCTTTGCCGATGATTTCCAATCCCATTATGGCGGAAAACCAGAACATAGAATATAAGGAATCGTGGCGGACAGAGTACCTGAAATGGCTTTGTGGCTTTGCCAATGCGCAAGGCGGGACCATCTATGTCGGTGTCAACGACAAAGGCGACATTGTGGGTCTGCCCAATGCGAAGAAACTGATGGAGGACATTCCCAACCAAGTGCAAGCGGGATTGGGAATCATGCCTGAAGTCAGTCTTTTGGAGAAGGACGGTAAGGACTATATCGCGATAAAAGTCGAACCCAGTGCCTTCCCTGTCAGTTATCACGGCGAGTTCCATTATCGCAGTGGCAGCACCAAGCAGTTGTTGACAGGAAATGCACTTTCGGCATTCATTATGCGCAGGATAGGGTTCCGTTGGGAGGATGTCACCATTGACGACGTTACGGTTGACGACCTCGACGGCGACAGCTTCAAGATATTCCGTCGCGAAGCCTTGAGAAGCAAGCGAATGACCCAGGAGGATTTGGACATTTCCAACGAGGAATTGTTGAACAAACTCCACCTGATGGCCGACGGCAAACTGAAACGCTCGGCAGTGTTGCTTTTCCACAGCGACCCGAGTCGGGTCCAAGTGGGCAGCTATGTGAAGATAGGCCGTTTCAGCGGCAATGCCGACTTGCTCTATCAGGATGTGTTGGAGGATTCGCTCATCAAGATTGCCGATAAGGTGATAGACCTGATTTACCTGAAATACTTGAAGGCGAAAATCACCTACGAACACGACAGGAGAGTTGAGACCTATCCGTTTGCACGCGATGCTATACGCGAAGCGGTTTACAACGCCATTGCCCACAACTGCTACATGTTTGGCACGCCCATACAAATCCGCATCGAGGACGAGGCCATCATCATCAGCAACCGCTGCATCTTGCCCGAAAACTGGACAGTGGAAACCTTGATGGAACCACACGAATCGATACCCTACAACGAAAACATCGCCAATGCTTTCTATTATGCCGGCTACATCGAGACTTGGGGGCGCGGCATACAGAAAATCTGCAATGCCTGCACCGACCTAGGTGCTGCAAAGCCGAGGTACGAATTGCTTGGAACAGGCTTGCGTGTGCATTTCGCCGCTTTGAAGAGTGCCCTATTCAACGAAAACGAGACACAAGAGCAAGGCGGAAACAGGTTGGGTGAAAACTACGGAGAAACGTCCCAGAAAAGCATCGTAGAAAACATCGTAGAAAACATCGTAGAAAATCTTTCGGAAACACAAGTCAAGATCGTTCAATTGATGAGGCAAAAGCCATCAATTTCGGCTAAGGAAATTGCTAAAGAATTATCCATTGCCTCTCGTAACGTACAGATTCACATAAAGAAAATGCAAATACAAGGCATCGTTTCTCGTGTCGGCCCAGACAAAGGCGGCCATTGGGAAATCGTTGAAGAAAACCCAAAGGTGCAAGATGAAAATTCGGGCGATAGGTTGGGTGAAAAGTTGGGTGAAAACTCCGATGATAGGTTGGGTGAAAAGTTGGGTGAAAACCGCATGACCATCATCCGCTGTCTCATCCAAAACCCGTCCATATCGACACGCCGATTGGCGGAATTGTTAGGCATGAGCACGACGGCGATGGAGAAAAACATCAAATGGCTGAAGGACAACGGAATCATCCGGCACATTGGCCCTGCCAAAGGCGGACGGTGGGAGGTGATTAGGAAATAATTGTATTGATTTAGTCAGTTACTGGCTGTTATAAAGAATATTAAGTTATGAATGACAATTATTGTAAAGATTGGAATCCTTTTATTGAAAAAGGGGTAAATCCCAAAGTATTACTTATTGGACATGATCCTCGTTTGCAATCATCTGACACCATTGCCAATTATGCTCTTTTTTCTGATTATTATTTTGATGACAAACCTAAAAAAGGTTCAGAAAAAAAGAAATTTGATTTTGCAACAAAAAGTATTGGACAAGTGCTCGAAATTACAAACAACAAATATAAAGCAGATAAAATCTATGTTACGAATCTATGTAATGAATCTTTACCTTATGCTCCTAAAGGTAAAACAGTCTTAATCCCTGAATCTATTGCAAAAAATGGATTTGAATGAATTTATTCAATTATTTGTCAACAGACTACAATAGAGTATATTTTCCCTATGTCACAACAAGTCAATTACTGGTTGCAATTTTTTGGATTATATCAAACCAATACGGACTATTTGGTCAAGGCAAAGCCAAAGGAAAAAGGTATTAACAATCATCCCCCATACTATGAGGCTGTTAATCAAAGTGATCATCCTTTTTTAGAAATATGCGGAGTAACATATCATCTGAATACAGGTCAGAAACTTATTCCGATTTTACATACAAAGCAATACGGACAACAAATGGCATATTTTCATTGTTATGAACGGATAAAAGATCATTTTGCTTCTTTCACTGCACAATAATTAAAACGTGGGACGCGAAACTAACCACCGTTCCGCGTCCCATTTCATATAACCAAACATCTATTAAATCCCAAACCTCTTCAAATCCTCTTCCACCGTACTAATCCCGCCAATGCCGAAGTTCTCGACCAGCACTTTGGTCACATTGGGCGAGAGGAAGCCGGGCAAAGTTGGCCCAAGGTGGATGTTCTTCACGCCGAGGCTGAGCAGGGCGAGCAGGACGATGACGGCCTTCTGCTCGTACCATGCGATGTTGTAGGCGATGGGCAACTGGTTCACGTCGTCCAAGCCAAACACTTCCTTCAGTTTCAATGCGATGAGGGCCAAAGAATAGCTGTCGTTGCACTGTCCGGCATCCAAAATGCGCGGGATACCGTTGATGTCGCCCAAGCCGAGTTTGTTGTACTTGTATTTGGCGCAACCTGCCGTGAGAATGACGCAATCCTTAGGAAGCGCTTTGGCGAAGTCGGTGTAGTACTGGCGGCTCTTCATACGGCCGTCGCAGCCCGCCATCACCACGAACTTGCGGATGGCGCCGCTCTTCACAGCTTCCACAACCTTGTCGGCGAGGGCAAACACCTGCTCGTGGGCGAAGCCGCCTACGATCTTGCCCGTCTCGATCTCCTTCGGGGCTTGGCAGGTCTTGGCTAAGGCGATGATTTCGCTGAAGTCCTTCTTGCCGTTGGCGTCGGCGGGGATGTGCTTCCAACCTGGGAAGCCCGTGCTGTTGGTGGTGAACACGCGGTCTTTGTAGGTCGCGTTGGCCGTGGGCGGCACGATGCAGTTGGTGGTGAACAAAATCGGGCCGTTGAAGCTCTCGAACTCCTCGCGTTGCTTCCACCAAGCGTTGCCGTAGTTGCCCTTCAGGTGGCTGTATTGTTTCAGTTTGGGGTAGTAATGCGCCGGCAGCATCTCGCTGTGCGTGTAGATGTCGATGCCCGCGTCCTTGCTCTGTTCGAGCAGTTGCTCGATGTCGTTGAGGTCGTGGCCGCTGACGAGGATGCCCGGACGGTTGCCCACGCCGATGTTCACCTCCGTGATTTCGGGGTTGCCGTAGGCGGTGGTGTTGGCTTTGTCAAGCAAGGCCATGGCTTTCACGCCGTATTCGCCGGTCTTGAGCGCCAAGGCGGTGAGTTCGTTGGCATCGTTGCTGGTGACCAACTGCCCCAAGGTCTGTAAAATGTACTCGTTGATGTCGCCATCCACCTGACCGAGGCGGGCGGCGTGTTCGAGGTAGGCGGCCATGCCCTTGAGGCCATATATGGTGAGTTCCTTCAAGGAGCGGATGTCCTCGTTGGCTTCGGCCAAAACGCCCACGGTTTGGGCTTTCTTGTCGTATTGCTCACGGGTGGCATCCCAATCCAACACGTCGAGTTGGGGAAGGACGATGCCTTTCTTGTTGGTGACGCGGTCCTTAAACGTGTCGCGCAGTTTCAGGCCGGCATCGATGCGGTCGTAGATGCTCTCTATGTCGAAGTTGGCGTTGGTGATGGTCGAAAACAGCGCGTCGTTCACGAAGGCGTGGATGCTCTTGCGAAAGTCGCAATAATCATGGCCGCAGCCGTGTTGGTGATGGTTGGCGATGACCCCCAATCCCTTAAGGACATAAGTCAACAGGTCTTGTGCGTGGGCTACTTGCGGATTCTTGCCGCACACGCCCGAAATCTTGCAGCCGGTGCCTCCGGCGGTTTCCTGACATTGGAAACAGAACATTTTCTCATTCATTTCTAATATGTTTTGGTTTGGTTTCAATTTTGCTGCAAAATAATGGCCTTTTCTGCGGAAAAAGCGTAACAAATGTTACAAGTGATGTTTTTTTTCAATAACGTTATGAACAATTGTTTTTTTTGAAAGAAAAGGGCAAAGGTCTGGATTTTTTTGTACATTTGCGCCTTCTTACTCTCGATGCCACCAATCCGGAGAACGGTTATCTTCCCCGTGCCTTCCGGAATATGTTGAACGCATACCGAGAAGACGGCACCACCATAGAGTGTAAGGTGGTGGTGCGGTAAGTTCAAGATGATTTTTTTGAAAAAAACGTAAACACTCTTATATGAAAAACACCATTTTTGCCCTTTTGTTGCTCGCTATCAGCTTTGTGGTGAAGACCAATGCCGCCGAGCCTGTGAAACTGAACAGTCCCGACGGACAGTTGGAACTGAGATTTGAGGTCGTGGACGGAGTCCCGCAATATGCCTTGAACCGGAACGGCCAGCCTGTGGTTTTGCCTTCCCGGATGGGATTTACCCTTGAGTGGCGCGACGACCTTGCCCACGCTTTCAAGCTGAAGGATACGAAGTACAGCACTTTCGACGAGACTTGGGAACCGGTGTGGGGCGAGGAAGCCCGCATCCGCAACCACTACAACGAAATGCTGGTGACACTGGAACAACCTGTCGGCAGTGTGGCGAGTATGGACCACTCCACGGAGAAGCGTCCCACCGTGATGTGCATCCGTTTCCGCCTGTACAACGATGGACTCGGTTTTCGCTATGAATTTCCTGACCTGCTGCCTGCTAACCTTTACTCAGGGAACATATACAATGCGCTGGTCTGTTTCTGGATCAAGGAGGAACTGACCGAATTTGTGATGGCCGGCGACCACACCGCGTGGTGGATACCCGGCGACCTGGACACGCAGGAGTACAACTACACCCAGTCGAAACTGTCGGAAATCCGCAAATTATGGGATGCCAGCCACAAGAACGGCGGCTGGCCCTGGACCGCCTTTTCGCCTACGGGTGTGCAGACCGCTCTGCAGATGAAGACCGACGACGGACTCTACCTCAACATCCACGAGGCTGCCACCCTTGATTTCCCGACAATGCACCTCGACTATTTGGATGCCCTGTCCGTCAACCCCTGGGATACGCTATCCTCTGTTCCTCATACCAAGCCAACCGCTAACAACCAACAGCCGAAGGCTTACACCTTCCGTGCCTGGCTCTGTCCCGACGCCACGGGTTACAAAGGCCGTATCCAGGCGCCGTGCGTCACTCCCTGGCGCACCGTGATGGTTTGCGAAAAGGCCACTGACGTGCTGGCATCCCGCCTCATCCTCAATCTTAACGAACCCTGTGCTTTGAAGGATGTCAGCTGGATCCACCCGGTGAAGTATATGGGCGTGTGGTGGGAGATGATCTCCGGCAAGAGCACCTGGAGCTACACCAACGACTTCCCGTCGGTGAGACTCGGTCAGACCGACTATGTTCACGCCAAACCCAACGGCACGCACGGTGCCAACAACGCCAATGTGCGCCGTTACATCGACTTTGCCGCTGCCAACGGTTTTGACGGGTTGCTCATCGAGGGCTGGAACATCGGTTGGGAGGACTGGTATGGCAAGCAGAAGGAGTTTGTGTTCGATTTCCTCACACCTTACCCTGACTTCGATTTGCCGGCCTTGAATAAATACGCCCACGAGAAGGGCATCCGGCTCATTATGCACCACGAGAGTTCTGCTTCCACTGTCAACTACGAGCGTTGGATGGAGCAGGCTTACACGCTGATGAACCAATACGGCTATGACGCCGTGAAGGGTGGTTATGTGGGCACCATCATCCCGTTTGGGGAGGGACACTACAGCCAGCCCATCAACAACCACTACCATTACGCCATCGTGGAGGCGGCCAAGCATCATATTATGGTCAACTCCCACGAGGCGGTGCGCCCCACCGGTTTATGCCGCACTTGGCCCAATATGATCGGCAACGAGAGCGCGATGGGCACTGAGTTCCGCGAGCGCATCCATCCCGGTCACACCGCCATCCTGCCCTTCACGCGCCTGCAGGGCGGTCCGATGGACTACACCCCTGGCATCTTCGAACCCGATATGGGCAAAATCGTGCCCTGGGGCAAACCAATGAACATTACAATCTGCAATCAGCTGGGACTTTACGTCACCTTCTACTCGCCCTTGCAGATGGCCGCTGACTTCCCGGAACATTACGAACCCTATATGGACGCTTTCCAGTTTATCAAGGATGTGGCGGTGGATTGGGATACATCTATTTATATAATGGCCGAACCAGGTGATTACATCGTGACGGCGCGCAAGCCGAAGATTTCTTCATTGAACAAGGCCGCCGAAGGCGTCGGCACATTGGCTGACGGCAAGAAGGACGTGATCGCCAATGCCACCCGCTTTGTCTATGCCATTCCCGATTCTGTAGAGACGTTGCGCGCAACGTCTCTACAAGGAACAACCTTGCGTGCAACCCGAGGCCCAATAGAAGGCCTACAACCCCGTGACGTTTGGTACGTGGGCGGCATCACCGACGAAAACGCCCGTGAGGTGACGGTGAAATTGGATTTCCTGAATCCTGGCTTGAAATACGAGGCTGTCATTTATGCCGATGCCAAGGATGCCGACGGTCTGCCTGGAGACACCTACAAACCGCAGGCTTACACTATCACGAAGAAAAAGGTTACTGCCAAAACGGTACTTAAAATCAGGATGGCAAGATGTGGCGGTTTCGCTATCAGCATACGGGAAGTGAAGGCTGGAGAATAAAAAACAGTCGTAGTGATGAAATAATGGGATGAAAACGATTCGTCAGGATTTACAGGCATACATTGAGCGCGAGATATTGCCCCGCTACGACACTTTTGACGCGGCGCACCGTCGCGACCACGCGGAGATGGTCATCCGGCAGAGCCTGGAGTTGGCCGAACAAACCGGTGCGGATGCGGAGATGGCGTATGTCATTGCCGCCTATCACGATACAGGCTTATGTGAGGGTCGCGAGCGGCACCACTTGGTGTCCGGCACTATCATCCGTGCCGACCGGAACCTTTTGCAATGGTTCTCGCCCGAGCAGATTGAGACGATGGCCTGTGCGGCGGAGGACCACCGGGCCTCGGCAGACCACGCCCCGCGCACACTGTACGGGCGCATAGTGGCCGAAGCCGACCGCTTTATCGACCCCGAGACAATTGTCCGCCGCACGGTGCAATTTGGTTTGGAACACTATCCCGAATTGGACAAGGCCGGACATTATGAGCGGACGGTGCAGCACCTCCACGAGAAATACGGCCGCAACGGCTATCTCAAACTCTGGTTTCCCGACTCGCCCAGTGCCAAACGCCTGGAACTCCTGCGCCAAATCATTGACGACGAGCCCCAACTCCGCCGACTTTTCGACGAGTATTGGGAGAACATTATCGATACGTTCCTGGCTACTTCCGCACGATGACGCTGCCGCTGCCCTGATGGGTGGCCAGGATGAGCACCTCGGCAATCTGCACGTGGGCGGGAGCGTTGGCGGCATAGACAGCCACGTCGGCAATGTCGTCCCCCGTCAGCGGCTTGATGCCCTTATAGACGTTGGCGGCGCGCTCGGTGTCACCGTGAAAACGGGTGTTGCTGAAGTTGGTCTCCACCAGTCCCGGCTTGAGATTCGTCACACGCACGGCGCTGCTGGCCACGTCGAGGCGCAACCCGTCGGTCAAGGTCTTCACCGCCGACTTGGTGGCGCAATAGACGTTCCCATTGGCGTAGGCGGCGTCGCCAGCCACTGAGCCGACATTGATGATGTGCCCGCGGTCGCGCGCCACCATCCCCGGCACGATGAGCCGCGTCATCGTCAGCAAGCCCTTGATGTTGGTGTCAATCATAGTCTCCCAATCGTCGAAACTGCCTTCATACTCGGGCTCTAATCCGAGGGCCAGTCCGGCGTTGTTCACCAGCACGTCGATCTCTTTCCACTCATCGGGCAGCCCGTTGATGCAGCGGGTGGCCTGCTCGCGGTCGCGCACGTCGAAGACCAAGGTCAACACCTGCGTGCCCTGGTCGGCCAGCTCCTTGCGGATAGCCTCCAATTTTTGCTCGTTGCGACCCGTCAGAATCAGTTTGTCGCCATTGGCGGCGAATTTTCTGGCACAGCCGAGTCCAATGCCGCTCGTGGCACCTGTTATCAGTACAATCTTATTCATAATCAGTATTTTTTATAGTTAATAATCGGGTAGAAGACAACGGAGGTGTTCAACGCCATCGTTGAATCCTGTTTGTCAAATTATTCGGATGCAAAAATAGTCTTTTTTTCAATGGCTTAGAACGAGATCTGCATCGAAATCCGGATGCCGTTTTTGCCCCAGCCCTTCAGGCCCTCGGTATGGGTGAGCCGGCGCACATAGTCGATGCGGAGCACCTGGAAGATGTTCTCGATGCCAGCGGTGAGTTCCATATAGGGCATTTTCCCCATTTGCCCGCATCCCTCCGGCAGCACATAGAGCCCTGGTGTGGTGGGCCCCGGGATGTTCTTGGGCGTGATGCTGCCGTAAATGCCGCTGAATGAGATGACCTCGCGCCAATTCAGCCGGTTCCATAGTGGGATACGGTTGAAAATCCACCCCTTCAAGTGGTAGGTGGCGTATAAACTGACGTAGCGGTCCATAATGAACTCCATTGGCTTCATCAGGCAGAAGGTGTTGGGCGACAGGAAGATGGATTGGTTGCTGGGCGGGAAATACAGCTTCGGGAAGGGCGCTGCGTTCCAGACTATGCCACCCTTGGTCTCCGCGTCGATGTGTCCGAAGGCCGATAGCCAGAACCGCTTCTCCACCGAGAAGTCGGTGCGGTGATATCGGAGCTGGTCCATAATGCCAGCGGTGTGCGTGAGGATGAACACCGGGGCGTTTTTGGAGAGTCGGAGGAGGTTGTCTTTGCCCGACTGGTTGTTGTACACCCGCTCGCCGGGCGCCCAGCGGAGTTGCAGCCGCCATTCCATACTGTTGAACGACTTGACCGGCGAGATGGTGCCGTCGCGGTTGATGCGCCAGTAGGCGAGCATCCCCGTGGCCTCGTTGTTCTCGTATTGCAGCCACGTGTCCACGCTGAAGCGGTTGGCCCACTCTTTCATATAGCGCAGCCGCGTGCGCCGCACATATTGCGCGGAAAGCTCCGGGTCGCCGGTGTTGTACGACATAAAGAAGTTGTCGCGGTCCATATAAGAGTAGCTCCGTCCGGGCATCTCCACGTCGTAGCTTTGGGTGAACAGGATGACGTGCCGCGGCGACTCGTTGATATGGCGCTTTTTCTCGTCAAAGCTGTGCGCCATCGTGAAACTGTATTTGAACCGCTGGTCCCTGAGCCCGTAGGCCAGATAGCCGTAGAAAAACCAGCGGTTGTGCATCTGGGCGGTGGTCATTCCTCCCAACCGCAATCGTACCCCTTCTGTCGGGTTGTAGCTGACGAAGTTGTACACCGGCCCGATGTCGAAACGGCTCTCTTTCCGCTCCTTGGCAGTGGCGATGTAGCCGGTGGAGAGAATCTCCGCCGTGGTTTCCAACGCCTTGATGACGGGCAACTGCCGCAACTCCTTCGACAGACTGTCGATGAAAGCCTCCTTGGCCGTCAGGGGCACGGGCCTCATCGTCATCCATTGCTTCTGCCGGTACCGCAGTGTCTTGGCCATCACGACGCCGTTTTCGGCCGCAATCTTCAGCGAGTCGGGAATGCCGACTCCGGCCTCGAAGTCGTACCACACCTTGTTCTGGCGAATGTAGATTTGCCGCATCTTTTTCCGCTTTATCAGCGAAAACGACGCGAAGGTCTCCGCCTTCGCAGGGGCCCACCAGCCGCTGTCGGTCCTCGTGAAGTCCTGTTCTACTACAAGCTGCCGTACAAAGTTCATATTGATTTTGACGGGCACGTTGAGGGTGTATCGCTTCAGGGCATAGGTGCTGTCGTTCACGATGTACATCCGCCCGTTGAATCCGAAGGTCTTGCTGTTGACGGGCGTGAAGGTGAGCTCAATGCAGGATATGCTGTCCACCAGCACAGTGTCGGTGATGTAATAGTGGTAATAGGTGGTGGCCAAGGTGGAGGATAGCGGGCTTACGAACTTGTTGAGCATCAAGTCGATGTCATTGTCGAAGATATTGACATCCGAGAACATCGCGTCCAGGTTGGTGCCCATTCCCTCCTCTTCCAAGGTTTCGCCGAAGCCCTGCATCCGCTCGGCCACCACATATTCCACCTGTTTTCGGGGTGTTTTCTGGTAGTAAAGGTCGGAGAGGTTCTCGCGCAAGGCGATGGTCAGCACCGGCACTGTGTCCTGTGGTATGGTGTCGATGTATTTCGCCAGGAAGGAGAACTGCCGGTTGAACCTGTTTTTCTCGAAGTTCATCGTGAACCTGCCAAAGGTGGCAATCATCTTCTTGTAGCTCTTCAATTTGTAGCTTTCGGCGGATTCGATGCGGTGATTGTTCTTGTTTTCGATGACTTTTTCCACCAACATCACGGCGGGGTTGCCTTTGCGGACATATTTCTGTTTCCTGGGCTTGGAGATGACCACCTCCTGCAGCATCTTGGTGGGGCTGATGACGATGGTCAGCTTTTTCCCCCGTTTCACGATGAGCGTGTCGGTTTTGTAGAAAGAGTACCGCACCACGAGGGTGTCGGTGTTGGCGTAGGGCAGTTTGAAGGAGCCGTCCATTTCCGAGTAGGTGCCTACGGCAGTGTTAAGCCACTGCAGCTGGGCCATTTGCGCCGCTGTGGTGTCGCCGGGCTCTTTCACCACATACACTTTCCCGGAGAGTGTCTGCGCGGCCAGCGGCTGGAAAAGCAGAGCGGTCAGGAGAAGAATCCACACCCCGTGGAGGCGAGCTGAGCAGGCGGGTCTGGTATGTATGGCGTGGCGGTCGGTCATTCTTTTCCGGAAAAATGCAACATCATCCAATAACTGCGTTTGAGGGATTTTATTTCATCCCTTGCAAATTGGCGTGGCAATATTAATATTTGACGATTTTGCGTGTCTCGACTCCTTTGTCGGTGACAAGCCGAAGGATGTATGTCCCTGCACTATAATTTGATAAGTCAACGGAAAATTCTCTCTCGCCTACGCCTTTGTGGAGAAGTGTTTTTCCGAAAATGTCGAGGACTTGCACTTCTGACACGGGTTGCGATTCGGCGCTGATAAACACCCTGCCGTTGGAAGGGTTGGGGAAAACCCTGACATTGTCCGTGCTGTGCTCCCCGATGGCATCGGGCAATTCCGGGCCGCGGATGCCTATGATAATCGCGTGATTGTTGTTGAATCCGTAGGAACTGCAGTTGGTGAGTGCGTAAAAACCGTTTTGCTGTCCTCCCCAGCCCCAGTTGAAATGGAAATAGTTGTCGTCGCGGTAACCGTCGCAGGTCCAGACGTGTCCGCCATAGTTCCCGCTGCCGCCGTACAGAAAGGGTGCGCCCTCGTCAAGTTCGCCCTTCAGATAGTTGAGCCAGGCGCTTGTGGAGAGGCTTCCGCGCTCAATGTACTGTACCGTGGTGGGGTAGCGGAAATAGTTGGAGAGAGCGGATACAATCCTGTTGGAGTTGCAAACACTTGCCGCCGGACCGTAATTCATATTGACGGCGACACCGCAGTGGTACAGCAAGGTGGCGACCGCTTCCACACAACTGTCAGGATGATTGGATGCGGTGAGTTGGTCGGGCATTTTTTCGTAGTGATAAGTGGTTGCGCCGAAGTTGGCGGAAAGAGTGCCATAGCTGCAGCTGTAGGAGTGGCTTCCGGTGCCGGTGGCCGGAAACCGCCAGTAGCGCATCACTTGGCCCATCACCAGGGCACCGCAACCCAAAGCGGCGTGACCACCGTATGCCACATTGCCGCTCGCGTCTTCCGGACAGAGGTCGTTGTAGTATTTGGTCTGGTTCCATCTGTTGTTGCCCAGCAACGGACCGACAACCACATCCCCATCCTTCTGTGCAGGGATGTCGCCCGAGAGCAATGCTTCCCATTGTCGCAGGATGGATTCATTTGTATATTGTTGATTATCAATTATATGTTGAATATCCTCGGAATATCCGTCCAGAAAGAAACGAATATGTTCGGGCATATTCTCAGCGACAAAGGCCCCTTCATCGGAAAAGGCCAAAACAGGTTGCACCCTGTCGTCACCAGCTACTATTACAAAACCATCATTGTTGAAGTTGACGACATAAAAACTGGGTGTGGTCCCCTTCCCGTCGCGGATCGAAGATGCAGTGTATGCGATTTGAGGCCTCAATGTTTCGGACGGAAGGTTGTATTGCGAGGCAAAGAAATGTGAGGCAACGGTACGAGCTGTTGCCTCATCCACGGGGCTTGCGGATGCGTAGCCCAACAGTATCATTACCAAGGAGAAGATAATAGAGGATTTCAATTTCATAATATAATGCATTAGGTAGTTGAAAAACAGCGTGATTATGTGTGATTAATCGCATTATGTCCTAAGAAAATAGGGTGTGAATTATGCCTTGCAAAAATACTTAAAAATAATGTAACTTTGCCGCCAAATTCGGAAATTGATTTGCACTGATATTTTATGGTACGTTTTATGAAGAATGTCCCCAAGGAAGATATACAAGTCCAAATACGCCGCATCAAGCGGTATGAGCGGATGATGCGGCAGGCGAACCGGATTCTGGCGATGGGGGAGGCCCCCGAGGAATCGCGGACCAAGTTGCAGCAGCTGTTGCACAAACTGGACGCCTACTACAGGAGCGACAGGTGGAAACGCGATTTTGCCGCTGACGAGGCGGGCCTGCTGCCGGCCGACCTGAAACGGGGCGTGCTCTCCGAAGACGGGCTCTATAACCTGCTGGAGCACTATGAGCCGCAGGAATCGTGACTTGTTGCGTGCTGATGGTAACCGTTATTTCTTTACTTTTGCGGCCTATTTTTTAAACAAATGAAAAAACTGCTGACAACCCTGCTTTTTTGCACCCTTTTTTTAGTATCCTTTTCACAATCTGAGCATTATGCCAAGCCTGCATTCCCTTATCACGCCACGGCCGAGGAGCAGCAGATGCTCAAGACGTGGTACCGGAATGTCAAGGACGGTCCTGTGCCCACAGCTCCGGTGACTGCCATCGCCGAATTCCAGCCGATGGGCGGCGTGATGGTCGCCTACCCGCTGGGCATTCCCGTAAATCTGGTGAGCGAACTCTCCTTCATCACGAAAGTGAAAGTGCTCGTATATCCCGCCTCCGACAGCAACACGGTGAAGACCTTCTTCGCCGCCAGCGGTGTGAATATGGACAACGTCAGCTTCTGGGTCGTCAACCACGACAGCTACTGGACACGCGATTATGGTCCTTGGTTCATCATTGACGGCAACGATAGGGTAGGGGTGGTGGACTTCACCTACAACCGCCCTACGCGCCCCAATGACGATGCCGCGCTGGTGCAAATTACCAATATGCTGCAGATGGAACGCTACGAAATGCCGATGGTGCACACCGGCGGAAACTATATGGTGGACGGCTACGGCACCGCTGCCTCCACCACGCTTTTATTGGAAGAAAACCCCAACCAAACAGCGGCATCGTTGCAGACGATGGCCAACCAGTATCTGGGTGTCAACAATTATATGCTGCTCGACGACCCGCTGGGTGACTACATCGAGCACATTGACTGCTGGGGCAAGTTCCTGGACGTGGACAAGGTGCTCATCGCGAAGGTGTCCGCCTCCGATCCCCGCTACAGCGACTATGAGGCGGTGGCCAATACCTTCGCCAATGCACTGACCCCTTGGGGAAATCACTACCAAGTGTTCCGGGTCAACGCGCCGGGCCGGAACAAGACTACTCCGTTCACCAATTCGCTGATTCTGAACGACCACGTGTTTGTGCCGGTGGCCGGTACCCAGTACGATAATGCCGCCATTGCCGTCTATCAACAGGCGATGCCGGGCTATACCATCGTGCCCATTATGCAAAGCAGTTACACGCCTTGGCAAAACACCGACGCGCTGCACTGCCGCACCCACGAACTGGCCGACCCGGAAATGCTCTATATCAAGCATTATCCTTTGTTGGGAGAATATGATTTGCCGACCATCACGCCTATACATGCAGAAATCAAGGCATTGGGCGGACAGTCACTGGTCTGCGACTCTTTGCTGGTGCACTACCGTGTCAATGGCGGCCCGTGGCAAACCACGAAGCTCGAGTTGGTGGGTGGTGGTGCCGCTTTCGAGGCTTCCCTGTCAGGATTGCAGCCCAACGATGAGGTGGACTACTACCTCTCAGTCCTGGACCAGTCGGGCCACCGGGAGTGCCATCCCTATATCGGTGCCGCCGACCCGCATCATTTCAAGGTGTTGACGGTTGGAGTGGAGGATATTGCTACCTCCAATACCATTGCCGTGTATCCCAATCCCTGCAGCCGCTATTTTGTGGTCAACAGTTCAAAAGATCTCCAGTCTATTGAGGTGTTTGACATTGCGGGCAGTCTGGTTTACAGCGCCCGTGGCTGCGACGACAAGACCATAATCAACACTTCTGATTGGAAATCAGGAGTGTATTTGGTCAGGATTGTGGATAAGGCGGGAAACCTTTGTAACAGGAAGGTCGTGAAACGGTAAAGACAAGAAAGAATCATACTTACTTGACAGCGATGACGTTGCCGGTCTGGATCCAGTCGGCAGCAGTCTCGATGATGTTGTCAATGCCTTGGGCGGTGGCCGAAGGATTGAGAAGCACGCGCACATCTGGCGGGACACCGTTTTCATAGTTGCCGCCGTCGTTGGCGATGGAGCGGGTGCAGCTGAAACGATAGGTCCAGCCGTTGGGCAGAGCGCCGCCATTGGGCATTCCCATACCGCCACCGGTGTAGTCGCCGAACAACTTCAAGTTGTCGAACGCCTGCGTGCAGACGGCGAAATAGGAGGTCGCACTGAAGGAACCGCGGTCGATGAGCACCGCCACGGGTTTGGTGTAGGGCTCTTCCAGCATACATTTGGCAGGGGCATAGACGGGCTTGGCAGCCTCGAAATCGTTGTGCCCGGGACCCGACTTGTGCTGCACGGTATAGACTTGCTGCTGATGGCAGTCGAAAAGACTGAGCAGCTTGTAGATGTTTATGTCGCTTCCGCCCCCGTTCTGGCGGAGGTCGAGGATGATGCCGTTGCAATCCTTGTAGCGATCAATGAGATACTTCAGGTCGTTGTCGGAGATGTCGCTGGAGAACGATGAATAGCGCCAGTAGGCCACTTCGCCGTTGCGGATGGCGTTGTGAGCGATGCTTCCCGTGACGTGCATTTGCAGGGTGAGATAGTTCAGGAGAACAAGGTTGGCATTGTAGTTGCCCTCGGCAGCCCCCCAGTAATTGACCGTGTCGCTGGCAGATTGGTCGAAGTCGCTGAAGAGGTTGGTGTGTCCGTCGCGAAGCGTGTTGAGCATCGCGGCGCAGACGCGGAACAGGCTGTCGTCCGACATTCCGTCATACACCATTGGGCGGAACACCGTGTGGACGGAGTCCCAGTCCACTCCCTTGATGTCGAAAAAGACGTATTGTTGGTCCACTCTGTTCCAGAGATATTCAAACACGCTGACGGGGTCGCTGGGCTCGTCTTTTGTCATAAAGGCGCGTTCACAGGATACGGCGGTCAGCGCCACAAGACCGATGAGGATGATATATAGTTTTTTCATTGTCATTAAGGATTAAATGTTGAACATAAAGGAAACATAAAACGTATGGAAGGCGTTGTCATAGCGATAGACGCCTTTTTTGCCAGTGGTGAGATAATCCCACCGGTAGCCGAAAAGGATGCGGTTCTTGTTGCGCAGGTTGATGCCAAGGCCCAAGTCGGTGGTGCAGCCCGGGAACATCTTGAAGAGGTTCTCGTTCGGGGCGAGGAGAGTGCCGAGGAGATTATTGTTGTTCATCGGGTCGCGCACGTAGGCAAAGCCCGGGCGTGAGGCCGAGGTGAACAGCGGCAGCGCCAACTTGAAGTAGGCTGTCATCCAAGGGTGGGTGTTGTCCTTTTTGCTGTAGGCGAAGTCGCAGGCGACCTTCCCCACGGCATCGAGGTTCCCGAAGATGGAGGTGGTGATGGCAGCGTTGCCCAGTTCGGGGAGTTGCATCAGCTCCATATACACCTCTGTGGAGGCTCCTGCCCAGAGATGCCAGCGGCTGTCGGAGGGCTTCAGACAACTATACAGGAACTCCAAGTTGGGTTCAATAGCCGTCATCTTACCCGAAAATTTGGAAATATTGGTCCTGATGTATGATACATCGAAATGGATATGGCAGCGCTTCCACTCGTCGGTGAATCCGAAAGTGAGGGGCGTCTGGGCGCCTTGGAACGAAAAGGGCGCGATGCTGTTGTCGTAGTGGGTGGTGCTGCCCACACCTGCACTCAGGTCGAGCCAGAAGGTGTTGTCCTTCTCCCGTGTTTTTTTTGCTTTTTTCTCCTTTTGCGCAAAGGAAACCATACTGACACCGACCAAGGCCAGTATCAGCATTGTCCTCATAAACCATTTTTGTCTTTTCATAAAATCAGTTTTGTATAAAAAATATAGTTGTAGGATGTGAATAAAAAATCTTGGGAAAAACGGCTGCAAAAATAACATTTTTCCGTACTTTTGCGGCCTTGAAATTTCTATAAACTAATAGTTATAAAATATGAAAAAAAGATTGTTTGCAGGGCTTTTGATGACGGTGTTTTGTTTCCTCGCTGTCAGTGTTGTCGCCCAGAACTACCACAAGGAGACCTATAAGAACGACCCGATGAACGTGATCCACTATACGCTGGACAACGGTCTGCAGGTGTTCTTGTCCGTGAACAAGGATGTGCCGCGCATCCAGACCTACATCGCCGTGCGCGTGGGTAGCAAAAACGACCCTGCCGAATCGACGGGCCTTTCCCACTATCTTGAACACCTGATGTTCAAGGGCACCAACCACTTCGGCACGCTCGACTGGGCCAAGGAGCAGGTGCAGCTCAAGGAGATTGAGCGCCTCTACGAGGTCTATAACCACACCACCGACCCCGCCCAACGCAAGGCTATCTACCATCTGATTGACTCCGTTTCCTACGAGGCTTCCAAATATGCCATCCCCAACGAGTACGACAAGATGATGTCGATGATTGGTGCGCAGGGTACGAATGCCTTCACTTCCAATGATATGACGGTGTATCAAGAGGATATCCCCAGTAACGAGGTTGAACGTTGGCTGAAGATTGAGGGCGAGCGTTTCGCCAACCCTGTATTCCGTTTGTTCCACACCGAGCTGGAAGCCGTCTATGAGGAGAAGAATATGAATATGGCCAACGACAGCCGTACCGCCTACGAGAAGATGAACGAGGCGCTCTTCCCCAACCATCCTTACGGCACGCAGACCACTATCGGCACCATCGAGCATCTGAAGAACCCCTCTTTGACGAATATCAACAAGCACTTCTACACCTATTATGTGCCTAACAACTACTGTATCGCAATGTCGGGCGATTTTGATCCCGACCAGGTCATTAAGTTGATTGACAAGTATTTCGGAAAAATCCAACCGCGCTATATCCCCGACTTTACATACGTGAAGGAGAAACCTATCCGCGAGGTAAAGGTGGTGGATGTGTATGGCCTGGAACCCGAGAATGTGCAGATCGGCTTCCGCATTGACGCCGGTACCGGCTCCCGCGACGTGCTCTTCGCCGAGATGGCCGACGCCGTGCTGATGAACGGCTCCTGCGGTATCATCGATGAGAACATCAACCAGAAGCAACTGGCCCAGTACGCCGCCTCCGGTGTCAGCGACCTCAACGACTACTCCTATTTCCGCCTGACCGGCAAGCCCAAACAGGGCCAGACGTTAGAGCAACTCAAGGATCTTTTGCTCCAGCAAATCGAGATTCTGAAGTCCGGCAACTGGGATGAGAAACTGCTTACCGCAGCCATCAACAACCGCAAGCTCAGCGATATGACCTCGCTCGAAAGCAACGTGAACCGCGGTATGAGAATGGCTTTTGCCTATATTGCACACCAGAGCTGGCAGGATGTCATCAACGAGACCGAGAATATGAGCTATGTCACCAAAGAGGATGTGGTGGACTTCGCCAGACGCATCTTCAAGAACAACAACTATGTGGTGGTCTATAAGCACCAGGGCGAACAGCGTGACGTGCAGAAGGTCGATAAGCCCGAAATCACGCCCGTTGTGATGAACCGCGATGTGGAGAGCACTTTCCTGACCGAGGTCAAGGGTATGAAGGTGAACCCCATTGAGCCCGTTTTCGTGGATTTCAACAAGGATATGCAGAAGGGCAAGGCCAATGGCAACGAGATTCTCTACGTGAAGAATGTTGACAATGGCCGTTTCAACCTGATATATCGTTACAATTATGGCAGATTATACGACAAGAAGGCGGGTGTCACCGGCGGCTTCATTGACCAGCTGGAGAGCGAGAACCGCACGCTCAGCCAAATCAACCGCGAGATGTACGACCTCGCCTGCAGCTACTACATCGGTTTCGGCGACAAGTACGCCACTGTCTCCATCTCCGGTTTGAGCGAGAATATGGAGAAGGCGATGGCCATTGTGGAGGACATCCTCAACCACCCGAAAATCTCCCAGGAATCCGTCAATAACTCTATCAGTGATGTGCTGCTGTCCCGTCAGGATGCCAAATCCCGCCAGAACAGCATCTTCCAGAAAATGCTCAGCTACGCTTTATACGGAAAGGACAATGTGCGCAAGTATTTTGTCACCAACGACGAGCTGCAGAAAATCACCGCCCAGGATGTCATCAACCAGATCAAGACGATGACCTCCCAGCCGCAGCGCATCCTCTACTACGGCGACCTGAACCTTGCGGATTTGCAGAAGGTGGTGGCCGACAAGCACAGTGTGCATCCCGCCAAGAAACCCCTCAAGATGGGACCCGACTACGACTATTTGGCCACGAAGGACAACAAGGTCTATTTCGCGCATTATGACGCCAAGCAGTCGCTTTGCCGCCAGCTGAGCACCTCCGTTCCGGCCAACTGGACGTTGAGCCCGCAAATCGAGATGTACAACGAGTACTTCGGAGGCAGTATGAACTCCATCGTCTTCCAGGAGATTCGTGAGAAACGCTCTTTGGCCTATTCCGCCGCCGCCTACTATGTGGAACCCAGCGAAAAGGGCCGCCTCAACTTCAATATGACCCACATCGGCACGCAGAACGACAAGCTGATTGACGCCCTGGAGGCTTTCACTGACCTGCTCGACAATATGCCGGTGTCGGAACTCAACTTCGACCTTGCCAAGACCTCCCTCGTCTCGCAGTACCGCACGCACCGCACCCGTAAGATGAGCATTATCAATTACTATCTCACCTGTGAGGAAAAGGGACTTAAGGCGCCCACCGACAAGAGCGACTACAACGCCATCCGCAATATGACCATCAATGATGTCACCAACTTCAACAAGAGCTACATCAAGGGCCAGAAGAGAGTGGTGGTGGTGCTCGGCAACAAGGATGAAGTGGATATGAAGGGCTTGGAGAAATACGGCAAGGTGACGACGCTCTCCCTGGAGGAGATTTTCGGATACTAATTGGCTGTTATTAAAACGTTGACCGCTCCCTAGGATTTTTCTTGTATTTTTGCAACTCTTTTTCAAAGTTGTATGAATATGGAGAAAAACGATATGAAACCGTACATTCATAATGTAAAATACTACGAAACAGACAAGATGGGCATCGCCCACCACTCCAACTATGTGCGCTGGATGGAGGAGGCCCGCGTCGATTTCCTCGACCAGATTGGCTTCGGCTATCGCAAACTGGAGGAGGATGGCATCATCTCGCCCGTGATTGGCGTGGAGTGTGAATACAAGACGCCCACCGTCTTCGACGACAATGTGGAAATCGAGGTGAAAGTGGAGGAGTTCCGCGGCGTGCGACTCGCCATCCGCTACACAATGCGCAAATTGCCCGGCGGCGAGCTGGTGATGACCGGCCGGTCGCGCCACTGCTTCGTCGATCCTAACGGTCGCCCCATCATCCTGGAACGCAGTTTCCCTGATTTGGCCAACAAATTGAAGGAACTGCAAGCTGAAGAATAGCTTTTTCGTTTTATTTTATTACTGATTTTACGATGAAGAAAAATTTTATGCTTAAGATACTGCTTGTCCTGCTGTTTTGCGGGACGGCAGTTTCCCTTTCTGCCCAATGGTCTTTAGGCGTCAAGGGCGGGTGGGACATCACTTCCATCACGCGCTCCGATGCCAGCCGTGTCGATGAGACCTATTCGCCGGTTGGCGGATATGAGGCTGGCATTCAGGCCCGCTATGCCTTCAGGGACTGGGTTGCCATTCGCGCCGACCTGAGCGTGATGCGCCGCTCGCACCGGATGGACCGCCACCTCAACTACCTGGATTCCCTCTACACGAAGCACCACAACCTCTATCTGATGCTTCCCGTGACGGTGGACTTCTCCTTCGGGGGCAAGCATTTGCGCGGCCACGCCCTCTTGGGCGGCTATGCGGGATTCTGGCTTCGCGACCATATTGTGGGCAAGACCTACTGGATGACCGACTACTATGTCTATTTCAACGATTTTGACGAGATGCGCACATTTACGGCGGAGGACCGCCGCTTCTGTGCCGGCCTCACCGGCGGACTCGGCTTAAGCTATGCCATTACCGACCACTGGGGCCTCAACCTCGAGGCGCTCTACTACTACGACCTCACCAGCCACCACAAAGGCTATCCCCACCTTCGCGACCCGCGCTACCTGAACACACTTTCTGTCACCTTTGGTGTCAACTACACCTTCTAAAACCGATTGCAATGAAAAAGATATGGATACTGGCCGCTTCTCTGGTTTTGCTCTTCTCCGCCTGCCGCCGCGATGCCGACTATGTGCCTTACATTGGCGAAAGCGACCAGCTGGCTTACAGCAACTATACCGAGCAATTCGAGTTCTTGTGGAAGGCCATCAGCACGGGCTATGTGTTTTGGGATGTGGATACCACCGACTGGGATGCGGCCTATGAACGTTTTTTGCCTAAGTTCCAGGAGTTTGACAGAATTGTGGAGTCGGGGGGCACGATACCAACCGAGGATCTTGCGCAAGTTTACAGGCAGATGATGGGCGGGATGAAAGACCACCATATGTTGGTGGCCATCCGCAACCTGCACCCCGACCCCGCTGATTTTCAGATTCTGTATGTGCAGCCCGGCAGCGATGAGGTCAGTTCCAGGGATTACTATTACGAGTCAGCCTCGCAGGAACAGAGCCGGATGAATGAGTTTCTCAACCAGATAGCTTGGGAATATACAGTGTTGACCCACGAGACCTGCACCACTTATGTGGCGGAATTGGGCACTACTGTCACATACCACTACTGTCTGTTTGAGCTGCCGGATGGTCGCAAGATCCCCTATCTGTGGCAGACTGTGGCGGCCATCACCCCGGTGATGCGAGAGGGTGGGGAAGGCGCCGAGCTGATTGACCACTGGCTGCGTGCCATCGTGGAGACACCTCGCAGCGAGCTGGCTGGCGTTATCCTTGACAACCGCGCCAACCGTGGCGGCTATCAGGACGACCTTGACTATCTGGTGGGCAGTTTCCTCAACCAGCGCACGGAGATAATAAGAACCCGTTACAAGGAGGGCCCCGGACGTTTGGAATACTCCGCCTGGACTCCCTATTACCTCTTCCCCAATCCTACCTATCATCGCGACCTGACAGCGGAGAATATCCCATACGTGGTGCTGTGCGACATCAACTCGGTGAGTATGGGCGAGATAGAGCCTTTTGTCATCAAGGGGGTGTTGCCTACGGCCCACATCATTGGCGAGCGCACCTACGGAGGTACGGGCCCTTTGCAGCCCGCCACCAGCATCAACCTCCACTACGGCGGTCCTTTCGGCGACCAGTCGATGAGAGGGCACCATTATGTCTATACCTCCTCGTTCGAGGCCCTGATCAACGGCCAGGTGCAGGAGGGCATTGGCATTGTGCCCGATGAGATTATCTTGCGAAAGGATCACGACGGCGACCTGCTGCCGCAACTCGCCGCCGCCATTCAATATATCCAGAATTCCCCGCACCAATAACCGTAGAGACGGGGCGCGCCCAGTCTCTACAATCCCTGAATGATGTCTTTGGTAACGTAAACGGTGATGACGATGGCATACACCAGTTTGATAAACGTGCCGGTCAGGAAGCCGATGAAGCTGCCGAATGCGGAGCGCAGGGCTTGCTGACTGGAGGTGTTTTGCGTCACCTCACCGATATAGGCGCCCACGAAGGGTCCCAGCAGAAGGCTGGTCAGGCCGAAGGGCCCGAGGGTGAGGCCCAAAACAGGCAGCACGAAAACGGCCACCAGCAGGCCGATGGTGCTGCCTTTGGTGCCGGCTTTGGTGCCCCCGAAGCGCTTGGTGCCCCAAGCGGGCACGAGGTAGTCGAGGACGGTGATGACGACCGCCAGGACCGCCGTGACAATCAGGAAGGTGGCGGTGAGGTCGTTGCTGCAGGGCGTGAAACTTAGCAACAGCACGGCCAGCCAGGCAATGGGCGGTCCGGGCAGCACGGGCACAATGGCCCCCACAATGCCGGCCAGGGCGCAGACGACGGCAAGGATGATGAGCAGGGTGTTCATAGGAGTCTCCTTGGGAACGTTACAGCTGCACGGCAGGCCAGCCGAAGTCCTGATAGTATTTGACGTTGAGGTTGTGTTTTTTCACGAACTCACGCAGCTGCTCCTGACGGACGGCTTCGCGGACCTTGTCGTTGGAGTGGATATTCTGGTAGATGTCGAAATAGCTGCCGAAGATACGTTGGGCGCTGGCCTCGTTGCCGGCCCCGTCAACGGTTTGCTCGAAGGAGACCACCTTGTACTGGTCGCCTTCCTTCTTCAGGGTCATTAGGCCCGCGTGGTTACCGCCGGAGACGCACTTCAGCGTGTCGCCGGATTTGTCGTACCAGTACACCCAGAAGTCGCCCATAAAGAGTTCGTCCTCTTCGTGCACCATAATCATCATAGGGATGCAGAGTTCGCCTTTCTGGTAGTGCTCGCCAATCTCATTCACCAGATAGTCGCTGATGGCGTTGCGCACCACCTGTTCCTTTTTGTTGATGGCGATATGGCGGATGCAGTCGGCCTTGTGCCCGTCGAAGTCGGATATCAGCCATTGGCCGTTCACCTTCTCCATATAGAGCTTATGTTCCTCTACGTCAGAGTTTTCATCAAACGAACCGTCCTCCCATTTCTGGCGCACCTTGATGGTGGCGACCGCGTGGGTGTTGTCGGTCTTCTCCACGCCGGCCACTTCAAAGTCGGCGATGGTGCCGCCGTTGTCGGTCACGAAATAGTAGAGCCATTCGTGGTCCATAGCCTCGAACTCCGGCAGTTGGTTGAACATCGTGTCCAGCACGTTGTAGAAATCTGCTGTCATATACGGTTTCGACTTCTCCGACAGTTCGTGGTCGGGGATGTACTGGCACAGCTCGGCCGCACGTTTCTGCAGCTGTTTTTCAGAATCACTGCACGCAGCAAACAGGAACGCGGCGATGGAAAAAATGAGGATTTTTTTCATAGTATTGGGGTTTAAATTATTCGCTAAAAACGGAGTGCAAAAATACAAAATCTTCAGCTAGCCGCTCTACCGCACGCCAAGTTCCTTAAAGATATTTCCCAGTACTTCCGCATCGTTGCGACAGAGATAGGAGTTTATTTCCATCGTTTCCCCGGGGCACTTCCAACCACTTTTGTTTTTGTTGAATGCTCAAAATTGTAATAGGTGGTCATCGTATATTTACTTTAGTGTTTGATTGCTGGATTTGTAATAAAATTCATTCGGCAAAAGTATCAAAAACATTCGGAATTATCCCTTTAAGTCTTGTTAAAAAAACGGTGTGATAATCTGCGTTAATCTGCGTGGTCTGCGGGACAATTATATGCCCGCCGAACTCGCAGAAATACGCAGACAGGATATTTACAAGATTCAAGAGGATAATTCAGAAAATATTTATTCTCCGTAACAACGCTTTCAGTGCTTCTGCGTGCTGTCCGACTACGATAATGTGGTGATTCCCAATAGGATTTGTCAAAAAGTATTCGGTTTCGGACGGGTTTGCGAGACGCACCACTAACTGCGTGCGGCAGAGGTCCGGTTTTACCTGACTGCGAATCAGTTTCCCTTCCGCGATGAACGCCCGTGACAAATCTCCCGAAACTTTGCAAATTGAGACAGGTCCTTCCGGAACGAAACCGCGTATGCCCACCCCGATTCCCGATTCGAAATGCGTGTCTAATTCATAGTGAGGCACCATATCAAAAGGGATGGTGCAGTGGGCGAAGAGGATTTCGCCCGTTTCGGGATGGATGCTGGCGGGGTTCGCTTGGAAAGAGGACGTGCCGGTCAGGGCGCGGAGCAGCATCATAGTCAGCATAGTGGGAACATCGCCCTCGCAACCTGCAATATAACCTTCCGCGTTCAGCTTCGCCAACGCCCAGCAGCCGGTATTGTGGACAGCATCCAACAAATCGAAACAACGGATTGTAAACCCTTGCAGATCGTATTTTTGCACCACGTTTTTCAATGCCTCATAGATGCGGTAAGCATCGGGCAATGCCTCATTGACTGCTGGTATATCGCAATGTTCCGTAGGCACAGATTCCGGAGTTGCGGACAATGTATCCAACAGTTCGCTCATAGGAATCTCCAACAATTCTATGCCTAGTTTCTTCCGAACGACATCTGCATCCGCGTGGCTGGCAATGAGCCAATCGGACGGTTTGCCGATGATGCCGAGTCGGCACTGGCGCAACCGCTTGATAGCCACTTCCACCCGACACAGTATCTGGATGCGAGAGACGATGTGTTCGGGATTTCCGTGCAGGATTTCGCCTCGTTTTCCCTGTTGCTGCAGGTAGGAGAGAATTTCTAGTGAGGCGGCTAACGAGTTGCTCTTGTCGGAAGCCAGAAGATAGAACGGAGCCTCCGATTTCCCGGCTAATGTTGGCATCAGTTGCTGAAAGAGGCCTTCGGTGCCACCCGTCCGCACGAAAATCAAGTCCAAGTCGTGGGAACCGTAGTCCGAAAAATCGTCTCCTTTCAGAATGTATGGGACATTCAAGGAGGTTAGAAACTCTTCTGTGAGTGTATCCACCGCCTGTGAGTCGTGCAGGGTAGAGGTGAGGGTATAGACAGCAATGCTCATAGGTGTTATTTTTGTCTTATCTATCAACTGCTTTTTCTTTTTTTAAGCCATAATACATTTCCTTATACCAGTTGACCCAATCTTTTAACGTATGGTCAATAGTTGCGGCCTCAACAAGTTTGTCTGAAGTAAAATAGCTGAACTTTGAGGAATGATTAGTTAGTTCCTCGTAGTGTTGCATTGTATCATTCAAAAAAGTGTTTTCAGGATGAAGAACCACTGAAAAATACACCTTTTTATATGTGCCTTGTTTTTCTAAAGCTAACGCCAAAAGTTGGTTTCGCCACAACTGATTCATTCCGTTTCTAAATGGACAACCTTTACTCTTATCATAATTGCCCGAGAAGAACTCTTTCCCTCCCATCGTATTCATAATATTCCAATATTCGTAGTGGCAATAGCACGCATAATGGCATATATTGGGATTATGACATATATCTTCGATAGAGGATGTTTCGCAGCCTTTCTTGCGTTCAGTTGTGTTATTTAAGTTTTTACTTCGATATCCACCGCAAGGGGTAAACTCTTTTTCTGTCAATTTATGTTCAATAAGCCATAGACATAACTCATCATTTAGGTCACGATAGGCAATGGCTATATCTGAATCAGTACCTGCTGTTTTACTGTGATCACCTAATAATCCCTTTTTTGTGATGTCTGTGGAATCCCAAAATTCAATGCGGTAACCATTCAACAAGGAAGTTCTATCAATCTTGTCAAAATCAGAAGGAGCAACTCCAGATGCTTTAAGAATAGAGTTGACGCTAGTACTATTCAAAATCGGGATAAAAAGATTGAGGCAAGCCGTTTGAGAACTAGCTATGTGATTAGCTTCTGCCATCCGGTGTGGCTTAAAAGCAAACTTGCTATGTTGTATTTCAGTTATAATTTCTTTTATGGGTTCAAATATTACATCTCCATATTTAATGTCTTTATCTTTTGAAAGGTAGTTGTATATTCTTTTCTTAAAGTCGTTGTAGGATTCTTGGTTCTCCATAATTCGAAATAAAAAATTAGTTATACGATTTTTTCTTTCAGTATTTCAATCACTCCCCAGTCTGCCGGCAGCCACTGCACGCTTTCCCACTCTTCGGGTTTCAGCCATTTGGCCGCTTCGTGTTCTTTGAGGACGAGTTCGCCGCTCTCTACGTGGCACCAGAAGCAGTGCATCGTAAGGTGGAATTTCGGGTAGTCCCATTCCACCGTATGCACTAAGTGCTCCACGGCGATGTGCGTCTCCAGTTCCTCCCAAATCTCCCGTTTGAGGGCTTCCTCAGGTGTTTCGCCAGGTTCGATTTTTCCGCCGGGGAACTCCCACCAGTCCTTCCAGTCGCCGGCGCCCCTTTGGGTGGCGAAGATGCGGTTCTTTTCATCGTGAATGATGGCTGCTGCTACGGTGATGTGTTTCATATTGTTCTTTAAAGGTTTAGTCCATACTCTTCGGGGTCTTCCGCCACCATCGGCAGCATCTCCTCCTCGTCAATATGGATGTAGGGTTTTGCTTTGCGACTGAAAGTACGAAGGTAGTAGTCTTGGAGCGCCACCTCCACCTCGCGCATCGTCTGCTCCAGTTTCTTGGGCTTCAGCTGACACTCCCAAAGCACAATCACCTGCCACCCATTCTCGGAGAGGATCTCATAGTTATTCTGATCCCTTTCCTGATTCCGCCGGATTTTCGCCACCCAAAAATCCCGATTCGTCTTCGGTATTTTGCAACAGGCTGAATTCTCGATTTGTAGAGACGGGGCGCGCCCCGTCTTTACGGAAGACCACACAACATCGTGTCCGTGCCAAAAACACCCGTTCACGAAAATCGCCGTCCGGTACTTGCGCATCACGATGTCAGGTTTCCCCGGCACGCCCTTCACGTTGAGGCGGTAGCGATAGCCGTGTTTCCACAGCCACTGCCGCACTCGCTTCTCGGGCGTGGTGTCCTTGCTGCGGATCCGCGACATACAGTAGTGCCGCTGCTGGGGTGTCATTATGTCGGTCATAGAGCGTTATCTGTTTATTCAATACGGCAGTCCGTATTTCTCGCACAGCCGTTGGAGCGAGCCGTCGGCTTTCATCCGGCGGATGACGCCGTTCACCAGCTCCAGCAGGTCGTCCTGCCCTTTGCGCATCAGCACGCCGATCTCCCCGTGGGTGAAAGGGGCGTTCAGAAGTGGCAACCGCCAGCAGCCAGGTTCTGAATTTTTTCGTAACGAACTTTTTCGTAATAATCACGATGCAAAAATATGAATAATATTAAAACTGACAAGGAAATAATTATCCTCCGCGTATCGTGTGGATTCGCACGGAAATATTAGTGAAAACGCCATCCATACGCTTCCTCCCAACGAAGCGTCTTCTCCGTTTCCGTTTCCGTCTTGATCTGTAGGTCGGCAGGTGATAAGGTAGTACGTATCAGCTTGAATGTGGCTTTTTTTCTGTGAAAATAATCCGCGTCTTCATTAAACCAATCTTTATAAGAGACACTGTTAACATACAAATCTCCATTTAGATAGACATTATTTATAGCGTCGGAAAGACTCATAAAATAGAAGTCTGTATGTTTTGTGGTGTCAATGATGAGGTAATGCTGGAAGTTGGAGCTCCACCCTGAAGGACCTACAAGCATACTTCTGACGACATAAAAGTTCTTCAGACTGTAAAAATCGCCCTCCTCCAGATTGAGCCAATGGTAATCTTTTTGTGAGAATGACTTGTTCCGCAACATTGCCGTTAATGTGTTAATCAGAGCGGTGTCGGTAATTAGTTTGGGGTATAAGGTATCATTCTTGAATATAATGGGCACCTGCATAAAGAATCGAACGGGCAATCCCTGATTTGTGCCGGGCTTCCATTCGGGCATCTGCAGTAGCGCGCGGATGACCTCTTCATCACAGGAGGGGAAGAGCGGCACCTTGATGGTGACCTCTCTGACATGCCCGTCCTTTTCCACCACAAACTCGGCGAGCACCGTGCCAGAAACGCCGTGGTCGCGGGCATCTTGAGGATACTGTATCGTTCTCGCGAGGTAGGCGTTCAGAGAGTCTAGACCGCCAGGGAACTCGGGAAGCATATCAGCAAAAGGCACCAAATTTTCATCATCGTCGATCAAATCTTGATTCATAAGAACTTTTCGCCCAGGTTCCGCCGTCTCCGTAAAGGTGCAGTTACCGTAGCGGTCGATGAAACCTGACAAGCCCTCCCAGTCGTAAGAATCTCTTGAAATGGTTTCCACTTGAAACCATCCGTTCACCGAGGGGCAAATCCACCGGTAAGGGCCTGTTACAAGCGTGTCGCCAGTCTCCTCTATCAACATTTGCTGTTTGTCGAGTGTGGTCACCGTCCCATACCCGTGACCGCCGTGTGCTTGTCCATCATATTGGCACGGCACAATCAGTTCGAAGTCGCGGTTGACGAAACCCCATTTGCCGTTGCGCTTCACGGGAATCATCGTCACGTCGTTCACCCAGTCAATGCCATCAAACGAAAACTCGTCGAAAGCATCCAACTTCTTTCCATTGCGGTCGTAAATTTCACACGTGGCATCCCTGTCCTCATTGTAAAACAACACCGCTATTCGTTCGCCGGATTTGCCTGGAATGCTGGCATCGTAACCTTGGATCAGCACCTCCCCGTTTTTGTTGAGCAGTTTACATTTCTCAGGGTCGTCCCGATCCATACCGTTGTTCATATACAAGCCACCCATCTCCACCAAATCCATGCCGCGGACAAACCATATATGTTGTGTCTCATACTTGAGCGGTATGACAACATTCCCCAAAGAATCCACCACGCCCCATTTGCCGTTCTGACTGACCGAATAAAGTCCTTTGTCACAAGCTAATATACTTTCATACACGAAAGGGAGAATCTCCCGACCAGAGGTTGAAATCACCCCGCATTGGCCTTGCTTTCTCGCTTCAAATGAATTGTTCCCCAAGAAGCGAAGATATTCATAAACAAACGGAATCACCGTGTCGCCGTTCTGGTTGATAACGCCCGCCTTGTCTTCATTAATCACATAAAGGTCAGGTCCGGCAATTTCCAACCATTGATAACGGCAAGGCAGAACCTCATTCCCAAAGGAATCCACCACACCGTATTTGAAACTGCCGTCCTCCACTACGATCATACCGTGGGAAAACAAGTTGTCCGTTTCCAAATCGCACCATAAAGATTCACTAAACTCTGGAGGAATGACCCATTCCAGCTGCCGGTTCATAAAGCCTGCCGAATGACTGTTCTTCGCCACCATAATCAGATCGGAATGGTCTTGGAAGCGGATGCAGGAGTATTCGCACGGCAATATGGTTTGCCCCTTGTCGTTAATAATCCCATAATCAGATGAATAGGTGTGATGATTGGTTTCCGCCACTTTCTCCACCATCATCCAGCCGTAGCGGTCGAAATTCTCGAATCGGTCGTATTTTCGCAGGGAGTCGCCGAGTCGTTGTAATTGAACACGACTCTCTTCGGGCGGTAGGGATGCGGTCGGCTTCACCTGTCCCCACGCGAGGAGTGGGAGCAGCAGGACTGCGATGATAAGGGCTCGGTTCATAAAGGATGGTTTTAACACGCTGCAAAAATACGCATTATTTAATTATCCTCTTGAATCTTACAAATATCCGGTCTGCGTATTTCCGCGAGTTCAGCGGGTGTATTATTCTCCCGCAGACTTCGCAGATTAACGCAGATTATCACATCGTTGTTTCAGTATTTCAATCACCTCCCAGTCGGCGGGCAGCCACTGCACGCTGTCGAGTTCGTGAGGGGCGAGCCAGCGGGCGGCCTCGTGTTCGAGGAGGGTGAGCGAGCCGCTCTCCACCGTGCAGAGGAAGCAGTGCATCGTGAGGTGAAACTTGGGGTAGTCCCACTCGATAGTGTGCAGCAGTTCGCCCACGGTGATGCGGGTATCCAGTTCCTCCCGGATTTCGCGGCGGAGGGCCTCCTCGGGGGTCTCGCCGGGTTCGATCTTGCCGCCGGGGAACTCCCACCAGTCCTTCCAATCGCCGGCCCCGCGCTGGGTGGCGAAGATGCGGTTCTGGGAGTCGTGGATGACGGCGGCGGAAACGGTGATGTGTTTCATAGCTTATTCGTTCTTATTGAGGATGACCAATGCGCCGATGACGCCCGGCACCCATCCGCAGAGGGTGAGGATGAGGACTATGAGGACGGACCCGCACCCGCGGTCGATGACGGCGAGGGGAGGGAAGAAGATGGCGAGGAGGACACGGAGTATGGACATAGTGGTTTCGGTTTTTTGAATCGGCAAAAGTACAAAATTATGCTTTTCCAGACGGCATCCATTTGGGGAGCAGCATTCCGGCAAGGATGAACCAACCTCCGCCGAGGACAGCCAAGAGCGGGAACCACGGGAGCGCCTCGCAGGGCAGCAATGCCGGCACA
Source organism: uncultured Bacteroidales bacterium (assembly GCA_900315705.1). Lineage (GTDB taxonomy): Bacteria > Bacteroidota > Bacteroidia > Bacteroidales > WCHB1-69 > F23-D06. Next base: position 71,314 of record ONAB01000006.1, on the reverse strand, counting down.
ATGGCGATGGCCAAAGCCGGGGCGAAGGGTTTGAACCGGCGGAACAGCAGAAGCATAAGAGGCACTGTCACGAACGTGCCCAATGCCAGCGGAAGGCCCCACCGATGATGGAGCAACAGACAAGTGAGGGTGCCCAAGCCGGCGGCGGCGACGATGAGCGCCCAGATGGTCCACGGGCGTTCGCGGAAGCCGCTGCGGCGGTTGGAAAACTCGATCATGGTGACCACCAGAGGAGGCACTGCGAGGAAACGGAAGGTGGGATTGGGGAGGCAGAGGGTGACGGCCAGGGGGAGGCACACGGAGGCCGTGAGCAGAACCAGCTGGAGTCCTCCGAAGGGGTGGTATTCCGTACGTTCCTCTTGTCGGAGCCAGCCTTTGCCGAGGGCCAGCAGCACCGAAATCACCAGCACGCAGGCGGGATAGAGCCACGAGGCAGTGCCCACCAGCACGGGCAGCATAGCCGCCGAAACGGTGGGATACATATTGCACCGCACCAAGCGCAGTAGTCCCATCACGATGACGAAGGCCAGCGCAAAGCGGATCTCGAAGCCGACGGGCAGCAGCAGGTTGAGGGCCAGCCCGATGGTGGCCGCGGCCGTCAGGTAGAGGGGGATTTGCCACCCTCGCACGTTCCACACCGCCTTGGGCATCAGCCAGAGTCCGACGCACAACGCCGCCGCCTCGGGGAAGATGACCTCGCTTTGTCCCGAAACATCCGCCACAGCCACCATCAGGGTGAGGAACAGCGCGACCGAGAGATTCCGTTTTATGGAAGAGGAGAGCATCAGGGGGTGTTATTTTTCTTGTGCGGACTGCTTCAGCGATTCCAGTGCGCGGCAGAGCTGGTCGGGGCAGGAGGTAGGTTTACCGCCGCAGCGGATGCCGTTGAGTTTTTGGATGACGTCGTCGATTTTCTGGCCGGTGACCAGGCGGCAGATGCCCTGGAGGTTTCCGTCGCATCCGCCTATGAAGAAGACCTGCTGGATGACGCCCTCGTCATCAACAGTCACATCGATGAACTGCGAGCAGGTGCCTTGGGTTTTGTAGAGGGTGTGGGGCATAAGGTGGGGTTTTCGGTTTAAGGATTAAAAATGCCATATCCGGTAAAGCAGTGTGTCAATTACAAGGGGGTGTCGTTTTCCTTCTCGACACCTGGAATACTCAATAGGTACATTTTGACGAAAGTCAATTGCATTATTTAGAAGGAACAATCCTCTCCAATCCTAAAATCATCTTTGCCAAGATATGCAACGTTGATTCGTAACCATATTCATATTTATCTATTTCACTTTTCCCACTTAAAGCATAGCGAGTTTCTCTTGGCGTTGCTCCAGGATTCTTTTCTAAATATGACACGAACTCTTTCAATAAAGCTTTTGAAATAGTTCTGATTCCACTTGCTCCTCTGCTAATAGATTTTACAAGATAACATAATCTGTCTTCGTCAACGATAGTTACTTTTCTGTTTAAAGATGAATCGCCAATTTTAAGAATGATGTGTTTCATAATCAAATAATTATAAGATATATAATAAAAAGACAAAGTCTATTCTAATCAATGGTAATAATTCTTATCTTATTGGTAATTATTATGATAGTGTCATATGTTTATATTGTCTTATTAATACATAAGTCGCTTCACCAGTGCGGCCCAGTCCTTAAGTCTCATCTTCGAATATTTTCCGTTATAGTGTTGTTCCGCTACTTTTATCGCTTCCAACGTATGGGGAGTTTCTGTATTCAATAAAGGCTTTAGTTTAGATATCAATTCCTCATCTGTGATTTCCGTGATTTTCTCCTTTTTAGGAGAACAAACATCGTCGGTTGAATTGCTGAAGATTGTTTCGATTCTGTCAAAAAATAAAGCAATGTCTTTACGTTTAAACAAAACTGGCTCATCTCCATTTTTTAATCTTTTTTGTAGCAACTCCCCCTCAACAACCTCTTCTTGGAAAAACTTGCGAGAATAGAATGATACACTTTTGGCTGCATTCAGCCTCTGTTTAACGACGTGATAATTCCAGCACACTAACACATCGTTATCTTGGTCATATCCCAAGAAAACAAAAGGATATGGTGATTTTTTAATTTCTTCAAATTCTTCTTTAATAGGTAGTTGGGCACGTGTGGTATCCGGTCTCTCACGGAAATAGGCAGAAGATAGATTTTTTACATATACAAAGTATGACTTATCGTTATACTTCATTAGAAATGGCTGCACACCACTCAGATATATAAACTTTGGTGTCTTTTGTAAAACATCAAGTATTAACTGTTGAAGAGTCTCTGGGAAAATTCTATCTGCTCTCATAATCGAATACAATTAAATAATTCACTTTGATAATCAATAATCCGAGAAGAATCTATAGAAGGAATTCCTGATAAATCAGAATCAAAATGGACATTGTTAACACCAACCGGGATATTTTCTGTGCTGATGCTTGGAATGTCCTTGGCATCAAAGTATGCTATACTGTCTACTGCTGACTGATAATCTAGGTACATTTCGGAAACCTTGGAAATATCATTTCCAATAGTTTTGATGATTACTTCATTTAGACGATATTGAATCTGTAAATCCTGTATTCTGTTACAGATTCGGTCCTTTAGTTCAAAAATGTTAACCCCTTGACCAACAAATGAAGTATTTATTGAAGCAATTATTAGATTAGAGTTGTTGTTAGAGTTCAATTGTTCTATTGAGAAACTATGTATCTTTTGTGGGAGAGTAGTACTTTTAACCTCTAGTTTATCTTTCCCATCATTAAAATCATACTTGTCATTCACATCGATATGCCAAGATCTGATTAAGTAATTAGGATCCGTTGATTGCTCTATTAATAACAATTCTGCCCACAATCCTTGTATTGTTTTTCGTGGTGGTTGTGAAAGTTGACTAAACAAATTTACAAGTTTCTGTATCTCTTTGGCTAAAGTTATGTCAGAATAATTTGCTGGCAACTGTTCCAAAATAATACATACGATGTCGACAAAATATTTCTGAATGTCAATATCTCCTGTTTTTAGAGTAATGATTGTGTATATGTTTTCAGAACAACTTGTATCATAAATTTTGCAAACTCTACCAAACAACACAGTTATCATTTCCATATTAATGTCAACAGAAAAGGTGGTTGATGTACTTGGAACAAAAAAAATAGGATAACCATCTTCTGTAATGCCAATTTTGTACTTTTTGTTAAACGGTAATGAAACTGCGGCATAATAGCCTTCAACAGGTTTTTCTCTCTGTTGAAGTTCAACAAATAGTTCGTATAGGGTCTGTTTTTTCATATCACTTTTCTGTATTAACATAATTGATTGCAAAGTCTTCCGGATAATATATTGCCAATGTGTATGCCTTGACATTGCACCATTGCATAGAATTACACTTCAATTTGACATAGTGAATTTGAATACAAATCGAATCTTCAAAACGAATCTGTTGGTCACCAGGATATGTTTGGGCTCCCGAATTCGAACGACCACTATGCAGGTTTTTCACCCGCTGTGTCTCTGGGTCAAAGGAACGTTCTCGGGCTTCTCCTTCGTAGGCCATCTGTATAATGTATGCATATTGAAGTGGATGATGACCACTTTGTGACAAATAGTTCAAATACCTTAAAGTAGCTTGTTTCCTGGCACTGTCTGGCATATTTTGACATTTATATTCTGACAAAAACTTAATAACCTCTGATATGGATAGTTTTATATATCGGTGATTTCTGTCGGTTGTATTATAGTCATTGAATAAAGTAAAAGAATGATTCTTGACAAAATTTTGTACCAAATGAGTGTTCTCGTCAATACACTGAAAAGTGTTCATCTGACGCCATCCATTCAATTTAGTTGTAACAGTATTCTTTGATAAGATATTCCTTCTTGTCGCGTTTAGATGAGGTGATATTATAAGAAGTTGTTCAACTTTGGTTATATCCTTATTATCCTTTAGCCAATTCCTCATTTCCTCCTCATGTTCTACATAATCAACGTATTCTAATATGGTGTCTTCAGGTAAGAAAACACGACAAGAGTATAGATAATTGCGTTTGTATCCAAAGAAACGGCACCGTTGTTGTATTGTATCAGCAGTTGACTTTCCAATACTATGACGAGGCATATACGTAATTGCGAGTCGGTCAACAGTAAAACCTCTGTTCAACATTTCTGCCCCTACCAAAATATGTGACGGGCTACAACTCCAATCAATATCTTTTGTTTTATTGCGACTTATTAAAAGAGCAATATTAGTGTCATGAACAATGTCTGGCAATTCCTTCCAGATTTCATCAAACGTAGGATAGACCTCATTATGCGACTGATACTCCTTAATGGCTTCTGGGTATGTTTGCTTAAATGACAGATAAATTTCTTGATATGCCAAATCTTGTTTTGAAACCTCAATCATTGAAGCCCATGTCTGAATTAGATTTGCAACCCAATTATAGAATTTCTCACTTGCATCCTGTTCTTTGTCAGCATGAACCATCATTGAAAGATAAGGCTCCTTTTGTTGAATTCGAACAACAATTGCAACCGACATTAAATGTAATTGAAGTGCTTTTACCAAAGATTGGGGACACTCTGTTAAATTGTTTCGTCGGCTGTGATATACTTCACTATCAGGAATAGTAATAATCAACCCCGGCTCGTCTTTAAAGAAGGTCTTGCCACCTGTGTATTTTTTGCCAGGAGTTAATACAGTATGATGTTTTGGGGAAAGTAAATCAACAATGTTTATCAACAATGGACCTTGCGGCGTTGCGGTATACTGGATATACGAATGATTGGGAAGTTTGCTCTTTAACCTAAGTATGCTGCTATATGTTGCGGTATATTCGTCATCCTCCCATTCTTCTGCCTTGCTGTTTTTGTAAGCGTACCCATTAAGACTTGCCTGATCGGCCTCATCGTCAATAATCAAGACACCTTGTTTTCCAAGGGTGTTCTGCAATTGTTGAGAACATAATATCTCGGCTAATTCATTGATATGTTGTGCGTTCTTGAGAACTGTTACAAGAATCACAGGCTTTACACGCTGAATTTTCAACTCATTGTCAATACGCTGAATGTCGTTTCTATTAGGGTTTTCGTGTAATTTATAATATTGCATATTATGTCCTGTACTCATTAAATCCTTACGCAAACGTTTGGTAGTTTGGTCAAGCAGATTGTTCTTTGTCCCAGCGAAATAGATTATCATTCGGAAACCATTATCTACAGCCATTGCAGATAATGTTGTAAAAGACATTGTCTTGCCACTTTGTACATAGCCGACTACTAGATTTGTGACAGACTGAACTTCTGACGAATGAGGATTAGAGCAATAAGAGAGGATTTCTGATGTTTCTTTCTTTAAAATCTCAATTTCATCAGCATCTAATTTTTGAGATAAACGTTCTAACAACTCAGTAGTCCTTTCTCCTATTATAGGGACAAAAGACGAAGTACTATTGCCATTATTAATAACCTGTATTTCCATGATTGTTGTTATTGCTGAATAATATACTGATTAAAAAGTAATCTAATATTTGATGCATATTTTGTTCCATTTTCTGGCGCCATTATTTCAGCTAACGTTAAAGCTTTAAAGATGGATATAATTGGCATATAATCATTCCCTTTTTTAAACTGTTCGTATCTAGTGAAAAAAGGATGAGCCAAATTGATTTTACAAACAATGGAGATTGTATCTGCCGTATCAAAAAGAGACGGAGTTTCTTCTCGTATGACAGAATATAAAGCATCTGTTGCACTCTCGGTTACCATTTCTATACGTAGATTGTAGTTTTTATTGTTCAATACGAAAGGCTCAGTATGGCTATCTATCGGCTTCGCATTCTTGATAGCACTTTCTGTTTTTTCTATATATTGTGTGTTCAGAATGTTATTAGCAACATTCTGAACATGTCTTGTGAGTTTCTTGGGAGAATCCTCTTTGACCAGATTCTTCTTTATTTTATGTGAAATTGCCGTCTGTTCTTCCTTGGCCCGTTGACGATAATTGTCGGTTTGCCCCAATAAATTAAAATCGCTGGACTTTAGTTCGTCACGTAAGGCTTCCATAAACGCATACAAATCCTCTTCATCCCTAAATCCGTTTTTGTTAAAAGTAACCTCAAATCCTTCTAATTCCAATTCTCCAAACAGCCTTCTATATCTAAAACTACCAGATTGTCCAAAGATAACACTCGGAAAATAGCGTTCTTCACCTCCGCCAACTATAACACGACCTCGTTGCATTAAGACCAAACCGTTGGCGTTATTTTGAATTTTACTTAAAATAGCAATAAAACCTTTCGCCTTATATTCACCCATATGGAAATCAATATCCTTCTTCCATTCAATCTCCTTGCCATGTGGATCTTTATAGTATGGTGCCTTCAGTATCTCATAATTTGGAGCCTCAAGTCTTTCACCATTTACTATTATCTCAATCTCGTTAGTTCTTAAAAACTTTCTGTAAATACTAGACAAATGTCTCCTTATTTTGTCCATTTGGTTTATTGAAGGGGCGTTTTTGGACAAATTGTACAATACAATCTTAGTATAGTGATCTGTCTTATCTTTTGGCGTTTCTTTTACCAATAAATCCTCTCGTCCTTCTGAAGTCACTTTTTTCAAATCAAATTCCGTATATCTTTCCACATCTTCTCCAAAGGCCTTTGTATATACACACCAATTATCCGCCAGCCATACAGAGGCGGTTTTCATACCCATACCAAATTGATTTAGACCTGTATTGTCCTGAGGAATATGTGCAGGTTCAAAAGCCCTCTCGTAGTTTTTGTACCCAATGCCAGCAGCATTGTCCGTAATTGTTATATTACGTTCTGTCCAATCCACACGTATTTCTATTACCAATTTGTACCCGGGTTCAACAGAGGCTATTTGATCTTTATTATCTAAGAAACTTTGCACAGCATTATCTACATACTCTCCGAGAGTGTTGGAAACGGTGTTGACCAAGTTGCGGAAAGTGTTATATACATTGGGCTTCAATGCAATGGACACTCTTTCTATTTTATTTTGTTCCATTGTCTTTTGTCTTTAAAAGATTGATTGCAATTCGCTTAACAACCTCTACATTCACAGCATTACCAAATGCCTTGAATGCTCTGGCTATTGTATCAGGATATTCTTTAAGATTCTCCATACATTGTAACTTTGCGCCTTCACGCCGCGTCATATATCTTCCTTTTTGACCATCGGGCGTTTTCACCCAAGGTAATATTGGAATCTGTGTGGTATTCAACACTAAAGCCGGAGAATACGTGGGTAATTTAACGCGTATGCCAGATGGTCTAAATTGTATGATCTTGTTATACAAAGTGGGATTTTCCTCAGATCCACAATTCCACTCGAATTTTTGATGACTATTTTCAAAGCCATTTTGACGAATTGATAGTATCCATTCGTCTAGCCAATCCTTATTGTCTTGATAGAACTTTCTATTCCATCGTATAAATTGTTTTTTCCATTCGGGGAATTGTCTGTTTACAACCTTGGTAGGTTTAGATTGTGCATAACTAGGAAGACAACGTAAAAAATCATCTTTAGAGTATCCTTGTATTTCTTCACCAAAAGCACCTCTTTTTCCTTCCAGTTGCTTGGTCTTTTGATAGTACGGAGCTGCGCCTTCAAAATCATAATTGGCACCAAACTCCATTGCCCATATAGGAAATGTCGGTAGCGGTTGTTTATGTTCTGAAAGTAGATTCAGGAATTGTTGCCATACTTCCAGATGAACTCTTGTGATATCACGTAGTGACATAAAGTCAGTGTCCTCAGGAATGATAATATCGTTTATACTTCCTGTATAAGGTTCTTCTCGTTCAGGAAATGAAAAGTCAGTTAATCCCCCTAATGATTTTAATCTGCCAACAATGTATATTCTAGTACGATGCTGTGGAATACCAAAATAATGAGGAGATAGAATTTCATCTTTCACATCATAATATTGAGATAGTTTGTCGTAAATTACACTATATGTATTTCCTCCATCATGCGATTTTAGATTTGGAACATTCTCTAAAAAAACATATTCGGGTTTGTGGTGTTCCAAAATATCCATTATTCGATAGAATAAATTACCACGTTCTTTATCATCCTGGAAACCTTGTTGTTTCCCGGCTTGGGAGAATGGTTGGCACGGGAAGCCTCCACAAAGAATGTCATGCTTTGGAATTTTAGTTACATCTATAGTGTTTATATCTCCCTCGCATTTCATCCCATAGTTAGTGGCATACAACTCCTGTAAATCTTGCTGTATCTCTGATGCAAAAACACATTTGCATCCCAAAGATTGCAAGGCCAAATGGAACCCTCCTAGTCCAGCAAATAAATCTATAAATTTATATATTTTTTTTGGCATATCCTCTTCCATATGGGGCGCGAAAACGCCCTTCGTTGTTAAAAAAGAGGGCGCGGAAGAGATTGGTTATACCAGGGCTTAGGACGGCCCACGTCAGACAACAATCAGCCCACGCCCATTTATTTGAGCGCGAACATCCGTGTTATGTCTAACTGACGTGTCCCCGAGGTCCTAATTCTGGTATATCAGCCTAATCGAGGATGTTCAACATTTCATCTAAATCAAATAAGTATCATATTACTAACAAAAACTAATCTAAAAAAGACAATTATCGCTGCAAAAATACAAAAAATATAATTATGGTATTTTGCATCGTACAATATGCCTTTTATGATTACCCGTTTTTGCTTGTTCGTGCAGGAATCAGCAGAAACGGGTTTTGTTCTGATTGCCAGTTTTTTCTTTCACTAAAACTGAAGAAAAGGTCTATGGATATGCTAATTTAGCATAATAATGCTATTACACCGGCATCGCCTGTAACATTTTGCCGTCAATCAAATTTCCGTTTTTGTGTTTGCTTCGTTTAACGCCATCGCTGCCCCAGGTGCCCCATTGTTTGAAAAAGAACAGGCTGCCTTGCGCTTCGGTTTGTTCTTGAATGGAATCTATCCACTCTCTTTTCATCGGGCGAGCTTGCGGACCGCTCTCGCCACCCACAATCACCCAGTTGATGTTGCTCAAGTCCAGCTCACCTAAATCTTCGATGAGTGGCTCGCACGAAAGGAAGCGGATAGGTGCATCCAACACACGCAAGCAATCAATACGGGATTTGGAAGATTGTGCTTCCACAGTCACCCCCAACCAAACATTTCCCGGAACATCGTGTGTGAGGAAGTATTCTGCCATCCGTTCAGCCCGTTTAGTCAATAATTGATAGCGGTGCTGGGGCGTAAGACGAATGGTGTTCATCACCTTGTCCACAAAATCGAATGAAACATCTTTGTGAAACAGGTCGCTCATTGAGCAAACAAAGATGGTGTGCGGCTGTTTCCAAGTCAAGGGCTCGCCAAGGCATTCTTCGTGTAATGTCACATCAAAACCGTTGGCATATTTTTCCAGTCCCATTGCCTTTAACCTTCTTGTCATCACTTCGGCATAGCAGTGAGCACACCCTGGTGAAATCTTGGTACAGCCCGTAACTGGATTCCAAGTTTTGTCGGTCTATTCTATTTTGGTGGTTTTCATTGTTCAATCAATTTATATGAAACAATACGTTGGATTATTGGTTGTTCGAAGAATCTATCTCTTTCGGCAGCCTCTGCGATTTCTCCTGCAACTGTTTCTCATCTTTTGCCACCTTGCGTTCCACTTTCTTTATGTCCTCAGCGGGAGGAAGTTCTTCCGGTTTGATCCCCCGTTGTCCCAGCATTCCCCTGACACTCGTGTTGTTTTGCATATGTTCCGTCGTGATGCCAGCTTCCCCATACAAATCTTTCTGTTCTACATTATGGTTGGTCATCTCCGTTGCAAGGTTTTTAGCAGCAATGGTAAGTGTGGGGAGAAAATCAGCCAAGGCTCCGCTTTTGATGCCCAATCGTTGCTTCATTTGTTCGGTGGTGAGACCGCCAAAAAGAGCCTGGTCTCCTTTTGAACGGATACGCCCGAACCCTCTTTCGTCAACACCGCGCTGGTAAATGTTTTTGCTCAGCTGTTTCTCAGATGCACGTAACCGGTCCCTGCTCTCGATACGTGAAAGTTGACGGAGTCTTTCTTCAATGAGTTCGATTTTGCGAGTTTGCACGGCGAAGTAGCTTTGGGCGAAGGCTATCTCGTCCTTCTTCGGATCGCCATTTTGGGCAATAAGATAGCAGGCATAGCGGGTAAGCATAAAGTCCTGCACTTCCCGTTGGGCTCCCTTAGCTAAATTTATCATTTTCGTGACCTCACGAAAATGATCGTCGATACTGACACCCAATGTTTTGCACGATTGCATAGCACGTCCGATAGCGGTCACGAAATTTTCCCATCGGGAATATCCCAACACCTGTTGCAACTCTCGGGCATACCAAACCTCTATCTCCAGCCCGTCATCATCTGTTACGGATTATTCCACCACCACCTTCACAACCTTCTCCTCATTTCCCTGCGCAACTTTGACCACATAGCAGCCCGGGGCGAGGGTGGTGATGTCAAGGGCAGTCGTGGGGCCAGAAGCGCGGCGCGTGAGCACCAGGCGGCCCGAGAGGTCGTGGATGCGGACCTCGGCTTCGCCATCCGCCAAGCCGTCTAACACAATGCGGCCCGAGGCTGGGTTGGGATAAAGGGAAACGCTCTGGGACTCTGTGGCTTGCACGCCCGTGTTGATGTCGTTGTACTCGTAAACGTAGTCGCAAACATACTGAAGCACGTGGTCCACATCCAAACTGTACCAGGCCTCGCGCACGCAGGCGTCCACGTTGTCGTACATCCGCGGACGGTCCAGCTCCGGATTCCACGGGATCAACGTGCTGCTGAGCGGCTTGCCATAGTCGTAGGTGTAGAGGCTCCGCTCCACTTCGTAGTTGGTGTTGTCATAACGGTGATACTCCGTGCAGTTGCCGCGATTGTCGTACTGATACGTGGACTTGCCGTTGTACTGCCAGTAGGTGCCGTCGTCGCTTATGCTGTCCAACCGCAGCACCTTGCGGCCGTCGGCATAGCTCGTCACGTATTTCTCCGAGGGGAGGAGCGCGCCCGAGTCGAAGTCGTAGCTGTACCACAACTCCTGCACGCAATCGTCCCCGCTATACTGGTACTCCGTCTTCTGATACAACAAGCCGCCAAAGTTCAAGGTGGTGAGCACCAGCTGGTTGCGGTTGTTATAGGTGTAGCTGTATATGCCGCCCAGCACCCAGTCGCCGTCAAAGTTGTTGTAGTTGCTTCTCGAGGTAATCAGCCCCGCGGCATTGTAGGTGTAATCGATGTAATAGACATTCTGCCTCACCCCGTCCAATACTTGCCAACCCGACAGGCGTACCAGGTTGCCCGCGGCATCGTAACTCATTGAGTCAATGACGTTGTACTCGCCATAGATGGAGTCTGACATCGCCAAAAGACGATGGTCGGCATTGTATGAGAAGTTGCAGATCTGGTAGTAGTCGTCTGTGTGGAAGTTGCTCATCTTCCATTGGTAATCGTTTTTCGCATCAGAAAAGGGCGTCGCTTGGCGCAGCGCCATCGGAGAGGCGAAGTGGCCTTCAGGCTGTGCCCACGCGAGCAGTGACATCAGAATGAATAATGCAAAGAATGTGATTTTTTTCATAGCATTATGTTGTTTTTTCATTATTCCACTTGGTTCGTAAGGTGTTGGACTATCTCCTTCTTGCGCTCACGATTTTGCCGATATACATATGGTGGATGCCGGCGGGAAAGTTCTCGTAGCGTTTCTGGGGAATCTCTCCGAAGCCGGCGGGATCGAACGGGGCGCGGTAGATGACCTCGCACTCATAAACCTCACGGGCCTCCAGATAGTAGGGGGCGCCGTTCTCGGTGTAGGCGATGTGCAGTCCCAGGGCCTCGCCCTTGTCGCCGTCGCGGCCGCTGTGCGTGCCCATATAGTCAAGCACGTCCTTGCGCTCCTCGTCGAACACCATCACCGTGAAGTAGGGGTATTTCTCCATAAACTGGTAGGTGTAGCGGGCGGGCGCCACATACACCGTGATGGTGTTGATGTGGTGTCCCCACACGTTGCCGAGTGAGCCCCAGCCGATGGTCATCGCGTTGTGGTTTTTCTGGTCGCCGGAGGCCAGCAGCAGACCGCTGCCCTTGAACCAGGTGAAGGGGTTGCCGGTGAACTCTTTCGAGCAGTCGAACTCCTTGAAGTCGGACTCTTTGGGTGTTTTAGAATCGCCTCCGCTCTTTTGGGCGCTCGCCGCGGGACCGGAAACCAGTATTGTCATACAGATCAAGATGCTCATACAAAGGGTGTTGATGGGTTTCATACGATAAGGAGTTTATGATTGTTTAAGATATTGTCACGATTTGTAGTCGCCGCGGTCCACCACCATTCGGTAGCCCACGGAGGCGATGCGTGTCTCGAGGCAGCTGCGGCAGTGGCTGATGTCGTCGCCGAGACAGATTTTGCCATCGTAGATGCTGTATTTGGGGCGGTTTTCGGTGGGGGAGAGGTTGGGCATCACCACGTTGGCGCCTGCCTGGATGCCTCGTTCGCGGCCGAAGGCGTTGAGTGTGCCTAGGGCGGTGGTGGCGGGCAGCAGCACGTGCGGGTGCAGCAGCCGTATCAGCGACAGCAGCCGGAGGGTCTGCTCCACGCTGCCGTTGGGTTCGTGGGCGAAGGGGGTGTGTTGGGCGGCGATGAAGGGGCCGATGCCGCACATCTCGGGCCGGAAGTCGCGGATGAAGTGCAGGTCCTTGAGCAGGGTGGCGTGGGTTTGGCCGGGCGAGCCCACCATAAAGCCCGCGCCCACCTGGTAGCCGATGTCGCGGAGGTCGCGCAGACACTGCATCCGGTGTTCCCAGCTCATCTCGGCGGGGTGGAGGTGCGCGTAGTGGTCGGGGTCGGCGGTCTCGTGGCGCAGCAGGTAGCGGTTGGCGCCGGCGTCGAAGAGGCGCTGGTAGCTGTCGCGGCTGCGTTCGCCGAGCGAGAGGGTGATGGCGCAGTCGGGGAACTCCGTGCGGATGCGTTGCACCAGGGCCACCATCCGCTCGTCGGTGTAGTGGCCGTCCTCACCGCCCTGCAGCACGAAGGTGCGCAGTCCGCAACTGTAGCCGAGGCGGCAGCATTCGAGGATGGTGTCGTCGTCGAGGCGGTAGCGTTCGGCCAGTCGGTTGTCGCGCCGGATGCCGCAGTAGCGGCAGTTGTTGCGGCAGTAGTTGCTGAATTCGATGAGGCCGCGCATATAGACGGCGTTGCCGTAGATGCTCTGGGCCACCTCGCGGGCCTGCGCTTGCAGATAGTCGATGGCCTCGCGGTCGTCGGTGTCCAGAATGGCGGACAGCTGTTCAAGGCTGATATCCTGCGTGTTGCGGATGGTGTCCACGATGGCTCGGATGGTGTCGGTGGTGTTTTCTGACATAAGTGCACTTCTTGAAAAACGGCGGCAAAGGTAGTTATTTTTTTTACGTCGGCGGAGGAGGTGTTTTTGCGCTCTTTTTTGCTTCAGCAAGCTGCCGCCGAAGCTGCTCAAAGTGAGGGATTGCAGATCCCTGTCGCCGCCGTCCAATTCCCCTTCTGATTTTCAGAAGGGGTGCCCGAAGGGCGGGGTAGTTAATATGGATTATAATTCCTTATTTGCAGAAAGGTTGCGGACAGGATATCCTTGTCTCAAGAATTGTGGATGATTGTCTTGTTTTTCCTGCCAAGGTATTTGTATTCTTTATGTTACTACCCCGGCCTACGGCCACCCCTTCTACAATAGAAGGGGAGATAGGTCAACTCCTCATTGCACACAAAAAAAAGGCAACGCTTCGCATCGCCTTTTTTCCAGCGGAAAGTGAGGGATTCGAACCCCCGGTAGCTGTGACACTACGGCGGTTTTCGAAACCGCTGCCTTAAGCCACTCGGCCAACTTTCCGGGCCTCTTTTTTTTGAGGCTGCAAAAATACAAAAAAAAATGAAGAACGAAGATTTTTTTTGTACTTTTGCGGCCTTGCTTATTAACAGATAATTCTTAATTTAATACCTTTATCGCTATGAGAAAATTTTATGCCTTATGCCTTTGCCTTTGCGTGGCCTTGGGAATTTCCGCGCAAACGCTGACCAATCTGGCCTATTTCCCCTTCACGGGCAATGCCGCTTCCCCCAACACCCCGACCTCCTATATGGCTGCGTATGGCGCCCAGGCCGGCACCGCTGGTCTCTACCTCGACGGCACCCACGGCTCCTCCGTCTGGCTGCAGGCTTCCGAGCTTACCGCTAACGGCGGCTCTACCCTGAACCTTCAATACGGTGAGACCGCCGACAAGGATCTGGCTACCATCAACAACAGCGCCAATGGCAAATCCATCGTCTTCCACTTCTCCACCACGGGATTCCAGAATGTGGTGCTTACGATGGCCGCCCGCCGCTCTGCCCAGGGCTTCAACAGCACCGAATGGGCCTACAGCACCGACGGCACCAACTTCACGACGCTGCCCGCCACTTTCTCCACTGTGCCCAGCGCGGCTGCCAACTATGAGCTTCAGACGCTCGACTTCAACGGCATCACCGCCATCGAAGACCAGGCCAACGTCTATCTGCGCTGCACCTACGACGGCGCCCAGTCGGCCAGCGCCTCCTTCCGCATCGACAACGTGCTGATCGCCGCCTATCCTGCCGGTCCTGACGTGTGGGCCCCCACAGTCTCCACCGTGGTACCCAACGACTCTGTCACGGTGACGGTGACCTTCAACGAGGCTCTTGACGCCACCACCGCCCAGACGGCTGCCAACTATGTGATGGACAATAATGTGACGGTCTCCGCCGCCACCCTCAACAGCAATGTGGTCACCCTGACTACCAGCCCGATGACGGAAGGCAACACCTACACCTTGATTGTCAACAATGTGGAAGATATCGCCGGCAATGCTATGGCCCCTGATACCATCGTGTTCTCATACGGCGTCTCCAGCGAATTTGTCTGTGCCAATATCGCCGAGCTGAGAAGCAAGTTCCCCTTCACCGACAATAGCGCCGCTTTCAATGACAATGTCGAATACAAACTCGAGGGCGAAGTGATTGTGACCGCTGTGGCCGCATATAACAACCAGAAGGTCATCCAAGATGCCACCGGCGCCATCCTCATCTACGACCCGAGCGGCGTTTTGGGCAGCTACAACGTTGGCGACAAGATTAAGGACGTCTATGGCACTCTGACCAACTATTGGGGATTCCTCGAGTTCAAACCCACGGCCCCGTGCGGTCCGGCCATCGACATCTTCCAGGATGTGACTCCGCTGACCATCACCCTTTCCCAGTTGGCTGACAATAACTTTATGATTGATCACCAGGCTGAGCTGATTCAACTTGAGGATGTGACCTTCACGGGCACGGGCACCTTCCAAGTGCTGAACACCTATGAGCTGAACCAGAACGGTACCACCTTGACGGCTGTGTATCCCTACTTCCAGGATGCCAACTATATTGGTTCGGATATCCCCACCAATATGCTGAACATCCGTGGTGTCAACTTCGCCACCAGCAAGATTGGCAACAACCACCCGCCTTTCGGCTACTATATTGTGCCGCGCACCACTTCCGACTTCCTGGCCGTCGCCATCCGCGACTATGAGGAGAACGGTGTCGCCGTCTATCCCAACCCTGCAGTGGACAACATCCGCATCGAAACGGAAGTTCCCGTGGAGGTTATCGCCCTCTACGACGTCAACGGCAAGCGCGTGATGATGGCTGAGGTCAGCGACAACACGGTTTCCGTGGCAGGCCTTCCCACCGGTCTCTATTTCGCCCGTCTGTATGTGCAGAACCGCCAGGTCGGCGTGGCCAAGATTGTCAAGCAATAATTTATAGTATATATGTTATAAAAAAAGCCGGAGCAAATCCGGCTTTTTTTTATGTCAAGTGAGAAGAAAGACTATTCGGTTTTCCATTCTTGCACCAGTTGGCGGAACACGCGTCCCCGTTCCTCGAAGTTCTTGAACTGGTCGTAGGAGGCGGCGGCGGGGGAGAGCAGGGCGATTTTGCCGGGGGCGGTGACCTCGAAGCAGAATTGGACGATTTTCCGGAAGTCGTTTTCGAGAATGTAGTGCTCGGGCAGCGGGGTGTCGCTGGCCTTCCACTCGTTGAGGATGCGCTGGCCAGCGGGTCCGGTGAAGGCGATGTTGGCCATCGGTTCCTCCTTGAAGAACTTCAGGAGCAGCCCGTACTCGATGCCGCGGTCGTAGCCGCCCAGGATGAGCGTGTCCACGCGTCGCAGGGCCCTGACGGCGGCCACGGTGGCCTCCGGGATGGTGGAGATGCTGTCGTTGTAGAAGGAGATGCTCTGGTATTGGCCGATGTACTCGATGCGGTTGGGCAGGCCGTGGAAGGTGTTGAGGCCGTGCATAATCTGCTCGTGCGTCAGGTTCAGCTTGCGGCACACAGCGATGGCGGCCATAATATTATAGTAGTTGTGCGTGCCGGGGAGGTTGTGGTAGTGCGTCAGGTCGTACTCGTCCTCCAGATGGCCGGAGATGGCGAAGTGGATGACGCCATCGCGGCAGCAGGCGTATGGCCCATCTTGCGGCTCAGAGCCGAAGATGCAGCGGTCGCGGTTGAGACCGTAGCTCTTGATGAGCCCGGGAATGTGCTCGTCGTCGCCGTTATAGACGAGGAACTGTCGGTCGTCCTGGTATCGTGTGATGTTTAGCTTGGCGATTTGGTAGTTGTTGAAGGAGTTGAAGTGGTCGAGGTGCTCTTGGTAAATGTTGAGGAGCACGGCGTAGTCGGGCGAGCGGTGGATGAACTCGAGCTGGTGGGCGGAGAGTTCGGCCACGACGGTGGTCTGGTCGTCCAGCTGCTCGACGATGTTGAAGAAGGGCACGCCGATGTTGCCGGCGAGGAGTGTCTTGCGGCCGGCCGACTTGAGGATGTGGTGGATGAGCGAGGAGGTGGTGCTCTTGCCCTTGGTGCCGGTGACGCCCACCACCTGCTTGTGGCAGGCCTGCAGGAAGAGGTCGCTCTGCGAGGAGATGCGCTCGGTGTCCACGAAATAGTTGAGGTGGTTAAGGCTGATGCCCGGGGTTTTCAGGATGAGGTCGTAGTTGTTGAGCCCCTGGTCGTAGCCTTCGCCGGTGATGTAGGTGAGGGCAGGGTCGTCGAACTCGTCGGTGCGCAGGTTGGGGTTCCCGTCGGCCACGGTGATGGGCATATCGGGGAAGTGTTTGCGCAGGAAGAGGTAAGAGGAGACGCCCTCCTTGCCGAAGCCGAGGATGATGATCTTGCGGCCTCTGAGGGCATTGATGATATAGTCGGCAGGATGCATAGTTAACAGGTTTTGCGGCGGCAAAGATACAAAAAAAGATGCGTCTGTTGACGCATCCCGGAGCAAAACAAATAATGTAATTTAAATATAATGATATGAAAAATGTGAGCGGAAAACGGGGCTCGAACCCGCCACCTACAGCTTGGAAGGCTGTCGCTCTACCAAATGAGCTACTTCCGCAGCGGTTTAAAAAAGAGTGGGAGAGGAAGGATTCGAACCTCCGAAGGCTTAGCCAGCAGATTTACAGTCTGTCCCATTTGACCGCTCTGGAACTCTCCCATTCGTGTGTTGTAGTG
The DNA here is from genome assembly GCA_900315705.1 of uncultured Bacteroidales bacterium. Taxonomy (GTDB): domain Bacteria; phylum Bacteroidota; class Bacteroidia; order Bacteroidales; family WCHB1-69; genus F23-D06. The sequence continues at coordinate 53,748 of ONAB01000006.1, read as the reverse complement.
CCTAAAGAGCCGATAGAGGGACTTGAACCCACGACCGGCTGATTACAAATCAGCTGCTCTACCAACTGAGCTATATCGGCACTGCGTTGTCAAAGAACTCGCTTTGTTTTGAGGCCGCAAAAATACGCTTTTTTCTTTTCCCTCCCCATAGATATGGATATTTTTTTGAATTTATTTTATAATAAACTGATTATAAGCGATATAATTTTTGATATAAATGCCTTCAGGTCCCCGGAAAATGTGCTTTTTTGGGGCGATGACGCGAGTCTCTCCTCTTGTTTTTGGAAGAAATCAGGACAGAAGGGAGAAAAAACGTGTCGAGGCACTGGGGTGGGGCGGCGACATCGAGGAAGGCATTTTTTGAAGAGGGGTTGCGCGGTATTATATTTTTTGTATTTTTGCCGCCAATTTTAAAATGTAATCACTATGTCTGAAATTTTAGAAAAAGTTCAATCTATCATCGCTGAAAAACTCAGTTACGATGCAGCAGAAATCACGCCCGAAAAGAGCTTCGCCAACGACCTTGGTGCCGACTCCCTGGACACTGTTGAACTGATTATGGAATTTGAAAACGTCTTTGGCGTGAAGATCCCCGATGAGGATGCCGAGAAAATCCAGACGGTTGGCGACGCTGTTGCCTATATTGAAGAAAGAATGCAAAAGTAATAGAGTATCGCTCTATAGTATTACTATATATAGATGGATCTCAAACGTGTAGTCATTACTGGTTTGGGAGCGCTTACACCGATAGGGTTGTCGGTGGAGTCGTATTGGGATGCCCTCTTGAAGGGCGTTTCCGGTGCAGGCCCAATCACCCGCTTTGATGCCACCAATTTCAAGACCAAGTTCGCCTGCGAGCTGAAAGGTTTTGATGTGCTGGACTATATGCCCCGCAAGGAGGCGCAGCGTATGGACCCTTGCGCCCAATATGCCTCTGTGGCGGCGATGGAAGCCATCCGCGACGCCGGCCTGGACCTCGACAAGGTCAACAAGGACCGCGTGGGGGTGGTGATGGGCACCGGCGTGGGCGGCTTCACCTCGATGATGGAGACGGCGCACGTCTTCATCGAGAACGACCGCAACCCCCGGTTCAGCCCCTACCTGTTGCTCAAGGTTTTGGCCGATATGGTGACAGGCTACATCTCCCTCCGTTTCGGTTTCCGTGGCCCCAATTACGTCACCACGGCCGCTTGCGCTTCGGCGGGCAACGCCATCGGTGATGCAATGCATCTGCTGCAGCTGGGCAAGGCCGACGTGATTGTTTCCGGCGGCACGGAGGCCAGCGTGGTCGAAGGCGCCGTGGGCGGCTTTGACTCGATGCGCGCTCTCTCCACCCGTAACGACGACCCTCTGCACGCTTCCCGCCCGTTTGATGCGGACCGCGACGGCTTCGTCATCGGCGAGGGCGCCGGTGTGCTGGTGCTGGAGACGATGGAGCACGCCCTGGCGCGCGGCGCGAAGATCTACGGCGAGCTGTGCGGCATCGGAATGTCCGCTGACGCTTTCAACGCCACCGCCCCGGACCCCAAAGGGGTGGGCGCCGTGATGTCGATGCGCCTTGCGATGGAAGATGCCCAGACCCGACCCGAAGAGATTGACTATATCAATATGCACGGCACCTCCACGCCGCTGGGCGACGTGGCCGAGTGCTTTGCCGTGCAGGAGGTGTTCGGCGAACACGCCGCCAAGATGGTGCTCAACTCCACCAAGTCGATGACCGGCCACCTGTTGGGCGCCGGCCCCGCTGTGGAGAGCATCGCCATTCTGATGTCAATGCGCGACGGTATTGTCCATCCCACCATCAACTTGCATACCCTCGACGCCCGTATCCCGCAGGATTGGAACTTCGCCCCGAATGCACCCATTCATCGCGAAGTGCGCGCCGCCATCTCCAACTCTTTCGGCTTCGGCGGCCACAACGTGACCCTGCTGTACAAACAGTTCCAGCAATAGTAGATGGACAAGACGGACAAGGAAATCAGGCGCTATTTCAAGAATATTTTCGGATTCCGGGTCCGGAATGTGGAACCCTTCCGCATAGCGCTTATCCATAAGTCTGTCTCTTCCAACGATGCTATTGGTGGCCGCCTCAACAACGAGCGGCTCGAGTATCTCGGTGACGCCATTTTGGGCTCCATCATCGCTGATTTCTTGTACCACAAGTATCCCCTCGAATCGGAGGGGGTGCTTACCCGTATGCGCTCCAAGCTCGTCAACCGCAACCGCCTCAACAACTTGGCACGCAAACTTGGCCTGCCCGAGATGATGCGGATGGACAGCCACATCACCTCCAATACCCCCAATGGCAATGCATTGGAGGCTGTTGTCGGGGCTATCTACATTGATCAAGGCTTCAAAAGAACCTACGATATCATCATTCATAACATTTTCCTCACCTTTTTGGATATGAATGAGGTCTATGCGGAGGATGATGACTACAAAAGCCGCATCCTGATATGGGCGCAGCACAATCGCCATAAAGTCACTTTCGACATCCAGAATGAGGACAAGGGGCGCGACCATCTATACAGGGCCATACTCTCCATCGATGGCAAAGAGTGTGCGCAGGCTCTTGGACAGTCGGTGAAAAAGGCGGAGCAGGCCGCGGCTGAGAAGGCGTTGGCCGCTATGGAGACGAAGGAGTAAACTGGGATTTTTTTTATACTATATTTTTTTGAAAAATAAACGTGTGCTTTGCACTTTTTTTTTATCTTTGCGCTTCCCATTCGGGAAGTTGTGCTTGATATTTTATATTATTTACTAACATATTGTAAAACACTGATTTATGAAGAAAATTTTATCTCTTGTTGTCATCGCTTTGCTGACTTCTTTCACCTTGTCGGCACAAGGCGATCAGTTTGTTTCCACCACTCCTACCCACAAGAATGTTCTTTTGGAGGAATATACGGGTATTAACTGTGGCTATTGTCCTGACGGTCACAGAATTGCCAATCAGATTGCAGCTGCACACCCCGGTGAGGTGTTCATCATTAATGTGCACGCCGGCTCCTATGCCGCCAACACCTACACCACCCAGTTCGGTAACGCCCTGGCCAACCAGACGGGTCTGACCGGTTATCCTTCCGGCACGATCAACCGTCACGTCTTCACTGGCAGTAACACTGCGCTGGGCCGTGACAAATGGACTGCTAACGCCAACACCATCTTGGGTCAGTCTTCCCCGGTCAACATCGCTGCCCAAGGCACGTTGGACTGGTCCACCCGCGAGCTCTCCCTTACGGTGCAGCTGTATTACACCGCCGATGAGGCCAACCCCACCAATATGCTCAATGTGGCCATCACTCAAGACAATGTGATCGGCTCCCAGGCGGGTTCCTCTTACAACCCCTCTCAGGTGGTGGGTGGCAAATACCGCCATATGCATATGTTGCGCCATCTGATTACCGGCCAGTGGGGTGAGGAAATCACCACGACCACCCAGGGCTCTTTCGTGGAGAAAACCTACACCTACACCATTCCCTCTTCCCTCGGCTCCCCGAACGCTATCTTGGCTAAATTGGAAGACCTCCATTTCATCGCTTTCGTGGCCCAAGGTCATCAGGAAGTCCTGACCGCTTGCGAGGCTCAAATCACGAATGTCAATATGCCCGCCATCAATCCCCGCGTGGATGCTCTGAACGATGTGCCCGTGTTTGACTGCTCCACCGATGCCAAGGTTTCCGCTACGGTGACCAACATCGGTACCGAACCGATTACGGCGTTGACTTTCGAATATAAGGTGGCCAATGGAACTCCTATGACATACCAATGGACAGGTAACATTCCTTCCACGCAACAACAGGATATCGAACTGCCTACGATTACCGTCGCTCACAGCGTGAATCAGAATGTCAAGGCGAAGATCGTTTCTGCCAACTCCACCGCTTTCGAGTCTGAAGAGGCCTCCATCAACATCAAGAAGATCAAGGGCTGGGGCGCAGGTGAGATGGTGCTCAAGATCAAGACCGACAGCTATGCCAGCGAGACCTCCTATAAGATTTACGGTCCTAACGGCAATGTGGTTCAACAAGGCAGCGGTCTCACCAACAGCACGGTCAATGAGTTCCCGTTCACTCCCACTGAACTTGGCTGTTATCGTGTTCAGGTGAAAGACTCCTACGGTGATGGCATCTCCGGCGGTTATGCACGTCTCTATGACGCCGCAGGCGCTATGGTCTTCAACATCGGCGGCACCTCCTTCACCTCGGAAGCCAATGCTATGGTGGAGGTCACAATCGTGGGCGTTGAGGATTATGACAACGAGGAAGTGAATGTCTATCCGAATCCTGCTACGGATATGCTCCATATCGACGGCAGCAATATCCAGAGTGTCTCGCTCTACAACCTGCAAGGCCAGTGCGTGATGACGGAGTCCGGCAATGTCAACGAACTCTCCATCTCCAACCTTTCCCGCGGAATGTACATCCTCAAGGTGACAACCGACAACGGAATCCGCTCTATCAAAATCAGCAAGAACTAATCCTATCCGATTATAGTGAAAGACGCCAGACCCCCATCTGGCGTCTTTCTTTTTCAATGTGTTTCTATGAATTTCGAAACTATACCTGTTCTCGATTATACGTGGCATATCATCGCTAACCCCAATGCTTGTGAGAATAAGAGTCTAGACCATTGGTCGGAAGTGGCCAAGCGGTTCGACGAGGTGGGGCTGAAATACGAACTCTGCAAGACGGAAAAAAAAGGAAAGGGCATCGAGAAGGCTGCCCAACTGTGCCGGGAGGGGCACAAACACCTGATGGTGGTGGGTGGCGATGGCTCCATCAACGAGGTGGTAAACGGCATTATGATGTCAGGCGTGGAGGTGAACGATGTCTGTCTGGCAGTGCTCCCTCTGGGCCGAGGCAACGACTGGGCCCGCACGCACCATTATCCCACCAAGGCCCAGGAGTGCGTGGAGCTCTTTTTGCGCGGCACGTTCATACGGCACGATATCGGCAAGGTACAGACATTTCAAGAGGGTAGGGAGGTGTCAAAACGCTTCTTTATCAATATCGCCGGCTTTGGCTTTGATGCCGAGGTGATTTACGACACCACCTACAACAAGCCCCATTTCCTCGGCATTTCCGTTTATGTCCTCAGCGCATTGCGATGCCTGTTTGGCTATAAACATCCTGTGGTGGAGGTGCGCACGCCCGGGTTCTCTTTCAAAGATAAAGTGTTTATGATGGTGGCTGCCATCTGCCAGTACAATGGTGGCGGTATGCGCCAGGCGCCCGATGCCCTTCCCGACGACGGCCAGCTGGATGTGGTCATTATCCCGAAGCTCAATCCTTTCCGAGTCTTGCGACTGATGCTCTACGTCTTTTCAGGCCGGCATATCGAGAAGTCGAAGGGCTTGGTTAAAATCAGCCGCGCCGAAGAGGTCTCCATCACCAGCGAGGCGCTTTGCCGTGGCGAAGTGGAGGGCGAACTGCTGGAAACGGGCGAGTATAAAGTCTCTATTCTGCCCCGGGCCTTTCGCGTGCTTACCAATATGGCAGAATAGAGACAGATGACGTATTAAGGGAGAATGAGGTCTGCTGTTTGCAGTTTGGGCACGTATTGGATGCCCTCTTCCCGGTAGTATTTCTGGTCTTCGCCTGCTGCGATAGGCTTGAGTCGGATATCCTCGGCTCCTTTGCCGATGGCGAGGATGAGCAGCGGATCCAGTTCCAATCCGAATTCTTTGATGATGGCGGCCTTGTTGAAGGCCCCGATGATGATGCCGTTGAGTCCCATCTCCACGGCGCGCAGCAGCATACTCTGCGCCGAGATGCCGAGGTCGATGTCCACGAGTTTGCTTTCGGGTGCGGTGCTGCAGATAATGATAAAGGCCTCCGGTTCTGTGCCGGGGAAGGGTAAATGCAGCTCAGGGAGCGCCCCGCCCAACTTTATGTTTTCCAATACCTTATCGGCACCGCTTTCGCGGGTGACTAACTTGAAGCGCAGCACCTGCTGGTTGCGGGCGCTCGGGATTTTGCTGTTCACCGCCACGATTTTCGTGAGGGTGTCGTGGGTTACGACCACCTTTTTGTCGTAGCCGCGATAACTGCGGTTTCGGGTCAGCAAGGTATCCAGGGTGCGCGCCGTGCCTTTCGAGGCGGTCCTGCGCTGCCCTTGCTGCCGGAGTTCCTCCATCTTGGATTCCAGATAATTGTCTGCCATAATTTATGATTCTTGCGTTAAGTGATTCTCCTCGTTTTCGGGTTGTGCGGGCGTGACGGGTCGCTTGGGATGACGCCCGGCCTTCTTGAGGGCTTCCGACAGTATCCACTCGATTTGCCCGTTGGTACTGCGGAACTCGTCGGAAGCCCATCGCTCGACGGCTGACATCAACTCCGTGTCAATCCGTAATGCAAAACTCTTTTTCATAGCTGCATCCGGTATGCGGGTGGCCTATTGGTATAGGGTGCCGGTGTTGATGACCGGGGAGGCCGACTCGTCGGCGCAGAGCACCACCAGCAGGTTGGAAACCATCGCGGCCTTGCGCTCCTCGTCCAATTCGACGATGTGGTCTTCGGAGAGTTTCTTGAGGGCAAGGTCCACCATTGAGACGGCGCCTTCCACGATTTTCTCACGGGCGGAGATGATGGCGTCGGCCTGCTGACGGCGCAGCATCACGCTGGCAATCTCGGCGGCGTAGGCCAGATAGTTGATGCGTGCCTCGACGACTTCAATGCCGGCGATGGAAAGACGGCTGCGCAACTCATCTTCCAAACGCTCGTTGATCTCTTCGCCACCGGAACGCAGGGTGATTTCCGTGTCGTCTTTGTCCATATTGTCATAGGCGTACTGGCCGGCTACCATTCGCAGGGCCGCATCGCTTTGCACACGCACAAACGAGTTGAAATTCTTGACCGCTGTGGAATGATTCGGCGTGGTGGTCACCGTGAAGTCCGAATCAATCTCAAAACAGGCTTTGTAGGTGTCCGCGATTTTCCACACCAGCACCAATCCGATCATTATGGGATTGCCGCTCTTGTCGTTCACCTTGATGGGCTCCACGTCCATATTGCTGGCGCGTAAAGAGATTTTCTCCTTGTGATAGAAAGGATTCATCCACATAAAGCCGTTCTCCTTGACCGTGCCGTCGTACTTGCCGAAGAAGGTGAGCACCCGCGACTGGTTGGGCTGCACGATGAAGAAACCCGCCAAATGGAGGATGTAGCAGAACAAAAACAGAAATCCCAACACGATGGGCAATGCAATCCAGCCCGTGGGCTCTGTGGGTACGGGCGTGTTGTTCAGAGTGGAGACAATCACTTCCCCGATGTTGTTGGCATTGACTACCGGCTTGGTCATACAGTCGAGCTTCGCCAACCCGACGATAATGAGGATGAAAACAACCAACATAAGAAGGTTGAGAAACAGATGCAAGAAACCGTTGTTTTTTGCGCTGGGGACTTTGATGAATTCTTGAGTTTCCATTGTGGTGATTTTTAAGGTGTTAGTATTAGTTGCTTTTAAAATGATATCAAAATGATATCGCTTGCAAAAATAGAAAAAAAACAATAACCACAACGGTTTTGTATTTTTTTTCTAAAAAAAATCTTTTAAGTACTATTGCCATTACAATAAGTATTTTATTTATCTTTGCAGCCTGTATCTTCTATGAGAAGCGGAGGAAGCCGAAAATCCGGAAAAGAGTAGGTGTTGCTTATAATAAATAATGTAATTTAAACTACTATGGCTTACAAAATCGAACAAATTGAGGGAATTGGTGATGTTTATCAACAGAAACTGAACGCCGTGGGCATTGTGACCACGGACGATCTGCTCCAGCAGTGTGCCAAGAAGGCCGGTCGTGCCAGATTGGCCGAGCAGACGGAAATCAGTGAAAAGCTCATCCTGAAATGGGCCAACCATTCCGACCTTTTCCGCGTGAAGGGTATCGCCGGCCAGTTCGCCGAACTGCTGGAGGCCGCTGGCGTGGATACCGTCAAGGAGTTCCGTCACCGTGTTCCCGCCAATCTCCAACCCAAATTGGAGGAGGTCAACGCCGTCAAGAATCTTTGCAACCGCGTGCCTTCTGTTTCCGAATTGGAGAAGATGATTGAGTTCGCCAAAGGACTTGACCCTGTTATGGAATACTAAACAGGCGGGTTCAACACTCACAAGGCAAGGCTCCAGGTCGCGAAGACTTGGGGCTTTGCTTTTTTTTTGCCAATGCTTTTGGAATGGTTGTCTCTAACGGCCGAGTAGTTCCAAGGTCTCCTTGCCAATGGTCTCCTCTATGTTGCCGTACTCCGACGGACTTCCAGTGGTACAGGTCTGGAGCAGGTGGTTGGCGTTGGGAATGATGTGGAATTGGTGGTTCTGATTTTTGTCCAGATACTTGCGCATCAACTGTTGGTTGGCCACGGCATCCACTTGCAAGTCCTTTTCGCCGTTGATGGCCACCACAGGGCAGTGAACCTTTTTGAGGTATGTTTTGGGGTCGAGATGGAACAGGGTGAAGAGCCAGGGGGAGGTGAGCTGCTGGATGGAGGTGTATTTGCCTTGGGGCGTCATATTGTACCGTTTTTGCTCCTCAGGAGTGAGTTTCGCGCTTTGTTCGTCCCAAAAGTCACCGATACGGCGGGCGGCCTCCTTGCTGTCTTTCGATTTGCGGACAAGTTGGTACAGTTGGTCCGAGAGCTGTACGGTTTTGTCTATTTCGGCGGGTGTCAGCACGGAGTCGGCCTCGCTGATGGCGCGGATTTGGTAGAGCAGCACTTCGTGGATGGGCTGCGCCACGCCGCCGAGGGTGATGATTTTGGACACTCTGGCGTCTCTGGACCCCACGATGAAGGCGACGATGCTGCCCTCGCTATGGCCGAGAAGGACGACTGGCAGTCCGGCCAGGTCGGGGCGGACGAGCAGCGAGTCCATTATGAGTTGCACGCCATCGGCGAAGTCGAGGGTGGTGGATTTGAGAAAGAGGGCTCGCGGGAAGTCGTCGTAGCGGAACACGGCGGCGTTTTGGGTGCGGGTAAGGTGGTCGGCGATGACCAGGAAGGGCTTGTGTCCCATAAGGCTCTCGTTGCGGTCCTGCCATCCGGAGCCGCTGATAAGGATGTAGAGTGCGGTGGGCGAAGCACTTTCGGGCTTGGTTAGGGTGCCGTCAATGAGCACGAGCTTGCCGTCGCGGGTGCGGAAACGGATCTCTTCGCTTACATAGGGATAGGGCGCTTCAGGCGTCTGTGGGCGGCGCAGCACCGTGCGTTCGGCCCGTGTCAGCGTGACGGGGAAGCGCTGCCGGTTCTGGATGAACGTGCCCTCAATGCTGCTTCTGTCGTATGTCGTCAAACGGCAGCTGTCGGGGAAATGTTCATCAACCCACAGCGTTTTCTCAATGAGTACTCCCCGGAAGGAGGCGTTCAGTGAGGAGGCTTTCCAACTCAGGGTGTCATTGCGGAAGCTGACTTGTTGCGCCGACATTCCGAAGGCGTACTGGTCGGGACTGTCGAGCTCGATGTGCAGCGAGTCGCCGGTCTGCTCGATGAACATCCCCAATCGCAAAGAGTCCCGAGGGGTGATCTTCAGGGAACCCTCCCAATAGCCGTTGATGTTCTGGGCAACGAGAGCCCCAGACAATATCGTTATGAAAAGCAGGAGAAAGGAACGCATAGAGGAACTAAGAAACTAAGAAATTAAGAAATTAAGATATTAAGATATTAAGATATAAAGGGGGTGTTATACATTTGGGTGTAATAACTTCATAATTTAATAGTTTAATAATTTAATAGTTTCATAGTTTAGTGTTTTTCCAGAGGTCGCGTAGTGTGGCGTAGGAGTTTTGGAGGAGAGTGTGCACTTGATCGGCTGGCACCCAAGTGGCTTGTGTGATGTCCTCTTCGGTTTGCGGGGTGAGGGGCTGGGCGGGGGCGGACATCCGGTACCAATGCGTCTCCTTGAGGATGGGTTCACCGTGCAGGGTGTAGGTGTGGAATGTGGAGGGCAGGGCCTCGCCGAGGGTGATGCCGTGCAGTCCGGTCTCCTCCTCCACCTCGCGCAGGGCGGCTTCGTCGTATTGCTCGCCCGCCTCCACTTTGCCTTTGGGGAAGTCCCACTTGTCGAGCCGGTATATCATCAGCACTTCGTTGTGTTCGTTGAACACCACGCCGCCGGCAGCGTGGATGAGACGGTGGTCGCGCACCTGTTCTGGATCTATGGGTTGGTCGTTTTGATAAATGGTCATAGGGGTTTGTGATTGGTGTTAAAGGGTGGTGAAGACAGCGGTTTTGCCGCACTGTTTCAGAAATTCTGCTATGATGGATTTCGCTTGGTTCTCTGCTTTCCGACGGTTTTCGGGTGTGTTGTAGCGGGCTTCAATCCTGCGTTCCACGCGCTTGATGAGAGGCGAGGCGTTGTACTGTACAGCCCCCTCCTCGTTCTCATTGTCGGATTTGAACCAGGAGGAGAGCGTGGATTGCGAAAACTCCACATCGGGCAGGAACACCACTACGGTGTCAGAATTCCCGGCCATCTGGTAACGTATCTTGTCCATATCCATCGTGAGGTTGACCTGCTGTTTGAGGATTTGCACGCAGTCGTGCTTGCGCTTGAGGATGCCGTTGTCTTTGCCCAATATGGAACTGCCCAGTCCACTGCCCCAGAAACTGTCTTTTGCGTACTCTTCCGTGATGGTCGAATAGAGGTACAGGATGCCGACAGGCCGGGTGGCTTCAATGACGGTGGCCGTATTCTCCAGACGGATGTCGTTTTCAGAGCGGCTGAGACTCAGCCGGCTGAGCAGGCATACGGCAGCGGTGAGAAAGATGAGTATGCTGACGATAATGATATTCTTCGGTTTCATAATGGAGGGTCTTAGTGAATGAATACGGGGTGTAGGCCGATGGCTTCCAACATTGAAGTGAATACCGTTTCAGTGTTGTGGGTAAGCTGTTTGGATAATTGTTCCTGAATGTCTTTGTCCTGCTTGATAACCTCCTCGAAAGCCATAGTCTTGATTTTCTGGATGGTGGTTTCTCCCACATTGTCGCGTAAACCGGTGGAGATTACCACGATCTCGTCTTTGTTGGTGTAGGGTACGAAAGACTTGTCGATGATCCTCGCTTTCGGAAGTCTTATCTCGACGGTGTCATTGCCTATAATATGAATGTCCTTTTCGGAGAGTTCGGCGAGGTTGATGCCATAGCGGATCTTCACATCCACGGGGATGACGCAGAGACGATTGCCCAGTTTCCATTTGGAGGGGTTCAGGGTGACCAGCTGCGTCTCAGAGTTGTAAACCCCCATCTTACGGATGGTCACTTCAGTAGAGGCCAGTTGCGATTGTTCCTGCAACAGTCCCACAATCTCGCTCGCGGTGGGCGATTTCTTGTCGATTTTTTTTGCGGGCCAGCAGATTACTGTCAGTAATGTCAAGATGCTGATGGCTAAAAGTATCCAGTGTTTCCGATTCATAAATTCCTGTTTTATTCAAGGTGGTAATAGGTGGGATATAGCATCCAATATGCGCAAGATTCTAACAGAGTATGATGTTTTAGCGTTCATAGAGTAATATGAATGCTTCTTTTTAGCTTGTGCAAAGATACACTTTTTTCAAATTACCTTGTAATCGCAATTCGTTTTGTGGTAGCCCCCTTTTCGGTTTCCACTTGGATGATATAGAGGCCTGCCGGCCGTGTGGTCAGGTTCATCGTGCAGGAGGAACTGTTCGGCGCTTGGGCAGCCAATCGCTGTCCGTGGATGTTATAGAGGGTGATGCGGCGGATGTCGGGGCCATCGGTGCGGATATGCACGACACCAGTGGTGGGGTTGGGGTAGAGGCGTATGTCGATGTCGGGAAGGCGTTCGGCAATGCCGTGCGGCAGGGGCGTGCTCCCCTCAAAGTAGGCGCACCCGCCGGCGTAGTTGCCCACGAGCATATCGGGTAGTCCGTCACCATTGAGATCCGCTACGGCCACGCCGGTGCGGATGCCTTCGCGGAAGGGGATGGCCTTGCCCTCCACCTCCTCGGCGAGATTGTGCTCCGCCAGGGTGAAGGTGCCTTCCAAGTTGTTGTCAATGTGGTTGTAGTAGAAGATGCTGCCCTGTTCGCTGCCGCACAGGAGCACGGTGCCACGCTGCGGGTCGCGGAAAAGGCAGGGCACGCTGTGCCCGAAATAGGAGAGTTCAAAGTTGCGCACATCCACGCCGCCCAGCGTGTCGGTGACGTACACAAACTGGGGCACCCCAGAGGTGCTCTCGTCTCGATAGTAGCTTAACACTCCCCGCCGGTTGCCGATGACCAGGTCAAGGCGCCCGTCACCATCAAGGTCGAACAATTGCGGTGCGCTGAAGTCGCCCGCGTCAATGTTCTGGTAGTGCTCGGTAATCCCTGCATTGGAGGTGGCCGTTGTGGGCGTTGTCAATCGGCTGTGGCTGACCAGCAGCAGCGTGCCGTCGCGCTGTCCGCAGAGCATATCGGGCTGCCCGTCGCCGGTGAGGTCGCCGAAGGTGGGGTGCAGGGCCTGAAAGTTGCGCCCCTTGAGCGAACCGAAATCATCGTCGCGGAGTTGGAAGGCGGGCCGCTCGGCGGTTCCTACATTATTATAATATTGTATAGAGGATGAAAACGAGGAGGTGAGGAATCCGTTGACCGTACGGGCACTGTCGAAGCTGCCGTAGTTGGCGAGGAAGAGGTCAAGAAGCCCGTCTTGGTCCCAGTCATAGAGCACGGGGCGGCAGCCGCTGCCCACATCGAGCATCTCCTCTTGCAGGAAGTTGGTCTGCACGAGGGCGTATTGCAGCAGCAACGAGTCGTAGTCGTAGCGCCACACGCTGTGATGGTCTTGCGATTTGGTCAAGGATGGGTCGGCGGGCGACACGAGGAGGGAGGGCGTTGCCTGTCCGGGAAGGGTGACCGCCGCGGGGGCGGGCATTGAGTAGAGGGTCACGGGCGCGCCCGCGGGAAAGGCCGTGTCCTGCTCGGTCATCCGTGCATCCGTGGCGGTGCCGTGGTTGGAGAGCAAGATAAGATGCGGCGAGTCAATGTCACCCACCAACAAATCCGGGAGCCCGTTGCTGTCAAAGTCGTGGAGCAGCATCGTGGACCCCACGTGGCGGGTGGGCCCGTCGCCCTGCTTGTCGTCACAGTCAGTGAAGAGCGAGATGGTGTTGTTGTCGGCGGCCTCGGCAAAGTGGCCCCAGCACTCGCTTTCGAGCCGGAAGTCGAAAAGTTCGGGATTGCTGCTGTGGTTGCGAAGATGGTGGACATATTTGCCCAGCACCCAGAAATTGAGGATGTCGAGATGCCCGTCGCCGTCAATGTCCTCGATGACGGGATAGTCGTCGGGTGAGGCGAAGAGGTTGACATATCCGTTGTAATAGTAGGCGGTCAGCTGTTCGGTGACGAGCTCAAAGGCCAGCGAGTCTTGGGAGATGTTCTTATAGACGGCGATGCCGGCCAATCCGTAGGTGAAGATGTCGGCCTGGCCGTCCTGGTTGTAGTCTTGGAAGATGGCCCAGTCGTGCAGTTTAGGGAACCGGTGTATGTATTGCGGGGCGAATTGGTAACGGCCGTTTTCTTGAAGAAAGGGTAGGATGCGGTTGCCGTGCTTTTCGAAGGCGACGAGGTCCGGGGTGCCGTCGAGGTCGAGGTCCATTTCAGAGAAGCGCACGCCGTTGATGCCTCCGACCCAGGGTGCGGGGAGGGTGTCGGCGGATGTGGAGACCGGGATGTCGGCCCGTCGTGTGAAGCCGAAGTCGTAGTAGGTCTGGGCGATGGCAGGGTGGGGGAGGAACCAAACGAGGAGAAGCCACAAGATGCTTGCAAGGATGTGGCGGCTCAGGGAAGATACGGATAGGGCGGGAGGTTCCATAAGGGGACGCTATCGGACGCGGAGGCGCTGGCCCTCGCGGATGAAGTCGCTTCTAAGACGGTTGAGTTTCTTGATCTTGGAAACGGTGGTGTGATATTTCTGGGCGATGCGGCCCAGGTTGTCGCCCTTGCGCACTTTGTAGTACACGGCGCCAGAGGTGGAGGCTTTCTTCGCTGCGGCCGCCTGCTGCTGCTCGTGAGAGGGCGGGTTCGGCGTGGAAACGCTATAGCCAGAGATGTAAAGCGTGTCGAACCTGGTCTTGAAATTCTCAAAATCTATGACCTTGTTGGGGTTGATGTCGATACCCAGATAGCGGATCTCGAAATGAAGATGGGGGCCCGTGGAGCGGCCAGTGCTGCCGCCGAGGCCTATGATGTCACCGGCCTTGACCATCTGGCCGGGGTTGACGAGACGTCGGGAGAGGTGGGCGTAGTAGGTCTCTAAGCCGTTGTCGTGGCGGATGACGACAAGGTTGCCATAGCCGCCGGTGTTGCTGCCCTTGGAGATGCGCACCATACCGTCGAAGGCGGCGGCCACGGGCGTGCCCACGGGATAGCCGAGGTCAACGCCACGGTGCATCCGGCGCCAACGCCATCCGTAATCGGAGGTCTTCGGGTAGTTGGCCGGATGATGGTAGCCGGTCAGCACCACCGTGTCGCGCGGAGCGGACCCCGTGTGCCGGTAGTGGATGCGGACGATGTCAAAGTTCTGGTAACGACTGTAGCCGGGCATCCAAGTGAAATAGGTGAACAGCATCCCGTCGCCGTGGTCAACGTTGTCGAGGTCAGACTCGTCATCGCCACCAGCCAAAATGCCCAGAGAGTCTTGGGGAATTGCGCTGTCAATGCGTGCAGTGTCGTTGACGACGCTGAATTGTATGTGGTTTTCTTGTGCGAATAAGGTGCTGACGGCGGTGAAGGATATTACTAAGACGATGAATATGTTGGTTATCAGGTTGTTTCTCTTCATATAAAAAATGGGTTAACGATTGTACCTCTTATGAGGTTTGCGTTTTTTGATATAATAGGTTTGGTGCGTCGAGGTGGTGGTGTTCCAACGCGGACGCATATCCCGGCCTTTGGCGTACGAGGGCTTTTTCCGCGTGGTGCTCTTCGATGAGGAACAAGACACGGAGGTGAATCCGATGAGAATGGCGCATAAAAGGAGCGTCAACGTACTGAATAAATGAGAACGCTTATTCATCAGGCTGAGTTTTTAAAGGCGGCAAAGATACAATTTTTTTCGCTTCCCTGTTGCGCCTCTCCGTTTTTTGTATTTTTGCACCCGTTATGGAACATCCACGATTGGCGGAAATCCGCGCATTGTTGAAGCAGTATTGGGGCTACGACTCTTTCCGCCCCTTGCAGGAGGACATCGTGCTCTCCGTCCTGGACGGGCGCGACACGCTGGCCCTGCTGCCCACCGGCGGCGGCAAGTCCATCTGCTTCCAGGTGCCCGCCCTCGCCCTGCGGGGACTCTGCATCGTGGTGTCGCCCCTCATCGCGCTGATGAAAGACCAGGTGCTCCACCTGCGGGAGCGCGGTATCAAGGCCGCCGCCATCTTCTCCGGTATGACCAACAGCCAGATCGAGGACGCCCTCTCCAACGCGATGTTCGACCCTGAGTTCCGCTTTCTCTATGTGTCGCCTGAAAGATTGCAGACCGAGAACTTCAAGGTTGCCCTTAAGAGAATGCCTGTCAAGATGATAGCCGTGGACGAGGCGCACTGCATCTCGCAATGGGGCTACGATTTCCGTCCGCCCTACCTGCAGATTGCCACGCTGCGGCAACTTTTCCCGAAAGTGCCGGTGCTGGCCCTCACCGCCACCGCCACGCCGGAGGTGGTGGAGGATATCCAGCTCCGGCTGGGCTTCAAGCAGCGCAATGTGTTCCAAAAGAGTTTCAAACGCGACAATCTTACCTATTTTGTCGTGAAGGAGGACGACAAGCTGGGCCGGATGCTTCGCATTATGGAGCGTTATCCCGGCACGGGCATCGTCTATGTGCGCAACCGGCGCCGCACGGCCGAGACCGCCGAATTCCTCTGCAAGCACGGCATCACCGCCGACTATTACCACGCCGGCCTGGACCCGCGCCTGCGCGACCAGAAGCAGAACGACTGGATGACCGGCAAGACGCGTGTCATCGTCGCCACCAACGCCTTCGGGATGGGCATCGACAAGCCTGACGTGCGCTTTGTGGTGCACATCGACCTGCCCGATTCCCTGGAAGCCTATTTCCAGGAGGCGGGCCGCGGTGGTCGTGACGAGAAACCCGCTGTCGCCATCCTGCTCTACGACGAATACGATTTGCGCCAGTTGCAAAGGAGTTTCACCCTGTCCTTCCCGCCTATTGAGCGTGTGCGTGATGTCTATCGCGACCTCTGCCAGCATTTTTACATCGAGATGGGTGCGGGACTGAACAGCATTTTCCCCTTCTATATCAATGAGCACGCGCAGCGGATGGGGATGGATGCCGTGCAGTATTTCAATGCCTTGAAACTCCTGGAACAGGCGGGCTGGCTCCTTCTCTCCGAACATCTTCGCGACTGCTCGCAGATACACTTCAAGATGAACGATGAACAGCTTCGCCACTATGAGGAACAGCATCCCGACCTCGCTGATTTTGTGGTGCTTCTGTTGCGTTCATACGCGGGTGTTTTCACTCAATACGTCAATATTGACGAACGGGTGTTGGCCCAGCGCGCCGAGATCTCTGTTGAGGAGACGGTAGAGCATTTGCGCACGCTTCGTTCCCACAATGTGCTTGCCTATCAGCAGGAGAGCAACATCCCGTTGCTCATCTTCACGCTGGATCGGCAGGACGAGCGGTATCTCTATCTTGACCCCCAAGTGTATGAGGACCGGAAACGCAAGGCGCAGGAACGGTTGGATGCCGTGCGACAGTATGTGCAGTCGGATGACGTGTGCCGGAGCCAGGCTCTCCTCCGCTATTTCGGGGAACTCGACAGCCCGCCTTGCGGGGGGTGCGATGTGTGCCGTTCCAGAAGACGCACCCGCGACGACGAAGCCGCGATGGAGGGACTCCGCGAACTTGTATTGAAGATGTCCAAAGAAGAGGGTGAAACTCCGAAATCCATATTCGAGAAACTGTCGAAACAGTACGATGAACAACAAATTGAGTCTGTAATTCGTTGGCTATCAGATAATAAACAAATGTGATATTTTTTTGTAACAAAAAAGCGAAAACTGGCATCTATAAGGTGTCGGCTGTTGATTTTTTTGCAACAGTCGCTTAAAAAAAATTTTTATATTTGCAGCCTTGAATTAAAATACCCTAAATATGAAAAAAATTATTCTGCTTCCTGCATTGATGCTCTTCACGGTGTGCTTATTTGCACAACAATCCAACACTCCCATCCACGTGGATCCGATGCTGTACGAAGTGTTGACGGAATCCCAAATCAACGACCTCCGCGCCAATAATCCTGCCCAGCTGGTGCGCGAGAATTGTAACCTCGTATCCTATTGCTATTTGGCTATGAAGATGACGGAGGAAGAGGGCACTTACAAGATGAAAGGCGACCTGAAAAACTACGTGAAGTCTGGCAAGAGCTGCGATTACCAGAAGATTATCGCTCGCGGCTGCATCAATCGCTATGACTTCAACTTGGAGCAGGACCCCTACAAACAGAATGTCTATCCGCTCGGCAACACCGGCGCTTATATCATTGTTTTGTCAAAGGCCCAATTTGACAGAAACCTGGAGGCCTACCTCCAGATGTATGGTTTGAAATAATTTTCAATTTGCTAATAATCACCCTTTTGTATGAAAAAGATACTTTTTTTACTGGCGATGCTTTGTGCCTTCTGGGGCGTTAAAGCTCAAACAGTCGTCACGATGGTGGACTCGATGGACCGCACGGGTTGCGACTTTGTCATCTACGACTGCGGCGGTCTGCACGGCGACTATACGGCCAACCGCAACGACAAGCTGACTATCCACTCCAATAACACGTCGGCCGCCTGCGTGCAGGTTACCATTGTGCTGGCTGATTTTGACGTGCATTCTTCGGACACGTTGTTTGTCTATGACGGCCTCAACGAACAAGCCCCGCTGTTGGCGGCGCTGAACAACGACGTGGTGGCCACCATCTCCGCCAATAACATCATCTTGGCGGCCACGGTGACCAACACCTCCGGTGCCATCACGCTCAAGTTCGTCACGGATGGCGCGGACCACGGCACTGGATTCGTCATCAACGCCAACTGCGTGGCCCCCTGCCAGCGCGTGGAGGTGCAACTCGACTCCCTGCTCTCCTCCCATTACCCCCAAGTGGATGACGATGGCTTCTACTACATCAACGTATGCCCCTACGACACGGTGCATTTGGTGGTGAACGGTGTGTATCCGGATAATAACTTCAGCTACAACCAGAACGACCCCACCTCCCGCTTCAGCTGGGATTTGGGCCTCGAGACCATCGACAGCGTCGGACTGAGTGTCCTGGACTATTATTTCACCCCGGGACGCGGCTATGATGTGGCCATCAATATCGAGGACAGCGCCGGCTGCAAGTCGATGATGCCCTATATTTTCCGTGTGCGCACTTCGCAGAACCCCATTCGCGGACTGGCTCCGCTGCCGGAAATCTGTGCCGGTCAGACCCTTAACATCTCGACAGGTTATGACAACCTATCCACGGTCCAGGTGGATACCGTGGGAAGCGAGCAGATGACCTCCCTGAAGGTGTGTGACACCATCTACCTGCCTGACGGCATTAACTGCGGTAACGGCTGCGCCTATCAGTCACCGGTCACATTCACGGCCTTCGCTCCTTCTGCCACTATCCAAAGCGCTGCCGACATCTTGTATGTTCGTATTAAGATTGAGCACTCCTATATCGGTGATATTTTTATCGGTCTGACCTGCCCTAGTGGACAGATGGCCAAGATTATGCGTAAGTATGGTTCCTCTGGTTCCGCCAACTGTGCCGGTACCATTCCTCTTCCGTGGGGTTGGGCTGTCACTACGGGCACACAGGCCTATGCCTGGTTCGGCCGCGCTTGGGATGACTCTGGCGGTAGCTGTACTCCCGGCCCGCAGGGCGAAGCCTGGAACTACTGCTGGTCCGACAACAACGTGTATGGCTATCAATACGCCGCTGGTCAAGGACACGTGTATGAGACCGTCAATATGCACCCGGCCAGCATCGGCAACTATTCCATCCAAAATGCGGTTGACTCCACCAATGTGGCGGCGATGACGCAGGTCTATCACCCTGACGAGCCCTTCTCCTCCCTTATCGGCTGTCCGCTGAACGGTACTTGGGCTGTCACCGTTATCGATGGCTGGGGCGCTGACGATGGTTATGTGACCGAGTGGGAGTTGGCCCTTGACCCTGCCCTGTTGCCGCAAGACTGGTCCTATCAGGTGCTGGTGGACTCCACCGCCCTTATCGGACCGGGCGCAGATGGCGATTATGTGGTCCCTGACACTGCCGGTACACTGCACTACACCATCCGTGTGTTTGATGAATACGGCTGCCATTATGATACGACGACGGTGCTGAACGTTACTCCTGGCCCGAAACCCGACCTTGGCCCCGACTTCAACATCTGCCACGGCGATATGGTTACCCTCAGTGCTGACTATAATGAGCCCAACACTATTTACCAATGGAATACGGGTGATGAGACCGAGGAAATATACGTCCTCTCTGAAGGCGACTATATCCTCTACGTGTCCACTACCAATGCCACGGGCACACTTACCTGCGATGGCCGCGACACCATCCACGTGGGTGTGTTTGAGGCACCGAGAATTAACTTTGATATCAGCGACACGGTGGGCTGTGCTCCGGTGACGGTCCGCTTCACGAACAACTCCACGCCGACCAGCGCGCAGTTCGAGTGGATGATTCTGCGCCTTGACGGAACCCTCGCCTACAGCTCCCTCCTGCCAGAACCTGCATTCGTCATCGACGAGCCTGGCACTTACGCCGTCTATCTGAAGGCGACTACCGCTGACGGCTGCAAGGACTCCCTGATCAAATGGAACTACTTTGTAGTGAACTCCCAACCTATCGCTGAGTTCGAGGCTAACCCCGACATCTCCCTGATGAGTGAGAACGGCGGTCTGGTGGAATTCCACAGCTATACCGACGCATCGGTGATGCAGGAACCCGGCAGCACTTTCTTCTGGGACTTCGATGATGGCAATGTAGATTCCGCCTCCCTCAACCCGCAGCATATCTACACCTCTTGGGGCGATTATGACGTGACGTTCCGCGTGGAGACCGAGGCCGGCTGCTTCAGCGAAATCACCCACACGGTGGTCATTGAGCAAGACTTGAAATTCCCCAATGTGATTACGCCTAATGGAGACAATCTCAATGATGTCTTCGCCATCGAAAACCTGAACACCAGCATCAATGCCGAGGATCCTGACCGTTATCGCAACAACAAGCTTCAGATCTTCGACCGCTGGGGCAAGAAAGTGTACGAAGCCATCAATTACGACACCTTCGCCAAGGATGGCCAAGTGATGCCCGGCACCCAGATTTTTGACGGCAGCAACCTGCCCGATGGCGTCTATTACTTCAGCTTTTACTACAAAGGTAAGGCTAAAACTGTGAATTACAACGGAACTCTGACTATCATACGGTAGTTGTTTCTCGTTACTGCATACGTTGGCTCTTGTTTGCGTGCCATTGACAAAAATTTGGCACTGGACAAGAGCCAATTTTATAGCATTTTTTTTCTGCGAAGTATAAAAAAAAAGATTATATTTGCCCCTTGATTTTATAAGGTAAAAAAGGTGTTCCGATTTTTGTTGACAAGGGTGGAAGTGAGGGTGTAAATCAGCTTTTGTCGGAGCTGAATATATAACCAAACCAAATTGAAAATGAAAAGAACTCTACTCTATCTGGCATTGATTTGTCTGCCATCATTCTTGCTCGCCCAAACGCCTGTGAATATGGGCTCTGTGGCTTCGGTTACGGGATGTAGTTTTATCATCTACGACAATGGGGGCATCAACGGAGGGTATGGGCCCAACCGCAATGACGTGCTCACCATCACTTCCGACAATCCGAGCGCCGGTGCGGTCAGGATAGCCGTGGCTTTGTCCAACCTTAACATTGACCCGTCGGATACGCTGTACATCTACGACGGTCCGAACACGAGTTCTCCGTTGCTGGGTATACTCAACGATGCGATGACCACCCCGTATGCCAGTACGAGCATTATCTACACGGCCACCATACAGAACACGACTGGCTCCATCACCCTTAGGTTCTCCTCCAACGGGGCGGCCCAGGGCAACGGCTTTATGATTGAGACCGACTGCGTGGCTCCCTGCCAGCGCGTGAACCTGAAACTGGATACGAACCTTTGCTCACACGTGCCGATGCTTGATGCTGACGGCTACTATTATATTAATGTCTGTTCTTACGATACGGTACGCTTGGCTGTCCGTGGTGAGTATCCCGACAACAACTTCAGCTATCCCCAATCCGATGCCTCCTCCCGTTTCATCTGGGATATGGGTACGGAACAGATCGATACGCTGGGTGGCAATGTGGTCAACTATCACTTTATGCCGGGCCGTGGCTACGATGTGCTGGTCAACGCCTCCGATGTGGGCGGTTGTATGTCCACGATGCCGGTGGCCTTCCGTGTGCGCACATCCCATACGCCCGTGGCACGTTTCACCAACCCGTCGCCAGTCTGCGCCGGCACGGAGATGGACATCACCTTCAGTTACTTCGATGACGGCATTGTGCATCTGGATTCCGTGTACAGCGAGCAACTGGCCATCTTGAACGTGTCAGACACCATCTTCTTGCCCGACGGTGTGAACTGCGGCGGCGGTTGCGCCTATCAGTCCCCGGTGACCTTCAACGCCTTCTCCCCGACGGCTACTATTACCAGTCCTGACGATATTCTCTACGTCCGTGTCCAGATTGAACACTCCTATATCGGCGATATCTATATTGCTTTGACTTGTCCCAACGGGCAGTCTGTCAAGATAATGAACAAGTACGGTACCTCCGGTTCCGCATCCTGTGCCGGATCCATCCCGTTGCCGTGGGGCTGGATGCAGACCTCCAACGTCTATCCCGCCGCCCATTTCGGTGTCATCGGTTTCTCCAATAATGCCGACTACAAGTGCGACCCCGCACGGAACGAGATTGGCACTCCTTGGAACTATTGCTGGTCCAACAACACCGACCCTTCATATCATTATACTTACGCGCCGGGTGGCGGCCGTGTGTATGATATGTCCAATATCCACAACGGTATCGTCGATTCCACCAACACGGTCAATATGACCCACCTGTATCACCCCGATCAGCCCTTCTCCAACCTGATTGGCTGTCCGCTGAATGGCGTGTGGGCCATCACCGTTATTGACGGCTGGAGTGGCGACAACGGCTATATCACCGAATGGGAGATGGCACTCGACTCCACCCTGTTGCCCGACACCTGGTACTATGAGGTGCACCCCACCTCCTATTCCGTGCTTGGGCCCGGTGCCAATGGCACCCATATCAACTTTGTGCAGGACGGCATCGTCAACTACACTGTTCGTGTGGTGGACGAGTACGGTTGCACCTATGACTCCATAATGCCTATCCGTGTGCTCTCTGCTCCCATCCCTGACTTGGGCGACGATATCAACCTGTGTTATGGTTCGATGGTCACCATCGGCGTGGACTCTGTGCCTGCGAATACCACCCTTGTCTGGAACACGGGCGATACTTCACGCCATATTCTGGTGGTCGCTGATGGTATTTACACGATAGATGCCTCTGTCTATAATGAGATGGATAATACTCTTTGCCACGGACACGACACCATTCGGGTCACCACGGTGGAGAAACCGGTCATCGATTTTGAAGCCGACCCGATGAGCGGTTGCGTGCCCTTGACCATTCAAGTGCACAACAACACCACGCCCGCCGATGCCGAGCACCTGTGGTATATTCTGAACCAGGATGGCACGATGGCCTATTCCTCCATCTCGCGAGAACCTGTTTTCCAGATAGTGGATCCGGGTATATATAGTCTTTATTACCGTGTGACAACCCCTTACGGCTGCGTCGATTCCCTCATACTTTGGAGCTCTGTGGAGGCCAACGAACAGCCTGTGGCGGAGTTCCTTGCCAACCCCGAGATTTCCCTTATGTCAGAAAGTAACGGTGTGGTCTTGTTCCAAAACTATGCCGACCCCAGTTTGTTTGACGTCGCACCGCTCTCTCCCGGTGCCCATATCTATTGGGATTTCGGCGATGGAGAGGTGGACAGCGCCTCCCTTTCACCCGAGCATACCTATGCCCAGTGGGGCGACTATGACGTAACCCTTCACGTGGAAACCGGCGCGGGATGCTTCAGTGAGATTACTCATACTGTTGTCATTGAACAAGACCTGATCTTCCCCAATGTCATCACGCCCAATGGCGACAATATCAACGATGTGTTTGCCATTGAGAACCTGAATACCAATGTGAATCTTGAGGACCCGGATGCGTTCCGCAACAACGAGCTTCTCATCTACGACCGTTGGGGTAAACTGGTCTATTCAGCCAAGAACTATGACACTTTCGCCCGCAATGGTCAGGTTGAGAAGGGAATGCAGGCCTTTGACGGTATGAACCTGCCCGATGGTGTCTATTATTTCAGTTTCTACTATAAGGGCAAGGCCAAGGTGGTCAAATATAACGGCACGCTCACTATCATACGATAGGCAGAAAGATATATTTCATTTCTTTAAAAAATATTTTAATCTTTTTTATGAAAGATTAAAATATTTTTGTATTTTTGCACTATGAAATGGAATATGAACTTTACGAGAGGGGAGTGGGTGGCGGCGTTGGCTCTGTTGGCCCTGATGTTAGCGGGCTACTTGTTTTATGCTTTGTATGACCGTCCGCGTCCTGCGAAAGATATGACTGCGTATGTGGCGCAGTTTGAAGAGTTTAACAGATGTCAAGCATTGCTGCGGGACTCTGTGGAGGCGGCTCGTGCGCGGCGCGGTCACGACTACAGCCGGCCCTGGTCCACCCGTGACACGAATCCCAAGAACAGCAGGAGTGTGAAGAAGCCGATGTACGACATTGTCAAGCTCGACCTGAACCGCTGCGACACGGGCGACATTGTAGTGGTGCCGCTGTTCGGGAGCAAGCGTGCGGCGCGTTTGGTGGAGTACCGAGACAAGCTGGGTGGGTTTTATTCCTTGGCGCAGGTGCGGGAGGTCTATGTGCTGCAGGATATGGACATTTCCCATATGGAGAAGTATTTCTATGTGAACTCCGGCGATGTGCGGAAAATCAACATCAACACCGCCACCTACAAGGAGATGGTGTCGCATCCCTACTTTGACGCCTATCTGACCAAGACCATCCTGCACTATCGCGAGCAGCACGGGGCCATTCATTCCTTGGAGGAGTTGCAGCAGGTGACGCACGCCTACCCGGAGTTGATGGAGAAGTTGCGGCATTATGTGGTTTTCTGAATGGAACTGTGAATGCCTATATGTCCAGATATTTGTTTTTTCCCCCCTGTTATTTGCAAAGACGGGGCGCGCCCCGTCTCTACGGGCGATAATAACTAAGACGGGGCACGCCCCGTCTCTACACACGGCCATAACATTGTGTCAGTGTATATTCAAAATTTATGTACATTTGCGCCGTGAATTCTAAAAATACCCGATATGAACGAGACTTTGCAAATCCTTTATAATCACGTTAGTGTAAGAGAATATCAGGAGCGTCCGGTGGAAGAGGAGGTGCTGCAGCAGGTGCTGAAGGCCGCCTGTTGTGGTTCCACGATGGGCAATATGCAACTTTTCAGCATCATTGTGACGCAGGACGAGGAGATGAAACGCAAGATGGCGCCGTTCCATTTCAACCAGCCGATGGCCACGAAGGCCCCTCTGATACTCACTTTTTGTGCCGATTTCCGTCGGTTCAACCGTTATTGCGAGTTTCGTCAGGCGGAGACGGAGGCGTACAGCAATCTTCAGAGCTACCAGTGGGCGGTGACGGACGCGCTCATCGCGGCGCAAAACGCCTGTGTGGCAGCCGAGTCGTTGGGCTTGGGGTTCTGCTGGCTCGGGACCATCACCTACAATGTGGACAAGTTTGTGGAGGTTTTGGAGTTGCCTCGCCACGTAATTCCTGTGGCGTGCATCACGATGGGCTATCCCGTCGCTCGCCCCGCCCTGACGCAGAAGCTTCCGGTGGAGGCTTTTGTCCATCGCGAGACTTACCACGACTACGACGAGCTGGCCATCAACCGTATCTATGCGGAGAAGGAGGCCTCGGAAGAGACGAGGAATATATTGGAAGAGAACCAGTTGGATAATCTGGCGCAGGTCTTCACCCAGCGTCGTTACACGAAAAAGGACAACGAATATTTTGCCAATGTCCTGAAAGAGACCTTGGCAAAGCAGGGTTTTTAGCGGCAGGGCTTATTTCTTGTTGCTGACGCGCAGGCGGTCCATCAACTCCAGGTGTTTCTTGGAGACGGTGCCGGCCTTGAGGGATTCCACTTTAAGGAAGAGTTTTATTTTTTCCGACGAGGTCATATAGACTTTCTCCTCGTTGCGGGACCACCATTTGTAGAATTTGGCGGGCTCGTAGTTGTAAAGGCAACGGGCGGCCACCAGTTGTGCCTTGCCGTCGATGTCCACTAAAATGTCCAATCCCACGGCGCGGCGGTAGTAGTCGATATGGTTGGCGCGCAGGGTACTCATCAGGATGCGGAAATCGTCGCGGGCGATGAGGAAGGGCACCTTGTTCATCGCGATGTGGAGGTTCACGGGATCGAAGCGCACCCAGTCGTTCATCCTGCGGGTGACGGGCTGTCCGTCGATGTCCAGGGTAAGGGTGTCCTTATGGGAATAGCAGGTGTCGGGTTGGGGGTAGTTGACTTCGGGAGCCGTTTCCTCTTCGGCGGCTTCGGCTGCTTCGAGGGCGATAGCGGCTGCAGCGGCCATTTCGTCTTCCGACAGGGTGGTGTTTATCTCTTCTGCGATTGCTTTCTTTTTTGCCATTGTTAATCTAATTGTCTGTTCGTTAATTTCTTGAGAAAAGTGTCCGAAAAACAGGAATCAGTGGCAAAGGTAAGCATACTTTTTTACTCTTTTTGAGGGTTGTCTGTTTTTTTTCAACAAAAGGAATGTGCATATCGTAGTAGATTTCACGTCACAAGGTCATATACTGTATTTTGCTATACAAGAAATATTTTCGTACTTTTGCAGACTCCGTTTGATAACCAATAACGTTCCTATGAAACGCATCCTCTATCTTTTGTCCTTGGCAGCCCTGCTGCCCATACTTTTCCTTTCCTGCCGCCGTGCCCAAATGCTTGCCCCTACCGAGGAGGTGCGCTACCTGAACTCCAAGTTCGGCTGCATCAGCAACAGCTGGGAGTTTCAATACCAGGGCCAATGGTACCCGGCCACCGTGCCCGGCAATATTCACGATGACTTGCTGCACAATCGCCTGATCCCCGACCCGCACTACGGCACCAATGAGGATTCTGTGCAGTGGGTGGCCGACAGCGTCTGGACCTACCGGCTGCTGTTTGACAAGGATTGCGCCGGCAGTCGCGACTTCAACCACCGGCAGCTGGTGTTCGATGGCCTTGACACTTACGCAGAGGTCTTCCTCAACGGCCAAAGACTGACCGCCACGGACGGCACCGCACGCCCCGACAATATGTTCCGCCGCTGGACCTTTGACCTTCCGGACGGTCTGCGAGACAAGGACAACGAACTGATTGTGCGCTTCCTGCCCTCCGTGCCCATCGAGCGTGCTGCGGCTGAGGCCCTTCCGTACCAGCTGCCCGACAGCCGCGTCTTCTCCCGCAAGGCCCAGTATGAGTCGGGCTGGGACTGGGGCCCGAAGCTGATCACCTGCGGCATCTGGAAGAATGTCTATATCCGCAGCTATAGCGATTACAGGGTGGAGGATGTCTATGTGCGAGACGGTCGTCCGGTACAGGAGGAGCCTGGCACCTGGGGTACTACCGTATGCGTGACGGTGCAGTCCGACATCGCCCAAAAGGCCACCCTCCTGGTGGAGGTTAACGATGCCGATGGCGTCAATATCACTGCGAAACAAAAGGTGAAGATGAAGCCCGGAAGGAATGAGTTTTATCTGCCGGTTGACATCAAGGAACCGAAATTATGGTGGCCCAACGGTATGGGCGAACCCCATCTGTACTACTATACGGTCAAGTTTCAGGATGGCAAGCACCAATACGAGTGCGCGCCCGTCGGTCACGGCTGCCGCACCGTACGACTTGTGCGGGAGAAGGATGCTATTGGCGAGTCGTTCGCCTTTGAGGTCAATGGGAAACCCTGTTTTATGCGGGGCGCCAATTGGATTCCCGCCTCCTCTTATCCTGGCACGATGGCCCGTCCCGAGGGCAACGACCTCTATTATCAGCTGCTGCACGATGCCAAGGCCGTCAATATGAATATGATACGTGTGTGGGGCGGTGGCTTCTACGAGGACGACGCCTTCTACAACTATTGCGACCAGTTTGGGCTCTTAGTATGGCAGGACTTTATGTATGCCTGCAATCCCTATCCCGGCGATGAGGCCTTTCTGAAGAATGCAAAGCAGGAGGCTGTGGAGCAGGTCACGCGTCTGCGCAACCATCCCTGCATCGCCATCTGGTGCGGCAATAACGAGGTGCACAACGGCCTCGAGGATTGGGGCTGGCAAACTGCCCTGCAATGGTCGGATGAGGTGAATGGACAATTATTTGCCGATTTTCAGCATCTTTTTGAGAAAATATTGCCCAAAACGATAGATGAGTTGAGTTTTACAACCCCTTATATCTCCTCTTCACCCACCTACGGTTGGGGCCACGAGGAGTGCTGCACCCACGGCTGTTCCCACTATTGGGGCGTCTGGTGGGGTGAGTTGCCTTTCTCCGTGTGGCCTGAAAAAACCGGCCGTTTTATGACCGAATATGGATTCCAGTCCTATCCGGAATATGCGCTTTGGAAGCAATATGTTCCCGAAAACGAGCGGCATCTGGGCTCTCCCTCAATGAAGAACCACCAGAAGCACGGACGTGGCGTGGAGATTATCCGCAAGGCGATGCAGGAGATGGGCTATACCAAGACTGACAACCTGGCCGAGTTCGCCCAAGTCAGCCAGTGGGTGCAGGCCGAGGGCATTGTGCAGGCCATCGACGCCCACCGCATCGACCGCGAGCGTTGCCGGGGCACGCTCTACTGGCAGCTCAACGACTGCTGGCCGGTGGCCTCCTGGAGCAGCATCGACTGCACGGGCCGCTGGAAACTGCTGTACCACCGCCTCCAGGACGCCTACGCCAACGTGGCGCTCGCCGTGCGGCACGTCAACGATACCACAATGGAACTCTTTGTGGTGAACGATTCCATAGAGGATGTGACCTGTCAGGTGAAGTGGCGGATCATAAAAGAGAATTATCCTGAATTGATGGACAGGGGGGACAAGACCGTGACCGTGCCCTCTGACGGAGCCGTGAAGGTGGCGACCCTTCACCGTGGTCGCAACCACTTTATGATGGAGGCAGACCTGATACAGAACGGTGTGGTGAAAACCACCAAAACGTCCTATTTCGTGATGCCGAAATATGAATGGGTGGTGTCCCTGTAGAGACGTCTCATAAAATGTTTCTACAACTAACGAACGTTACCCTGACGTGTATTGCGTTCCTGCAACCGTTGTCCCACGGCATTAACCACGGCGTCGTAGCGGATGCCGTGCCATCCTTCGGTGGCGGGGTAGTGTGTCGGCACGGCCCCGGCGAGCCGTTCTATGGCGATGTCTGGCCGTAATCTTTCGATGTAGGTGGTGATGAAGTCGATGTAGGTGTCGAAGGGCAGGGGATAGAAGTTGTCGGGATGGGCTTGATACTCGCGTTCCATCTCCGTGCCGCGGATGATTTGCAGCTGGTGGAACTTGAGCATCTGCAGCGGAAGGTCGTTGATGAGCCGGATGTCCTCCAGCCAGATGTCAGGATTCTCGCCGGGCAGGCCGAAGATGAGATGGCCTCCGCATTCGATGCCTCTGGTGTGCAGCTGCTCAAAGGCCTCCTGCGTGCACTGGAAATCGTGTCCCCGATGGATGTGGCGCAGCGTCTCGTCACGGCAACTCTCGATGCCGAGTTCCACGCAGAGACTGGTCCTCTCGGAAAGCGCCTGCAGATAGTCAAGCACCTCCTCCCCCAGACAGTCGGGGCGGGTGGCGACTACGATGCCCTGGATGTCAGGCACGCGCAGGGCCTCTTCGTAGAGCGCTTGCAGCTGTTCAACCGGGGCGTGGGTGTTGGAGAAGGCCTGAAAGTAGGCCAGATAGCCCGCAATCTTCCGGTTGCGGCGCCGGTAGAAGGCCTTGCCCTCTTCCAGCTGTTCCGTGATACTCTTGACGGGCGTGCAATAAGAGGGGTTGAAGGCCTCGTTGAGACAATAGGTGCAGCCACCCGTGCCCACGGTGCCGTCGCGGTTTGGACAAGTAAACCCCGCATCGACGGGAATCTTCAGCAGCCGTCCGCCGAAATGTTTCCGTAAATAGTGTGTGTAGGAATAGTAGCGGCGGTCGTCGCCCCACGGATATGGGAGAATGTCGTCCATAGATGCCGTCGCTATATTATATTATTGTAAGACGAGATTGTCGCCAAAGGGATCCAGCGTGTGCAGGCTCTTTTTGTCGGCATTGACAAAGAAGATGAACTCCCTCTCCCGTTGTTCCGGAGTGAGGTAACTCGCGGTTACCATATAGAGCAGCACACCTTTGCTGTCAAGAATGCCTTCGGAGAGGAGAGTCTCCATATCCTGCTGGATGTCGTGGATGTCTTTGAGCATCAGGTTCTGGACTTCCGGACTGTATCCGCTCTCCGAGTTGGCGGCTTCCATATTGCCTAACAACTCAAGGGTCAGCTGGGCATAACCCACCTCAGTGACCGTGTCCACACACTTGATGGTCAGGCCGGAGTAGTCTTTGACCTGGTCTTCCGCCAGATACTGCTTGGCGAACGGTTTCATCTGCCGTTGCAGCTTGTTCGTGGCGTAGTCCTTGCACGAAGTGCCCCACAGGGCGCATAACAGCAGCAGGGCGAGGATGGGGCGGGGGAGAGAAGTGCGATTCATATTAGAAGATGAAGCCGTATTTGTGGATGTCAAAGTCGTTGAGATGGGCGGGCAGGATTTGGATGGGGCCGTATTGGCTCATATCGAAGAAGCCGAAGTCGTGGATCCGTTTGCCCTGGAAGGTCATCATCACCTGTATGGGAATGGTGCTGCGGATGCGGTAACCGTTGTTCTTGGAGTTGGCCTGAATGTTGCCGACCTCGTTTGCAATGGGCTCAAAGTCAACCTTGGGGCCGAGGACAAGCCGATAGACGTTGTTGCCCGTGAGGTTGTCGAAAGAGACTCCCGTGTTGGGGTCAAAGGCAAAGAGAGGGCAGGAGAGCGACTGGTCGGGGAGAACGTAGAAGGTGTAGGTGATCTCGTCCTCAAGGGTCAGGCCAGTGAAGAGGGAGAGGTAGTTTTCCTCCCACTGCTTGAGTTCCTGCAGCATACGGTAGAGGGCCTCTTCAGAGTAGGGGGTCTCCTGCTCGCCGGCCACGAGACTGTACTGGTCCTTGCGGCTTTTGCTGATGGCATCGGCGGCCTCCTGGGCCTTCTGGCTGCTGCTCTTCGACACCTTCTTGGTCTTGTTGGCAGGCACCTGTGTCACCACTCCGTCAATGACTTTGGTCTCCATATAGGCGTCTTCCTGCTCCGAGTAGGAGAGTTCGGCGTAGTTTTTGAAGAAATCCGGGATGGGTGTGGCAGCGGTGGTGTAGCTCTGCACTTTGCCAGTGGTGGCGGGATGGCGTTTCTTGCAGCTGATCATCTTCTCGAGAAAGCCGGCCTTGGTCTGGTCTTTCGAGAGCTGCACAAGGTAGGCCTGGGCGGTGTCGGGCATCTGCACCGACTTGATGTTCACCTCGTTCACCTTGTAATAGGTGCGGTTGTCCTGGATGACGTTGGTGAGGCCCAGCAGGCTCTCGGCCTGGTCGGCGTAGTAGCCCTTGATTTCACGCACCTTGGTCACCGACAGGGTTACCTGGAAGCCGGTGGTGGGCAGCATATAGCAGAACGACTGTCCCTTGACGGTCGCGCCGTCCTTCAACGGCAGTTGATAGACATTCTGTTGTGCGCTGGTGAAGAGGAAGAGCGCGCAGAGGGTTAAAGTCCCAAAAATTCTTTTTATCATAGCGGTTTGGTTTTTCAAAAAGATAAAGGTTTGTTAGTCTCTTCTGCCCAAGAAAATCATCAGATAGTAAAGCAGGGTGGCGAGAGAGGAGAGGGCGGCGATGAGGTAGGTGCGGGCAGCCCACTTGAGGGCGTCCTTGGCCATCGTGGTCTCCTTGCCGGAGGTGATGCCGGTCTGGTCGAGCCACGCCACGGCGCGCTCGGAGGCGTTGTACTCCACCGGGAGGGTGATGACGGAGAAGAGGGTGGTGAGCCCGAAGAGGACGATGCCGACGAGGAGCACCCAGCGTCCGACGAGGGCGGAGAATCCATAGAGGACGATGCCGGCGAGGAGGATCCATTGTGCCCATTGGGAGCCGAACTGCACCATCGGCACCATACGCGAGCGCATCGTCAGCCACTGGTAGGCGGTGGCGTGCTGCACGGCGTGCCCGCACTCGTGGGCGGCCACGGCGGCTGCGGCGATGCTGTTCTGGCCATACACTCCTTGGCTGAGGTTGACCGTCTTGGTCTGCGGGTTGTAGTGGTCGGTGAGCGTGCCGGCCACGCAGGTGACCTTCACGTCGTGGATGCCGTTGTCGCGCAGCATCTTCTCGGCAACCTCCTTGCCAGTGAGACCGCTGCTGAGACGGATTTTACTATATTTCTCAATTCTGGCGTTCAAGGTCCTGCTGACGACGAAGCTCGCAATCATTAGGACAACGAAGATAATCATATATAACATAGCTATGCTTTTTTAGTGATTACAAGTGGGCTGCAAACTTCAATTTTGCGGCCCGCAAAGATACAATAAAATTTTGTACCTTTGCGGGCTTAAAAATCAAGAGATGATTGCCAATCTGAATAGCATAAAACAACGTTACGGAATTATTGGTTTCGACCCGGCCCTGGACCGCGCCATCGACGTGGCCGTGCAGGTGGCCCGCACGGACCTGTCGGTGCTTATCACCGGCGAAAGCGGCGTGGGCAAGGAGAACTTCCCGCGTATCATCCACGACAACAGTCGCCGCAAGAACGGGCAATACATCGCCGTGAACTGCGGCGCCATTCCCGAGGGGACCATCGACTCGGAACTGTTCGGCCACGAGAAGGGGGCCTACACTGGCGCTGTCGATCTCCGCAGGGGTTATTTCGAGTCGGTCGACGGGGGCACTATCTTCCTCGACGAGGTGGCTGACCTGCCCCTCTCCACCCAGATAAGGCTGCTCCGCGTGCTCGAAAATGGCGAGTTCATCCGTGTGGGCTCCTCCAAGGTGCTCAAGACCAACGTGCGCGTGGTGGCCGCCACCAACGTCGATATCGCCGACCGCATCGCCAAGGGCAAGTTCCGCTCCGACCTCTACTACCGTCTCAACTCGGTACCCATCCACGTGCCCGCCCTCCGCGAGCGCAAGGGTGACATCTACCCCCTCTTTATGAAATTCGCCACCGACTTTTCGGCCCAATACAGCTTCCCGCCCATCCAACTGGATGAGGAGGCCCAGAGGATGCTGCGCGAGTACCGTTGGCCCGGCAACATACGCCAGCTCAAGCACGTCACCGAACAAATCTCCCTCCTCGAGAAGGAACGTGTGGTCACCGCTGAGGTGCTTTCCACCTACCTGACAGACCCCATAGGCTCCAACCTGCCCGCCCTTCGGCCATCGGAAAGCGAAAATGGCGACAATTTCCAGCGGGAGATCCTCTTCAAATTCATCGCCGAAATGCAGCGCGAAATCTCCGAACTCAAGGGCGTCGTCAACCAGCTGATTGCAGGACGTATGCCCGCCTCAGACAAGAGTCTGCACGAATACAAGCTCCGCGACAATGAACTCGACCTGGAGATCAGTCACGAGCAACGCGCACCTGCCGTCGCCGACTTGCCCGGCTATACCAACGCCATCGTCATCCCGGAGGATGACCTCTCCATCAACAACGTCGAGAAGAACACCATTTCCAAGGCCTTGGAGCTCAACGGAGGCAACCGTAAGCAGGCCGCCCAGGAACTCGGGATTTCAGAACGCACCCTCTACCGCAAAATCAAGGAATATGGACTGTAACAAGACAATGACTGCGCACCGTGGCCGAGCCGTGGGGACGCTGATGGCCCTGCTGCTGCTCCTTACGGGCTGCAGGATGTCGGTGTCGCTGACGGGCGGCACGGTCGATCCGCGTGCCAAGACTGTGGCCATCACCACGTTCCAGAACAATGCCTCGCTGGTGAACCCCACGCTCAGCCAGAGCTTCACAACGGCGCTCAAAGACAAGATACAGGGACAGACCCCGCTGACGATTGTCGCCACCAACGGCGACTACGAGCTGGAGGGCGAAATCGTCAACTACAACGTCTCGCCCGTGGCCATCCAGGGCAACGAGACCGCCGCAATGAACCGCCTGACCATCTCCGTGCGCGTGCGCTTCACCAACAGTTTTGACGACACGCAGAACTTCGACCAGACCTTCTCGCGCTACGCCGACTACTCCAGCACGCAGAACCTCAGCAGCGTGGAAGCGACGCTCGTGAGCGAGATCAACGACGCCCTTACTGACGACATCTTCAACAAGGCGTTCGTGAATTGGTGATTTTTTGTATTTTTGCACCCCACTAAACAACTGTGATGGAAAAAGTTATTTTCAGTGATTATGTGAAGATGGACCCGACCGACAACGCCCTGAAGGTGCTGTCGGATTTGCAGCGGCGCTACCCGGCCTCCGCGCTGGTGAACCTCTTCTATCTCAAGCTGCAGCCCACCCGCGTGCAGTCGCGCCACCGTGCCCGCCTGCTGCTCACCCTGCCCGACCGGCTGCGCTTCCATAACCTCCAGGTCGAGCTCCAGCCTGTGACTGCCACGCCGACCGAGGGGCGTCGCCCCCTGCAGGTGGTGCGCAAGACCGTCGTCGATGACGACCTCCACCCCGTCTTCGTCAAACACCCCACCGAAGAACAGGAGAGCCGGAAGGAACTTATTGACCAACTGATTGAAAAATTTTCAAAGGATGCCCCCAAAATCATCTATTCCCCCGAAACTCACGACGCCGAAGCCAACTACGGCGAAGAGAGCCTGGAGGAGGATCCTAATATCGTAAGTGAAACATTGGCAAACATTTACGCCCAACAAGGATGCACCGAGAAGGCTATCCAGATGTTCGAAATTTTGAGGTTGCATTTTCCAGAAAAAAGTTGTTACTTTGCAGCCCAAATTGAAAAAATAAAAAATAACGCTTTTTAACGTAAAAATTAACAAAAGAAGAAATAATAATTCAAAACTCAGAAACAAATGTTCACATTTTGCGTCGTTTTAATCATTTTAGCTTGTATCGTATTAGCATTTGTCGTGTTGATTCAGAACTCCAAAGGTGGTGGCCTTGCCTCTAACTTCGCCTCCTCCAACCAGATAATGGGTGTCCGCAAGACGACCGACGTCCTGGAAAAGACCACGTGGGGCCTCGCCGCCTTCATTATGGTCCTCTGTTTCGTCTGCGCCTTTATGTCCAAGAACGAGGTCAACTCCCTCCGTTCCAACCCCGCCCAGACCGAGCAGACCCAGTCCGCAGATGCTGATGCTGAAGAATAACATTTAGATATTTTTAACCCATAGACATACAATGCCGCCAGGTGTTGTGTGTCTTTTGTTGTGATATAAATAACAGAAAAAAGATGAATATTAAGCACGAAAACGTTCCTGGCCAAGTGCAGGAAGTGGTAATTGAGATCAACAAGGAAGATTACGCCGCCAATGTGGAGGCCGCTTTGAAGAAACAGAGACGCAACGCCAGCGTCCCGGGCTTCCGTCCCGGCAACGCCCCGATGGGCATCATCAAGAAGATGTACGAGAAGTCCATCATCGCCAATGAGGTGGACAAGCTGGTCACCGAGAACCTCGACAAGTTCTACAAGGACAACAACGTCAAGTTCATCTTCGAGCCCCTGCCCGTGGACGAGAAGTCGAAGATCGACTTTGAGAACCCTGACGGCTTTGTGTTCGCTTTCGAATACGCCCTCGCCCCTGAGGTGAATGTCGATTTCGGCAAGCTGCCCGCCGTGGTTGATTTCAACCTGACGCCTGCTGATGAGGACCGCCAGAGCTACATCAAGCAGCTCCGCACCCGTCACGGCAACTACATCCAGCCCGAAACCGTGGCTGAAGGCGACAGCGTCTCCGCCAAGTACGGCGACGGCCAGGAGGGCTTCTTTTTCGTCTATGACCTGACCGAAGAGGGCCAGAAGGCCATCATCGGCAAGAAGAAGGACGAGACCGTCACCCTCTCCCTGCGCAAGGCTTTCGCCAATGTCTCCAACCTCTCCCGTTTCCTCAAGAAGACGGAAAAGGACCTCGAGGAGGGCAACGATTACACATACGACCTCACTATCACCCATATCGGCCGTATGGACCTCGCCGAACTCAACGAGGATTTCTTCAAGAAAGCATTCCCCGATGGTTCCGTCAATAGTGAGAAGGAACTCAACGAGGCTGCTGACAAGTTCGTCATTGCACAATACAAGCCCGAGCTTGACCGCCAGTTTATGAACGATGCCATCGAGATGCTGCTCGACAATGTTAGCGTGGAGCTTCCCGATGACTTTATGAAACGTTACATCAAGGCCGTCCAGAAGGATATGACCGACGAGAATCTCGAGGCTAAGTTTAACGACTACAAGCGCTCCTTCCAGTGGCAGATTCTCGAAAACGCCATCGTCAAGGACGCCGACGTGGAGGTCAAGATGGACGATGTGAAGGGCTATTTCCGCCAGTATTTCATCGACAATTACTTCGGCAACTTCAACCTGGACGATGTGAAGGATCGTCTTGACGAGCTCGTCAACCAGGCGATGACCAACAAGGAGAATGTCAAGAGCGTGTATGACCTGCTCTACGACAAGAAACTCACCGAGTTCCTGCGCTCCAAGCTGAACATCGACCGCAAGGAAGGCGATTTCAAGGCCTTCGTCGATATGATTGCCTCCCGTCACGGTGCCGAGCCCAAGAAGGAGGAGAAGAAGAGCGCCAAGAAGAGTGTGAAGAAAGAGGAGAAGGAAGGAAATGAGGAGGAACCCGCCAAGAAGGCCCCGGCCAAGCGCAAGCCCGCCGCCAAGAAGGAGGCTTCTGACGAGGAACCCAAAGAGGCCAAGAAACCCCGTGCCAAGAAATCAACCACTACTGAAAAATAAACCATTATGATGCTTAAAGACGAATTCAGAAACTATGCGCTCAAGCAGCACGGCATCAGCAGTCTGAAAATGGACCGCTATGTCTCTATGACGCGCAACTACATTACCCCCTATATCATCGAGGAGCGCCCGATGAACATCACCCAGTTGGATGTGTTCTCCCGCCTGATGAAGGACAGAATCATCTTCCTCGGCGTGCCCATCGACGACGATGTGGCCAACATCATCCAAGCGCAACTGCTCTTCCTCGAGTCGCAAGACCCCGACCGTGACATCCAGATTTACCTGAACAGTCCGGGAGGTATGGTCTATGCCGGCTTGGGTATCTACGACACGATGCAGTACCTCAAGCCCGACGTCTCCACCATCTGCACGGGTATGGCCGCCTCTATGGCCGCCGTGCTGCTCTGCGCCGGTGCCAAGGGCAAACGCTTCGCACTGCCCCATTCCCGCGTGATGATTCACCAGCCGATGGGCGGCGCCCAGGGCCAGGCTTCTGATATCGAAATCGAAGCGCAGGAGATTATGAAAATCAAGAAAGAACTCTACGACATCATCGCCCACCATACCGGCAAGTCCTTCGACCAGGTTTGGCAGGACAGCGACCGTGACCATTGGATGGTGGCCGCCGAAGCCAAGGAGTACGGTATGATCGACCAGGTGCTGGTCAAGGATCAGAATAAGTAGTTCGGAGATTCCCAAAATTTAATCGCCGACGAACATCATAATGATAAGACCAGTGTCCGGACAGGGTTCGGGACTGGTCTTTCTTTCATAAATTAATGATGAATATTATGAAAAAAAAGACACTCTTTCTGATACTGTTGCTGCCGTTGTCGCTGTTCGCGCAGAAATACGAATTGAGGCACGAGCTCGATGTATATGCCGGCTATGCGAGGCGCGCCTCCGTGTCGGGCGTGACCTTCCAGGTGCAGTATGCATTCGGTCCTGCACCGATAGTGGACCTGCTTGTCTCCACCAGCGTCAGTGCCGGCACACGACAGAGATGGGATGTGCAGTACCCCAAATATACTGTCTCCTCCACATCCATCGGGGCACGCTTCAGGGCTGATATGGGTGACAGGCTGTCGCTCAAATTCGGAGTGATGAACGGGGTGGACTGGGACGTTCTCTATGAAAAGATCAACAATCATTATTCCACGAGGACCCTGTACCTTCACGGCAGTCTGGACGCCCGTGTGCAGATGGACGTGATGGTCTCCCCGCAGACGTCTGTGGGCATTTTTTACGATTATTCTTTCAAATACCCTTATACGAAAGCGCTGCGCCATGACCAATTGCCGGACATCCATTTTGTAGGCATCGCTTTTGGCTATAAGTTCAAAAAATAGTAAAGACAATGGCTAAAAAACAAAATAGCGACAGGCGCTGCAGCTTTTGCGGTATGCCGATTCCGGACGATGAATTTATGTTGGCCGGCGTGTCCGGCCACATCTGCAGCCACTGCATCCACATCGCCAATGACATCTTGCGTGATTATGAGAGCCACAATCGCCAGCAGGCCGATGACTTCAAGGTGAAACTCATCAAGCCGCACGAAATCAAGGCCAAGCTCGACGAGTACGTCATCGGGCAGGACGAGGCCAAGAAGGTCATCTCCGTGGCCGTCTATAACCACTACAAGCGCATTATGCAGCCCTCCACCGACGACGAGGTGGAGATTGAGAAATCCAATATCCTGATGATAGGGGAGACCGGCACGGGCAAGACCCTGCTGGCGCGCACGATTGCGAAGTTGCTGGACGTGCCCTTCTGCATTGCCGACGCCACCGTCTTCACCGAGGCCGGTTATGTGGGCGAGGATGTGGAGAGCATCCTGAGCCGCCTGCTGCAGGCCGCCGACTACGACGTGGCCAAGGCCGAGCGCGGCATCGTCTTCATCGACGAGATCGACAAGATTGCCCGCAAGGGTGCCGACAACCCCTCCATCACCCGCGACGTGTCGGGCGAGGGCGTGCAGCAGTCGCTGCTCAAACTGCTGGAGGGCTCTATGGTCAATGTGCCCCCAGAGGGCGGGCGCAAGCACCCCGAGCAGGAGTTTATCCATATCAACACCAAAAACATACTCTTCATCGCCAGCGGCGCCTTCAACAACCTGGAGCGCATCATCAGCGAGCGTATGAACACCAACGCCATCGGCTACAACAAGAAGAACCACACGCTCGACAAGTCCAATATGCTGCAATACGTGTCCGCGCAGGATGTCAAGCAGTTTGGGTTGATTCCGGAGTTGTGCGGCCGTTTCCCGGTCATCACCTCCCTCAATCCTCTGGACGCCCCCGCGCTCAAGCAGATCCTCACCCAGCCCAAGAACGCCCTCGTGAAGCAGTACGTCAAACTCTTCAAGATGGACGGCATCGACCTCTCCTTTGACGAGGAGACGCTCGACTACATCGTGGAGAAGGCCATCGAGCTGAAGCTCGGCGCCCGTGGGTTGCGCGCCATCGTGGAGAAGATTATGACCGACGCGATGTACGATTTCCCCAGTCTCAACAAACGCAAAGTGCGTGTTACCAAAGAGTACGCACAAGAACATTTCGAGAAGAGCATCTTCTCGTTCTTAGACAAATAAAGGACTATGACTTTCTGGAAACCCATAGTGTCGGCGATGTTGCTGTTGGGTCTTGTGTGCACGGACCTGACTGCGCAGCACACGCAGCTGCCCAACAACGGTTTTGAGCGTTGGCCGGCGAATACCACCGACAAGAGCACCACCTCCGTGCCGGAGGGATGGCATTCGTTCAGCGACAATGCCGGCAAGTACTCCTCGATGTCGAACACCAACAGCAGCGCACGTTCCACGTCGCACGTGAAGGGCAGCTACTCCTGCAAGATCATCGCGCGCCACGTCAACCTGCTGGTCTATCACGTCAACGCCAACGGCGCGTTGACCACCGGGCAGATGATTGTCAACTCGACGAGTCCCACTAACGACGGCAACTATATCTTCTCGGATGTGAAGAACCAGTACGGGCACAAGGCGGCCTACAGTTTCACGGGCCGTCCGGACTCGGTCTCCATTTGGGTGAAGTTTGAGCGCAGTTCCACCAATGGTCCCAACAAGGAGCGGTCGTTCAAGGCCACCTTCAAGGCGCACCTGCACACGAACGTGCCCTACAAGGACGTGCCGAGCCATACGATGAGTGTGCCGCAGGCGGGCAAGGTGGGCAATGTGTATGGCG
Organism: uncultured Bacteroidales bacterium; assembly: GCA_900315705.1. Taxonomy (GTDB): domain Bacteria; phylum Bacteroidota; class Bacteroidia; order Bacteroidales; family WCHB1-69; genus F23-D06. The sequence continues at coordinate 14,359 of ONAB01000006.1, read as the reverse complement.
AGATGGCCTCGCCCAACAGCTCCACGACCACCACCTACACCACCTCCTGGAAGAAATTCGCCTTCCCGTTTGTCTATTACGACGCCGACAACAAGGTCATTGCCAATCCGACGTTAGGCAACACCACGGCGCCCACGCACATACTGGCCTCTTTTTCCACGAACAAGAAAAATGGCGGGGGCTGTTACAAGGACGCCCTATACATTGACGAGCTCTGGTGCCGTTACAACAAGAAGTTGTCCTATATGCGTGTGGGCGGTTACGAGTTGAGTGCGCCCGAGTTGGCGGCGCTCAATGCCGAGGCGTATGCCTCCGCCGACGGTGACGGTGCCAATACCGGCGGTGTGGCCACCTACGTCTTCCCCGAGCCCATTATGGGCGAGACTTTCCCGATCGTTTATGCCGAGGCCGAATCCGGGCTGATCCGTGGCATAGAGACATTGCACCAGGCCAGTAGGGTAGAGCCCTACACCGAGTTGCGGGTGGAGCACAACGACGGCTCCTATTACACCTTCATTGTGCGTTTCCTCACGGGAGAGAAGGCTTTAGTGGAGAATTGAGAATTGAGAATTGAGAATTGTGGACGCGGCGTGCCACGTCTTTTTTTTGTTTTGGGATTCCGCCTCACCATTCCGCGCAACGCGCCAGCGCAGAGCGGAACCTCCTTGCATTGCGCGAGGTGCGATTTCAGGGGGTTCCGCCGCTCACTGCGTTCGCAGCGGAATGGTGGTGTCGGCCGGGGGAGGGGAGAGTATGGGCGGCGGCGGGTGGCGAAGGCAGAAAGGTACTTCCTCTGCGCCGCCGCCCATCCTTTTTCCCCACCGCGTAAGCCGCGTCCCACCATTCCGCGAAGCGCGTCAGCGCTGAGCGGAATCTCCTTACTATGCCCCATAATTTAACTAAAAATTGTTAATAACACATTGATTATCAATATATTGAAATTTTTATTACTTTTGCAAACTTTATTACTAAAACAAACCATTATGAAATCTGGATTTACATACATTATGACGAACAAACACCACAACGTGTTGTACACTGGATGCACCACCGATATTGTCAGACGCGTTTGGCAACACAAAACACATTTTTACAAAGGGTCTTTTACCGACAAGTATAATTGCGAATATTGTGTCTATTACGAGGAGTTTTCTGATTACGGTTCATCCATCAAGCGAGAAAACCAAATCAAGAATATGAGCCGGCAGGAGAAGCTGGATCTTATACAAAAGACTAATCCAGAATGGAAGGAACTCGTGACGGAGAACGGTTTTTGCAGTAAACCCGAACCGTGGGCAGAGAAGGTGAAGAGGGTAATGAAAGAATTGAAAGGACATTCTGAGGTTTGAATTCAGGGGCTTCCGCCTGCACCGCACTATTCCGCGAAGCGCGCCAGCGCAGAGCGGAATCCCCTTGCTCCTGCACCTCACCATTCCGCGCAACGCGCCAGCGTTGAGCGGAACCCCCATCCATAGCCCCCGCATTGACCGCCGGCGGTGTCCTCTTGCGGTCAACGACCCACGGCACTTCAGGGGCTTCCGCTGCTCACTTCGTTCGCGGCGGAATGGTGGTGCTCGCCGGGGGAGGGGAGTGAATGGGCGGCGGCAGGAGGCGATTGCGGAAAGTCACGTTCTAAGCGCCGCCGCCCATCTTCCCTCTCCCGCCGCCTGCGCCGCACCATTCCGCGCAACGCGCCAGCGTTGAGCGGAATCCCCTCTTATTGCCCCCGCACTGACCGCTGGCGGACCCCCCTTGCGATTTACGATTTACGATTTGCGATTTGCGATTTACGATTTACGATTTGCGATTTGCGATTTACGATTTACGATTTACGATTTACGATTTACGATTTACGATTTACGATTTACGATTTACGATTTGCGATTTACGATATACGATTTACGATTTGCGATGTACGGAATTACGTCTTACGTCTTACGTCTAAAATCTTACGTCTTTATCTGTTACTATTAACATTTTTTAACGTATATAAAATTCATTATATCAGCAATATAACTGAAAAAGTTATCAACAATGAGCCGATGGAAGCGTAATAAGTGTACTTTTGCCGCCCAATTTGAAAATGGAGAACTGTATATACACTTAAAATTAAAGCGAATGATGAAACTAAGAAGTTAAGAAACTAAGAAATGAAGATGGAATCATCCTTGATTTCTAAACGCCTTTGCTTCAATAACAAACTTGGAAATAATAATTAAAAAGTATCAATATGAAAAAAAGATTATCTATTCTTTCTGTCTTGCTGTTACTGACAGCAAGCGTGACAATGGGACAAAACCCAACTCCCGCCAATACTCAATTCCCTAATCCGGGATTCGAGAAATGGACAGACCATGGCTGTTCAGTTAACTGGGGAACATCGAAAGTTCCAGATAATTGGCACACATTTGACGAGGTCGAGATTAGTGGTTTAGGATCTGGCACGGCCAAGCAGACGAGTCATCAACAATTAACAGATAATGACGCCTACGGTACTTCTGGATCGTCAGTTCAATTAAAATCCCACAGTGCTCTTGGTGTGACTGCTAATGGAACGATGACATCAGGTAGAACGAAAGTTGGAAATAAACTTACTGTAACTAGTTATCAAAACTTCAATTATTCAGACTTATCAGGCACAAGCAATTATGGTAACGGTCATTTCTATTGGCCTTTTGTAGGATGTCCTGACTCAATGTCTTTCTATTACAAAACAAGTTGGTCCACGGTATCTAATAAACCCTTGATTAAAGTTTATTTGCATCGAGGAGCTTGGTACGACCATGCGAATGGAGCTGTAAATGCATCTGCAAGTAGCTCAAATGATGATTTGACCAATACTAATTTGATAGCCTATTGTAAGAAGTCATTCAATCCATCTACTGGCTGGACACGTTTTGCAGATAAATTTATCAACTATACCAATAACTCAGATAATACAGATAATGACTATTCAACCATAAAGCGTCCCCAGTATATTCTCGCCTCTTTTTCCACCAATGAAACTGCTGGTGGCGGTACAACATCAGACAAACTCTCTTTGGACGAGCTGTTCTGTATCTATGACAAGGGCCTTGCCACGTTGACCATAGGTGAAAATCCTAATGCCTCTGCTACTGCATTAAGCTATTTTAATGGCCAGGAGTTCCTTACGCACGAGCCTTTGCGTAATTATAATTCCGCGGGTGATCCCGACGCTCTTTATAACAGCGGTTCGGCCACGTGGGACTACACTAATCCGTTTTGTTATGCCTCCGATAGTGATTTTCCGCAAGTGGTGGCGACGCCAAAATCCAAGTTGATTACCAATTTTGTCATTGACCAAGCCACCATAGCGAATCCTCATGCCACCATTACGGTAACCCATAACGATAATTCAACATTTACATATACGATCAACTTCACCAACGCCCGTCCGAAACCGTCAGTCACACTGAACAACAACGGCACTTACACTCCTTGTATGGGTACGAATGCCACGATGACAGTTTCGGGTACTGCTCAATCCTATGCTTGGAGTGACAACTTGGGCAGTCAGACTACAGTTAACATCCCCACAGCTACTGCGGGAGAGGCCCAATATACCGTAACCGGTACTGGCTCTAACGGTTGTACGGCTACAGCCACCGCTTTCGTGGATGTGAAGCCCCTGCCTACTGTCACCATTAATGGCAGCGCCAACGCTACCGTGAACGGCTGTGCTTCTGCCACTCTTACGGCAAGTGGTGCGGCCACGCCGCAAGACTATAGCTGGTCCAATGGCACTACATCGACCAACGCCATCACAGCACCCCAAACGGGCAACTATACAGTGACGGGTACCAGCAACTATGGATGTACGGCTACCGCCACGGCCACGGTGACCATCTACGGCAATCCTACAGTGACCATCTCCGGTCCGCCATCGGCTTGCAGCGATACGGTGGTTGCACTCACGGCTTCAGGTGCCAGCTCTTACGTATGGAAGAAGGATGGCACCACGCTTTCTTCTACCGCTGACACCTTGCATCCCAGCGCCACCGGCGACTATACGGTGACGGGTACCGATGCGAACGGCTGTTCCAATACGTCGACAGCTCACCATTTCGTACGGAAAGAAACCCCGCAGATTACCATCTCGGGCACCGCTGCCATCTGCTCGGGGAACAGCACTGTCCTGAGGGCCGGCTCTTCTTTGCAAGGAACGACCTACCACTGGTCCAACAATACCGATGCCGACACACTGCTGGTCTCTGCCGGTGGCACCTATTCCGTGACGGGCACCCTGAACGGATGCTCCAGCTCCGACGCGGTGCAGGTGAATGAATCACCCACCCCCTCCGCACCCACGGTGACCAACACCTCCGTGTCACGCTGCGGCCAGGGTCAAGTGACCTTGGAAGCCTCCACTGACGCAGGCTCCATCGTATGGTACGCCAACACCTCCACGATGCAAGCGACGCATACTGGATCCCCTTGGAATTTCGATGCCAATGGTAACATCACCTATTATGCCGCGGTGCTTTCAACAGCGGGTTGCGTGTCGAACCGAGTGCCCGTGAGTGTGACGGTGAACCCGGTGCCTGACCAACCGACGGCCCAAGATACCAGTTTGTGCGGCACGCAGACCATTGCCTTGACCGCAACGCCTGCCGCGGGCTGCACGCTCTCCTGGTTCAGCGACGCGCAGGGTACACAACCCATCACCAACACTACGGTGACGGTGAGCAATACCACGACCTACTATGTGGCCAGCAACACCGCTGCAAACTGTCCCAGCGCCCTCAAATTGGTGACGGTGACGGTGAATCCTGTCCCCGGTGCTCCCACGCTGAGCCAGACGACCTACTGTAAGTCGGAAGGCAACAGCTTACAACTTTCAGCGACGGCGGGTACCAATGGCGACGTATTGCGTTGGCGCATTCCAACGGATAATAATCCGATACAGTCTAACAATGGCAACTATATGATTAATGCCAATGTTGCCAATCCTTTGGGTACCTACAACGTGTCCACCTACAACACCACGACACACTGCGAGAGCCAGCAGGTTTCGGTGCTGGTGGCGGCCACTCCCACGGTGGGAGTCACGGCCACCCCGACGGCCATCTGCGAGGGCGACACGGTGACGTTGAATGCCACGGGTGCCGACAGCTACAGCTGGGGCGGCAACGTGACGGGCGCCACGGTGAAGATGACGCCTGCGACGACCACGAGCTACACGGTGACGGGCGAGACCTCCGACGGCTGTACGAACACGGCCACGGTGCAGGTGACGGTGAACCCGCTGCCTGGTGTTCCGACGGTGAACGCCACGAGCGTGTATGCCTGCGGCGGCGAGGTGACGCTGAGCGCGACACCCGCCACGGGCACGACCTTGAAGTGGTACGACGCCGAGGGCGCCCTGCAGGGCACGGGCAACAACCTCGCGCTGACGAATGTGACGAGTGCGACGACCTACAGCGTGGTGGACTCCAACTCCTCCACGGGCTGTACGAGCACCCCGGTGAGCATCGCGGTGACGCCGGCCACTATCCCCACTGTCCCGACGGTGACGCCGGCCTCCATCTGCGGCGGTGGCCAGGTGACGCTGGGTGCCTCCTCCTCTACCAGCAATGTGAAATATATATGGTACAACAACAATAACGTCAGCCTTGATACAACGACGTCGGGCAGCTACACGACGACAGTGAATGGCACGACGCCCTTCAAGGTGGCCGCCTACAACGCCACCACGGGTTGCGTGAGCGACAAGGCGAATGTGACGGCCACGGTGAATCCTATTCCCACGGTGACGGCCACGGCCACTCCCGCCGCCATCTGTGTGGGTGACACCGCGACATTGACGGCTTCTGGCGCCGACAGCTACAGCTGGGGCGGCAACGTGACGGGCGCCACGGTGAAGATGACGCCTGCGGAGAATACGACCTACACGGTGACAGGCGAGACGTCCGCCGGCTGTACGAGTACGGCCACAGTGACGGTGGCAGTGAATGATCTCCCGGGCGTTCCCACGCCAGGCCTGGCGACCTACTGCTATGGAGGTTCCAATTTGACGATAAATGCCACGGCGGGTGCCAATGGCGATATGTTGCGTTGGCGCACGACTCCGACTGGTAGCCCAACCCCGTCAAACAACGGCAACTATATAATCAATGCCAACAACGGTGTGGGCACCTACTATGTGTCCACTTACAACTCCACGACAGGTTGTGAGAGCCAGCAGGTCTCGGTGCTGGTGGCAGCCACTCCCACGGTGGGAGTCACGGCTACCCCGACGGCCATCTGCGCGGGCGACACGGTGACGTTGAGCGCCACGGGTGCCGACAGCTACAATTGGGGCGGCAACGTGACGGGCGCCACGGTGAAGATGACGCCTGCAGAGAGCACCTCCTACACGGTGACGGGCGAGACCTCCGCCGGCTGTACGAACACGGCCACGGTGCAAGTGACGGTGAACCCGCTGCCTGGCGCCCCGACGGTGGACGCCACGAGCGTGTATGCCTGCGGCGGCGAGGTGACGCTGATTGCTACACCCGTCTCGGGCACGACCGTGAAGTGGTACGACGCCGAGGGCGCTCTGCAGGGCACGAACAACAGCCTCGCGTTGACGAGCGTGACGAGTGCGACGACCTACAGCGTGGCGGGCTATAACTCCACCACGGGCTGTACGAGTGCCCCGGTGAGCATCGCGGTGACGCCGGCCACGGAGCCTGCCGATCCGACGGTGACGCCGGCCTCCCGCTGCGGCGGTGGCCAGGTGACGCTGGGTGCCTCCTCCACTACCAGCGGAGTGAAATATATATGGTACAACAACAATAACGTCAGCCTTGATACAACGACATCGGGCAGCTACACGACGACGGTGAACGGTAATACTACCTTCAAGGTGGCCGCCTACGACGCCACCACGGGCTGCGTGAGCGACAAGGTGAATGTGACGGCCACGGTGACCTCCGCCCCTGCGGCCCCGGCGGCCAACAACCAGAGCGTTTGCGGCGCGCAGGAGATTACCCTGACGGCTACGGCTGCCGACAACTGCACGTTGGCCTGGTTCAGCGACGAACTGGGCACACAACCCCTCGACAGTGCCACGGTGACGGTGAGCAATACCACGACCTACTATGTGGCCAACATGACCGCCGACAACTGCCGCAGCGCCCTCACCCCGGTGACTGTGACGGTGAATCCTATCCCCGGTGCCCCCACGCCGGGCCAGACGACCTACTGTAAGCCGGAAGGCAGCAACGTGCAGATGTCGGCCACGATGGGTGCCAACGGCACGACGCTATACTGGCGTCTGGGAGCCACGGGCAACCCGACAACATCCGACGGCAACTATTCTGCCAATACGGTGGACACCACCTACTATGTGTCCACCTACAACTCCACGACACACTGCGAGAGCCAGCGGGTGCCGGTGCTGGTGGCGGCCAAACCTACAGTGGCGGCCACAGCCACCCCGACGGCCATCTGCGCGGGCGACACGGTGACGTTGGTCGCCACGGGTGCCGACAGCTACAGCTGGGACGGCAACGTGACAGGCGCCACGGTGAAGATGACGCCTGATACGACCACAACCTACACGGTGATAGGCACTGCTACAAGCGGTTGTACGAACACGGCCACGGTGCAGGTGACTGTGAACCCGCTGCCTGGCGTTCCGACGGTGGACGCCACGAGCGTGTATGCCTGCGGCGGCGAGGTGACGCTGAGCGCTACGCCAGTCTCGGGCACGACCTTGAAGTGGTACAACGCCCAGGGTACCGAGCAGCAGGGCACGGGCAACAACCTCGCGCTGACAAACGTGACGAGTGCGACGACCTACAGCGTGGCGGGCTATAACTCCACCACGGGCTGTACGAGTGCCCCGGTGAGCATCGCGGTGACGCCGGCCACTATCCCTGCTGTCCCGACGGTGACGCCTGACTCCATCTGCGGCGGTGGCCAGGTGACGCTGGGTGCCTCCTCCACTACCAGCGGAGCGGAATATATATGGTACAACAACAATAACGTCAGCCTGGATACTACGTCGGGCAGCTACACGACGACGGTGAACGGTAATACTACCTTCAAGGTGGCCGCCTACGACGCCACCACGGGCTGCGTGAGCGACAAGGCAAATGTGACGGCCACGGTGAAAACCATTCCCACGGTGACGGCTACGGCTGCTCCTGCCGCCATCTGCGCGGGCGACACCGCAACACTGACGGCCTCCGGCGCTGATACTTATAGCTGGAGCAACAACGAGACGGTCAGCACCATTAGGGTGGTTCCTTCCGACACGACGACCTACACGGTGACAGGCACTGCCGCCAACGGCTGTACGAACACGGCCACAGTGACGGTGAATGTGAAGGAAATCCCGGGCCTGCCCACCACCACGGCTCCCGCCCCGCAATGTCTTGTTGGAAACAATGTCCAATTGAACCTTACGGCTACTGCCGGCAACGGCGGCAGCTATGCCCAGTGGTATGATGCCAATATGACGGCACGTGCCCAGAATACATATGGTATCCGTATAACTGCAACCACGACCTACTACGTCTCCACCGTCGGCACCAACGGCTGCGAAAGCGAGGCTATCCCTGTGGTGGTGGTGATCAACCCGCTGCCTGCCACCCCGAACGTCAGCGGCGTCAGCCGTTGCGGAGAGGGTAGTGTGACCTTCGTCGCCGCTCCGGCCACGAATATCCAGTACAAGTGGTACGACGACAATGACATCCTCATTGCCACTACGGACAGCAACTATACCACGACGGTAACCACGTCCAAGAACTTCAAGGTGGCTGCTTATAACACGGAAACGGGTTGTGAGAGTGCCAAGACTACGGTGGCGGCCACGGTCAATGAGGTGCCGGCTGCTCCGACAGTGACTTCTCCTGCCCATTGCGGTGCGTACACGGTGAACTTAACCGCCACTGCCGCTACCGGCTGCACGCTGACTTGGTACAGCGACCCCGATAGTACCCAGGTTTTGAGCAACACGACACAAGAAGTTGCCCAGACTACCTCCTTCTATGTGATGGCTACCGCCCAGAACGGATGCCGCAGCGCATTGCAGGAGATGGTGGTGACCATCAACGAGATTCCCGCCGCCCCGACGGTGGCCGATCCGCAGATTATCTGCCAGCAGGGTAGTGATACCTTGACGGCTACGCCCGCGGCCGACTGTGTCATCCGTTGGTACGACTCCAACAATACCTATCTTGCCGAAGGCAATACCTATGTAACGCCTACTATCCAAACGACCACGCAATATGGCGCTGTCAACTACAATGCCAATACGAATTGTAGCAGTGCTGCCACGATGGTGGAGGTGCCTGTGAAGGCCCTGCCCGCCACTCCCGTTTTGACGGGTACGACCTTGTGCGGTGCGGGCAATGCCACCCTTACCGCTGCCGCGGTCGCTGGCGTGACCACCACCTGGTATCAGGATGCCGATCTCTCCACAACTGTCGGCACCGGCAGCACGCTGCAAATCCAAGTGGCCGAGACCACGACATTCTATGCCATCAATACCAATGACACGACAAACTGTGTCAGCGCCTCCGCCAATGTCATTGCCACAGTTTATCCGACCTATAATGTCAACGACACGGCTGTGGCTTGTGTCCAATATGTGTGGAACAATGAAACCTTCACCGCTTCCGGCGACTACACCAGAACGCTGCATACCGTGAACAACTGCGACAGCGTGGTGACCTTGCATCTCACCATCAATCCTGTGCTGACTCAGGAGATCACTATCGATGAGTGTGACAGCTGGACTTGGAACAACCAGAACTACACCACGAGCGGTGACTATACCCAGACATTGTCTTCTGTGGTGACGGGTTGCGACAGTGTGGTGACCGCGCACGTGACGATTCGTCACTCCACCGCCAGCCAGCAGCAGTTGACGCTCTGCAGCAACGAACTTCCTTATACTTACGCCGGCACGCAGATTACGAGTGCAGGTGTGAAGACCATCACGATTGAGAACCAGCAGGGCTGCGACAGCGTCATCACCTTGACGGTGGTGGTGAACCCGCAACCGGGTGTGCCCACGCTGACCAACACACAGCGTTGTGGCGCCGGTGCCGTGACATTGAATGCTTCTGTCGGCACCGATGGTACGGTTTGCCGCTGGTATGCGGATTCCACCGTTGCCACGCCTTTCCGTGAGGGCGGTAATTATAACGTCACTTTGCAGGCAACCACGACATACTATGTCTCTTCTTACAATGCCAATACGCATTGTGAGAGTCCGCGTATGCCGGTGACAGCCACCATCGACGAGGTTCCTGCCCAACCGGCCATTGAGAATGTGGCCCGTTGCGGTGCCGGTTCCGTGACGATGAGTGTCAATCCCGCTAATTCCGAGTTGACCTATCGCTGGTTTGTGAATGGTACGACCACCTCATCGTTCCATACGGGTGATTCTTACACGACAAATATCCAGAATACCACCAACTACTATGTGGATGCCTACAATGCCGCTACGGGTTGCTTCAGCACCCGTAAGGCTGTCACGGCCACGATGAACACGATTCCTGCTGCTCCGGTGACAATCAATGCCGAGAACTGCGGTGCCAATGCCTTCCAGCTTGAAACGTATGTAACCTCCACACCGAGCACCACCTTCCGTTGGTATGAGGATAACACGACCACCACTCCTATGGCTTCTGCCAATACGGGTACTGTTGCCGCCTCCCGCAGCTATTTCGTCAGCAACTACAATGAGACGACCACCTGCGAGAGCCCGAGAAGTGAAATCCAAATCACCATTTATCCTGTTTATGATCCTGTTACCCTTACAGATGCTATCTGCCAGGGAACTACTTATACCCAATATGGTCAGAACACCACTTACAACCAACCCGGTACATACAATGTGTTGCTCAACCAAGTCTCCTCTCACGGTTGCGACAGTCTTGTGACGTTGGTCATCACGGTCAACCCGACGAGCGAAGTCGCTTATCAGGCCCAAGTTTGTGCCGGTACGCGCTATCAGGGTTATGGTTTCGACACCACGGCTATGGTGGCGGGAACCTACACGCTGACGCATCACAGCCTGAACGCTCTGGGTTGCGACAGCACGACGACCTTGACCTTGACGGTGAACCCTGTGAAGAACACCGTCATCAACACGACCATCTGCGCCACGGCTTCCTATAACTTCAATGGACAGACCTTGAACCAGCCGGGTACCTACACGGCCAACCTGCAGACGGTAAACGGTTGCGACAGCACGGTGACGCTGAACCTCTCCGTGGCGGCTGAGTATCGTGACACCATCGTGGCGCATATCTGCGACGGCGCATCCTACACAGCCAACGGATTCAATGCGAATGCTACCGGTTTCTATACCCAGAATCTCCAGGCCACCAACGGTTGCGATAGTGTGGTGGTCTTGAACCTCACCGTTCATCAGCTCTCCACCACCAACCTCACGGCTGAAATCTGTCTGGGCGAATCCTACACCGCCAACGGCTTCCAGGTGACCCCGACCGCTGCAGGCACGGAGACCCACCAGCGCGTGGTCCAAACCCAGTATGGTTGCGACAGCACGGTGAACCTCACCCTGACGGTCAATCCGGTGTATCAATACAATGAGGCGGATACCATCTGCTCTGATGAGATCCCGTATGCTTGGCACAACCAAAGCCTCAACGCTTCAGGTGTTTATTACGACAACCATAATAGCGTGCACGGTTGCGACAGCAACTACACCTTCACGTTGACGGTTCTGCCCGCATATCATCACAACACTACCGTGACCTTGTGCGACAACAGTTCCCAGTTGCCGTACATGTTCGCCGGAGAGGCCTTGACCACGAGCGGCCATTACACGCACAACTTCCACACTGCCGCCGGTTGCGACAGCATTGTGGAACTCGAACTGGTCATCAACCCGACTTACAGCATCAATCAGACGGTGGAGGTTTGCGACAACGAACTGCCGTATGTTTGGAACAACAGACCTGAGTTCACCTATTCTGCCGCTGGTGAATACACCATCAATCTGCAGACGGCGAACGGTTGCGACAGCATCTATCACTTGACGTTGATCGTGCATCCTACCTATTCCAAGGACACGACCATCACGGTCTGCCAGGGTGCGCTTCCGTACGCCTTCGATGCCACGCACAGCTTCAACCAGGCTGGCAATTACGATGTGACGTTGCAGTCGCAGTATGGTTGCGACAGCATCTGGCACGTACAGTTCCACGTGCAGCCGTACGCCCGCAGAACCGAGAACGTCACCATCTGCGCCGACGCCCTGCCGTATGTGTATGATGCCAACCACAGTTACAATGCTGCCGGCGTGTACGACATTATGGAAGAGCAGGCCGATGGCTGCAACACCATCGTCACTTTGACCTTGACGGTCAACCCGACCTATCTGCATTTCGATACCGTCACGGTTTGTGCCAACACGCTGCCGTATGTCTATGACAACATCACGATGGCCGCCGCCGGCACTTATACACTTCCTTATCTGACGGTCAATGGTTGCGACAGCATTGTGAAGGTCACCCTGAAAGTTACGGATAACCCGACCAATGCGGTGACGGAATATGTCTGCGCCGACGCCTTCCCGTTCACGTATGCGGGCGAAAGCTACGCCGCCGCGGGCACCTATGACGTCGTGTTCCAGACCAACGGTTGCGACAGCCTGGTGACGCTCACCATCGTGGAGGTCCCGGTCTATCATTTCACCGAGAGAGTGGAGACCTGTGAGAACGCCCTCCCGTATTTGTGGCACGGCCAGTCGCTCACGGTTGCCGGCACCTACACGGATAACCATACGTCCATCTACGGCTGCGACAGCAACTACACCCTGACCTTCACCATTTCCGATGTGAAGCGTTCCTACGAGGATGCCTCCATCTGTGAAGGCGACTCCTACCAGTGGCACAACAAGACACTGTCTGTCTCCGGTGTCTATTCCGACACGCTTTCCACCAGTTCTGCTTGCGACAGCATTTGCCAGCTGACCTTGACGGTGAATCCTGTTTACCACAACAGCATGGCGCTGACGGTTTGCCAGTCTTCTGAACCCTATCATTTCGCCGCCGCCGACACGATGCTGGATGTCTCTGCCGTGGCCACCACTACGATAGTCTTCCACAAGACGACGGTGAATGGTTGCGACAGTGTCACGACGCTGACGCTGACGGTGACCCCGTCCTACAGCTTCAGCGAGACCGCTGATGTCTGCAGCTATGATATGCCTTACACCTGGCGCGGCAAGAGCCTGACGGCTGCCGGCACCTACTATGACAGCCTGCAGACGGCTGCCGGTTGCGACAGCGTCTATGCCTTGACGCTGAATGTGATCTCTTCGATGGTTAACACCTCTGAACCGGTGGAGATCTGCCAGGGCGAAACCTATACGTGGCGCAATCGCACCATCACGGAAAGTGGTCTGTATCGCGACACCGTGACTAATGCTCAAGGTTGTTACGACATCTATGAGGTGGACGTGACGGTACACCCGACCTATCTGATTGTTGAGAAGGCGGCCATTTGCGACAACGAGCTGCCGTACCAGTGGCGCAACCGCAACTTGACGGCTGCCGGCACCTATGAGGTCAACTATCAGACGGCCACCTATTGCGACAGTATCTATCGCATTATTCTGATGGTGTACCCGAGCTACAACTTTAGCGAGACGACGACCATTTGTTCTGACGAGACTCCGTACAGCTGGCACGGCCAGAGCCTGACCGCTACAGGCGTCTATTACGACAGCCTGCATACGGCCGACGGTTGCGACAGCATCTATATGCTTGCCCTGACGGTGAACCCGTCCTACAGCTTTGCCGAGACGATGACCATCTGCTCCGACGAGGCTCCGTACAACTGGCGTGGCCAAAGCCTGACCGCTACGGGCGTCTATTATGACAGCCTGCAGACGGCTGCCGGTTGCGACAGCGTCTATGCCTTGACGCTGACAGTAAACCAGGCTTATCATTTCAATGAGACGGAAAGCGTCTGCAGCTTCAACTTGCCGTATGTCTGGCGCAATCATGAGTACACTGAAAGCGGCGTCTATTACGACAGCCTGCAGACGGCTGCCGGTTGCGACAGCATCTACACGTTGAACCTCTCTGTCACCTCCATTATTGAGATCAATATGCCGACCATCGAGTTGTGCGAGGGAATGACGCAGATGTGGCGCGGCAAGACCATCTCCGCGGCAGGCGAGTACCGCGACACGGTGATGAATGCTTCCGGTTGCTACGACATCTATGTGGTGAACGCCCTTGTGCACCCGACCTATCACTACTACGACACGATGACGGTCTGCCAGAGCGCGCTGCCGTACCAGTGGGGCGGTCACAACTTCACCGCTGCGGAGACCTACGTGCTGAACCTCCAGACCTCCAAC
>ONAB01000010.1 GCA_900315705.1 uncultured Bacteroidales bacterium | reverse complement strand
CTCTGCGCTGACGCGGTGCCTTACAACTGGCACGGCCAGAGCCTGACCACCACGGGCGTCTATTACGACAACCTGCAGACGGTTGCCGGTTGCGACAGCGTCTATACGTTGACCTTGACGGTGAACCCGGTTGACCACCAGTATGACACTGCCACGGTGTGCAGCAGCTCCCTGCCGTACAGCTGGCGTGGTCTCCAACTCAACGCTTCCGGCCACTACACCGATACGATTCCGAACAGCTATGGATGCTCCGACATCTATGAGTTGCTGCTGACGGTGAACCCGACTCCGCACACGGTGCTGTATGATACCATCTGCCAAGGTGAGCATTATGCACAGTTTGGTTTCGACACGATTCCGGCCAGTTATGGTACGGTGCAGATGCAGAGCCTCCATACGAGTGCCGCCGGTTGCGACAGCACGGTGACGCTCCTGCTGACGGTGAACAGAACATACGAGTTTGTTACCTACGCCTCCACTTGCGACAACCAGCCGTATGAGTGGCGTGGCCATACGTATGACACTGCGGGCGTCTATTACGACACCTATCAGACCCAGAGCGGTTGCGACAGTGTCTATGTGCTTGACCTGATCCTGACCCCGACCTACGAGATATTCGTGGAGGATTCTGCTTTGCGTAACCACGAGTATGTGGGCTATGGCCTGACGATCACGCCTGCAGACTCTGGTACCTTCACGTACGATATCCAGAACTTCACGATTGACGGCTGCGACAGTATCATCCACCTGACGTTGCACGTTGCCTTCAACTACGGCATCGAGCAGCACGTGGCAGAGCAGCGCGAGTTCACGGTCTATCCGAACCCCGCCACCACCGTGGTGAATATCAAGGGCGAAGATATGCGCCGCATCCAGGTCTATAACGGCTTGGGCAAGCTCGTCCAGATGGTCGAGGCCGAAGACGATAAATATGTCCAGATCCAGTTGAGCGGCTATGCGCCGGGCAACTACTTCCTCAGAATACTCTTGTCCGACGGACAAGTAGTCAGCAAAAAGATTATTGTCAGACCGTAATGTGGTCAGGACGATAATTGAAAAGGGTAAATAATAGTGTGAAAAAGGCTCCTTCTCAAAAGGGGCCTTTTTTTATGTTTGAAATGGAATGAAAAAATATGCGGTCGGCTTTGTTTTTTTGTGTATGTTTGCAACCTGTTTAAAACGACTACTATGAAAATCGCAGCATCTGAATTGCCGCAGCAAAAAGACGGCGCCATTTATCATCTCAACCTGCACGCCGACGAGTTGGCCGACAACATCATACTGGTGGGCGACCCCGGGCGTGTGCAGATGATTTCCAAAATGTTCGACACCATCGAGGTGGAGAAGAGCAACCGCGAGTTGATTACCCACACAGGATTGTACAAGGGCAAGCGCATCTCGGCCATCTCCACGGGAATGGGCACCGACAATATCGACATTGTGCTCAACGAACTGGACGCTGTGGCCAACATAGACCTGGCCACACGCGAGGAGAAGGCTGAGCACCGCACCCTCAATATGGTGCGCATCGGTACCTCCGGGGGCCTGCAGCCCGACATCGAGTGCGGCTCTTTCGTTGCTTCCGCCTATGGTCTGGGCATCGACGGGGTGCTGAGGTTTTACGACTCCGGCCAATGGATAGACGAGCGGATGGTGGACGAGTTTGTGGCGCAGACAGGTTGGAGCGCGCAGTTGCCCCGGCCCTATTGCACCCCCGCGTCACAGGCGCTGCTCGACCGCATCGGACACGATATGCGCCAGGGCATCACCGTCAGCGCTCCGGGCTTCTTTGGCCCGCAAGGCCGTCAGGTGCGTGCCCCGCTGGCTTACCCCGAACTCAACCGGAAGATAGAGTCGTTCCACTATCAGGGCAAGAGCATTACCAATATGGAGATGGAGTGTTCGGCCATCTATGGCTTGGGCAACGTGCTGGGACACAATGCTCTTACGGTATGCCTCATCATCGCCAACCGCGTGACGGGCCGTTTTCTCGACGACTATCACGACAAGATGGAGACTTTGATCCGTATGGTTCTCGACAGAATCTAACAGTAGTTTTTCTGAAACAATGACCTCCTTGTCTCAATCGGCTAATCCTGGGGATTGGCGCGATAGATGAGCACATTGCCTTCGCCGTGTATCTCGATGGTGAAGGCCTCGCCGAGGGCTTCGTTGAGGCTGCCCTCCCAGAGGTGTTGGAAGGCGCGGTGCCGCACGGGGTACTTGAGTCCGTGGAAGGTAAGCGCTAATTGTTCGTCTTTGGTGAAGATGGAAACCTGCTGCCCGGGCCGTGAGGGTAGGGTAGCGCTCTGGTGCAGCACGTTGAACACGCCCTCCTGGGTGACCATCACCAACGACAGCATCCGGCTGTAGGTGACCAATATGCTGAGGTTGGCGATGAAATGATCCTCGCGCAGTCCCTCGCAGCCCACCAATGCTACTTGGGTGAGGCGTTCCTTGATGCAATACCGCAGGGCCTTTTGCAGGTCGTTGTACTCCTCGCTTTTGTCGGGATGGAGGATGCCGGCCCACTTCTGGAGGTTCTCGGGCCGCATAGAGTCAAAGTCGCCGACCACGGCGGTGGGGGAGAAACCGTGGGCGGTTAGCTTGTCGATGGCGCCGTCGCAGCAGATGATGTGCTCGGCGTGCTGCAGCAGTTCAAGGGCGTCGCCCCGCTCGGGGAAGGCACCGTTGGCCACGACGACGGTCTTGTAGAGGGTGAGGTCGGTTTGCATAGAGGCTTGTTTTGGGACGGCAAAGATAGTGTTTTTAGTCGTTGGGTGCCACTGCCTCGTACCCTCCGCTCTTCTTGCTGCCGGTGTGCTCAATGAGGCCCTGCTTTTTGATCAAGGACAAAGTGCTGTGCGCCGCTCTGGTCGACAGACTGACACACAAGGCTTTCCTTGTCAATATGACAGGGGAGTCCTACCGTGTCAAGGAGACTTTGAACTTCTCCACTAAAAAATAAGGTTGAAATAAATTTAATTATGAACCGACTTTTTTCTATCTTTGCACCCAATAAAAGTGGTACACTTTTTAGTGACCAAATTGGTAAAATATGAAGTCTTCCTTATCTTATAGAAATCTTTTTTTTGAGGGAATTATTCCCCTGTTGTCTGTGGTGGTATGGATACCGGTGATTTATTGGATTTTGAATTATCAATGGACAAATCCACTATGGGAAAATATTTTATTTCTTCTTCTAATTATAGATATGATATTTCTTCTTTCCATTTATCCCATTGGTGTTTTGGTTAAATATCTCCTATACGATTACGATACGTTATTGGAGTACGATGTTTGTAACGAAAAGATTAGTTATGACAGGGAAGATATTAAGGTCGATTTTCAATTATCAGACATAGAATCTTTTGTCCGAATTCGCCCTCTATTAAGATCAGCGATAGGCTCTATATATGAAATAAAACTAAAATCAGGTTGTGTTATTACAGTGACAGATTTGCTCTCTGCGATGCAACAAATAGAGAAACATTTTGAAATAATCGATACATATTACGAATGTGTGCTGTTTCGTAAATTTTACAACGTTAGACCCAAAAATGATGATTCAAAATCACACAGAGCTTCAACCGCTACTCCTACTGCCTGAACAACCCGCTGCAGTACGTGGACCCGAGCGGAGAGAGTTTTATTGCATTGGGCTTTGCAATAGGTGCAATGGTCAATGTGATTTCTCAAATGATAACTGGAAATATCAATAGTGCGAGTGACTTCCTGTTTTCAGCCTTTATTGGTGGGATTGCAGGAGTGGTGAGTGGGGCAGCAGGCAGTGCAGCTATGTCTGCGGCGGGTGTCGGTGGATTCTTGGGTGGGGCAGCCTCGGGCGCGGCTTCTAGAGCAGCCGGCGGATTCATTGCGGGAACAGGAAACGCCCTTGTCGGTGGCAACGATTTCGGCACAGCTCTCGGATACGGGTGGATTGGAGGTGCTACAGGTGCGTTATTCGGCGGTTTAACGGAAGGCTTGGCCTCTGGCATAACCGATGCGATAAATGGTTACAACTTTTGGGATGGAAATTTCTATGAGGAATTTGCGACAGGGGAGGTGGTTGCTAATGGGGACTATGTTGCAATTGCCGACTATTACAATAATAGCAGCATTGCTGGTAAATATGATGCTTATTTGATTAATCGATATAAGGAAATGTTTGGAATCCAAACAGGCGATTATAATATCGTGGACATTACAAGTCGACCTTACGACTTTGGAACCAGATGTAAAAACATTGGTATGAATGACAAATGGCAATTTGTTGAAACTGAGGGAAATTACATTGTAGGTGGTTTTGTCACAGGTAATTCTGTGAAAGGTACACATATCCATATTTCCCCAGCTACGATAAGTGGCGATGATGTTGTGTTTCGAGCTCTTGCAGGTCACGAACTCTTGCATTCATATCACCATTATTTGGGTGCCACTATGGGATATCTTTATAATCACAACTATTCCGAATATGCCGCATATCAATATACATATAATGTTTATTCTTCTAATTTGTATTATTATAAGGCTTTGAAGACAATGGTGACTGCCTATCGGTTAAATTACTGGAGTGCTTCATCCCCGTTTTTCTATAATTTTCCCTTTTAATTTCGATTATGAATCATAAATCCATAATTATACTAATCATTTTGATGCTTGTTTGGAATGAAAGTATGTCCCAAACTCTAAGATCGGGGCACTACCCAAATACCACACCTGTTATTATTATAGATTCTGGTACGCTCGATTTTTCATTCTTTCTCTTCCATAATGGCCGATATGTGCTGATGTTCAACAATGATGAAGAAGGTGATGATTTCTTTTGGTACATTATGCTCTCTCGAGGTAAATACCGGCAAAAGGGGACGGACTTGGTGTTATCTGACGAATGTTTTCATTTTAAGATGAAGGCTGTCACAAAAAAACAATCTTTCTCATTTGTCTCCGCGCCGAATTTCCTGCTCAATAGAACATTTAAACGTGACATTTACGTTGAGGATCTTGGGGAGGAACCTCCTTATTTTAGTCCATACGCAATGACAAAATCGGATATGAGCAAGCATAATAAGGCCAACAAGACCGATTTCGATCTTTTGTATGGTTTGTATCGTGAAAACCATATGGGTATGTTTGATTTTATATTGAGAATAATGGGGGATGAGGAATATATTTTGACTTGTAATGAATATGTTTTTTCCAAAGGAAAATGGAAAAGGCAGCACAATGCCCTTGTCTTAACAGATGACATAGGGTTCCATATACGATTGCTTATAAAAGAGAATAGACTTTTTTATAAGTATGAACCTGATAAATATCTGATTTTTAAATATATAGGTATATAGACAACAAAACCACTGCTATGAATGATTTTAGAAATTAAAGTCTCAAGTCTCACGTCTCGCACCTCGCAAACAATAAGCCAAAATTGTGTATCTTTGCCGCTGCAATTAAAATTAAACACAAAGCCCTATGAGTATGAATCCAATGTTCAGCATCCAATACGGATTGTTTGTGGTGACGGCTTGCCAGGATGGTCGCGACAACGGTTGTATCACCAACACGGTGATGCAGGTGACCTCCCAGCCCAACCGCATCTCCGTCACGGTCAATAAAGAAAACCTCACCCACGATATGATCAAAGCGACTGGGCGTTTTACAGCCTCCATTATCAGCGAGAAGGCCGACTTCGGGTTGTTCAAGCACTTCGGGTTCCAATCGGGACGCGAGGTGGACAAGTTCGCGGATTTTGCGGACTGCCGGCGCGTGAAGAACGGCACCCTGGCTGTCACCAAAGGCACCAACGCCTTCATTTCCGCCAATGTGGTGCAGATGGTGGACCTGGGCACACATACGCTCTTTGTGGGCGAGGTGGTGGAAATGGAGCCGCTGACAGACGTGCCATCAGCCACCTACACTTATTATCAAGAGCACATCAAGCCGAAACCCGAGCCTGTGGGCGTGACTTCCGAGGGCAAGACGGTGTGGCGTTGCGTCATCTGCGGCTACGAGTACGAGGGCGAAGAGCTTCCGGAGGATTTCATCTGCCCGATCTGCAAGCACCCTGCCAGCGACTTCGAAAAAATTGTCCGCTAATTACACTAATTACACGAATTATAATAATTGTAATTTTATAATAATTTATTTTTTAAAATATTATAACAATATCATAATAAATCGATAATTATTACGTTCCTCTTTAAAAAAATTAGACGTTATGCTTTTATATAAAGAGGAAGTATACAAAATCGTGGGGGCCGCTATGGAGGTGCATTCCCATTTAGGTCCTGGCTTTTTTGAGGCTGTGTATCAGGAAGCCTTTGAAATGGAACTCAATTTCCGTTCTATACCTTATTTGCGCGAAGAGCCGCTGGACATCTATTATAAGGGTGTCAAGTTAAAGAAGAAGTATGTCCCCGATTTCATCTGCTATGACTTGATTGTTGTGGAAATGAAGGCGGTGTCAGACCTTTTGGATGTCCACCAAGCACAATTGCTGAATTATTTGAAAGCATCCAAGATGCGGGTGGGAGTTCTGATCAATTTTGGGGAAACAAGTCTGGTGTACAAAAGGATGATCTATTAACCACGAATTACACGAATTACACGAATTAGTTTGCGAATTGTGCGGTTTTTTAGGGCAGATGAGATTTCTATTGGTGTTTAGTGTATGATCATATTTTTGATTTTGCAGTTTTCATTTCGTGGCTTTGGTGTAATTCGTGTAATTTGTGCAATTAGTGGACCCATTCGTGTAATTCGTGTAATTCGTGGATTTTTTTGTATTTTTGCGGCTCTTTGTTCAACGCAAAAGAATTATTATGAGAAATATCATCCTTTTACTCTTTAGCCTCTTTGCCGTGGCGACGGGCCTGCGCGCCCAGTCCGTGCAGCAACAGCTCTCTGCGGTGTCTGATGCGGACTATGCCGGCTATGACATTGTCACCCTCTTCGACAGCACCCGTGTGGTGATGGAGGAGAGCGGCCTGAGCCACGTCTATGGCCACGTCCTCTACAAGGTGCTCACCCCCGCCGGCGGGCGCGACTTCAACTGCGTGAAGATGGACTACGACCCGCTCTCCGCCTACGTGGAGATTCGGGAGGTGAAGGTGCACCGCAAGAGCGGCCTGGTGGAGAAGATTGACAACCCCGTGCTCGACTATCCCGCACCGGCCCGTATGATATACTGGGGCGCCAGCCAGAAGATGGTGGCCGTGGGCCGCCTCGAACCCGGCGACGCCGTGGAGTATGTGACCTACAAGAAGGGCTTCACCTACGCACTTCTGCACGACAGTGACCCCGATGCCAAGTATATCCCCCCGATGCGAGGCCACTTCTACGACATTGTGCCCTTCTGGAGTCACCAGCCTGTGCGCGAGAAGGTGTACATCCTGAGCGTGCTGCCCTCCAAGAAACTTCAATACTCGGTCTATAACGGCACTTTGCAGTCTTCCCGCAAGAACGTGGACGGCCGGGTGGTCTATTCTTTCTCCAAGAAAGAGATTATGCCGATGAAGAAGGCCCCCCATACGTTGGCCGACAATGATGTGCAGACCAAATTGATACTCTCCACTGCCGAAAACTGGCAGGCCAAGTCGATGTGGTTCTATGGCGTGAACGAGGACTACGGCAGTTTCGTGCCTACCGACGAAGTGAAACAGAAGGTGGCCGAACTGCTGCGCCCCGCGAAGAGTGAGAACGACAGCATCTATATCCTGACCCACTGGGTGGCCGACAATATGCGCTACTCGGGCATCTCGATGGGGGAGGGCGAGGGCTACACGCTCCACAAGTGCGAGATGAACTTTACTGACCGCTGCGGTGTGTGCAAGGACAAGGCCGGTATGCTTATCGCGATGCTGCGGGCCGCCGGTTTCCAGGCGTATGCTGCGATGACGATGGCCGGCGAGCGCATCGAGGACATCCCCGCCGACCAGTTCAACCACTGCGTCACGGTGGTCAAGCGCCGCAACGGCAACTATCAGCTGCTCGACCCCACCTGGGTGCCGGGCGTGCGTGAGCTGTGGTCCAGCGCCGAACAGCAGCAAAACTACCTGATGGGCTTGCCGCAAGGCGCCAAACTCGGCCTCACCCCCGTCTCCAAGGCGGAGAACCACTACCTCAAGATGAGCGCCACTACCAAGGTGAACAAGAAAGGCGCCCTCTCCGGCACCGTGACCGTTACTGCCGAGGGACAATCGGACCGCACAGTGCGTGCCCTCTTCCGCGGACGCCGCTCCGAATGGCGCGCCAATGTCGAACGGCAACTCTTCTCCCTCTATCCCAACGCCAAGCTCCAAAGTGTCAAATACACCGATGAGGACCGCTACCTCGAGCAGCCGGTCTCCATTACCTACCGCTTTGTGATTCCCGACTACGCCACCGTCACCGACAATGTGGTCATTGTCACGCCGTTCCTCGCCAAGGGCTTCTACAAGTTCGCGATGCCGCACCTGTCGTATGACACCTCCTTGGAGACGCGCACAATGCCCTTCAGTGACCGCTGCTCCCGCCTGGTGCAGATCTCAGAGACGATGACACTGCCCCCCGGCTACACCTCCGCCCAGGTGCCCAAGGCTCGGACCGCCACGGGCGGCGCTGTCACCTTCGACGGCGGCTACAAGCTGCAAAGCTCCGTACTGCAGTTCCACGAGAATATCCGCTTCGGCAAGCGCATTTATGAGGCCGAGGACTGGCCTTCATATCGCCAGGCCGTAATGAACCAGGAGTTTTTTATGAACACCCCAGTCGTGTTGAGCCGTTAATGTTGTTGTCTTTGTTAAAATAGAATATTGATGAAAAAACATATCTCCATACTGTTTGCCCTCTTATGCTTCATTGCCGCAAACCTGTCGGCACAGTCGTACGAGGCCACCTATCATCTTATCTCCAAATCCTACACCCTCAATGAGGATGGCAGTCTGGATTATCGCTACAGGAAGGAACTGCAAATCTTCACCAGGGCGTCGTTCGACACATACGGCGAGACATTTATTCTCTATAATCCTGAATTTCAGACACTCACCATCAACGAGGCTTACACGGTACGCAAGGATGGCAGTGTGGTGAAGACTCCCGACAACGCCTTCAACCCCAGTTTGCCCTACAGCTGCACCGACTGCGAGCGTTTCAACGGGATGCGCGAGATGGTGGTCACGCACACGGCCCTTGAGTATGACGCCACCATCGTGCTCGACTACACCATCCATACCGAGCAGCCGTTCATCCCGGCACTGATGGAGCGTGTTGACCTTTCTGAGGACGCCCCGGTGGATCGTTACGAGGTTTCCGTGACACTTCCTCACGAATCTGCTCTCTTCCACAATGTGCATTATCGGGGAAAGAACAAGTCGGAGGTCTATTCTTACGGCCCCGACAGCGCGCGGGTGCTCACCTGGACCTTCACCGACCTGCCCCAGAAAACCGCCGAGAGCAATCTTCTTCCCGATGAACAGGATTTTGTGATGTTCACCACCTTCGACAGTCCAACCACGCTGATGTCGTATTTGACGATGCAGAACGCTTTCTTACCTGCTCCTTCCAACCTCTATGATGAGGTGCTGAATCCTATTATGAAAAAAGAGATATCTCCGATGGAGAAGGTGCTTGCCATCCGCGACTATGTCTGCGACAATATCCACACCAACGCTTTGCCTATGAGATATATGGCCAACATCATTGCTTCGCCCTATATGGTCTGGAAAACCAATTGCGGCACGCCCGTGGAGAAGAACCTCTTGTTGGAGTCGATGTTGCGCGCTGCCGGGTACGATGCGCGGTTCGGCTTTATGTATAACCATCTGATGGAAAATCCGGAAGCCCTGCTGCGTTTGACTATGGACGGCAATACCTATTATATATCAGCCCTCTCGAAGAGTCCGCAATCTTTGGATGTTAAATATGTGTACGACAGCTATATCGACAAGAACGGGGAGGTGATCAACTTCCTGCCCTGGCCGCGGAAAGTCGATTTGGAGGCACAGGTTCGTCTCTCCAAGTCGGATGCGGGTTGGGATGCCGACGTGACGATGACGCGCGTGGACGCGGTCTCGCCGGTGTTGCGCACGGTGGAGCCCTCCAATGTGCAGCCGGTGCGTGCCAAGGTTACCCCGTTGAGCGGCCGTTACTGCCAGCTCACGCTCGACGGCAGTGGCTATGGGACACCGGTGCGCTCAGTCAACCTGACGCGCGAGCGGACCTGTCCTGTGGCAGTCGATTCCACGGAGGAACGCTATATGTACGAGGTAACGCTCCCCGCCGGGGCCCAGTGGCTGACCAAACCCTTCGCGTATGAGAAGGAGTATCCCTTCGGGAAAATCGTTCTCAAAACGGAGATTGTCGATAACAAGCTGA
The DNA here is from genome assembly GCA_900315705.1 of uncultured Bacteroidales bacterium. GTDB lineage: Bacteria > Bacteroidota > Bacteroidia > Bacteroidales > WCHB1-69 > F23-D06. The sequence continues at coordinate 144,789 of ONAB01000010.1, read as the reverse complement.
AGGTGTTCCGTCAGTTGAGAATCTCCGCTACGGAAATCCCCGTCAAGCAGTACAAGAAATTCAGGGAGATGATGGTGGAGTGGGACGCCCCGCGCCGCTTTGTCATCCAGTATTAATTCTTCATTTGCAGAATAACAATGGTCAAGACACCGGAACTTGTAAAGATAGACCCTTATCTGAAGCCCTACGCGGCGGCGTTGCAGAAACGGCACCAGCGGGCGGTCCTCCGTGAGCTGGAGTTCACCGATGGCACGCGCCCTCTTGCCGATGTGGCCAACGGCTACCTCTATTACGGTCTCCACCGTACGGAAAAAGGGTGGGTGTTTCGCGAGAAAGCCCCCAATGCCGTGCAGCTCTATCTTTACGGTGACTTCTCCCATTGGCAGGTGAAGCCCGAGTTCGCGCTCCATCCTATTGGCAACGGCGACTGGGAAATCGAGCTTCCCGACTTCGCTTTGCAGCATACGATGCTCTACAAACTCTGGATGGTATGGCGTTCCGGTGCCGACGAGCGCCTGCCCTCCTACGCCACCCGCGTGGTGCAGGACGACAACACCAAGGTGTTCTGTGCCCAGGTGTGGGAGCCAGAAACCCCTTACCAGTGGCAGTATGAGCCCCCGAAGAAAGTGTCTCACCCCCTGATTTATGAGGCGCACGTGGGAATGTCATCGCAAGAGGCAAAAGTGGCCTCCTACTGGGAGTTCAAGGAGAATGTCATTCCGAGAATAAAGAAACTCGGCTATAATATGATACAGCTGATGGCTGTGCAGGAGCATCCCTATTACGGCTCGTTCGGCTACCAGGTGTCCAATTTCTTCGCGCCCTCGTCGCGCTTCGGCACCCCCGAGGAGCTCAAGGAACTCATCGATACTGCCCACCGAGAGGGCATTGCCGTTATCCTCGACATTGTCCACTCGCACTCCGTCGCCAACGAGAAGGAGGGACTTTCCCTCTTTGACGGCAGCGACCACCTCTATTTCCATTCCGGCGAGCGGGGCCACCACCGCGTGTGGAACTCCCGCTGCTTCGACTATGGCAAGCAGGAAACGCTGCTCTATCTCTTCTCCAACCTGAAATATTGGCTCCAGGAGTTTCGTTTCGACGGCTTCCGCTTCGACGGCGTCACCAGTATGTGCTACCTCAACCACGGACTTGGGGTGGACTTTTTAGAGTACGCCCAGTATTTCGACGACAATGTGGATGAGGATGCCGTGGCCTACCTGACAATGGCCAACAACCTCGTGCATCAACTCAACCCGCAGTCGGTGACCATTGCGGAGGATGTCAGCGGGATGCCGGGGATGGCCTTCCCGACCGAACGCGGCGGCATCGGCTTCGACTTTCGGATGTCGATGGGCATCGCCGACTACTGGATGAAGACGGTCAAGACCCTCTCTGACGAGCAATGGGGGATGGGCGACATCTACTTCCGGATGACCGACAAGCGCCGCGAAGAGCAGACCATCAGCTATGTGGAGTGCCACGACCAGGCGTTGGTGGGCGACAAGACGCTTATATTCAGGATGATGGATGACAAGATGTACACTTCAATGTCGGTGCTGACTCCCGATATGACGGTGGACAGGGGCATCGCCTTGCACAAAATGATTCGCTTGGTGACGCTGACGCTCTGTTCCGGTGGATATCTCAACTTTATGGGCAACGAGTTCGGCCATCCTGAATGGATCGATTTTCCCCGCGAGGGCAACGGCTGGTCGTGCCAGTATGCCCGCCGCCAGTGGAACCTCGCCGACGATGAACTGCTCAAGTACGCCGGACTCAACCGCTTTGATGCCGATATGATACATCTCGTGCGCCAGGAGCATCTCCTCGACTATCTGCCGGAGAAGTGCTGCGACAATGACGGCGACAAAATCCTGGCCTTCCACCGCGGCCCTTGCCTGATGGTCTTTAACTTCAATCCATCCAAATCCTTTATGGATTATGAAATAAATTGCCAAGAGGGCCGTTATACCATTTGCCTGGACAGCGATTCGTCGCGGTACAATGGCTTCGGCAATATTGATGATACGATGCAGTATGAATCCTACAAACGGGGCGGGCAATGGCGCCTGAAGCTATATCTTCCCAGCCGTAGTGCCCTCGTTTTGAAAAAAATGAATGATAAAGAATAAGAATATGAAAAGAATAATGTTCCTCGTGTGTTGCCTGTTCGCCCTCTCGCTCTATGGACAGGATACGGCCAACATCAACAAGACCGATGCTTCTGGCCGGAAGCAGGGCGTATGGAAAAAGTATGAGAAGGGCAAACTGGTGTATGAGGGCCGGTTCAAGGACAATGTGCCCTATGGCACTTTTCGTTATTACCATACCAATGGCAAACTGAAGAGTACCACCGACTTTATTCAGGGCGTCCACAAGGTGAACACTGTTATCTACCACGAGAACGGCCGCAAAGCCTCGGAAGGCGTGTTTGTCGATCAGCAGAAGGACGGCGTCTGGAACTATTACGCCAACAACGGCCAACTGATTTCGGTGGAAGAGTATGTTTTGGGCAAGCGCTCGGGCACGTGGAAGATTTATTCCAAGGAGACGGGCGTGCTCTTGGAGGAGGTTGAGTACAAGGACGACAAGATGAACGGCGTTTACAAGACCTATTTCACGGATGGCCAGCTCAGTCTGGAGGAGCATTTCCTCGATGGCAAGCGCAACGGACTCTCCACCTCTTATTTCCCGAAAGGGAAAATCTGCGTTCGGGGCAATTACCTCAAGGATGTGCGCACCGGCCCTTGGGACACTTACGATGCCAATGGGAAACTGCGCAGCACCGTGGAGTACAAGGACCATAGGATGATGAAGACCTATATTTACCTTTATCAGAATGGCTATGGCCAGAAGGTCAACCAGGACCTTATCGCCTATTTCCTCAAGGATGGCGACAAGGCCGTGGCTGTGTCGCGCAACGGCAAGCGCATCAAGGTGGACGAGTCTTTGGACGACATCTCCAACTGGGCCGACTTTCTCGTCTTCACCCGCATCGCGCCCAGCGTGATTGCCGCCACCGACGCCATTGTGGGCTATGAGGAGGTGGAGGGCGCCGACAACGATGCCATCACCATCAAGCTCAAACCCTCGCCCGGCGAGGAGATATATTCCGAAGGCGTGGAAGCCAAGATGGTGAAGGCTCTCTTCAACAAGGAAAAACCACAAGAATAATGATATTTATCGGCGGGATGCCGATGACAATGTTTGTTTTATGAAAAAATTATTGACACTTATCTGGACAATCGGATTGTCCTTGTCTGTTTTTGCACAGACCGAATATACGTTCACCGCCTATCGCAATGTGGTGAGCAATGGTTACAACTTCTGGGTCTCCACGCCCGACGACTATGCGGCGAAGAAGAGCGAGATGCCGGTGGTCCTGTTCCTGCACGGGCACAGTCTCTGCGGCACAGACCTGAGTCGCGTGCGCAAATATGGTTGTCTTGACGCCATTTCGATGGGACGTGACATTGACGCCCTGATTATAGCCCCGCAGAACCCCGGCGGCCCTTGGAACCCCGACAAAATCATCAATGTGCTGCATTGGGTGCAAGAACATTACGAGATGGACACCGACCGCATCTACGTCATCGGGATGAGTCTGGGCGGCTACGGCACTTTCGATTTGCTCTCCACCTACCCGGAGCCCTTCGCGGCGGGTATGGCCTTGTGCGGGGGCAGCTCTCGCAGGGACTTCTGCAAACTCAATACTCTTCCCTTGTGGATTATCCACGGCACCGCCGACAAGGCTGTGACACTCAGCCAGTCGCAGCGCATTGTGGACGCGATGAAGCAGTGCGGCTCCACCCATCTGCTCCGTTTCGACAAGCTGAAAGGCATCAACCACTCCCAAATGGCCAAGGTGTTCTATATTCCTGAAACGTATGAATGGCTGCTTGCCCACAGGCGCAGCGAACGCAAACTCCACAAGAATGTGGATATTACCGTTTCCTCAATGGAAAAGGCCTACCAGAACATCGACCGTAGCGCCAACAAGATCATTGTGGTGGACAACAGTCGCAACGTGCCGGCGCCGGTTGCGGGCAAGGATACCGTGAAGGCAGCGCAGGACACGCTGGCCAAGATTGCCAACGAGGTGGTGAAGCCCAAGCCGCAGGCACAACCTTCAACTTCGTCCCACAAGCCGACGGTGCATATCGTCAAGAAGGGCGACACACTCTATGCCATCGCCAAGAAATATCACACGACGGTGGAGAAACTGTGCAAACTGAACCACATCAAGGAGACGAGTATTCTCTCCTTGGGTCAGCGCATCAAGGTGCGGTAGGGGAGTGCCCTTAGGCAGAAAAGTTGTTAGTATGAGGCGCGAGAGCCCATCTCTATGCGCCAATGATTGCCATCGGGGTCGTCGTATTCGTATATCAGATCGTTTTTCGTCAACTTCTTGACCGTGGCCTGATAGAAATAGTGATACCCCAGAAGGGAGAACTCCATCTCCAGAATCTTGTTGTGGTCCTTGAAAATCCAGTGCCCGGCCGTGGACTCGCGCACCTGTCCGTTGAAGTAGGCGGTCACACTCAGCACACAGTCGGCGTAGATGTAGTAGAAGGTGCTGGGCCGGTTGGCGTAATAGTCGGTCTCCGTGATCTCTTCGCCGTTGAGGTAGGTGTGGGTGATCTGCCACGGCTTGACGATACGGTATTCGGGTTCGTTGATGTTGCCGCCGCGCGCGCCGCCCTCCTCGTAACAGGAAGAGACTGCTATGGTTGTCAAGATGAACAGGATTGAAATGGTGATTTTGCGAAACATTATTGTTTGGTTTTGTGGTTATTATCCTCTGTCAATCTCCCCACTGCGGCTTCGCCTTGTGGGGGCCTACCAAGCTCTTGCCCCTAACGGGGCTGCTCAAGGAATAATTCTCAATTCTCAATTCCTCGAACAGCTTGCGCATACCGGCGGTGGCCACGTCCTTGATGAAATGGACGTGCCGGCTGATGGGCTGCACGTCTTTGGGGTCGATGACGTAGATGGGGGTGTCGGTGGGGGCGTAGTATAGGAGGCCGGCGGCGGGATAGACGTTGAGGGAGGTGCCGATGATGACGAGGATGTCGGCCTTCTCCACGGCTTTCACGGCCTGGTCCATCATTGGCACGGCCTCGCCGAACCAGACGATGAAGGGGCGCATACGGGCACCGTCGGGGGTGCGCTCGTCGTTGCCCACGGCGCGGTAGCCGATGTCCTGGACGAAGCGCTTGCCGTTCTCGCTGCACACCTTGGTGGCCTCGCCGTGCAGGTGGATGATGTGGTGCGAGCCGCCCCGCTCGTGCAGGTCGTCAATGTTCTGCGTCACCACAGTGACATCGTAGTATTTCTCCAATTCGGCCACGAGCTTGTGGGCCTCGTTGGGCTGCGCCTTCTCCAGCTGGGCGCGCCGCTCATTGTAGAATTTCGTCATCAGGTCGGGGTTGCGGTACCAGCCGTCGATGCTGGCCACCTCCTCCACGTTGTAGTTTTCCCAGAGACCGTCACTGTCCCTGAAGGTGCTGATTCCACTTTCGGCGCTGATGCCGGCGCCCGAAAGCACGACAAGTTTCTTTTTCATATCATTTGTTTTAAATTATATCTCCTCCTCAAGGCACCACACTGCGCGACTTCGTCGCTTGTGCGGGGTTACTGGGATTTTGTCCCTTCGGGACTGCTCAAGGAAAGTCTAAAGTCTATAGTCTCAAGTCTAAAGTCTTACGTCTCAACTCTCCTCGTCCCCGAAGCAAATACCCACGCCCTTGGCCGCGTGCACGAGGAAGTCCTTGTCGGGCTGCACCAGGTGCGGGCTGCGCACGGCCTCCTCGATGGGCACGTAGGAGATGTCGTTGTTGCGATACACCACGAGGTTGCCGTAGAGGTGCTCCTTGACGAGCTCGAAGGCCTTGACGCCGAACTGGGTGGCCAGGATGCGGTCGTAGGCCACAGGGGTGCCGCCGCGCTGCAGGTGGCCGAGCACCGTGACGCGGATGTCGTGCTCCACGCCGCAGTCGATAAGTTCCTGCTTGAGCACGTCGCCCACGCCGCCGAGCTTGATGTGCGGGTCGCCGGCCGCGGTGGGGGCGCTGCCGGTCACCTTGCCGTCGGCCTTTTTGGCGCCTTCGGCGATGACGATGTTGCAGAAGCCCATCCCGTTCTTGTAGCGGGTCTCTATTTTCTGGGCGATGATTTTGGGGTCGTAGGGGATTTCAGGGATGATGCAGACCTCAGCGCCGCCGGCCAGGGCGGTGTGGAGGGCTATCCAGCCCGCGTCACGGCCCATCACCTCCATAATGAAGACGCGGTTGTGGCTTTCGGCTGTGGTCACCAGCTTGTCGAAGGCCTCCGTGGCGATCTGCACGGCCGTCTGGAAACCGAAGGTGAAGTCGGTGCTCGACAAGTCGTTGTCGATAGTCTTGGGGACGCCCACGACGTTGAGTCCCAGCTCCATCAGTTGCAGTGAGATGCGTTGGGAGCCGTCGCCGCCGATGTTGATGATGGCCTCGATGCCCAGTTGCTCCAGACGCTCCTTCATCAGCCGGGAGCGGTCTTCTATCACCCACGAGCCGTCAGGCTGGCGCACGGGAAAGTGGAAGGGACCTCCCTTGTTGGTGGTCTTGATGATGGTGCCGCCCTTCACGTGCAGTCCGCAGACCATCTGGTCGGTGAGCTCCACAATCTCGATGTTGTCTTTCAGAATGCCGTTGAAGGATTCTATGCAGCCGTATATTTTCCAGTCGTCGCCTTCGGAGTGTGCGCGTTTGACGATGCCCCTGATCACGGCGTTCAGTCCGGGGCAGTCGCCGCCGCCCGTAGCTATCAGTATCTTATGTGCCATAGTCGTTTTGTTTCTTAGAGGCCGCAAAAGTACGAAAAAAAGCAGTCAAGAACTAACTCCTCGGAAAAGGTTGCAGTTTTTTGTCACCATCATTGTGCTTTTTTTCCATTGAAACTGTATTTGATAATCTTGTTGGCCCTGTGTCTTTTTACGGGCTTTTCGACTCGGATTGCGGAAGAAATGCATTCATTTAACACAGCGGTGTCTCTCTCGGACGCATTCGCATATACTACATATAAATGCTCAAAGCCAATATTGCTTACTCCAAATAAATGATTTGAATTTTCTAAATTATAATACAAACAATCTCTCCAAAAAGATCCGGCACCTCCACCTAAATATATGGTGCCCTTTATGGGAATATTTATGTTTTTTCCAGACTTATATATTTTTTGCATTTCTAAAAGAGAATTGTACAAAGAGTCTCGGAGGTGAACATTATAACTTTTATCATAATAGGTGTTCCCATCGCTGATATAAAATGTTGCATCGTGATAGGAAAAAGCATAACCGTAGGTTCTTTCGCCCTGGTATATAACATACTCTATTTTGCAGCCGGGTGGCAATTTGACTATATAGGCGGGAGAATACTCGAATGGCCTGTACAAGAAAGCGTTACTTTTTGTTTCGTTTTTTTGCACCGCACATCCACATAAGCATGTCATCAATAGCAAAGCCAATATATATAGTTTGTTGTCTTTTTTCATAAGTATGGGCAATATGGTACGGCGGCGGTTCATCGGCGGTGGTTTTGGAGGTGGCGAAGATACAAAAAAAATGGCAACGATTCAGCGTGAAGGTGGTCGGAAAAACAAATTCTTCACCCACTTGAAATTATGCCATAAATTTTGTATTTTTGCCGCCGCAAAAAAATAACCTTATTTATTCATAATCAAAAACTAAAAAAAGAATGAAATCAGTATCTATTAGCGGTTCTCTCAGAGAGAACGTAGGGAAAAAAGATGCAAAAGCCCAGCGCGTGCAGGGTATGATCCCTTGCGCCCTGTATGGCGGTAAAGAACAGAAACTTTTCGTCGTGGAAGAAAAGCAGTTCCAAAAACTGCTCTACACCCCCGAAGTCAACTATGTGGACCTCTCCATTGACGGCACCGTGGTGAAAGCCATCGTCCAAGAGACCCAGTTCCACCCCATAACCGACAAACTGCTGCACGTGGACTTCCTCGAAGTGGTGGACGGCAAGCCCATCACCATCGAGATCCCCTTCAAGCTCACCGGCACCTCTCCCGGCGTCCTCAAGGGCGGTTCCCTCAAGAAGAGAGTCCGCAAGCTCAAAGTGCGCGGCCTGCTTGAAAACGTGCCCGAGTGTGTCGTCGCCGACATCTCCAATATGGACCTCAACGATATGATGAAGGTCGCCGACATCCATATCGACAACATCACCATCGTGGACAACCCCAGCAAGGTGATCGTCGCTGTGATGCCGACCCGTAACAGCGTGGCCGACGCCGCTGCTGAAGGCGAAGAGGCTGAGGCTGAAGCATAATCCATTAACCGAATAATTACAAAAAACTCATAAATTATGGCAGCAATTGGCTCAATACGCAAACACGGTGTGGCCTTGATGATCATCATCGGTCTTGCTATGCTGGCCTTCATCTTGGGCGACCTTTCCCAAGTGACCCGCACCTTCTCCAACAAGAATACCGTGGCCCGCATCGACGGCACGAAGTTGGACAATATCTACAGCAAGCAATACGAGGAGAACACCGCGTTGATGAAACTCCTTCAGAAAAAGACTTCCTTCGACGAGAATGAGACTTACCAGATTCACGAGATGACGTGGCGTAACATTCTCCAAGAACAGGTTCTCGACAAACAACTGGCCAAGTTGGGTCTCGCCTACAACGACCAGATGATTGAGGACTTCAAGGCTGATATGATGGCTTCTCTCAGCACCCAACAACCCAACCAGTACCTGATGCAGTTCGCCCAGGCACTGGCCGAGCAGGTGGGCCCCGAGAACGCGATGGCCGTCATCTCCAACATCGAGGATTATGCCAACAACGACCAGACTCGCGACCTGTACAATGCCTACCAGTCCATCGTGCGCTTCGCCCTCTCCGCCGAGAAATCCAACCGCTATTCCGCCCTCGTGCAGAATTCCGTCTATTTCTCCGACCCGCTCGCGAAGAAACTCGCCGCTGACAACAAAATGGCTTTGGCTTCCGTGATGTTCGTCAACCCGCAAGGCCCCGCCTTCAACAACGTCACCGCCGAGGTGTCCGACAACGAGGCCAAGGATTTCTTCAACACCCACAAGAAAGACCTCTTCACGGTGTATGAGAGAAACCGCGACATTGACGTGGCTGTGTTCCCCATCAACCCGACTCCCGAGGACCTGCAGGCCATCGAGAAAGAGGTGCGCGAGGATTTCGCCAAGTTCTCCACCTCCGACCTGCTGGCTTACAGCACCGAGAAGGGCAACGGCTCCGTGGACAGCACCTACTACAAGAGCGAGGATATCACTCTCGACGTGCTTGACAGTCTCATCTTCAAGTTGCCGGTGGGCAGCTACATCGAACCCTTCGCTTACGAGAACCAGAAATGGTATTTCGGCAAGGTCTATGGCGGTGCCTCCCGTCCCGACTCTGTCTTCGTGGCTACTGTCGAACTCCCCTTCAAGACCGCCCAGAACACTGGCGCCAAGTACTCCAAGAAAGAGGCCCGTCTGCTGGCCGACAGTCTTAAGAACGTGCTGCTGAGCAACCAGGCCAACATCTTCCAACTGCGCAAGGACTTCTCTGCCAACACCGCCGGTGACTCCACTTTCTGGATTCCGGAGCGCGGTACCATCACCGCCCTCTACAACGGACTGATTGGGACGCCCAATGGCGGCATCTATGTCTATAAGGCTCCGAATGGCTATATCGTGTTCCAACTGCTCAACCGCACTGTTCCTATCGAGAAGAGACAGTTTGTGCTGTATGACTACGACATCGTCGCTTCCGAGGCTACCCTCAACAACCTCAAGTCGCAGGCTAACCAGTTTGCCGCATCCATCAACAACGCGGAGGAACTGACCAGCACCGCCGCCAAGAAGGGTATCCAAGTGGTGCAAGGCAACAACATCCTCTCTATGGCTTCCGTCATCAACCAGCTGCCCAACTGCCGCGATATCGTGAGCTGGGCATTCTCCGATGATGTCAAGAAGGACGACATCTCCGACGTGTTCAACGTGGAGCGTATGTTCCTTGCCGTGGCCGCTGTGCGCAACGTGCGCGAGATCGGCACGCAGAAGTTCAAGGATGTGAAAGACGATGTCAAGGATATGCTGGCCGCCCAGAAGAAGACCGAAATGGTGGCTGAGCAGGTCAACAAGGCCCTCGCTTCCTCCAATATGCAGGCTCTGGCGCAGCAATATGGCACCCAGGTTATCGACAGCGTTTATCTCTCCTTCGCTGGCGATATCTATCAAAACCGCAACGTGGACGGCAAGGCCATCGGCAAGATTTTCTCTCTGCCCACCAACAAACCGACCGCCGTCAATGGCCAGAATATGGTCTATGTGGTCAATGTGCTCGGTACCAACAACAACGCGGCCACCCCGGGTTATATGATGGAGAAGAACATCCTCCGCAATGCCCTCCTCGGCCGTGAGCGCAACGAGATCACCATCATCAACTATTTGATTTCTAAAGCTAAGGTTCTCGACAACAGAGGCCGTTTCTATCAGAAATAATAGTTGTAAAAATATTATAAATAACAGGCGTGGATTAAACCTACTTGAATGGATTTAGTCCACGCCTTTTTTTGTTAAAAAAACCGTTATGCAGAACCTATACAACTACTCCCTCATTCTCCTTTTCACATTTTTGTCGTCGATAGGTGTGGCCACGGCCCAGCCTGAAATGCAACGCCCTCAATCCCAGAATCATAATAGCGGTGTTGTGACGGGCACCATCGTGGATGGCGCCGGAATTCCCCTGCAGTACGCCTCTGTCAACGTGAAGCGGGTGGCTGACTCCATCACGGTGCAGTATGGTATCACCGACGCTGATGGCAAGTTCACCCTCGATGGCATCCCCTTTGGCCAGTATTTTGTGGAGATACAGTATGTGGGCTATCAGAAGTCCACGTCAGCCCCTTTCACGATTTCCAAGGAGAATGCGGTGTATAGGATCAACAAATACAAGATGACCGACAAGACCTCCGAGTTGGGCGAGGTGGTCATCCGTGCGCAGAAGGATATGCTGCAGACCAACCTCGACAAGACGGTGTTCAATGTGGAGTCGAGTATCAACGCCACGGGCCAGACGGCCGTGGAGGTGCTGGAGGAGATACCCTCGATATCCGTCGATGTGGACGGGAATGTGAGTCTGCGCGGCAGCGAGAATGTCACTATCCTGGTGGACGGGCACGCCACGAACCTGACGCTTGACCAGATCCCCGCCGATATGATTGAGAGTATCGAGGTCATCACCAACCCCTCGGCGCGCCTCGAGCCCGACGGAATGGCCGGAATCCTCAACGTGGTGCTGAAAAAGAGACGCGAGTCCAGCTTTAACGGTATGGCCTCCATTGGCGCCAGCACGGCCCTGCTGCACTATGACGGGAAACACCATTTCTATCTCAGCGGCTACAACGGCAATCTGAGTCTCAACTTCCGTTACAACAAAATCAACCTTTTCGTGAGCTACGGTTATCGCGGCGGCAGCTGGCGCAATGCCGGCAGCCTGTGGCGCGACTCTTGGTTCGGCATCGGCGATGACCGCGAGATCACCCGTATGGAGCAGGAGAACTATGGTGGCTCCCGCAACGGTTTCCACAACGTCTCCTTGGCTTTTGATTACTATATTAATAAATATAATACTCTCACTTTCAATTTCGGCGGCCATTTCGGGCGTATGAACTGGTCAAGCAATATGTGGTCGCTGACCTCCCATAACCGCGACACGCTCGTGAGTTATGACCAGACTGGCAACAACGGGAACCGGTTCAACAGCTATGACGCTTCCGTGAACTACAAGAAGACCTTCCCCACGCAGGGGCGCGAGCTGACCGCCGACCTCTATTTCACCCAGCGCAACGGCGATCATAACGACTTCCTGACGCAGCGCCATCACGAAGGGATGAATGACCTTTACCAGCATACGCAAACGCTGGAACTTAACCGTGATGCCTCGGCCCAGGTGGACTTCGTGACGCCCGTGGGCAACGGCGGACGCATCGAGACGGGCTATAAGTTCTCGTACCGTGGGGTGGGGCAGGACTACTCCCTCTTTGCCGGCACCACCGAGGAGAATATGCGGGAGGACTCCCTGCAACGCAATAATTTCCAATATACGGAACTCATCAACGCCCTCTATTTCATTTACTCCAACACCTTCTGGAAGAAGCTGCAGGTGCAGTTGGGCTTGCGCGGTGAGGTCTCCTACACCATCTCCGACCTGAAGTCTTCCGATTTGGTATATACCTATGTGAACTACAACCATTTTGCCAAGAATTTCTTCTTCCCGACGGTGCATTTGAAGTATATGATCACGCCGGAGCACTCCTTGCAGGCCAGCTTCTCGCGCCGTGTACAGCGCCCGCGTATCCATCAGCTCAACCCCTTCATCGACTATTCCGACCGCGAGAACCTGCAGCAGGGCAATCCGGCCCTGGAGCCTGAATTCGCCAACTCTTTGGAGCTGGGCTATATGTTCACCCACAAGCAGACGTCGCTCACGCTGACGGCCTTCTACCGCCGCCGCACCAACCTGATTACCCGTTACACGGAAATACTGCAGGATTCTGTCGCCGACAGGGTCTATACGCTGACCTCCTACGCCAATCTCAACAAGAGCCAGAATTTCGGTTTGGAGTTCTCTTTCAGCCAGCGCGTGAAGAAGGTGTACAAGCTCGGTGTCACGGGCAGTTTCTACCGCAATGTCATTGACCAGTCGGGTTTGCTCGACGAGAACCTGACGCGCGACTGGGCCTGGAATGCCGGCGTGAACCAGACCTTCACGGTGGGCAAGAACTTCGACATCCAGCTCGATTTCCGCTATCGCTCCTCGCAGCTGACCGCCGGCAGTATGGGCTGGGGCTTGCGCGGTGTGGGGCAGGGGAGACGCTCTGCCAACTACCGCCTCAACCTGGGTGTCAAGAAGGGATTCCTGGACAACTCTTTGATTCTGAGCGTCAACATCCGCAATCTCCTTTATTTTATCCCAGCGGTCCGCCAGACGCAAATCGCCTCGTGGCAGAATTGCGCTGTCTATGACGAACTTTACGAGCCGAATGCAGATGCCCAAAGTGGTTACTACTCCTATAGTCTTCGTGAAAATCAGGGATTTAACATCTCCGTCAACTTGACTTACAAACTCAACAACTATCGTAACCGTCCGATGAAAATGCCGGATGATGATGAATATGAAGGAATGGGTGGAGAATAGTTTTTTTTGTATTTTTGCCGCTTAAAATTGTTAAGCGTATGGCAAAGAAAATATGGACGTTGTCACTGCTGTTATGCCTTTGTGTATCAGGAGTGATGGCGCAAACTTCCCAGACTCCCTATACGGGCAAGGATGACAAGGCCGAGAAGAAGCCTGTGGTCTTCCGCGACCGCTTGATTATGGATATCTACCACACCTTCTGGATGGGGATGCCTGTTGAGGTCGATCACCTGAAATTCGACCCGGGCTTCAACGTTTCCGCTATTTGGGATTTCAAGATTAAGCAGAAACCTATCGCCATAGGTCTGGGTGTGGGCATCTCCTATTATACGCAATACAGCAACGCGTTGCTCCGCTACGATGCCGCCGACGATATGATGCGGTATTACCTTCTTCCCGAGGGTGTCAACTACAAGTTGCTGAAGATGAATTATCTGAATGTGAATATCCCGCTGGAGTTCCGCTATAGGAACGAAAACGGCTTCAAGTTCACCATCGGTGCGCGCGCTGGGCTTATCTGTGAGGTTTCCCAGAAGTACAAAGGCGACAACCCCGCCAACGCCAATGACACCCTGATGATCAAGAATCTCCACGTGATGAACAAGATGAAATACAACGTGGATGTGTATGCCCGTATCGGCTGGAAGTTTGTGGATGCCTACTACTCTTTCCAGGTTACCCCGCTCTTCACCACGGGCAAGGGCCCCAAGATATATCCGATGTCTGTGGGTATTTCGTTGAGTATTTTTTAAAAATATAGCGCTATGTCGGCTTTCTACTTAATGATCATCCTATTTGTGGTAGGATATGCGTGTATCGCATTCGAGCATCCTCTGAAAATCAACAAGACCGCTTTTGCCTTGATGCTGGGCGTCTTAATCTGGGTGGTTCTCATTCTGACAGGTCCTGGCATTTTCGAAGTGTCGGGGCACGGCGCCTCCTGGCAGGCCTATCTGCAGGCCCACCCGGATGCCACGTTCGCCGACTTCATCACGAAAAACGAGTTGATTGAGCATCTGGGCGACATTGCCGAGATCCTCTTCTACCTGATGGGCGCGATGACGGTGGTGGAACTGATTGACACATACGGCGGTTTCAGCATCATCACCGACCATATCAAGACCACCAACAAGGTGAAACTGCTCTGGATACTGAGTTTCATCACCTTCTTCTTCTCTGCCATCCTCGACAACCTGACCACAGCCATCGTGATGGTGGCCCTGTTGCGCAAGTTGCTGCCCGAGCAGCACGACCGCTGGTTCTTCGGCGGTATGGTGATTCTGGCCGCCAACGCGGGCGGTGCCTGGAGCCCCATCGGGGATGTCACCACCATTATGCTCTGGATTGCCGGTAATGTCTCCACCGGAAGGGTGATTCTCGAATGCTTCCTCCCGAGCCTTGTGTCAATGATTATCCCGCTGATTGTGGTCTCCTTCGTGGAACGCGGCCAAATTGACCCCACGAAGCGCCCGAAGGATAACAGTGTGTCGGTGGTGCCCACCTGGCAGCGCAACCTCATCTTCTTTATGGGTGTGGCCGCCCTGGTGTTCGTCCCGATTTTCAAGATCCTGACCCACCTCAAGCCCTATATGGGCATTATGCTCGGCCTCTCCGTGCTCTGGATTACAACGGAGGTGCTGCACAAGTCCAATCACGACAACAATCGCAAGCTGACCATCTCCAATGTGCTCACCCGCATCGATTTGCCCAGCATCCTCTTCTTCCTGGGCATCCTGCTGGCCGTGGCCGGTCTGCAGAGCGCGGGCCATCTTGCAATGCTGGCCGGTGGCCTTGACAATATCTTCAACGGCAACTACTATCTTATTGATACCGTGATAGGCATCCTTTCCTCCATCATCGACAATGTGCCTTTGGTGGCCGGCGCAATGGGGATGTACTCCTTCCCGATGGATCACGTGTTCTGGATTTTCCTGGCCTACTGCGCGGGTACGGGCGGCAGCCTGCTGATTATCGGTTCCGCCGCGGGTGTGGCTGTGATGGGGATGGAGAAAATCGACTTCATCTGGTATCTCAAGAAGATTACCCCGTATGCCCTCCTTGGCTATCTGGCCGGCGTAGGATGCTATGTGCTGGAAGACAAGATACTGCTCTCCCTGGGAATGGCCGCGGAACGTGCGGTGACAGCAGCGGCTTCGCTGCCCCTGTTGCCGATGTAAAATCATCGCGTATGAGATATGAAGAGGGTTTCAATAACCCTCTTTTTTGTATATTTGCAGCCGAAAGACAATATTAAAACTTTACGATATGAAACACAACATTTGTATTATGACGCTGATAGTTACCGCTGCCGTCGTGATGGGCGGCTGCAAGAAGAAAACCGAAAGCCAGGTGCTTTTGGACAACCCTTTTATGGAGGAGTGGAACACCCCGTATGGCGTGCCCCCCTTCGACAAGATCAAGCCAGAACATTATCTGCCCGCCTTTGAGGAGGGTATGAAGCAACAGAACGAGTGGATCGACCAGATTGTCAACAACAGTGAGGAACCCACCTTCGGCAACACCATCATCCCCTTGGAGTACAGCGACGAACTGCTCAACAAGGTGGCCTCCGTCTTCTTCAACCTCCTGGAGTGCTGCAATGACGAGGAGATGGAAAAGCTGGCCGACACCATTATGCCGCTCTATACGCAACATAGCGATGACATTATGCTGAATGAAAAGCTGTTCCAGCGTGTCAAGAAGGTGTATGAAAACAGGTCGAATGAGAACCTCAACCCGGAGCAGATGCGCCTGCTGGAGGAGACCTACAAGGGCTTTGAGCGCGGCGGTGCCAATGTGCCCAAGGAAAAACAGGAGCGCTTCCGCGAAATCAACACCAAACTGGCGATGCTGACGCAGAAATTCGGCAACAACGTGCTGAAGGCCACCAACAGCTACCAGTTGGTGGTGGACGATGTGAAAAAGCTGGAAGGCCTGACCGAGCAGCAGCTGCAGCAGGCTGCTGAGCAGGGCAATGAGAAGGCCGAGACCAAAGGCAAATATGTCTTCACCCTTGATATGCCCACCCTGGAACCTTTCCTGATGAACTGCAAGGACCGTGAGCTGCGCAAGGAGATCTGGACTGCGTACTCCACTCGCTGTCTCGGCGGCGAGTTCAATAACGAAGCCCTCATCAACGAGATTGTGAACCTGCGTCTGGAGCGTGCCAACATTATGGGCTACGACAATTACGCCAACTACGTGCTTGAGGATTGTATGGCCAAGAACGCCGACAATGTGTATCAACTGCTCCACCAGGTGTGGACCCCTGCACTGGCCAAGGCCAAGGAGGAGGCTGCCCTCTACCAGAAGATGATCGACAAGGAGCACGGCGGCTTCAAACTCGAGCCCTACGATTGGCGCTACTATTGCGAGAAACTCAGAAAGGAGAAATATGACCTCGACGAAGAGGAAATCCGTCCCTACTTCTCGCTTGACACCGCCCGCAAGGGCCTATTTATGGTCTGCAACAAGCTGTACGGCCTGACCTTCCGCGAGAACGACGAGATTCCCGTCTATCAGAAGGATGTGAAGGTGTACGAAGTGATCGACAACAACGAGGTGATTGCTGTGGTGTATATGGACTTCTTCCCGCGCGCTTCCAAGCGCAGCGGCGCCTGGATGACCAACTTCCGCGAGCAGTATTACGATCGTGACGGCAAGAACATCATCCCGGTGGTCTCCCTGGTCTTCAACTTCACTAAGCCCGCCGGCGACAAGCCCTCCTTGCTTAACCTCGACCAGCTGGAGACGCTCTTCCACGAGTTCGGTCACGCCCTGCACAGCATCCTTTCGCGCTGTCACTATCGCTCGCTCTCTGGCACCAACGTGCCCCGCGACTATGTGGAGATGCCCTCCCAGTTTATGGAGCATTTCTCTGTGGAACCAGAGGTGCTGAAGATGTACGCCAACCATTACAAGACGGGCGAGAATATCCCCGAGTCGCTGGTGAAGAAGATGGAGGCTGCTTCCACCTACGGGCAGGGCTTCATCAACACCGAGCTGCTGGCCGCCTCCCTGCTGGATATGGATTACCACACCATCACGGCCAAGACGAAGGTGAAACTGCCCGAGTTTGAAGACAATGCGATGGCCAAAATCGGTCTCATCTCCTCGATAATCTCCCGCTACAAGAGCCCCTATTTCAACCACGTCTTCTCCGGCGGCTATGCTGCGGGCTACTACAGCTATACTTGGGCCGCGATGTTGGACAATGACGCCTACGAGGCCTTCCGCGAAAACGGCATCTTCGACCCCGCCACTGCCACCGCTTTCCGCACCAATATTCTGGAGCGCGGCAATACCGATGACCCGATGAAACTCTATGTCGCCTTCCGCGGCAAAGAGCCCTCCATCGAACCTCTTCTCAAAAACAGGGGATTGAAATAATTTTGGCTGCATTATAAATGGAGAACAAGGAGTTTTCTGATATTCAGCAGGAGATAGCGCGCCTTTCCGAGGAGATCAATCGTCACAACTATTATTACTATATGTTGGACGATCCTAAGATCAGCGACTACGACTTCGACCAGTTGCTGCAGCGCTTGATAGACCTGGAGCGGCAGCATCCGGAGTATGTGCGGCCCGACAGTCCGACGCAGCGCGTGGGCGGCACCATCACCAAGCAGTTCGAGAGCGCCACGCACCTTTACCCGATGCTCTCGCTGGGCAACACCTACTCGGAGGGCGACCTCACCGAGTTTGACACGCGCGTGCGCGACTTGCTGAACGGTCCCGTGGAGTATGTGTGCGAGCTGAAATACGATGGCGTGGCCATCAGTCTTATCTACGAGCACGGCATCCTCACCCGCGCGGTTACGCGTGGCGACGGCGCCCGTGGCGACGTGGTGACCGCCAACGTGAAGACCATCGGCTCGGTGCCGCTGAGCCTGACCGGCGATTTTCCCGACATCCTGGAGGCCCGTGGCGAGATCATTATGCCCTTCGACAGTTTCAACGCGCTCAACGCCGACCGTGAGGAGATTGGCGAGCCCCCATTTGCCAACCCGCGCAACGCGGCCTCCGGCAGTCTGAAGCTGCAAAGTTCCGCCGAGGTGGCCAAGCGTGGTCTTGCCTTCAAGCTCTATTACGCCTTGGGCGAGAACCTGCCCGAGCATAACCATTACGACCAGCTGCGGAAACTCCACCAGTGGGGCTTCCGCTTCCCTGACGTGATGGAGAAGGTGCCCGGCTTGCAGGGTGTTTTCGACTTTATCCATAAATGGGATGTGGAACGCAAGCAGTTGCCGTATCCTATCGACGGCATCGTCATCAAGGTCAACGACTTTGCCCAGCAGCAGCAAGTGGGCGCCACCGCCAAGAGTCCCCGCTGGGCCATCGCCTACAAGTTCAAGGCCGAGCGCGTCTCCACGCCGCTGCTGAGTGTGGACTATCAGGTGGGACGCACTGGCATCATCACGCCTGTGGCCAACCTGAGGCCCGTGAGTCTGGCCGGCACCGTCGTCAAGCGCGCCACCCTCAACAACCGCGACTTCATCGCGGATATGGATATCCGCGAGGGCGATTGCCTTTTCGTGGAGAAGGGCGGGGAGATTATCCCCAAGATTGTGGGCGTGGACGTGGAAAAGCGCCTGCCCGATGCTGAGCCCGTGCGCTTTGTGGAGACGTGCCCCGTGTGCGGCACGCCCCTGCGCCAAAACGAGGGCGAGGCGGGCGTGTTCTGCCCCAACGAGTTGCACTGCGCACCCCAGATCAAGGGACGCCTTGAGCACTTTATCTCCCGCAAGGCGATGAACATCGACTCGCTTGGCGAAGGCAAGATTGACCTGCTCTTCGCCCAGGGACTGGTTCGCAACGCCGCCGACCTGTATGATCTGACCTACGAGAAGCTCTTCGGCCTGGAGAAGGTGGTGGAGGACGAGAACGGCAAGAGCCGGGCGCTCAGCTTCAAGGAAAAGATGACGCAGAATATTCTGAATGGCATTGAGCAATCCAAAAGTGTTCCCTTTGAGCGTGTGCTCTATGCGTTGGGCATTCGCTTTGTGGGCGAGGTGACCGCCAAGAAGCTGGCCCGTCATTTCGCGACGGTAGATTGTCTGGCCAATGCCTCTAAGGAGGATTTGATGGAGGTGGAGGATGTGGGTGACCGCGTGGCCGACAGCATCATACAATATTTCAACGACACGGAGAATCTGGAGATGGTGATGCGTCTGCGTGCTGCGGGGCTGCGTTTTGAGATGGGGGAGGAGGCCAAGCCCGCTTCCGACAAGCTCGCCGGGATGAGCATCGTCGTCAGCGGTGTGTTCACCATTCCGCGCGATGAGGTGAAGGCGCTGATTGAGCAGCACGGTGGCAAGAATGTGTCCTCCATATCCAAAAACACAACCTACGTGTTGGCCGGAGAGAAGATGGGACCGGAGAAACGGAAAAAAGCCGAGAATCTCGGTGTCCCCATTATCTCAGAGGAGGATTTTCGGCAGATGATAGGATTGTAAGGTATTTGTAAACAGATTTTTACCTATAAAAGAACAATGATCAAGAACATCATATTCGATTTTGGAGGCGTGCTGTATAACATCCGCTACCAGAACATAGCAGAGGCTTTTGCCCGTTGCGGGGTCTCCAACTTCGAGGAGATTTATTCCAAACAGAAACAGTCGGATATGATGGACCTATTCGAGGAGGGACTTGCCTCCGTGCCTGAGTTCCGCGCATACGTGCGCAGTCTCGCGGATGTGTCTTTGACCGACCAGCAGATCGACGACTCGTGGAATGCCATCCTCATTGGCTTTCCGGAGGCGCACGAGCGGATGTTGAGAAGGGTGGGGGAGCG
Organism: uncultured Bacteroidales bacterium; assembly: GCA_900315705.1. Taxonomy (GTDB): domain Bacteria; phylum Bacteroidota; class Bacteroidia; order Bacteroidales; family WCHB1-69; genus F23-D06. Next base: position 124,772 of record ONAB01000010.1, on the reverse strand, counting down.
TTACAACCTGTATCTGTACAGCAACACCAACCAGCTCAATTACGAGCTGTTCACGCAGCAGATGCGCGAGCAGTTCGGTTACGACCTCTTCGCCGAGCGCTTCAGGCGCGCCTATTTCTCGCAGTTGCTGCATATCCGGAAGCCGAAGGTGGAGGGATTCCGGCACATCATCGAGGAGAACGCTCTTGTGCCGGAGGAGACGCTCTTTATCGACGACTCGCCGCAGCATCTGGTGGGCGCGCGTGCCGCCGGTTTGCAGACGCTCCATCTGGAGGACGGGATGGGGGTGACGGACTTGTTTGATGAGAATGGAGAGTTGAGAGTTGAGAATGGAGAATTGAGAATGGAGAATTGAGAATGGAGAATTGAGAATTAAGGCGATTTGCGAAAAAAGTCTTAAGTCTCAAGTCTCAAATTTCAAATTTCAAATCCAGTTCATAAAAACGCAAACCAGTATTCTTTTCTCTGGTTTTTATTACCTTTTTTTATATATTTGCAACTCCGATAATAATGCGGGGAGGTATTGTTTTTTCTATTTTAAAATTTTGATATACAAGAATTTGTGTATTGCTGAATGAAAAAACAAACCTCATTTGAAATGATAATTATTAACAATAAAATCTTGATAACTATGAGGAAATTATTTACCCTTTGTGTGATGATGCTGATGTGCGTCTTGGTAATGGCGCAGGCACCCCAGAAAATGACGTATCAGGCGGTGGTCCGCGGCAGCAACAATGCCTTGGTGACGAACCAGAACGTCTCTGTGAGACTCTCCATCTTGCAGGGCACTCCCACGGGATCGGCCATCTATGTGGAGACGCACAACGTCACCACCAATGACAACGGCCTGCTGACCGTGGAGGTGGGCGGCGGAAACTCCAACCATAATTTCAGCCAGATTCCTTGGGCTCAAGGGGTGTTTTACCTCAAATCCGAGATTGACCCGAATGGCGGCGTCAACTACACGGTGGAGAGCGTGCAGCAGTTGCTGAGCGTGCCGTACGCGTTGTATGCGACCAATGCGGGGAATGTGCCTGCATTTGTGATGACGCCCACGGATACGGGCTATGTGCTGGATTGCACAATGCCCGACGGCACCACGCAAAGCTATGTGATTCGCAATGGCCAACAGGGTCCGCAAGGCCCTGCGGGTCCTGCCGGTACCAATGGTACCAATGGCAGGGGTATCCAAAGCATCACGGGCCCGATGTCGAGTGGCTTGGATGATACCTATACCATCAACTTTACGGACTATACGTCGTTCACCTTCGTGGTGCATAACGGTGCTGCGGGAGCGCAAGGCCCTGCGGGTCCTGCCGGCCCTGCCGGTGCCAATGGCACGAACGGCACCAATGGTGCTGACGGTCAAGACGGTCAGGATGGCTTCTCTCCTGTGGTGAACACGGCCACAGTGGGCGACAGCACAGTGGTGACCATCACCGACGCTACTGGCCCACACACTTTTGTGGTGCATAATGGCGAACAAGGCCCTGTGGGTGCCACGGGTCCACAAGGTCCTGCCGGCCCTGCGGGTGCAACGGGCGCAACGGGTCCTCAAGGTGAACAGGGTCCTGCTGGCCCTGCAGGTGCTAATGGCGCTAATGGCCAGGATGGTCAGGATGGCTTCTCTCCTGTGGTAAACACCGTTACGACGGGCGACAGCACGGTGGTGACGATTACCGATGCCAGCGGTCCCCATACTTTTGTGGTGCATAATGGCGAACAAGGCCTTGTGGGTGCCACGGGTCCTGCAGGCCCTGCGGGTCCTGCGGGTACGAACGGTACCAATGGTCAGGACGGCTTCTCTCCTGTGGTGAACACCGTTACGGCGGGCGACAGCACGGTGGTGACGATTACCGATGCCAGCGGTCCCCATACTTTTGTAGTGCGTAATGGCGAACAAGGCCCTGCCGGTCCTGCGGGTACGAACGGTACAAACGGTACAAACGGTACGAACGGTACCAATGGTCAGGACGGTCGTGGCATCCAGAGCATTACGGGTCCTGTGTCCAACGGTTTGGTTGACACTTACACCATCAATTTTACCGACGGCACCACCTACACCTTCGATGTGACCAACGGCACGAATGGCGGTGGTATCGCCCAGGTGAACGCCGACTGGAACGCCACTTCCGGCGTTGCGGAAATCCTCAACAAACCCACTATCCCCGACATCAGCGGTTTGCAGCACCAGATCGACAGCTTGCAGAACCTCTTGGGCACCATTGCAGAAAATACTTTTATTTGCGGTACAAGCAAAGCGAAAGACTATGACGGCAACGAATACAGCACTGTGATGATTGGCAATCAGTGCTGGATGAAGGAAAACCTGCGCACTCGCCATTTTAGCGACGGGACAGTCATCCCCTTGGGTACGTCCGTATCATCTGTGGCTCCCCGTTGCCACTACCCTGGTGACGACAGCACTAAAGTGGCGGTTTATGGTATGTTATACAACTGGTTGGCCGTGATGAATGGCGCTGCATCCAGCAACTCCAATCCGAGCCGGGTGCAGGGTGTGTGTCCCAGTGGCTGGCACGTGCCCAGTATGGCTGAATGGACCCAACTCACCGACTATGTGAGCAGTCAAAGCCAATATGTCTGTGGGGATACCAATATCAATATTGCCAAGGCCCTGTGTTCTACTACGGGATGGACTAGCAGTAGCACCGACGGCTGTGCTCCAGCCTACAACCCGGCTCTGAACAATGCTACAGGACTCTCCCTTCTCCCCGCTGGATACTTTAGGTCTAATAATGATTATAGTGTAGGTAGGATATCGGCTCTTTGGCTCTCCACAATCGATGGCAGTGGACCGTTGAGCCCTTATTTATACTTGCCCTATAATTATGTTAGCAGTTCCTTGAATAATTACACAGGGTTGTCTGTGCGTTGCTTGCGCGATCCGGAGTTCTCCGATATGCGCTATCAGATAGAAGACCTCCAGCAAGCTCTGGATAATCTGCAGTCAGTTCCGGATTTCCTTTGTGGCGTCTCCTCGGTGAATGACTATGACGGCAACCAGTATGGAACAGTGAAATTGGGCACCCAGTGCTGGATGAAAGAGAACTTGCGCTCGGAGCACTATTCGGACGGTACATCCATTGCCCTCGGTACGGATACCTCCTCGTCTGTGGCTTACCGCTATTATCCGAACAATAACAGCAGCAGGTTGGCTGTTTACGGCTATCTGTATAACTGGCGAGCGGTGGTCCATAACGAAGAGGGAAATTCGGGTCATATACAGGGCATTTGTCCTGAGGGTTGGCACGTGCCTACGAAAGCAGAATGGGACAAGCTGATTTTGTATGTGAAAAGCAAAGAGGAGTATCATTGTGGCGGTTCCGCCGACAATTACCTTAAAGCAATGTCCGCTACATTCGGGTGGAATAGTAGTACTACAAGTTGCTCTCCCGGCTATAATATGGCTGAAAACAACGCAACAGGATTGGGATTGTTGCCGGCAGGAAGATTGGAATCCAATGGTTATTGGTCGTACCCGGGCTATTCGTCCGCATATTGGGCCAGCTCGGAGTATGGTAGATTGTATAGATGGCCGATGACATTTGGCAGCAGCAGTCGTAGCATCAGTTTCGGTGGCGGATATCCGGAATCCCAATATGTGCCGATGGCCCTATCGATGCGCTGTCTGCGCGATGAGGAGGAAACTGCAGCCGAAGCGTCTCCCCTGCAGATTCTGTTGTGGCAGTTGCAACAACGGATCAATGACCTGCAGAACACTCAAGGCAAATTGGAAGCAAAGTTGTTTACCTGCGGCGAACAGATGAAGGATGCCGACGGTAACCTTTACAATACCATCAGGATGGGCACCCAGTGCTGGATGGCCGAGAATCTCCGCACTACCCGTTATAGCGATGGCACGGAGATTGCGCTCGGCACCGACACCTCCTCTTCTGTGGCGTACCGTTATAGCCATAGTGAAAACACTCCGCCTTCCACCTTTGGATATGCCTACAACTGGAAGGCCATTTTGCACGGCGAGACGCCCTCTTCTGCCAACCCCAGCGGCGTGAGGGGTGTCTGTCCTCTCGGCTGGCACGTGCCCAGTATGGCGGAGTGGGACCAGTTGGCCGCCTACGTGCAAAGCCGCAATGAATATGTGTGCGGCAGCAGCGCAGCCAACATCGCCAAAGCCCTGGCCGCCACCTCCGGATGGTTGTCCAGTACCACTACGTGCGCTGTGGGCAACACTCCCTCCGACAACAACGCCACCAGTTTCAATATCGTGTGTGCTCCTTGGAGAAGTCCGAGTGGTTACTCACAGAGTAAGTTCGTCACGGCCTTGGCCACTTGTACACAACAAAACAGTCAGCAGTATACAATGAAGCAGATTAGCAGCTCCAATGCCACCTTCTTCACATCGTATCCCTATTTCGTGTCCGGAACATATGTGCGTTGCGTAGCGGACCTGCCCGTGGATACTGCCGCCGACAGTCCCGCGTTGCCGCAAGGTGCCACGGTGGGTGATATGCTCTACTGGAACGGGAACGGCTGGCAGGTGTTGCCCGCCGGACAGCAGGGCCAGCATCTCGTGATGGATAGCGGCACTCCCACGTGGCAGACCCCGGCCGACAATGCGCTCCATTATATCCTCTTCAACGCCAACGGCGGCAACGGTTCGATGAATGCCCAGTTCTTCCCCAACGGTGTGCAGCAGACGGTCAGCGCCAACACCTTCACCCGCAGCGGCTTCATCTTCACGGGATGGAACACCGCCGCCGACGGCACGGGCACCTCTTACGCCCCCGACGCGGTGCTCACCCTCACCGGCAACATCACGCTCTATGCGCAGTGGACCACCCGCGTGACGGTGCCTGCTCCCGTACCCTGCGGCGACACCAACCAACGTGGCGGCACCAATGCCAGACCGTAACAGCATCCCTGTTTCTTGTACAATATATTATATATAGTAACGATGAAAAAACTGACAAACTATATATTCGCCGCCCTGCTCCTGCTGCTCACGGCAGGCTTGCAGGCCCAGGTGGTGGAGGTGTGCGCGGGCGACGGCACCGACTCGGTGACCCTCAGCCTTGCCCAATACCAGTATGGCAACATCCAGTGGCAGTACTCGGAAGACACGCTCACCTGGACCGACATCCTCGGGGCTCACGACACTGTTTTCCGCTGTCTGCCTGAGCAGGAGTGCTATTACCGTGCCCGCATCGAGTATCCCAACTGCCCCTTGGATACCACACAAGTGACGCACATCCTCTTTACCCCCACCGCCAACGCCGGCCCTGACCGTATTCTCAATGAAGGTTATGTGACCACACTCTTTGGCAACAAGGTGGAGGACGGGAATACCCGCTGTATGTGGCAAGTGATAGAGGGCGAGTTGCCCGATTTGGAGGATCCCACCTATCGTAACTCCCGTTTCACGGGCCCCGACACTTTGTATAAACTCACTTGGACGGTGGCCAACGCCTGCGGTGTGAGCGTTGATACGGTGGAAATACGCTACGTGCATACGGTGATGTATGATGCCATTGCCATTGTGGATACCACCGACATTATCCTCAGTGATTCTGCCGAGCGAGCCTCTGGCATATACAGGATTGTCTTCAGTAACCCCGCACCGAATATTACGGATAGTACCGTGTTGGTAGGAATGGTGGATGAAGGATTCCTTCGTAAGGTGCTATATTTTGAGTACTATGGTGATACCTGCGAGATGGTGACAAGCCAAGGTTATATCACCGATATCCTGAAAGAAGGAGCTATTAATTTGGAGGTTCCGATGTCACTCGCCGCATCCTCTCAAAGAAGCGGTGCGTATCATACTTATACACGGGCAGAACTGTTACAGGACTCACGCTTCCTTTCAGGTAATTGGGGTGCTCTCTTGGATGGATTGGCTCAATCATATCAGCGGGATTTGATTGTGAACAACTGGAATATGGGTGACGTTACGTTAGGTGGTCATTGGGATATACAAGATCTGACACCCGATTTCAGTGACGTTAAATTGATTGAGGACTGGTATGTTCACCCTTACTTGGTATTTGGAAATGGATATGTGAGCTTTAAAGTGGGATTTATGGGTGATGCCAAGGTGGATTTTAAACTTCACGCCTCTCAATTTGCAACCCCATTCCATATTACGAAGGATATTTCCCCTCTTACATTTGGGCTTCCTGGCCTTGCAAACGTTAAGCTGGGTGTGTCATTGGATTTTGCGGTCACACTAAGCGCAAACCTTTCCGATGGTATTGAAAAACAATACATATATACAAGACCCATTTATTATGTGGCAGAAGGCGAAGTCTTGGTGGCTGGGGGTGTACCAATCCCTATCAATATAGACTTTGATACCACCAAGGCAGGAGAGGGGAAGATCGTGGAAATCGAGCCCGAACACATCAACACCAATGTTTCCTTAGAATTAAGTTTGGCGATAGGGCCGAAGTTGTCAGGGATTTTGTTGTTTAAGACGCTGGAACTCTATCTTGAGTTTATGCCTAAAATTGCTTTTGTTTTTTGTTACGGTGCCAACGGCTTTAAATCCGAATCCACGGACTTGAGGTTGTATGAAGAAATTGGCCTTAAGGTAATAGGCCTTTGGAACCCGAATATGTTCTGGGAACAAACCTTGAAATCTTGGAAACGACCCTACAGAATGGCTATGGGTCCGAATACAAACCGCAACCTCGTACCTCCTGCAGCAGGTTCGTGGATTTCAGATCCGATTCAAGTGCAGGTTTTCAAGAATAATGGCGATCCGAGAAGCGGCAATACAGTCCTCTTTGAAGCCTCGGACGGAGTGGTGTCGTCCACCCCTTCAGGTTCGGGTTCTGCCAGTGCCTTTGCCACTACCAACACCAACGGCATCGCCCAGATCTACTGGAAACCCAACAATACTGTTGCTCCGACCCTTAAGGCCAGTGTGCTCGACTGTGAGGGCAACCATATTGAGGGCTCTCCGCTTTGGTTCTATGCCGACAATGTCTGCTCTAACTCCACGCTGACCCTGGATGTGCGCGATGGGCATCTGTCACCCTCCGGTTACAACGGCGCTTACGGATATTTGTTCTTAGAATATTCTTCCGACAATATTAATTGGTCAAATACAGCTCCCTATCCGCTTGTCCCTGGCACCACCTATTTCGTGAGAGACAACAACGGCTGTAAGGCCACCACCACCTATACGGTGCAGGAGGCCACACCTGCTTGCAACCTCACCACCAGCACCTACCAGGACGGCTTGCAGGTGCGTTTCGTGGCCAACAACGGCACTGCCCCGTACCACTTTTATGTGGATGGATTGGATTACACCACTTCAGGTACCACCCAGCGTGTTTTTCAGCACACTTTTGCCCAGGATGGCGAATATACCCTCACTGTGACAGATGCCAACGGCTGCACGCAGAGTACCGTGGTTCGCCTCCTTGAAGGCATCACTCCGCCCACGGTGGTTACCATCGAACGCTATAACACTGCTAACCAAGTGTATGATGCCGTGATGGGCGCAGTGACCGACAACGGCGGGGCGGAGGTGGCCGAGCGTGGCATCCAGTGGAGCCTCTCCTCCGATATGTCGAACGCCACCCTTGTGCCGAGCAGCATTACGGGCGATGGGCTGGGCCGTTTTGTGTGCCAGATTTCCGATGTGAGCGCCGGCGCCACCTACTATGCCCGCGCCTACGCCACCAATAGCAAAGGCCCTGGCTACGGCAACATCATCACCCTGACAGTGCCCGGCACTACGCCTGGTCCCGGCAGCACCACCTCGTGCGGGGTCTCTTCTGTGCGCGCCAACGAGACGGGCAGCAACGGCACCATTACGGCCGTGCGCGACCATCAGAACAACAGCTACGCCGTGGTGCAGATTGGCAACCAGTGCTGGCTGAAGGAGAATATGCGCTGCACCACCTCACCGAGCACGGGTGCCAATATGGTGGAAAATCCTGCGGTGCAGGCCAATATGTCGGCCACCGTGTGCCGCGCTTACTATTACGACAACAACCCTGCCAACGCCGCCGATGGCTACGGTCTGCTCTACAACTGGCCCGCCGCAATGGACGGCAGCACGGCTGAGGGTGCCCGTGGCATTTGCCCCGAGGGCTGGCACTTGCCCACCGATGCGGAGTGGACCACTCTGATGAACACGGCTGTGAGCATATACCAGCCCGGGGTGACACCGACTTCTCAAACTATGGCTAACAATGCCAGGATTGAAGGAGGAAACACAGCTATTTCTTCAATGCTATCAGGTGGTGCGGATTGGCAATCCGATAATAGTGGTGAAGCCACACCGGGTAATTTTAGCCACGCATTGCGCAATGCCACGGGCTTCAGCGCTGTTCCGTCTGGCGGCTACAACGGCCGTTTCTTAGGCCGTGGCCAGGGCGTGTACTGTTGGTCGTCTTCGCCATACGATAGCGGCAACGCGTCGTATCGGGTTTTGTTCTACCTCTACGCCGGCGTGTTCCGTGATTATGGCCTTAAGGAGTACGCGTTTGCCGTCCGCTGTCTCAGGAATGATGGGGGAACAAGTGCGGCGATTTTGCCTACAGTCACAACTTCGGCTGTGGAGAATGTTACGGCAACATCAGCCACCTGTGGCGGAAATGTCTCTTCGGATGGCGGTGCAGCCGTGACGGCACGAGGCGTTTGCTGGAGTACCAATCAAAACCCCACAATCTCAGACAACCATACTGCCGATGGCAGTGGGGTGGGCAGTTTCACCAGCAATATCTCAGGTCTTACAGCAGGGAACATATACTATGTGCGCGCTTACGCCACCAACAGTGTTGGTACGGCGTATGGTAATGAGGTAAGTGTCACTGTGCCCGGCAACACGCCTGGTCCTGGAAACACCACCTCCTGCGGTGTCTCCTCTATCCACAGCAACGAGACGGGCAGTAACGGCACCATTACGGCTGTGCGCGACCATCAGAACAACAGCTATGCCGTGGTGCAGATCGGCAACCAGTGCTGGCTGAAGGAGAATATGCGCTGCACCACCTCGCCAAGCACGGGCACGTACCTTATCCCGCCCGTAGGCACGGACAGAACCTATACAGGCAAGCAGGCCCGCTGGTACAATAATGACTCCACAACCTACGCGCCGCAGAACTACGGGTTGCTGTACAACTGGAACGCAGCGATGGATACCTTCAACATGGTGTATGGGGAGACGAGCGTGAATACCGATCGTAGCAATGTCGTATTGGTGAATGTTACGGATAACCGCCGTGGTGTCTGCCCCGAGGGCTGGCACTTGCCGAGAGTGGAGGAATGGGAACAGTTGATCGACTATATAAGCGGCCAGAGCCAATTTTTATGTGGAGGCGACAGCACGTACGTCGCTAAGGCCTTGGCTTCCACGGAAGGATGGCGGCAAAGCAGTAACACTACCTGTGATGTTGGTAATGCTTCAAGTGACAATAATACCACGGGCTTTTCCGCCGTTCCAGCGGGTTGGGGTTGGGGTTCCGACGATTTCGTTGAAGCGGGTTGGTGCAGCCACTTCTCCTCTTCTACGCAGGGCAATAATGCCAATTCCATCGTCAATGCAAAAGGCTGCGAATTGAATTCCTCTATGGCCTATGTGCGTATTTACGGTAATAATAAGATGTTCGGTAAGTCCGTCCGCTGTCTCCGCGACTGACATTAATTCATACTTGATACCCAGGGTCGTCACGTTGTGGCGGCCCTTTTTTATGGTGTTTTTGACGCTTTGGCTTTGATTGTGGGTGAGTGATGGGGGTTCCGCAGTTTTTGCGAGTGTGGGGTAATCTTGGGGGGGTCCGCGAAATTTTGCTTGCAAAATTTCGCGGAATGGTGCGGTGTCGCGCGCGGGTGACAAAATGGGCGGCGGCGGGAGAGGAGTGATGGTAGGGGAGAGCCTCTCGCCGCCGCCCAAAATGTTTTGTTTTGCGGTGCCCCCTCACCATACACCATTCCGCCAGCTCCGCTGGCGGAACCTCCAATAATTGCGGTGGCGTTATAATAAGGCGGAACCCCCAACAAGTGCGGAGGTGCAAAGATATGGCGGAACCCCTCATCAATGCGGAGGTGTTGTGCCCAAAATGAAAATTTTTACTAAACCCAATTACGCAGTTAACAATTATTAGTTAAACCGAAGATTGAGGTTTTGCGTAATCATCGTATCTTCACTGCAATATAAAATTTTTAAAGAATATTGAAAATAATAAAAAATCTCGTATTTTTGCAGCGACTTAAACACATTGAACTATGGAAAAGGAAAATCCCATTGAAGAGGCTCGCCGCTATGTGGCTAACGCGGAAGAAATCATCAAGAAAGCTGAATACGACCCTGAACTGAAGAGTTATACTGATAGCAAATACATCAAGACGGCTGGAGATGTTCTTTGGAAGGGTTGCTTGATTGCCCTTGACGCACTCCTGCACGTCCGCAAGGGCAAAGGCCGGCCATCTATCGAGAAGTACAGGGAGGCCGCTGGCAAGCGTGACCGCAAGCTGCTTAATTCTGTGAACATAGGTTATGACACTATGCACCTGTCTATGGGCTATGATGGCAACAAGGACAAACGAGTCTGCGATGCCGGCTTCGCCAACGCCCGCGACATCATTGACCGCTGCGCGATGATGATGCCTGCCCACGCGAGCGCGTGATGGAAGGTCGGTGATCCGTGATTACTGATCTAAGATTGATGTTCTACGTAATTATCGTATCTTCACTGCAATATAAAATTTTTGAAGAATATTGAAAATAATAAAAAATCTCGTATTTTTGCAATGACTTAAACACATTGAACTATGGAAAAGAAAAATCCCATTGAAGAGGCTCGCCGCTATGTGGCCAATGCGGAAGAGACCATCCAAAAGGCCGATTACGATCCTGAACTGAAAATTTATATGGACAATAAGTATGTCAAAACCGCAGGCAATATTCTCTGGAACGGGTGTCTTGTGGCTCTAGACGCGGTGCTGGATGTGCGCAAGGGCAAAGGCCGCCCCTCCATCGAGAAATACAAGGAGGCTGCCGGCCAACGCGACCGAAAACTGCTGGCCGCCATTCTTGCCGGTTACAATATAATGCATTTGTCTATGGGCTATGATGGCGCGCGAAGCAAAAGAAGCTGCGACGAGGGTTTCGAGTGGGCCAATACTATCATCGACCGCTGCGCGAGGTTGAGAGTGGAGAATTGAGAATTGAGAATGGAGAATGGAGAATGGAGAAAAAGTCTTAAGTCTTCGGTCTTCGGTCTTCAGTCTTAAATCATTGTTGAAAAAAAATTTATCAACATATTGTTCATAAAGAAAAAAGTGTATTTTTGCACGCTTTTTTGAAGTGAAATGCAAAAGCGTTTGCCAAAGATGAAGGCAAGGCTGTAACTACTTGATTTCACGGACTGTATTGAAATAGGGAAGGATTTGTGAGATGGGTTTTCTTATAGTTACGAATGATAGAATAGTGGCATTTTCCTCCGAAAAGTGCGCTATTTTTTTTTGATATAAACAATAAAAGTAATAAACAACAAAATTTTGTAGGGAATGAAAAAGATTAAAATTACACAAGTCAAGAGTTCGGTTGACAGACCTGTCCGCCAGAAAAGATCCTTAGAAGCATTAGGTTTGCGCAAAATGCACCAAACCGTTGAACACGAGGCCACGCCGCAAATCCTCGGTATCGTGGACTCCGTCAAACATCTCGTTTCTGTGACGGAAGAGTAATAAACCAGATTAATAACCTATTGAAATTATAGAAAGAATGAATTTACACAACTTAAAACCAGCAGAAAAGTCAACACATAGAGAAAGAAGAATCGGTAGAGGCCAGGGCTCCGGCAAGGGCGGCACTTCCACCCGTGGTAACAAGGGCGCTCAGTCCCGTTCCGGCTACAGCCGCAAGATCGGTTTCGAAGGCGGTCAGATGCCTATCTACCGTATCCTGCCCAAGAGAGGTTTCAAGAACATCAACCGCGTGGAATACAACGCCATCAACGTGAGCACGCTGCAGAAGCTGGCCGAGAAGAACATCACCGACATCAACCTCGAGGTGCTGGTCAACAACGGCCTTGCCAAGAAGAGAGACCTTATCGCCATTCTCGCCAAGGGCGAGCTCACGTCCAAGGTCAACGTGACGGCTGACAAGTTCTCCGCCAAGGCCAAGGAGGCCATCGAGAAAGTGGGCGGCACCGTCACCCTTCTCAACGCTCCCGCCGAGACCCCGGCAGAATAATTTCTAATTTAACCTTTCGTCTGCAATGAAAAAATTCATCGAAACTATAAAAAACATTTTCAGGATTGAAGACCTGAGAAAGAGAATCCTCTACACGCTCTTCATCATCCTGATATACCGTTTTGGTGCGCACGTGGTGCTCCCGGGTATCAACCCCGGCGGCCTCTCCGCGTTCACCAGCGCGGCCCAGAAGGGTCTGCTCGGTATGCTCGACCTCTTCTCCGGCGGCGCCTTCTCCAACGCCTCCATCTTCGCGTTGGGTATTATGCCGTACATCTCCGCATCCATTATCGTCCAATTGATGACGCTTGCGGTGCCCTATTTCCAGCGTCTCCAGAAGGAAGGCGAAAGCGGCCGTAAGAAAATCAACCAGATCACCCGTTATCTGACGGTGCTCGTGCTGGCCATCCAGGCTCCTGCCTATATCGCTCAGCTCACCAACCAGTTCCCCGGCGCCATCGCCCCCTCGATGCTCTCTACCCGCATCCTCGGCTTCTCGGCGTTCGCTATCTCCGCCTTCATCCTCCTCATCTCCGCCACCCTCTTCATTATGTGGCTCGGTGAGAGAATCACTGACAACGGCATCGGCAACGGTATCTCTATGATCATTATGATCGGTATCATCGCCCGTCTGCCCTACGCCCTCAAGGCTGAGTTCGTGGCTCGTATCAGCGAGATGAACGGTGGCCCGATCATCTTCATCATCGAGCTCGTCCTGATGATGGTCATCATCGGCGTCTGCATTATGCTCGTGCAAGGCACCCGCCGCGTGCCCGTCCAATACGCCAAGCGCGTGGTCGGCAACAAGCAGTACGGCGGTGTCCGCAACTATCTTCCCCTCAAGGTCAACGCTGCCGGCGTGATGCCTATCATCTTCGCCCAGGCTATTATGTTCATCCCCTTGACCTTCGTCAACATCTCCACGGAGACCACCTCCGGCTTCTGGAGCAGCTTCATCGACTATAACCGTCTCGGCTATAACGTAGTGTTCTTCCTGCTCATCGTCGCCTTCACCTACTTCTACACGGCCATCACCATCAACCCGCAGCAGATTGCGGAAGACCTGAAGAAGAACGGCGGCTTCATCCCCGGCACCAAGCCCGGCAAGCAGACCGCTGAGCTGATCGACACGATTATGTCCCGTATCACCCTGCCCGGTTCCATCTTCTTGGGTATCGTGGCCGTGCTGCCTGCCATCGTCCGCCACTTCGGCGTGAACCAGCAGTTCGCACAGTTCTTCGGCGGCACATCCCTGCTCATTATGGTGGGCGTTGTGCTCGACACCCTCCAGCAGATCGAGAGCCACCTGCTGATGAGACATTACGACGGTTTGACCAAATCCGGTAGAATCAAAGGCCGTATGGGCGGCGTTTACGGAGGATAATCAATAATGACAATGTTCCGTAGGATCAAATATAAAAGCGAAGAGGACTTCGAGAAGCTGAGACAGAGCGCACACGTCGTGGCTGTCACGCTCGCCGAAGTGGCCAAGCACATACAGCCGGGCGTGCCCTTGCTGTACCTTGACCAGATTGGTGAGACCTGCATCCGCGACCATCACGCCGTTCCCTCCTTCAAGGGTTACGAGGGTTATCCCGCCTCTCTCTGCCTCTCCGTCAATGACGTCGTGGTGCACGGCATTCCCAAACAGGGCGATGTGCTCAAGGACGGTGACATCATCTCCGTCGATTGCGGTGCCCTGCTGAATGGCTTCCACGGCGACTTCGCCTACACCTTCGCCGTCGGCGAGATTTCCGAGGAGACGCGCCTCCTGCTGGAGCGCACCAAGGAGTCCCTGATGGAGGCCATCAAGGTTGCCAAGTCGGGCAACACGGTGGGCGACATCGGCCACACGGTGGAGTCCTATGTGGGACAGTTCAATTACGGCGTAGTACGCGAGCTTTGTGGCCACGGCATCGGCCGCGATATGCACGAGCGCCCCGACATCACCAACTACGGACGCCCTCACACGGGCGACCGCCTGCAGCCGGGAATGTGCATCTGCATCGAGCCGATGATCACCCTCGGATCGCGCAAGATCTATATGGAAAAGGACGGCTGGACCATTCGCACCCAGGACCACAAGCCCGCGGCACACTACGAACATCAAATGATCATCACCGACAAAGGCACAGAGGTCATATCGACCTACAAGCTTATCGGCGAAGTCATAGGCACGACAGAACTCTATTAAAAACACCACAATATGGCTAAGCAATCATCATTCGATTTGGACGGCATCGTGACGGAAGCGCTCGGAAACGGGCTCTACCGCGTGCAATTGGAAAGCGGGCACGAGATCATCGCCCACCTCTCCGGCAAGATGCGTCTGCATTACATCAAGATCCTGCCCGGCGACAAAGTGCAAGTGGCTATGTCACCCTATGACCTCACCAAAGGCCGCATCACCTTCCGCTACAAGGTGTGATCGGTCCGCAAGACAAACAACAAGAATTAATAAGTAACAATAAAATAAAAAATAGAACAATGAAAGTAAGAGCATCCGTTAAGAAAAGATCAGAAGACTGTATCGTGGTGAAACGCCACGGAGTGGTTTACGTGATTAACAAGAAGAACCCCAAGATGAAACAACGTCAAGGATAAAAATAATTATTAACTCAATAAAATCATAAAGTAATATGGCAAGAATTGCAGGTATTGATTTACCGAAAAACAAGCATGGCGAAATCGGTTTGACCTATATTTACGGAATCGGTCGGAGCACTGCTCAAAAGATTCTGACGAAAGCCGGTATCAGCTGGGAAAAGAAGGTAAATGAATGGAACGACGACGAGTTGGCAGTAATCCGTGGATTGGTTAACGAACTCAAGGTGGAAGGACCGCTCAGATCCGAAGAGCAGATGAACATCAAACGTTTGATGGATATCGGTTGCTACAGAGGCATTCGTCACCGTTTGGGTTTACCGGTGCGTGGTCAAAGCACCAAGAACAACGCCCGTACTCGTAAGGGCCGCAAGAAAACTGTTGCTAACAAGAAGAAAGCGACCAAGTAGTTATTAATCAATTACGGATAGAGAAAAATATAATTATGGCAAAGAATACAAAAACATCCAAGAAGAAAGTTGTCAGAATCGATGCTTCCGGTAAAGCATTCATCTATGCTTCTTTCAATAATGTCATTGTTTCCCTTACCAACAACGACGGGCAGGTGATCTCCTGGTCTTCCGCCGGTAAGATGGGATACAGAGGATCCAAGAAGAACACGCCGTACGCAGCCCAGATGGTCGCCCAGGATTGTGCCAAGGTGGCTTACGATCTCGGTTTGCGCAAGGTGAAGGTTTATGTTAAGGGCCCCGGACAAGGCCGTGAATCCGCCATCCGCTCCATCAACACGACGGGCATTATGGTGGAGGAGATCACCGACGTGACTCCGCTTCCGCACAATGGCTGCCGTCCTCCGAAGCACAGAAGAGTATAATTTGAGAATTTAACAGTTTAAACAATAGAAAATTTAGAATTATGGCAAGATATACAGGCCCCAAAACCAAAATCGCTAGAAAATTCAAGGAACCCATCTACGGTCCCGACAAGTATTTTGAAAGACGCAACTACGCGCCCGGTCAGCACGGTCAGTCCAGAAGACGTTCCAAACTCTCCGAGTACGGTATGCAGTTGCAGGAGAAGCAGAAAGCCAAATACACGTACGGCATCCTCGAGCGCCAGTTCCGTAAGATCTTCCGTCTCGCCGCCAGCCGTAAGGGTGTCACCGGCCAGAACTTGATGCAGCTCATCGAGTCCCGCCTCGACAATGTGGTGTATCGTCTGAACATTGCGCCCTCCCGCGCCGCTGCCCGTCAGCTCGTCAGCCACCGCCACATCTCCGTGAACGGCCAAATCTGCAACATCCCCTCCCGTCTGCTGGTTCCCGGCGACACCGTGGAGGTCCGCGAACGCTCCCAGGCCCTCGAAATTGTCACCAACTCCCTCAACGGCAAGGCTATGAATCATCCTTGGCTTGAATGGGACGGCAATATGATGGTCGGTAAGTTTATGCAGTACCCGCAGCGCGAGGAAATCCCTGAGACTATCAACGAGCAGGCAATCGTCGAGTTGTACTCCAAATAGTGATCAGTGATTAGTGAACAGTGATCAGAACAGAGAACCTTACCGGATCACAGTTCACAGCTCACAGTTCACACCACATTAATTACAGATCACAAATTAAAACACAAAACAATGGCAATTTTAACATTCCAAAAACCCGATAAGGTCATAATGAACGAGGCCGACGATTTTCGCGGCTTATTCGAATTTCGTCCTCTGCAACAGGGTTACGGCGTCACCATCGGCAACGCCCTGCGCCGTGTCCTGCTCTCCTCCTTGGAGGGCTATGCCATTACGTCCTTGAAGATCCAAGGCGTCTCCCAGGAATTCTCCTCTATTCCTGGCGTGATGGAAGATGTTATCGACATCGTCCTGAACCTCAAGCAGATCCGCTTCAAGAACAAGGTGGAGAACAACAACGCTGAGAAGGCCACGATCGTCATCTCCGGTCAGGAGACTTTCAAGGCTGGCGATATGAACCGCTTCCTCAACTTCTTCCAGGTGCTTAACACCGAGCAGCTCATCTGCCGTATGGATCCCTCCGTCATCCTGACGATGGACATCACCATCGACAAGGGCCGCGGCTATGTGCCCGCTGAGGACAACCGCACCCTGCACGAGGGCATTGATGTCATCGCGCTCGACTCCATCCACACCCCCATCAAGAACGTCAAGTACGTGATTGAGCCCTACCGTGTGGAGCAGAAGACTGACTTCGAAAAACTCATCCTCGAGGTGGAGACCGACGGTTCCATCCATCCCAAGGAGGCCCTCAAGGAAGCTGCCAAGATTCTCATCCAGCACTTCGCACTCTTCTCCGACGAGAAGATCACGCTCGACGCTCCCGAGGAGACCGAGACCGTGGAGAGCAACGACGAGGATTCTATGCTCATCCGTCAGATCCTCAAGACCAAGCTCATTGATATGGACCTCTCCGTCCGTGCTATCAACTGCTTGAAGTCCGCTGAGATCGAGACCCTCGGTGACCTGGTGGCCATCCACAAGACCGACCTCCTCAAATTCCGCAACTTCGGTAAGAAGTCACTCGCAGAACTCGAGGAACTGGTGAAATCCAAAGGCTTGGATTTCGGTATGAATATTTCAAAATATAACTTAGATAACGATTAAGAACAATGAGACACGCTAAAAGAATCAACCACTTAGGAAGAACGGACGCCCATAGAAAAGCGATGTTGTCCAATATGGCTACGTCCCTCATTATGCATAAGCGCATTAACACCACCCTGGCCAAGGCCAAGGAGTTGAGAAAATATGTCGAGCCGATGGTGACCCGCAGCAAAAACGACACCACTCACTCCAGACGTATGGTTTTCGCTCTTCTGCATAACAAGTATGCCGTCACGGAACTTTTCCGCGAGATCGCCCCGAAGGTTGCTAACCGTCCCGGCGGTTACACCCGCATCCTCAAGACTGGCTTCCGCAAGGGAGACAACGCTGAGATGTGTATGATCGAGTTCGTGGATTACAACGAGACCTACACCGTCGAGTCTGGCAAGAAGAAGAGCACGCGCACCCGTCGTAGCAGCAAGAAATCCGCTGCTCCCGCCGCTGAGCCCGTTGCTGAAGCTGCCGTCGATACCCCGGCTGAGGAGACTGCTCCCGCCGCTGAATAATTTGCAATACCCTTATTACGATATGATGAAGGCCACCCGCGAGGTGGCCTTTTTTGTTTGGTAATGCCTCAACTCTCTCCGCGCGTCACGGCGTTGGCGGAAAGGAGGCTTGGGGATGGCGCTTATATAGCGCCATCCAGATTAGGCTATATCACTGTAATCTTCTTGTAGCGTATCCGTTTCGGTGTTACATTGCCTAGGCGCATCTTCTTGTTCTCCTCATATTCGGTGTAGCCGCCCTCGAAGAAATAGACCTGCGAATCGCCCTCGAAAGCGAGGATGTGGGTGCAGATGCGGTCGAGGAACCAGCGGTCGTGGGAGATGACCACGGCACAGCCCGCGAAGTTCTCCAAGCCCTCCTCCAGCGCGCGCAGCGTGTTGACGTCGATGTCGTTGGTGGGCTCGTCCAGGAGCAGCACGTTGGCCTCCGACTTCAGGGTCAGGGCCAGGTGCAGGCGGTTGCGCTCACCGCCGGAGAGCACGCCGGCCTTCTTGTTCTGCTCAGTGCCGCTGAAGTTGAAACGCGACAGGTAGGCGCGCGAGTTGATGAGGCGCCCGCCCATCATAATCTGCTCGTTGCCCTCCGAGACCACTTCCCAGACGCTCTTCTCCGGGTCGATGACGGTGTGTTGCTGGTCGATGTAGCCCACCTTGACGGTCTCGCCCACCTTGAAGTCGCCGCTGTCGGGCTGCTCCAAGCCCATAATGAGGCGGAAGAGGGTGGTTTTGCCGGCGCCGTTGGGCCCGATGACGCCCACGATGCCGTTGGGCGGCAGGTTGAAGTTGAGGTCCTCGAAGAGCAGCTTGTCGCCGAAGGCCTTGCGCACGTGCTGGGCCTCGATGACGACATTGCCCAAACGCGGTCCGTTGGGTATAAAGATCTGCAGCGTCTCTTCTTTTTCCTTGACATCCTCGTTGAGGAGCTTGTCGTAGGCGTTCAGACGGGCTTTCGACTTGGCGTGGCGCGCTTTCGGGGCCATACGCACCCATTCCAGTTCGCGCTCGAGGGTCTTCATACGTTTGCTCTCCTGCTTCTGCTCCATCGCCAGGCGGTTGGATTTCTGCTCCAGCCAGGAACTATAGTTGCCTTGCCAGGGAATGCCCTCGCCGCGGTCGAGTTCGAGAATCCAGCCGGCCACGTGGTCGAGGAAATAGCGGTCGTGGGTCACGGCGATGACGGTGCCCTTATATTGTTGCAGGTGGGCCTCCAGCCACTCCACCGACTCGGCGTCGAGGTGGTTGGTGGGCTCGTCCAGCAGGAGGATGTCGGGTTCAGTGAGCAGCAGGCGGCAGAGGGCCACGCGGCGCCGCTCGCCTCCGGAGAGGTGCTTCACCGGTGTGTCGCCGTCGGGACAGCGCAGCGCATCCATCGCGCGTTCCAGTTTGGAGTCGAGCTCCCAAGCGTCGTATTGGTCGATGAGCTCGGTGAGCTCGCCCTGCCGCTCGATGAGCTTGTTCATCTCGTCGTCGCTCATCGGCTCAGCAAATTTCATATTCACCTCCTCGTACTCTTTCAGCACATCCACGATCTTCTGCACGCCCTGCTGCACCACCTCCTTGACAGTGAGCGTGTCGTCGAGCTGCGGTTCCTGCGGCAGATAGCCGATGGAATAGCCGGGCGCGAAGACCACCTCGCCCTGATAGGACTTGTCGAGGCCGGCGATGATCTTCAGCAGCGTGGATTTTCCCGCGCCGTTTAGGCCGAGCACGCCGATTTTCGCCCCGTAGAAGAAGGAAAGGTAGATGTTTTTGAGGATTTGTCGTTGTGGCGGAATCGTCTTGCTGACGTTCACCATCGAGAATATGATTTTCTTGTCGTCTGCCATTGTGGTGTGTTTTTGTAATGAGGGCGCAAAGTTACGAATTTTTGTTGAATCAGTGATTAGTGAGCAGTGATCAGTAGAGACGTGACATTGTCGCGTCTCTGGGGAACTAAGTAACTAAGAAATTAAGAAACTAAGTGGGCGTATTAGCTTGTGACAGAGGTTGTGGCTTCCCTCCCTGATTCAGCCCGTTAGGGCTGAAGGTGTTATGAGAATAAGGAATTAAGAAGTTAAGAAATTAAGTGGGCGTGTCTGTTTGTGGCAGAGGTTGTGGCTTCCCTCCGCGATTCAGCCCGTTAGGGCTGAAGGTGTTATGAGAATAAGGAATTAAGAAGTTAAGAAATTAAGTGGGCGTGTCTGCTTATGACAGAGGTTGTGGCTTCCCTCCGCGAATCAGCCCGTTAGGGCTGAAGGGCTCGGTAGAAAACGAATGCCCGCGCACGAACGGACGCACGCCGTAGGTGTGCGGGCAAAAAGAGGCATTGCGAAGGCCTAAAAAGGAGCGTTAAATGTTGTATGTGAGGATGTTGTGCGACTACGTGTTTTCCGGCTTCTCGCGCCTGACGGTGTGTTTGAGTTTCAGCATCGCCAGATTGAGTTCCAGGGTGGTTTCGCTGCTTTGCACCGGCATCACATCGTTGAGTAGGTCGTCCACCAATTGGCCGCCCCGTTTCAGCAGCGACTCCTGTTGAGGCTTGTCGCCCTCGTGCTGCGGAATCTCGCTCATTACCCGCGTCAGTTCCCTGAGTTTGGCGTACGCTTCCACGATGGCGATGGTGGTATCCGTCGCCTTCTGACTCTTCAGGATGGTGGCCAGCATATAAAGGCCCTTACGCCATACAATTCCGCCACGTCGGCGTCGATGATTACTTGCTGTCCGCGCAGGGAGATCATTCTGTTTTCTATTTCGATAATGTTTGTCATACGCTCATTGGTTTTATATTGTTGATGTTTTGTAACAAAACACGATTAACTCTCTTATCCGGGCGGATGAAGCCGATGGGTCTGGACGGGATAGACTCTGAGTCGTTTGATTCCTGCAATCCGGATAATGCCGTGCTGATGGCATCCAGTTGGGCTCGCGTGATCTCGTTGATGTCATTTTGCGCTGATAGAATCTCATCGACCTCTGTTCTAAGATCTTCAATCTGTTTCCTTAATTCGATATAGGTCGCGGCAAGCGGCATTTCCGCCAAATGCCGGTAGCAGACAAATGCACGCATTATTTTTCGGTTTGCATAAATGGCTACTTCAGACCTTAATACGCTGCTAAGCATAGCCACGCCAATTTCTGTGAAAGCATAGGGTTGGAAACGTTGCTTTTGGACTTGTCTTGCGGTCACATTTTGTGACCGCAAAGTTGTAATATCTTGATTGTCAACAATGTTTATATTAGTAATCTTAACTTTTACCTCACGCCATTCTTCTTTCGTAAGTTGAAACATAAATTCTTCGCCTTCAAAACGTTTAGCATTTCTTTTAACCGCTTGATTTAATGTTTTTGTCTCCACGTGATACAGACGTGCGAGGTCGAAGTCAAGCATCACGCGCTGACCGCGGATGACGTGGATGAGATCTTGGATGTTGTCAAGTTGTTCCATAAATGTTTCTTTTTTAAATTTTGATAAGAGGCATTGCGAAGGCCTTAAAATGAGCGTTAAGTGTTGTCAGAGAGGAGTTTTCGCGTCTACGTGTTTTCCGGTTTCTCGCGTCTGACGGTGTGTTTGAGTTTCAGCATCGCCAGATTGAGTTCCAGGGTGGTTTCGCTGCTTTGCACCGGCATCACATCGTTGAGCAGGTCGTCCACCAATTGGCCGCCCCGCTTCAGCAGCGACTCCTGTTGAGGCTTGTCGCCCTCGTGCTGTGGAATCTCGCTCATTACCCGCGTCAGTTCCCTGAGTTTGGCGTACGCCTCCACGATGGCGATGGTAGTATCCGTCGCCTTCTGACTCTTCAGGATGGTGGCCAGCATATAGAGGCCCTTCTCGGTAAAAGCTTTGGGCGGATATTTGCTATGTT
Organism: uncultured Bacteroidales bacterium; assembly: GCA_900315705.1. Classification (GTDB taxonomy): domain Bacteria; phylum Bacteroidota; class Bacteroidia; order Bacteroidales; family WCHB1-69; genus F23-D06. Next base: position 103,035 of record ONAB01000010.1, on the reverse strand, counting down.
GCCCTCTACCATTCCCCTTTAAGGTCGAATTTTTCGACCTTAAAGATGTAATTTCTTGTTTGTCAAGTTGTAGAATGTATCCTTCGGGAAATTTTTCAGGGTTGTTGGCAACCGCCTCGTTTACTCGTTTGGTTTCTACACCATACAGCTCCGCCACGTCGGCGTCGATGATTACCTGCTGACCGCGCAGGGCGATCATTCTCTTCTCTACTTCGTCAATGTTTGTCATATTATTGTTGTTTGTATTGTTAATGAATTTGCAACAAAGATATAATTTACAGAGGTGTTTATCAAGTGTTTTGCGCAAATTCTTTTCAGCTAACAATCAGAATATTACAAAATTAAATTAACAATTATATATTTTAATTGTTAATTTTTAAATTTTATTTCGGAGAAAATGGGGCTTTGGGACGCGAAACCGCTCTGATTCGGCACAGAATGGCGGAAGCAGTTGGCCTTATGGGGAGTTAAGAAATTAAGAAACTAAGAAATTAAGGAATTAAGAAACTAAGGTGGGGTGTAGTAACTTGAGAAAATGATTCGTGCTTCCTGCCCTGTTTCAGCCCGTTAGGGCTGAAGGTGTTAAGAGAATAAGGGATTAAGAAGTTAAAAAAAATAAGTGGGCGTGTCTGCTTATGACAGAGGCTGTGGCTTCCCTCCGCGATTCAGCCCGTTAGGGCTGAAGGGCTCGGTAGAAAACGAATGCCCACGCGCGAACGGTCGCACGCCGTAGGTGTGCGGGGCATAAAAGGGCATTGCGAAGGCCTGAAAGTTAGTGGTTGTGAATTCCCTGAGTTTGGCCTAAGCCTACACGATGGCGATTATGGGCTCTTCTCGGCAAAGGCTTGCTGTCCGCGCAGGGTGATGTGCCCCTCTATCTATTGGGAAGTTCTTGGTGTGATGATTTCATACAATAAAACCATTATTTTATACATTTTTTCACGTTTGACAACTGTATATGTTGTATAATGTTTATTTTTGCAAAGGCAAAAACAAGACTATGTCCCAGTGGAAAAAAGTTAAGATTCAGCGTGATAACGGCGTAATGGTGGAGGCGCAAGCCCCTGTCATTGTTTCAGCGAGCCGCAGCACGGATATCCCGGCCTTTTATGCCGACTGGTTCTTCCATCGGCTGAGAGTGGGCTATTCGGCTTGGACAAATCCATTTAACGGAGCTAAAAGTTATGTGGCATATAGGAACACTCGCTTCATTGTATTCTGGTCGAAGAATCCGGAGCAGTTGATCGCACATCTTGACGAGTTGAAGCAAAGAAATATCGGTTGCTATATCCAATACACGCTGAACGATTACGTGAAAGAGGGCTTGGAAAAAGGAGTCCCCTCCTTGGAAAAACGGATTGACACCTTTAAAAGATTGGTGGATGAATTAGGCAAAGGCCGCGTAATCTGGCGTTTCGATCCCTTGATTCTGACCGACCAAATCAGCATAGACGACTTGTTGAACAAGGTGGAGTATATAGGTGACCAACTGCAAGGCTACGCAGAGAAACTTGTTTTCAGTTATGCGGACATCGCTTCATACCGGAAAGTGAAAGCCAATTTGGAAAAGAACCAAGTACATTATCAGGAATGGACTGAACCGCAGATGGTAGAATTTGCCCAACAACTTTCCGTGCTGAATCAGAAATGGCATTACAAGTTGGCCACTTGCGGAGAGAAAATCGACATTGACAAATATGGAATCCAGCACAACCGATGTGTGGATGATGATTTGATGATTCGTTTCGCCTACCGCGACAAGGTTCTGATGGACTTCCTTGGTGTGGAGATAAAGACCGTTGAAAACTCTCTGTTTGGCACGGAGCCGATTCCCGCTGGAGCCATAATGCTCAATGACACGCAATATGCCATTAAGAAAAAGGACAACCGCGACAAAGGCCAGCGCCAGTTCTGCGGCTGTGTGGTGAGCAAGGACATTGGCGAGTACAACACCTGCCCGCACCTGTGCGAGTATTGTTATGCAAATGCGAGCAAGGAGGTCGCGGTGAGGAATTATAGACATCACGAAAATAATCCATTGGGTGAAACAATAACAGGAGAAGGACTATGCTCACAGAATTAAACACAAATTACGCCTATAAGCTGAAATATATGGGCAATCCCGCTTTCGACAAAGTACGGGACTTGTCTAGCAAGTTTTACCGTGAACTGCCGCAAGCATTGCAGGATGAACTTCACGAGGCATTGAACAGAGGCATTGACATTTTGGATTCCGAGCCGCAAATGACGGCTTATCTTTTTTCTTTCGGTAAGATGCACCAGGCCAAGTTGAAGTATGCTTTCAACCATTTGCCAGAAGAGTTCCTCTCGCAACCCGAAATCAGTATTGTGGATTATGGCTGTGGGCAGGCTTTGGGCACAATGTGTTATGCTGATTTTCTTCGTAGCAGAGGATATGTGCAGGAAATGAAAACGGTTACTTTAATAGAGCCGTCCGAATGTTGTCTGAAACGGGCGGCGCTGCATACCTCGGTGTTCTTTCCAAATGCAGAAATAAGGATCATACACAAAACCTTTGATGAATTGTGCAAAGGTGACATTTGTTGTGACGAATACACCCCTACTTTACATATCCTTTCCAATGTGTTGGATATGTTGAACTTTGATTTGGAACATTTTTCAAATTTAGTGAAACAATCACTTGAAGGGTATAACCAGTTTGTGTGCGTGGGACCCTGCTTTTTTGACTTTGAAAGAGACAGGCGTATGGATGTTCTCTTTGAACGAGTGGGAGGCAATGAGTGTTTTTCGGAGACGTTGGATCAATACAAATTGGATCCTAACAAAGCGTGGACTTGTAAAGTGAAGGTCTTTACTCAAGGAAACCTGTTAAAGCAATTTTTATCCACAAAATGGACAGAGGAGGATTTTCACGAGAAAATTGTGGATGAGTTTGGTTCGCTCTGTTCCGTAGATGGAAAACGTTTGTTGAAATTTAATAGTTGTGCTAGAGTTGGGATTATTAATATCAGAACGGAAATTATTTGTGATGAAGCATTTTACGATTGTTATTTATTACAAGAAATCGTCATTCCCAATTCCGTTACGTCTATAGGTGATTCCGCCTTCAGCAAGTGTAGATCGTTGCAGCAGATCATCATACCCAATTCCGTTACATCAATTGGTGATGATGCATTCAATGAATGTGAATCGTTGCAGCAGATCATTATTCCAAATTCTGTTAAATCAATTGGGAATGGCGCATTCAATGAATGTGAATCGTTGCAGCAGATCATTATTCCCAATTCCATTACGTCTATAGGTGATTTCGCATTCCGTTGTTGTAGATCGTTGCGGCAGATCATTATTCCCAATTCCGTCACGTCTATAGGCGATCGCGCATTCTGTCTTTGTAGATCATTGCAGCGGATCATTATTCCAAATTCTGTTAAATCAATTGGGAATGGCGCCTTCAGCAAGTGTGAATCGTTGCAGCAGATCATCATTCCCAATTCCGTTACATCAATTGGTGATGATGCATTCGATGGATGTGAATCGTTGCAGCAGATCATTATTCCCAATTCTGTTAAATCAATTGGGAATGGCGCATTTTCTTATTGTGATTTATTGCGACAGGTTATAATTCCTGATTCCGTCACATCTATAGGTGATAGAGCCTTCTTCTTTTGTAGGTCTTTGCAGCAAGTTGTGATTCCCGATTCCGTCACATCTATAGGTGATGAGGCATTCGCACAGCAATGTTTCATTCCTGCTTCTATCACAGGTGGTGGTTTTACTTTTTTTGCTGGCTCTTTGCCACAGATTGTTATTCCCAAAGGAAGCAAAGAAAAATTCAAGACAATGCTTGATAAAGAATTGTGGGATAAACTTGTGGAACAATAAAAAGAATTAATTTTTGTGATATAACAAATATTTTGTGATAAACAATAACTTGTATAGCTCTATGAATAGGATGAATAAATTGAACCATTTCACAACGTACGATGTGCTTGAATCCATTATTACTAATGGACTGAAATTCTCTACATCCTTTGATGGTTGGGAAGATAAGAATGATTCTAAACTTGTTGAGATTTACAAAGAAATTACTCATAACGATAATGTCGGAATAATATGTTTTTTAAATGATGATGAGACGATATATCATTGGATATATTTTGCAAAAAATAAAGAAAGAAAGGATGTCTGTTGTATTGAATTAGCAAAGAAAGAGCTTTTGGAGGAGTATATGTATCACTCGCTCTATCGTTGTCAAGAAGTCCAATACGATGTTCTGAAAGAAGTTTCTTTTGATGATGTTGAAGAATTATTGTTTACCAAAAGATATCCTTACCGAAATGAAAGTGAGTATAGGATTGTGAGTTTGAATGGAGGATATCTGCCCATCAATGGTTTTATTCGAAAAATCACCTTAAGTCCTTATATAGATGACAGCAAATTCCAAGAAAGAAAACGAAAACTAATGGAACTTGGAGTGAAATGTGATATAAACCATTCCACGGTTTTAGAAAATAAACAATGGATTTTTCAAGCAGAACTGTTAAGAGAGAGATGTAAGATGAAATCATTCGATACAAAGCCCTTTTATTGCTTGAAAAATGATGAGATTGAACAAATACAAGACTTTGTTCAACGGCATAATATAGCATTACCTTGGGATAATGATTATAAAAATTCGTATGTGACAAGAATGTTTCAAAACAAACAATTGATCGGCTTGGCTCGCGCAAAATCGCATTTGACGAGAGATCTCTCAGCCTTCATCACTCCACATGTCTGTAAGCTAAGCGAAGAATTGTTGTCCATTAACAAGAAAAAAGTTGTCAATGAATTGGATATTATTGCCATAGATGAACAGTATGCAGGAAATGAATCCTACAATCTGTTGATACGTGCCTTGTTGAGTGTGTTTGATGAAGGGGTGTTCTTCACAAGTATGAATATGGATGATAAAGAATCTGATTTGGAGCAAGTTTTAGTTTCTATTGGTTTTAAGGTTTCTTGTGAAGTATCTAGTCGGAACAAGCAGTATGTTTTTTCATCCTTAAAAATGTTGTGATAATTATTAAGAAAGTGCAATCTTAGAAAGAGTATTTATATTTTTATCTATGGGAACATCCATCTTACACATCAAGTCAGAAACTGATTGTATTATTTACCTTTTTGGTGAACTAAAGGGTATAGCCAAATCTGGCGTTTTTTTTAATTTAGAAATTCGAGAAGGTGAACAAGATTTAATGTTTGTAAGCATGGAAGATGATTCTATGCGTTGCAATATTCAATTTATGATTGACGAGATGGACAGTGATTATGAATTGATGGTTAGTAAATCTCAGTTTGAAAGACATCATTCTGGATTGAGAGATATTCCAATTTTGAAGGTGCAGAGGGATACAGATGCTCGATTTCAAATCGAAGGACATTATGTGAATTGGGACGGAGTCGGGGAGGATTCTGTTAGGGCTGTGGAGTGGTACACGAAGGCAGCTGAACAGGGGGAAACCAGAGCACAATTCAACCTTGGCTGCTGCTATTATTGTGGAATTGGTGTGGAAAAGAATCTCGATAAAGCTATCGAGTTGTTTACCAGGGCTGCTGAACAGGATTATGTTACTGCGCAATTCACTCTTGGTGTTTGTTATGAAAACGGGTGTGGTGTGGAGAAGGATATGGTTAATGCGGTAGAGTGGTATACCAAGGCTGCAGAGCGAGGTTTTGCTTCTGCACAATTCAAATTAGGACGGTATTATTGTGAAATTGCCAAAGATAAGAATAACGCTTTTTTTTATTTTAAGCAATCGGCAGATCAAGGAAACGAAGAAGCTATTGTATGTTTAGCCTGTTGTTATGAATGTGGGGCTGGAACAAATAAAGATTGTTCATTAGCGTTTAAACTTGTACGAGAAGTTGCAGAAAAAGGCTATCGTCGTGGTCAACGAGTTCTAGGAATTTATTTCATAGATGGGATAGGTGTTGATAGGGACGCATTCAAGGCGGTGGAGTGGTATAAAAAGGCTGCAGAACAGGGAGATGTGGCTGCACAATACAACCTTGGTTGCTGCTATGAGAACGGGGATGGCGTGGAAAAGGACTTTTTCAAGGCTGTGGAGTGGTTTACCAAGGCAGCAGAACAGGGCGAAGCCATAGCACAAAGGGCGCTAGGAAACTGCTATAATGATGGAAAGGGCGTTGAAAAGAACTTTGTCAAGGCTGTGGAGTGGTATAAAAAGGCTGCCGAACAAGGGGATGAGATTGCGCAATTCAACCTCGGACTAAGCTATTATAACGGGTATGGTGTGGAGAAGGATATGGTAAAGGCTGTGGAGTGGTTTACTAGGGCGGCAGAACAGGGCGAAGCCATGGCACAAAGGGCGCTAGGAATCTGCTATGATCAAGGAAATGGCGTGAAACAAGATTTGGAAGAAGCAGTCAGATGGTTCCATAAAGCGGCTGCTAATAAAGAAAAAAACAAATTGGTGGATGCAGAATTGAAGGATGTTTTCGATAAGATAAAACGAGATAAAAATGGCTCAGCTTTAGTAAGATTGTGTGCCTCAATGGGGTTTGAACTTGTGCCATATTCATCAAATAGAATTATTCATAATGCAGTTAAAAGATTGGCAGATATGAATATCAGTTCGTGGGAGGATTATAAAGAGCACATAATCAATAGTGGAAAGGGATGTATTAGTGATGAACTCCAAGCAGATTGTTATCTTGCAGCTTATGGTTTTTCGCATAAGAAAAAATTAGATTGTTTATACGATACTTACTTGAAATATATTGGTTTTGGTTCTCAAGAATTTGAGGTGATTGACTATGGCTGTGGCCAAGGTTTGGCTACGATTGGCCTGATAGAACATATTTCAACAAAGAATATTCATAATTTAAGAAGGATAACCTTAATAGATAAAAGTGAATGCGCACTAAGTAATGCTGAAAAATATGTTAGTAATGTATACGAGTGTCGAAGATATATGAATTCAATGAAGGAAGAGTGTGAGATTAATGTTTTTTGTGCCTCGCTTCCTGCAGTAGGTGAAGATTTTGTACATCCTTCCATACACTACCCGGTTATAATTCATCTGTTATCTAACATAATTGACATTACATCAATTTCATTGGAGCAATTAGCAGAGTCAATAATTAATTCCGGAAGAGGAAGACATTATGTTTTGGCCACACATTCAGGGACGAACAATGTTGATCCTATGGGTAATAGAATGAAACATTTTTTTAAATTGTTACCAAATGGGGAAATCAATGACACCAATCAAGGTGTCACGGATGCAGGGGTGTTTTGGTCTCATTTAATCGGATTCTCTCATTTCGAAACTCATCACGAAAGAATTGACGATTTACCTTTTTAAAGGGTTATGTCAAAGATTATATGACAAATATGGATGGCAATATAAGTCTTGAAAAATAAGAAAACGACTATGTCCTACAACGAGAAAGCACTTCTGCACCAACTTGAAATGTTGGCTAATTCACAAGAAATTGCGGAATTCTTGTATAATCTCATTGGGGGTGGTGTTATCACCCCACAACAAGTAAAAGGAACTATGGATTTTTGTATCGCCAAGATGAAACGTGACATTGAAAGCAATCCTAATTTAATTCAGGATCAAAAAGATTCTGAGATTGCTATCGGGGAATCTTGTTTTAATGCATTGAAGACATCTTTAAGTTTATAATTTTAGTGGACTTATTATCGTTATGCCTACATTTCTCTTTTTCTTCCTCCTCTACCTCCCCCTCCACCTCGTTATGCTAGCGTTCGGGTCGGTAAGGAGGGTGTGGAGAGAATTGTTTGAGGGGTGTCGGGAGTTGGTGGATGGTAGTATGGTGGAAGATGTGCTTCGCTTCGAATACTCCAATCCCCCAACCAATAAAAATATCCGAAAAACACATAGGAAGTGAGCCAACAAACCATTAAAATAAACTAACACGATATTATGAAAACTATAGGAACGACATTTTTTACCGCTCTATTAACCTTGATTATTTGGGGATGTGGAAACACAAACAAGGTGGAACAAGGGGATGAACAAGATCATTCTTCCGAGCTGTGCGTGTGGAAGAACGGACAATGGACTACCGATTGGATGCGGAAATATGCCGAATATGTGAGAAACAACGACAGATTCCATACCGACCAAAGAATCATTGACAACTGGATCAGCTGGGGACTGGCTTATATCGACAATGATACGATACCGGAAATGGTCCTGCTATGTCCTGCTGAAGCATACGGCAACAAGGTGCTGTCTATTTACAAAGGCGAAGTCAAAGAGTGGAACTCTTGGCGTTGTCAAGCAACCTATATCTCAAGGAGTGGGCTCATAGATAATCACGACGGCCATATGGGTGAATACTGGGACAGAATATTTCTCTTGAAAGATGGCATATTCAAGGAAATATTCAACCACGCAGATAAATTGTACCAGTCTCACGATAAGATTGATGACACCACAGTAGTTGATGAATATTATTGTTATTTCCGAGGCGATACAACATTGAGAATAGGATGTGATTCCGATTGTGAAGAGTACCGTGATATTAAAAACGACATTTATACATCTCAGGGAGAAGTGATTGATTTCGGCTCAATCGACCATTTGCCCACTTCGATTTTTGAAACCGGCTGGTCACCCGATTGCGTGGCAAAAGATGATTGTACATTGACGTTGAAGGTTAAATAATCACGATTTGTTAAGCCCCCAATCCACACCATCCCTAAAGAGTTCAACAAGAACTATAGTTTATAAAAGTCTTGAATATATAACTGACCAATATGAAACGAAACGTGCTTCTTGCAGCATCAATCATTCCCTTGCTTGTTTTTTGTTGCAATAAGAGTCAAATTATTCCAAACGATGCTGAGAAGGAAGAAAAAAGTTCCGTTTGGGAATCTTTTGAAGACAAGGTGTTCCCTACACCGAAAGAGGATACTGCGTACTCAATTCCGGATTATGTGTACTCAACTGATTGGATGCAACGATATGTCCAGTTTATAAAGAAGAATTTCGAAGGTGGAGAGGATTATAAATGGAGGAGGGAAGGCGGAGGAGATTTTTTTGATTGCAAATATTGGTCTTTGGCCTATGTTGACAGCGATACGATACCAGAGATGCTATTGTATGGCGGATGCTGGGCTTCGGCGTCCATTATCCTCACCCAATACAATGGCAAAGTGTACGAGTCGCCTAATGGAATGTTTATGTTTATCGAAGGTGGCAAAGGCCTGTTGCACTCCCAACTCTCTCACAGCGATGAAATTTGGGGTGCGGTGTACGAGATAAACAACGGTCGGTTTAACGAGAAAGTCAATTACTATTGTTTCAACAGGCACTGCGACACTGCCGAGATTGAAAAATATGGATTAAATAGGGATTCTTTAAGCATTTTATGGCTGACGGAAGATGGTACGGTTGAAATATGTGGGGTAAAGGTAAATGGGGAAGTGGTTGATGTCAACTACGGATATTGCAACTGGCCCTCCTCGTATCTACACTCGATAATGGACTCTTTATATTACTCCAAGGGGAGCAGCATTCTCTTTCCCAGACCGATGGAGCCGATGACAATCGGTGAACTGCTGAACGCGAACAGCTTCTTGCCGAGGTCCTTGAGCGAGGCGCCGAGATGATAGACGGTGCCGTCAAGGATAAGGAAACGGTCGTGGAAACGGTCGGAGGTGCGGACCTCCACAGCAGGGTATTGCCGGTTGTGACGCTCGATGTCAAGCCTGAAGGCGTCGGAGATGTGCCGGGTGACGATAGAGGCACTGACATTGTCAGCCCGCTTGGTGAGCATCTTCAACACCGAGTCGTCCACATAGTTGTCAATGAGGATGATGCGTTTCTTTGCCGTGCGGATGAGGTCCGCCGCGAAGGTGTACGCATCGAAAATCTGTCCGTCGCAGAAGACACCCTGCACCGGGGGCAGTGCGGTGCGCACGAAGAAGGCGATTTTCTCTTCGGTGTGGCTGACACGTTGCTCCAATCGTTCAAATCGTTGGTTGATGGCATATCCGCGAAGGATATAATCTTTGAGGACGTTATTGGCCCATTGACGAAAACGTGTTCCCTGAATGCTTTTCACTCGATAACCAACGGATATAATTATATCTAGATTGTAATATTCAATATTTCTTATGACTTGTCTTTTGTTTTCAACTTGAACTGTTGCAAAATTTGCAACAGTTGAAACTTGTGGCAGTTCCTTTTCCCTAAAGATGTTTTTTATATGTCTGGAAATGACAGATTTATCCCTTCCGAAAAGCATTGCCATTTGATTAAGGTTTAGCCAGACAGTCTCATCCGCCATCCTCACCTCCAGCTGGATGCTGCTGTCGGGTTCATATAAGACTATCTCCCCTTTTTTGAAAATATCCAAATCCGTTCCTTCAGTTTGTACAATGTCCATATCAATATGTTTTATAATTTATACCGCTGCAAAAATATAATTTTTAACATATTGATAATCAACGATTTTTAAGTATTGATTGTTAAAAATGGGTGGCAAAGATATAGCAGTTGCCCCGTAAAAGCAAAGAGATTCTTTCCCCATTGCTTGTTTACCCGTGGCACGGCAGTGCCGCGAGGGGCCAACTCCCCTTCTGATTTTCAGAAGGGGTGCCCGAAGGGCGGGGTAGTTAATATGGATTATAATTCCTTGTTTGTAGAAAGGTTGCGGACAGGATATCCTTGTCTCAAGAATTGTGGATGATTGTTTTTTCCCCTGTCAAGGTATTTAGTATTCTTTATATTACTACCCTGGCCTTCGGCCACCCCTTCTACAATAGAAGGGGAGTTTTGGTGCGTCCGCACGGTTGTGCGAACAAAGAAAAACAGGAGTGTAGAAATGTTGTTGCAGACGGTATCCCCGCCATAACATACTCCAATAGCCAAAAAAACAACGGCCCCCGGGAAACCCGGGAACCGTTGCCTGTCTTTCAATAATAGCTAATAGCCAATGGCCAACAGCCAGTCGCTACTTCTTGGGGATGTTTTTCAGCACTTCCACGAGGAAGTCGAAGAACTTGCCCACGCTGTCGATGTTCACTCTCTCGACGGGGGAGTGCGGGTGCTCAATGGTGGGGCCGAAGGAGACCATATCCCAGTCAGGATAGCAGGCGCCGAACAGACCGCACTCGAGGCCGGCGTGGATGGCCATCACCTTGGGATCGTTGCCGAATTTCTTCTTATAGACCTTCATACAGGTGTTCATAATCGGAGACTCCATATTGGGTTTCCAGCCGGGATAGGCGCCGGTGAGCTCGATGTCGCATTCTGCCAGTTCGGCAATGGCGGACATCTTGTCGCCGAGGGCGTCCTTGGCGCTGTCAACGGAGCTGCGCAGCAGGCAGCAGGCGCTCATAACCCCGTTCTCGGCCTTGATGTTGGCCAGGTTGTTGGAGGTTTCCACGAGGTCCTTCATAGAGTCGCTCATACGGACCACACCGTTGGGGATGGCGAAGATCATATTGAGGAACTGGTTCTGAGCCTTGGTGCGGATGACCTTCTTGGGAGTGTCAACAGCCTTGACGCTGACGGCGAGGTTCTCCTCGGTGGCGGAGAATTCGGCCTTGACAGTGGCTTCGTACTTCTTCACGAAAGTCTTGAAAGCGGTGGCCTTCTTGGCGGGCACGGCGATGATGGCTGTGGCCTCGCGCGGGATGGCGTTGCGCAGGCTGCCGCCGTTGAGGGTGGCTACACAGGCGCCGAACTGCTTCACAGCACTGGTGATGCAGCGCACCAACAGCTTGTTGGCATTGGCGCGACCTAGGTTGATGTCCATACCGGAATGGCCGCCGTGCAGGCCGGTGACGCAAACCTGGAAGCCCTTCATATCTTCAGGAACGGGCATCGTGGTGTATTTGCGCTGGAAGTTGGCGTCCAAGCCGCCGGCGCAACCCACGTACAGCTCGCCTTCCGTCTCGGAGTCGAGGTTGATGAGGATCTTGCCCTTGACGAAGTTCTTCTTCAGGCCGAAAGCACCCGTCATACCCGTCTCTTCGTCGATGGTGACGAGGATCTCCAGAGGACCGTGCTCCACGCCTTTGGTGGTGACACAAGCCAGAGCGGCGCACACGCCGATGCCGTTGTCAGCACCGAGAGTGGTGTGGTTGGCGCGCACCCAGCCCTTGTCGATGATGGGCTCAATGGGGCTCTTCAGGAAGTCGAACTTGGGATCGTCGGCTTGGGGCACCATATCGCAGTGGCCCTGCAGGATGACGGGCGTGAGCTTCTCCATACCCTTGGTGGCGGGCACGGTGAACAGCAGGTTGCCGGTCTTGTCTTGTTCAACTTTCACGTTATGCTCCTTGGCCCAGCTTTTCATCCAGTTGACCACAGCGGTCTCGTGCTTGGAAGGGCGCGGGTTGTCGCAGAAATGGGCGAAGTTCTCCCACAAGTCGTGGGGATACAGTTTCAAAAGTTCGTTGTTCATTGAATTGGGGGTTTAAAGGTTTATAATAATATTGTAATTGATATTTACACTTTTTCGTTGTTGATGGTGGGCTTGCCCCAGAAGCGCAGCAGCGTGATTTCCGCCAGAAGGCAGAGCAGAGCCAGAATGATGAAGTAGGGCCACAAGGGCTTGCCGTTGAGCTTGTCGGTGATACTCTTGGCGATGTTCTTCGTGTCGGCAGCCACCACCTCGATGTTCTGTCCCGACGACTTGGCCATCTTGGTGAGCTCGTCTTCCGTGTAGCAGTCGAGGTCCGACTCCTTGCGGTCCTGGTTGAAGGCGATGGTGCCCATCACCGTGTTGCCCTTGACGATGTCGTACAGCCCGCCCTCCTTGACCTGGTCGTGGAAGAAAAGGGCCGTTTCGTTGCCGATGCGGCGCTGCTCGGGGATGAACTCCTCCTTGTGGGTGCGCCCCTTGAGGGTGAGCACCTCGTCGGCGTTGTCGGAGCGCAGCGCGACCGTCTGCATATTGTCCTTGCCGATGGTGTTGTAGAGTTTGCCCTGTATGTCGCTCATAATGCCGATGTTGTGCAGCGGCACGAAGAAGAGGGCGTGCCGGTGGGCGTTGCCGTAGTTGTCGTTCATCGCCACGGCAGAGAGGATGACCTTGCCCTTGTCGGAGGGGTAGCAGACCAGCAGGGGCGAGCCGTTCTCGAGCGCCATTATGACCTCGCCGCCGTTGCCGCCCTGGATCTCGTAGTGCTGCAGCGTGACCGGCATATCCAGTTTCTCGCGCTGCCGCTCCAACGCTCCCTTGAAATAGATGCTCTCCGCGTTGAGCTGGCCGCACTTGAGTTCTTTCTTGACCAGCGATTTGTAGGTGCCGGCGCCCAAGTTGCCGAGCAGCCGGCCGTAGCTGTTGTCCATCTCCTTGGGCGGGAAAACAAGCAGCGTGCCGCCGCCCTTGACGAACTTGGCCAACTCGTCTGCCAGACCGGACGATAGGGTGGGGACCTCGCTCAGCACAATGACCTCGCACTGCTTGAGTTGCGTGTAGTTGACCTGCGTGTAGGGCATAGAGACGTAGTCGAAGACGGAATCCTTGCCATACAGCGCGTTGACGAAACGGTTCGGCTCCTTGTCCTGGATGGCAGCGATGCGGGTGTTGTCGGTCACCTCGTAGGTGAAGAAGAACTGGTCGTCGAAGACAATGGGCGCGTCCTCGATGACCACACGGCCGCAATGCGTGCCCGCCTCTTCGATGCTATAGACCATCCGGCAGTCCACATACGAGCCGGCGGGGATGTCGAATGAGGCCACCGCCTTCTGCTTGTCGTTGACATACAACTTCACGGGCAGCTTGTTGACCTCTTCCTTGCCATAGTTGTGGATACGGGCGAAGAAGGTGACCTGGTTGCCCACTTTGAAGATGGGCGACAGGAACCAGCAGCTGTCGATACCCACATTGTTGGCCTCTTCCGAAGGCATCGGGATGAGGAACGTGGCCGTGGCGCTGTCGGTGGTCAGCTGCGCAAGGTTGAAGTTGTTTTTCTGGAAATCGGATATATAATAATGTATGTGGTTGCCCTTCTGCGAGTTGGTGCAGGTGTTCTTCTCGAAGGCCAGAATCTCCTTGAGGGTGTGGCTGTTGGGCGATGCCTGGATCTTGTCGAGCATCTCCAGCATCTGGTCCTTGTTGAGAATGTGCGACTCCTCGCCCGAGAAGTCGTGAGTAGTCAGCACAAAGTCGTCGTTGAAGCCGAAGGCGTTGACGATGTTCTTGGCGGCATCCACGGCGTCGTAGAGCGTCTTGCCCTCCTTGCTGTTGGCCTCCATCGAGTAGGAGTTGTCGAGGAAGATGGTCACCAGGTTGCCCGTGCGGTTCTTCTGGCGGTCGGAGGGAATGAAGGGCTGGGCAAAGGCGAACACCAAGGCCGCGATGCCCAAGACCCGCAATGCCAGCACTATCAGCTGCTGCAAAGTCTGCTCGCGCTTGGTTTTCTTCTTGATCTCCTCCAACATCTTGACGTTGGAGAAATATATGGTCTTGTAACGCCTGAAGTTGAAGAGGTGGATGATGATCGGTATGAGGATGGCCGAAAGACCTATAAGTAGCAATGGGTTGGAAAAAGCCATAGATTTGTATCGTTATAACAAGCCGCAAAAATACAAAAAAATGATTTTTTTGCCAGATTTTTATGCTTTTAAAATTTTGAAATATTAAGATAATTATATACTTTTGCACCGCTATTTGCGGAAATGTTTTTCCATTATAACTGAAATTAATTATAAAATACTGATAATATGAAGTTTACATTTAATGATGCTTTGATTTCCTTTTCCGAAGAAGCGCTTCGGAAGAATGCGTCTCTTGCAGAGGCGGCGTTTCAGACCGCGGTACAGAAGAGTGGACGCGGCAATGATTTCTTAGGATGGGTGGACCTCCCGGTTGAGATTTCGGAGGAAGAGCTGGGTGCGGTGGAACAGTGCGCCGCCCACTTGGCACAGTGCTCCGACGTGGTGGTGGTCATCGGCATTGGTGGCTCCTACCTGGGCGCGCGTGCCGTTATCGAGGCCCTGCAGCATAGCTTCCGCCCGATGCTGCCCCAGCAGAAACCGACCATTCTCTACGCTGGCAACAGTATGAGCGAGGACTATCTCCACGACCTGCTCGACGTGCTCGACCAGAAGGACTACTCGCTGGTGGTCATCTCCAAGTCGGGCACCACGACCGAGCCCGCCCTGGCGTTCCGCATCCTCAAACAGCATTGCGAGCAGAAATACGGGCTTGACGACGCCCGCAAGCGTATCGTGGCTGTCACCGACCATGCGCGCGGTGCCCTCAAGACCCTGGCCACGGAGGAGGGCTATCCCACCTTCGTGATTCCCGACGACGTGGGCGGCCGCTACTCTGTGCTCACGCCGGTGGGACTGCTTCCCATCGCGGCCGCGGGCTTCTCCGTGCGCAAGCTGGTGGAGGGCGCCGTGGCTATGCGCCAGCGCCTCCTCGATGCCCAGCACTTCGATGACAACCCCGCCATCCAGTACGCGTTGATTCGCTATATGCTCTATAACCAGGGTCTTAAGTTGGAGATGATGACCTCCTTCGAGCCCAAGCTTTTCTATTTCATTGAATGGTTCAAGCAACTCTTCGGCGAGAGCGAGGGCAAGGACCACAAGGGCATCTTCCCTGCCGGCGCCATCTTCTCCACCGACCTGCACTCCCTGGGCCAGTATATTCAGGATGGCACGCGCCAGCTCTTCGAGACCGTGCTTACCGTGGAGAACGCCCATCACAGCGTGGGCATCCCCGCCGACGAGAAGAACACCGACGGCCTCAACTATCTGCAGCATCGTTCCATCAATGAGATTAACCACATCGCTCAGCAGGGCACTTGTCTGGCCCATATCGACGGCGGCGTGCCCAATATGAAGGTCATCATCCCGGAAATCAATGAGTTCCATCTTGGCGAACTTATCTATTTCTTCGAGATGAGCTGCGCTGTCAGCGGCTATCTGCTCGATGTGAACCCCTTCGACCAGCCCGGTGTGGAGGCTTATAAACGCAATATGTTCAAACTGCTCGGCAAGCCCGGCTTCTGATTCTGTTGTTGATGTCCGGCTTTATATTCGCCTTCTTTGTCTTCTATGTGGTGATGCTCTTTGTGATTACCGGCATCACCTCCCGAAAGGCCGACAACCAGACCTATTTCACGGGCAACCGGAAATCCCCGTGGTTTGTGGTGGCGTACGGTATGATTGGCAGCTCGCTCTCGGGTGTGACCTTTATGTCTGTGCCCGGCGATGTATATACCACCCAGTTCACCTACTTCGGTGTGGTGCTGGGCTATGTGCTCGGCTATCTGGTCATCGGCGGGTTGCTGCTGCCACTGTACTATAAGCTGAACGTCACCTCTATCTACGAGTACCTCGGCGGGCGCTTCGGCAACGAGGCGCACAAAACCGGCTCGGTGCTCTTTTTCATCTCCCGTCTGCTGGGTTCGGCCCTGCGTATGTATCTTGTTATCTTTGTGTTGCAGGTGTTTGTCTTCGACGGCTGGCATATCCCCATCTGGCTCACCTCCATTGTGATGATCACCATCATCCTGCTCTACACGATGCGGGGCGGTATCAAAACGGTGGTGTGGACCGACCTGCTGCAGACCACCTTCCTGATCGGGGCGCTGGTCATCACCATTGTGGTGATTATGCGCAATATGGGCGGCTCGTTTGCCGACTTGTGGCAGGGGATGTCCACCGCGGGCAAGGGCGGCACTGACTGCCGCACGCTCTGGAATCTCGACTGGCACGACAACAGCTTCTTCCTCAAGCAGATCATCGGCGGTATGTTCATCACCATCGCGATGACGGGCCTTGACCAGGATATGATGCAGAAAAACTTGTCCTGCAAGTCGTTGCGGGATGCCCGGCGCAATATGTTCTCCTTCACCTCCATACTGGTGGTGGTCAACATCCTCTTCCTGACGTTGGGCGGGATGCTGCTGGTCTTCGCGCAGCGCAATGGCATCGACATCTCGCAGATGCCCACCGACCGCATCTATCCCGAGATTGCCTTCAACTATCTGGGCAAGGCGGGCGCGATGGTCTTTGTGTTCGGCCTCATCTCGGCCGGTTTCTCCTCCGCCGACGGGACCTTCACGGCGCTCACCACGACGGTGTGTTACGACATCCTCCGCATTGAGCGGCGCTATCCTTCCGCGACCACGCAGCTGCGGGTGCGCCGCATTGTGCACGTCCTGATTTCTATGCTCTTCCTGATGGTCATCATCATTGTCTCCAACCACCACAACGACGCGCTCATCCGCATCATCTTTATGGTGGCCTCCTACACCTACGGACCGTTGCTGGGACTCTTTATGTTCGGTATCTTCACCAAGCGGGAGGTGCCGGCCCGCCGTCGCTGGACTATCCCTGTGATTGCGCTGCTGGTTCCCACGTTCTGCTACATCCTGTCGTCGCACTCGCAGCAGTGGCTGTGGGGCTACAAGTTCGGGTACGAGTTGCTCATCGTCAACGGCCTGCTCGTCTTCGCCTGCCTGATGGCAGTGAGCGGGAAGAAAGAAGCGATGAGCCACGAGAGTGGTGAGGAACTAAGAAATTAAGAAGTTAAGAAACTAAGAAACTAATCGTAAATCGCAAATCGCAAATCGTAAATCGTAAATTGCAAACAACCCTTATTTATTAACTAAAAATAACGCTTATGAAAAAGTATTTCGCTGAATTAATCGGAACTTTTGTTCTGACGTTTCTTGGCTGCGCAACAGCTATGTTTATCGGTTGCGCCACTCCTGCTGGCGTAGTCGGCACGGCCATTGCCTTCGGTTTGACCGTGGTGGCTATGGCTTACACCATCGGCGGCATCTCCGGTTGCCACATCAACCCGGCTATCACCTTGGCTGTGGCGCTTTCCAAACGTATGACTTGGAAGGACGCTTGCGGTTATTGGATCGGCCAGTTGATCGGCGGTATCCTTGCCGGTGCTTGCCTGTTACTGCTCGTCAATGTGGTTACTCCCGGTGCTACGGAATGCACGTTCGGCGTGAACATCGCTGAAAATATGCAAGGCCTCGGCACCAATGGTGTGGCCAACGCTGGCGGTGCTGGCGGCGCCTTCCTCGTGGAGGTCATTGCCACGTTCCTCTTTGTCTTGGTGGTGCTGGGCACTACGGACAGCAAAGTGGGTGCTGGCAACTTCGCCGGTCTCGCCATCGGTCTGACGCTGATTCTCATCCACCTCGTCTGCATCAACCTGACCGGTACCTCCGTCAACCCGGCTCGTTCCATCGGACCGGCTCTCTTCGCTGGCGGCCAGGCTCTTTGCGACCTCTGGGTGTTCATCTGTGCTCCGCTCGTGGGTGCCGTTTTGTCGGCCCTCGTGTGGAAAGGACTCAGCTGCGAGAAAAGCGCTGAATAGTCTTCCCATCCCTCATTAGGAAAAAAGAAACCAGGGAGCGGCCATTGTGTCGTTCCCTGGTTTCGTTATTGGTGGGAGGGGCTTACTCTTTTGCCCTCCAGACAATGAAGTTCACTTCCGGTTGCTTCTTCCAATAGGTGAGGTAGCCGCCCCACGAGTGGAATCCCTCCTCCGGGTCGTGGCGGAAGCCGTAGGCCTGCCCGCCCACGAGGGCGATGGCATTCTGCACCCCTAAGTCTGCCAGTGCCTGCGCGAAGTCGTGGAACGACTCCTTGTCGAGACTGCTCACCACCACAATCTGGCCGTTCAGCTCGCACAAGGCGTGCCGCAGCGCTTTGTTCTTGGGGGTGTTCTCTATCATTGTACCCTGGCTCACCAGCGGGTACTGCCGGAAGAAATAGCCGTCTTTGTTGGTGGTCTCCTCCAACAGGGGAGTGCTTTCCGCCATTCCGAGCTGGATTTTCCCGTCCAGGATGGCGCAGAACCCCTTTTTGGCCACCCCTCGCGACAATAACTCGCCCTTCAGGACATACGCCCCCACGATTTTGTGGTTGTCGGCGCGGATGTCGGCGGCTTGGAGTGCGAGTACCAGTGACGAGTTGGTGGTGTCGGGGATGCCGAGTTGGAGTTCCGGCACCGCGTTCACCGGGGTCTGCAGGCGCAAGGGCACGTCGTTGATGGCCGTGTCGCGCACCAAGACCCTCGCGGTCCCGGTCTGTTCCATAGTCGGTGACAGAGGCGCCGACTCAACCGCCGTGTCTTCCACATCGGCGGGTTGGGTGGCTTGGTGACGTATCGACAAAGCGAGGATGACGGCAAGCGACACCAGCGCCGCGGCTATGGCTGCCCAAAACCACCATCTGCGGTAGAGGGGCTTTCGCTTCACCTCCTGACGGCTGATGATACGGATTTCATCGTCTTTTATGTCTTCGAAATGCTTCATAGCTTGTATTCTTGTTCAACATACTCCTTCAGTTGCCTCAACGCCTCTTTGGATGCCTCGAGGTGGAACTTGAAGGTGTGGTTGTCGGATAGGACAATCTGTTTTTTCGCGGGGTTGATGTACGTGAGGAAACGCAGGTTCACAATCAGACTCTTGCCGATTCGCACAAACTCGTTCTCACCAGAGCCGAGCTGCTCGTGGATACGGTTTTCAATCACGCCCAGCTGCACGGTCACGGTGCGGCTCTCCCCGTCGCGGGTGTGGATGTCCGAGTAGTTGCCCTCAGAGGCAACATAGACCAAACTCTCCGCAGCTATGCGGACCAGTTCGTTGGTGTTGGAAAGGGTCAGGTATTCGGACATACTCGGAAAAATGTGGCGCAAAAATACATTTTATTTGGGATGATTCCATAGAATCCCTGAAGAGAAGCGTTTTTTTGCCTCTCTTCAGGAGTGCCTTCTGTTACGAAACTTTGGAAATCACTTTTCCTTTCTGGTCGATGATTACGATAGAGTTCCAGTCCTGCAGCTGCGCCTTGAACAGGGTGGGGGAGATGCCGGTGATGTTGGTGTAAATGGGCGGGGTGATGATCTCGCCCTTGCTGTTGATCAAACCGGAGTAACATCCGACGCGGTATTCGTAAAAATCAGGGTTCAGCACATCCCCGACGTCCTTCTTGCCGCTTTGCAAGTCTGTGTAAGTCTCCTCGTAGTAAATATTGTTGATGTAGTCGATGATGCCGTCTTGTACGACATTTCCGTTGAAGTCAATCTGCTTTTTGAATTCCCCGTCCTTGTACACAATGGCGTAGTCTTTGGCCAAGTGGATGTCGTCGTAGAGTGGCTTGATGACCCAACGCCCCTTGTGGTCGATTACGCCGATTTTGTTGGATGAGTCCGCCACGATGCAATGCCCGTGGTGGAAAACGAATTCCGTGAGCCGATTGCCCCGATAGGAGTACTTGAACTTGATGGCGACTTTGCCTTTGGTGTTCACGAAGCCGATGTATCCGTCTTTCTCCACGGCGGCCAGGCCTTCCGAGAACTCCCACGCCTTGGTGTAGGTTGTGGCGGGCACAATGATTTCGTTGGTCACGATGTTGCAGAACCCACGTTTTCCTTTTTTGGCAAACAACACGATGGGGTCTTCGTCTTTGTTGTCGGAGTAGTGACACCATTCGATATCCTCCACAATGACCTCTTTGGTCTTCGGATTGATGATGTTGCTTTTATCTTTGCTGTATGAGACGGGGCCGTCGTTCGGCTCCTCCCCGTACGCGTAGCTGTACTCCTTTTGTTTTTCCTTGTATTGACGAATCGCGTGGATGAGCACAGGCGTCAGCGCCACAATGGCAATCACGATGAGGGCGAGGATGATTTTGAGATGTTTGTTTCCTTCTTTTTCCATAATTGTTGAGGTTTAGGACTATTGTTAATTAATGATTTGGGCGGCAAAAATAGTCCATTTACCCATCCTTTTCCCACAAAGAAGGCTCCCATTGTATGAAATGAGGGGTGTGTTGTATGAAATTGGCTTTTAGCCTTTAGCAATTAGCCTTTAGCAATTAGCTTTTAGGCAATGATATATGAGTTGACCTAAAGTCTTATCTTGTATCTATTAAATTAAAAATCAAGAATTTAATATTGTTAATCCTTAATTGCCCTTTTTTTTCGATATTTCTAACACTCTCAACTTCAGCTGTCCGCACTGAAGTGCGGACGCTCTAAAACTCCCCTTCTATTGTAGAAGGGGTGGCCGTAGGCCGGGGTAGTAATAGTCCGCAACCTTTCTATAAATAAGGAATTATAATCCATATTAACTACCCCGCCCTTCGGGCACCCCTTCTGAAAATCAGAAGGGGAGTTGGCGCCTCGCGGCACTGCCGTGCCACGGGTAAAAAGCGATGGGGTAAAAAAATCTCTTTTGCTTTTACGGGTCAACTGCTATATCATTGCCTAGTTTTAAGCTAATGGCTAACGGCTAACGGCCAACGGTTACGATTACGCAGTACTGTGTCTCTTCGCTCACGGGTGTGAGGGCGAGGAATCCCTCGCGCCAGCGCCCCTCCTCGCAGGTCATTGGGGGCTGCTGTTGCACATATTGCAGCATTGCGCCGCGTTTGGGGCGGTACTCGATGCGCATCACTCCGGTGGAATTGGGATGCACGAACCGCTCATAGAGGATGTGTGCGGCCATCCCCATTGTCATTCGCAGGTTGATCTCCACCATCGGGTTCAACTTGTACCCGTCCGCTTCATACACGAACATATCCACGCCCACGCAGCCGTGGTAATGGGGATGGAT
Source organism: uncultured Bacteroidales bacterium (assembly GCA_900315705.1). Taxonomy (GTDB): domain Bacteria; phylum Bacteroidota; class Bacteroidia; order Bacteroidales; family WCHB1-69; genus F23-D06. The sequence continues at coordinate 81,452 of ONAB01000010.1, read as the reverse complement.
GGCCTCTTGGATGAAATCTTTCAGTGCGGTCTGTATGCTTTCCAGTGTGCTGAGGTCCACCCATTGTGAGAGGATGCGCTCGATGTCGGCATCCGAGCGCAGCTCGTTGCCGGCATAGCCGTAATGCTGGGTGTGGAAGAGCGAGTAACCGCAGAAACGAACCTCTTGCGGCGTGGTGACGAACTCCATCGCGAAGTCCTGCACCACCTCGTACAGGGGTTCTGCCAGCAGGGCGCCTTGCCGGCGCAGCACGCCCGCGCACTGCCGCCGCAGGGTGGGGGAGAACTCCCCGTGGGCGTACAGGTTGCCCCGCCCGTTGCCCGAGTAGGGCGACTTGAGGATGCAGTCCCTCTGCGTGGCGATGAAGGCTTCCACCTCGTCGATGTGGGTGAGCAGGCGCGCGGTGGCGGGCAGTGGCAGCTCCGGACAGCGCTGCCGCAGATACTCCATCGCCGGGATGGTGATTTGCCGGTGGGCCAGGCCCCGCAGACTGTCCAGTTGACTGTCGGTGGGGAGAAGCGCCTCCGGTAATCCTGCCGCGCGCAGCTGCCGTCGCATCAGCCGGTCCCAGCCCCACGGATGTGTCTTTACCTCTCCTAAGGCGGAAAGATCGGGCGGATGCTCGTCGTAGGGGTTGAAGAGCAGCACGTTGTCGATGTCGGCCAGATAGCGCACAAAGGGGGCGCAATCCCGCGCAAATTGCACCGCGGACTGCAGCGGGACAAAATGCTCGCTGTTGTTCGCCAAGGCGTAGTCGTGCTCGGGATTGAAGAGGTAGAGGGCGCGCGGCTTGGCAGTATGCATTGCCGGACGGGGCGTTAGGCGAAGCGCACGGCCGTGCCCGATGCGGTGACCATCAGCATACTGTTGTTGCCGCCGAGCACTTCATAATCGAAGTCGATGCCCACGACGCCGTCAGCACCCAGGCTAGCTGCGCGATCTTGGAGTTCCGCCAAGGCGTGCTGGCGTGCATCCATCAGCTCTTTCTCGTATGAACCGGAACGGCCCCCGAAGAAATCGCGGAGCCCCGCGGCAAAGTCCTTGATGAAGTTGATGCCGGTGATCACTTCGCCGAATACAATGCCCTTGTATTCGTAAATCTGTTTTCCTTCAATGGTAGCAGTGGTGGTTAGAATCATAGTCTCAATGGGTTAAGGTGGATGATTGGTTATAGATTATTGTTAGATGACGGTTTTACGATGCAGACCCGTCGCAACCGCAAAAATAAACAATTATACTATATGATTTTTATAAACACACATTTAGAACGTGGGAATAGACAACGTCTTGTCAAGAAGAATGTCCGAAGCGAAGCGATCAGCTTCCATTTCTTTCTTTTGTTGCTGTTCGTGATATTCTGTGTCCTCTAAAAAAACATCTTTTTTCCCGTGTAAGAGAATATGTCCTATTTCGTGAAAGAAAGAGAACCAAAAAACATCATTGCGTTTTTGTCGGTCTGTCATCTGGATACAGGGCGTATCATCAATCCAGCGGGCACATCCATTCACGGGAGCGTGAGTGATATGACTGATATAGATCAACTTCACGCCCGCATTGGAGCACAACACCTTTAATTGTGTGTCAAAATCATCTGGTTGTAATTGCGCCAGTTGCAACATTTGAGGCAATTCCTCTTTCAAACGCTTTGCCGAATAGGTGTTATTGGTACTCATATTATCAGCCAAAATTTCCCCTTGTCTCAACCACGCTGAGATGGCATAAGGATCTTTCGTGCCAGACAAAGAAAGCCTGAATTCTGACTTCAAAGCCTGGTTTATGAACAAGTTCCTCCACGCATTTGCCGTAGTGATTTTAAAAAACGAAAAAAGGTTGGTGATTTTTTCGCCAATGTTGCGAGTCTCAGGAATCCAGCCTAATTTTGCCATAACAGGATATGGGAAGCACCTTGCCCAAGCGATGGTCTCTTCATCGTTGAGAATCGCTTCCCGTTTTTGTCGCGCCATATACTCATCGTAATTCCGCTGGAGGTTTAGCCACATATGAGCAGGAATCATAGTGATTTGTTCAAAAGCGACAGCCATATCAGGTGTCAAAGAGCTATCACCCATCAACACTGCATTGATAGTTTTCTCCGGTTTGGAAGTTCTCACTGCGAATTCTTTCACGCTCATCCCCATTTCATCCAGTTTTTCCCTTAATGTTGTTCCCGGATGAAAGGCGTAAACTGCCCTGAATTTTTTTCTCTGTGCCATACTTGTTGTTGTTATTTTTCCTTATGGTAATTGACTATTTCTATGATTTCCACCCCTAATATTTCAGCCCAAATATACTTATGGTTCTCATCCTCGGGAATGGGGTCTTCGTGAGGTTTGAATACAAGCCGATACGGTTGATCCAGATCACAAGCCCATTTCCCTTTTTTATCTTGTGTCAGCTCGTGGTAATGTCCTGGCAAATACCTGACGTCCTCGAGAGTGTTTGCAGCATCAAGATCAGCAATTCTTCTTAGATACAGTTCAGCACGCTGTTTTCCCATCTCCTTCTGGCACTTTCGTTTATCCGAAGCACATTTCATAAGATTCTTGTCAGCGAAGGTCAAATCCATTTTGATGATCTTTTGCCGGCAAAGATACATTTTTTTTAATTACAGAAAGTGTATGTTGATTTTTTTATTATCATCACAACGACAAACCTCAAGATAACCATTCTTCTTGGGTTTCTCCTTTGGCACGAAGCGTGCAGAACGGCAGCTAACGACCCACGACAACCGCCGCGAGCACGCCGGAGGTGTGCCGTGCTTGGCAGGGGTGGCGCGACCCCTACCCCGGACCCCGCCGGGGTCAAAGCTTGGTAGGACAACGGTAGCACGTGCTACCCCACCCGCGGCGCGGGGTGCGCGTGCGATGAAGGGGAAAAGAAAGCGCCGCGGAAGGGAGGCGCGAGGCGACGATCACAAATGACAGCCTAACGCCTCACACCTGTCCTTCCGCACCACGCGGTCGCGCATCATACGTGGGTCAGAGAAGTTACGGGCGATGTTCTGCACGAGTACGCGGTAGTTGTCAGTGCCGTCATCCTTTTTGTGGTAATAAGGCTTGATAGAGACACAATTTGGATGTTCAAAAAGTGTGGCGAGCAGCGTCCGGTCGGAAAGACCGCAAGAATGACCCATAATGCAAACTTGATACGGGGCGGATTCAATAAAAGAGAGCAAGTTACGATAGTTTGAGGCTTCCAAATATCGAAACGATTTAATGTGACGCAAATATTCGTTATCGTTTTTCTTCATCAACACTTCGTATTCGTCGTCTCTTTCGTCCCCATAGCCGAAAATCACACTTTCGGGCTTTGATAGACTTCCGTGGATATGATTAATCGTGAACTTATCTGCCTTTGGAAGATACAAGTCAGATGTATTCGTATAGTTGAAGTTGAGGAGCATGATGTTATCGGGAAGTCTGAACGTAGGACATATACTTTCATCTACTTCACCATTAATAATGTCTAATCCGTATATTTTTTTGAAATATTCTACTGAATGGTATGAATAATGTGGATTTTCCCTGTTTAGAATGTATCCTTCAATCAAATACTCCCACTTACTCTTATCGTAGTTCAACCGATCTTTCATCACCTCTTTCCATTTATCTTTAGAACCGATTGCGATATCCTTCTGAGAGATTGGTTCCAGTATCTGTTTTCTTATTAAAGAATTGAAGGCTGCTTCCTCCAAGGTGCTCAAATATTCAATGAGTTTGTTTTTGAGGAATTCTAAATCGTCATTAATGTGTTTTGGCACAAAACTTTTTTTCAAGAAAACGTAGAAAATGTCTTCAATATCAACCCACTTCTTTCTCCGTAGATGATCGCAGATCTTTTCAAAAAAATCGCTTTTGTTTTTATAGGTGCATAGTTCTTGATGTCCTTTTGCTATGTCAACAAGTTCTTTGTTAGTCCAAGGCCGTGCTGGATTCATTTTAACACAATACGGCCAAACAAGATACCATCCAGCAGCGGGGACACTTTTATTTAAATTGAACGAACAAAAATGATCTTCTTCCAATATGTTTTTACCACTTCGCAATCGTTCCCCCCATTCATTCCAATACCAATCAATAAAATCCGCATAACTGGTTTTCAAGCCGTGCGCTAAATCAAAGCCGTTGCCTATGAGTACGATTCTGTTCATTTTTTTGATTTTGTATCTGACTTTTGAGTTTTTTCGTTCGCATTAGTAGGACGAATCACAGAAGGAGGTGTTATTATGCCATTTTGAGCTTTGGCTTGATCGTTATTGAATTTCATTTTATTCTTCATTGCCTTTGGGTTTAGGATTGTTTGGTTTAGGTCTTTGAACAGGAGGAGGAGTGATTTTACCTTCTTCAATTCTTTCCTTATCAGGTGTGTGTTGTTGATGACTATTCATATATAACAAGTTTTTTAATGTCCACAATTTCAGTTGTTTTTTTCCTTGCCTCGTCTTCCAATTCTCTGTCAAGTTCACCAGTAAGCTTATCATGTAAGTTCACATCATTAATGTACTCCATTCTCAGAGAATTAAACTTACTCTGTAATGCACTGATATTTGTTTTTGAGGCACAGACTTCATTATAAAGTCCTTCCAATTTGTATTCATACTGTTGTAATCTTTTGTTCAAATCTAACAGTGTATTTGCCTCTTTTCTTTTCATCGACAAGAGCGATTCCATCCAATCAGGATTTATAAGCAGCATTAACGCGGCAAAAAACAAACATACAATAATAATCCACATAACACTCCGATTCGAATTGTCAAGAATCCCATAACTTCTCAAGATTTCAAGAACAATTGGAATAATGGTCAACAAACTGGAAACTATCCGAATAGGCCAAATCCATTTACTCTTGCCAAGCTTAGCTGCCCATAAGGATGAGTATTGAATATTCACATTGTTTTGGGAATACTGTTCCAAAATCGATTTGATCAATAGCGCTTTTTGTGCTTCAAACTTTTCAGCCATATCAACAATAATTATTTCTTTATCCCAGCACTCCAAACAACTCCTCCACCTTCGCCACTATTCGCTTCTGCTCGGAAAGTGGGGGAAGAGGAATCTCTAAATTTTGCAAGACTTTTCCTGAAATGGCTTTAAAGGTTGTGCCTGTAGAATTATCTTCTAAATATTCACGAACCTCTGGCGATTCCAGCAAGTAATAGATATACATCAAATCAGCATCCTGTTTTGGCTTTATGCACGCCAAACCTCTGCCAATGCAAATCTTTCTTTTCGTAATGTTAGCCGTGCCAACAGGGGCACGAACACTTACCACAATAGAATCAGGCTCTGCATATTTAGTAGGATTTGTAGTAAACACTCCCGAAGGCTTTAAAAACATTTCACCAAATGCCACTTTCCCTTGATGAAACTCTATTCCATTTGAATTGTTGTATGTATTTCCTTCTGGTGATTGCCCCATAACAATTTCACAAATATCTTTCAGCTTAACATCTTTTATTTCAGACAATTGTATCCCCACATGATTACCAAAAATGGCTTCCTGCAAGATGCTCTGTCGCAGACGCGCGGGCAGGCTCTCGTTCAGCTGGTCCAAGGCCTGCTGCGCCTTGCCGTAACGCTCCACCAAAGGCATCAACTCCTCTATCTTCGCCACAATGCGACGCTGCTCGGCAAGAGGGGGAAGAGGAATAAGTAGATTTTGTATCCTCGCAATTGCCAACTTTGGTTGTCCGACTTTTGTCGTAACATCCACAATTTGAGTTTGAACAGTATTAGACTGCAAACACTTTATTAACCAATCTTGATCAATAACACTGAACACTAATCTATCAGCATTTTCAGTCAAATTTACTCCATCTAATTCAGAAGGGATTTTGCCAATTCTACCAATAGTTCCAGCAACAGTAATATATACATCCTCTTTGTTTATAATATATCGAGAAATTGATGGATAAATATCCTCTGGAACATATTGGAGATTGTCAGTCGACACGGTGTTTTCCTTCATATCAGACACTCTAATATAGACATGTCCGGTATTCTCTTGTGAAAGTTTTCGTCCTGCTGGTATTCTTTTGCCTCCTAAAACCGAAGCAATTGAACTTATTCTGCACCACTCCCACCCCTCCGGAATCTCAAACGGAATCTCACCCTCTTCAATCGGCTTGCTCTCCAAGTCTTTCTTCTTCAGTTTGCCTTCCTTCACGAGGCGTTCCTTCTCCTTGCGGATGCGCTGGAGCAGCACCGAGGCGGGCTCATCGTTGGGGTCCTGGGCTACCAATTTGCCTTGGATGGCTTGCTGGAGTATGCTGTTTCTTAGTTGCTGGGCGTTCATAATTCCTCTTGAAAATCTGTTGTTTTATTACGTATTGCATTCGCAATATCAATTTTTAATTCTTCATCATAGTCGGTGTTGTCAACCACGCATTGCATAATTCTTCGAAACAATTCCTTGTCGATATGAGTGGCCGCCACGTGATATACAAAAGCCTCAATCTGCGACATAAATGTTTTGGCGGCCCAATAATAACCGTTATGCAACAGAAATGCGGCACCCACCGTTAATGCAATGCGTTTGTTGCCATCGGTAAAGCAATGCCCACAGCAAAAGGAGAAAACAAGAATGTCCATCAACGTAGGCTCTCAATGCCGAGGTGAGTTGTTTGCGGTAGTTGACTTCTTTCAGGGCCGTAGGGAGATAGTTCGCATCACGCCGGTTGATATATTTGGTACCTCCTCCGGCACGCTCGTTCAACGTGGCAATCACAATGTCAAGAATCAAACTGCGTACTTGTTTTGCCTTTTCGCTTTCGGTCAGCAACATTCCTATATTAAGAAAAGCACGGAAGTTAAATAATCCCAACTGAGTTGTTTTGCTCGCCTCATTTATGACGTGAGCAAATTGTAACTTAAACTCTTTCAGTCTTTTACCTTTACATAAAAAATATCCGTTTTGTTTTAGCTCGTCTGGATATTGAAGAAGGTATCGGTCTATTGTTGATATATCCACGTCATAAAAATCTGCCACCATCTTTTTGGTAAAAAGGTATTCCTCGTCAAAGAACATACCTGTCACCCCAAGATTGTCCTGAATCCTTGCGATTGCATATGGGTTGTTCAATACATTCTGCCGTTCGATATTTGAAACTGTTAAATCGTTCATAGTGGGCTGTTTATAATGCGTATGTCGTATTAAAAACTCTTCGGTTTCTAAATCGCAAATATACCCTTTTTTTTATTTATGGTTGGTATAAATTTATGAAATATCGATTCCTAAAATTCTCTGAACATCGGCCAATGTCCTGTCAATTTTCCGGTCAAGTTCGGTACGCTTGGCAAAATAATCTTTGAGCAACTCGGCGGGCGGCAGCACTTCCTCGTCGGCCTTGGGGAACTTGCATTGGTCGAAGTTGCAGGCCTTGGCCATCAAGTCCTCCACCTTGAAGCAGCGCGACTTCTCGTCCACCACGTTGCCTTCCTCGTCGGTGGTGACGATTTCCTTGCGGTCGGTCCACCAGTCGCGAATGGGCTGGCAGTGCTCCACGCGCATAGGTTTGGTCTTGCTGAAGTGCTTGTAGCCTTCGGGCATATCCAAACGATAGAACCAAGTCTCCTTGGTGCTGAAACCCTCGGGGGCGTCGTCGGCTTTCTCGTTGTTGAAGAAGATGATATTGGTGTTGATGCTCGTGTAGGGCGCAAAGATGGAACCCGGCAGACGGATGATGGTGTGCGCGTTGAACTCGCGCAACATCTTCTCCTTGATGGCCAATTTGGCATTGTCGGTGCCAAACAGGAAGCCGTCGGGCAAGATGACGGCGGCACGTCCGTTCTCTTTCACGCGGTACATTATGAGCACCATAAAGAGGTCGGCGGTCTCGCTCGAACTCAGGTCCGAGGGGAAGTGTTTCTTGATGTCGTTCTTCTCGCTACCGCCGTAGGGAGGATTCATCAGCACCACGTCAAATTTGTCATCATCGGTGTAGTTGAGCACGTCTTTCGCCAATGAATTGTCGTGCAGTACCTTGGGCGAGTCGATGTCGTGGAGCAGCATATTTGTCACGCACAGCATATAGGGGAACTGCTTCTTCTCGATGCCGAAGATGGACTGGGCATATTGTTCCCTGTCCTCTGCCGTCTTGACTTCCTTGTCGAGGGCATTCAGCCAGCTGGTGATGAAGCCGCCCGTGCCGCAGGCGAAATCGGCCATCTTTTCCCCCACCTTGGGTTGGATGATTTCGGCCATAAAATCGGTCAGGGCGCGCGGCGTGTAGAACTCGCCTGCCGAGCCGGCACTCTGCATCTCTTTTAAGATGGCTTCATAAATCTCGCCAAAGGCGTGGCTCTCCTCATAATCGCCCAAATCAAGTTGGTCGATGACATTGATCACCTGACGGAGCAGAACGCCGTCTTTCATATATTGGTTGGCATCCTGGAAGGTGGTGCGCACGATGGCGCTGCGCATAGGTGTTTGCGGCGTCACCTCCAGATTCTTCAAGGTCGGGAACAAGGTGTTGTTGACGAAATCGAGCAGGGCGTCGGCTGTCAAGGCTTCGCCCGTGCCGTCGTCCTTGGCCCAGTTGCGCCAACGGCAGTTTTCCGGGATGAACGAGACGTAGTTGTCCTCGTTGAATTCCCAGTCGTTCTCCTTTTCGTCATACACTTTCAGGAACAGCATCCAAGCGATTTGCTCAATGCGCTGTGCGTCGCCATTGATGCCAGCGTCGTTGCGCATAATGTTACGGATGCTCTTAACAAAATTAGTCAGTGCCATAAATGTTTATGCGATATTACTGTAAATCAATTGTTCAAGTTCTTTTACTGCGGAAATATACTGCTGATTGCCACCGAAGAATTTGGCAATATTTGCGGGCGAACCCATTTGACGGAAGGGATCAAGACGAAGCACAGTACGGCTCTCCAATTGGGAAATGCCGCCGTCAGCATATTTGTCCAACAACGCTTCCAACACTTTTCGGGCTTGTTCGCCGTATTTGTTGAACACATCCCGCTTTTTCACATTTTCCGCCCGCTCGCGACGGGTCAAAGGTTTCTTGCCGTATGCAATGTGGCAGATGAAATCAAAATCATCTACCTCTTCCATATTCCTGTCTTGTTTTAAGGCCTCCAAGTCAATCCCGCTCTCACGCAACAAGTCCGTAATCTCCGCCTTTTTCTCCGCAGCATTCCAATGATGAATGAAATCATCAAGATTGGCGTAGGTGTCGTTGATATTCTTTTTGGTATAGTCTGTGACACTCTCCGTACGAAGAAGCTTCCCATTTGTATCATACACGGAAACTACTTTGTTGATGATTTTAACCGTACACCCATCCTTGTCCACTATGGGTTTGGGAATATAATCGGTTTTAGGCTCTTCAACTTCAGGAACTTGCTCATCGAGAACAGGATACTTGTATTCTCTGTCTTTTCCGTAGTTTTCATCCACTTCCAGAGGACCGTCCCATTCGGGATCGGCAAACAGGCGTGTGATGTTGCGGAAATCCATAATGGTGAAGTGCATTTTACCCTCTTTCTCGCGAATTCGGGTGCCACGCCCCAAAATCTGCTTAAATTCGGTCATAGAGTTGATATTCTGGTCAAGCACAATCAATTTCACCATCTTGCAGTCCACGCCTGTTGAAAGCAGTTTGCTGGTAGTGGCAATAACAGGATATTTGGAAGAGACCGAAATGAAATAATCCAACTTGGTTTGCCCGTAAGTATCACTTCCCGTAATGCGTACCACATAGTCCGGATTCTTCTTGCACATATCCGAATTTTCATTGACCAACGCAGTTCGCATCCGATCAGCGTGTTCCTCATCGGCGCAGAAAACTATGGTTTTCGCCATACGGTCAGTACTCTTCAAATAGTGCGTGATTTCGTGGGCAACTTCTCTGATTCGGTCTTCAATGACAATGTTGTAATCGTAATCCGAATTGTTATAGATCCGATCTTCAATCAGATTGCCGAATATGTCTCTTTGACCTTTAAGGGGACGCCATTCGTCACCGATGTTGGTCGTGATATTCACCACTTTGAACGGAGCAAGAAAACCATCTTCAATGCCTTCTTTCAGACTATAGGTATATATCGGCTCATTAAAATAGCTGATACTCGACTGATATCTGGTCTCCTTAGGAGTGGCAGTCATACCTAATTGGATGGCATCTTTGAAATATTCCAGAATTTCTCTCCAGTTGCTGTCGTCCTTGGCGCTTCCACGGTGACACTCGTCCACAATGACCATATCAAAGAACTCCGGTTTGAAGAGCTCTTTATAGTTTTGTTTTCCACCTTGTCCAATCAGTTGTTGATAAAGCGCAAAATAAACCTCGTATGCGGTGATGCCACTACCCAAATCCTGCTGGTAGTTGACTTTGTGAATGGTTTTGCTTAAAGGTTTGAAATCCTGCTGAATAGATTGGTCAATCAAAACATTTCGGTCAGCGAGATAGAGCACTTTCTTTATCAATCCTGCTTTCAACAAACGATATACTATTTGGAAAGCCGTATAGGTTTTACCTGTTCCGGTAGCCATAACCAAAAGGAGCCGTTTTTGGCCTTGAGCAATCGCATTAACTGTTCTGTTGACGGCATTCCGCTGGTAATAACGAGGCGGGAAAATATCCTGTCCTGTGCAATAAGGTTGCTCAATGACCTTCAACTCCTCAGAGGAAAGGCCTTGTCCATCGTTCATCTCTGCGAAATAGCGAGTGTAAAGTTCCTCTTTCGTAGGAAATTCTTCCATTTTGAGGGAGCGTTCCTTGCCCGTGAGGAAGTCGTATTCCTGAAATCCTTGCCCATTGGAACTGTAAGCAAAGGGGACATCCATCATCTGCGCATACTCCTTAGCCTGCTGCAAACCGAAAGAAGCGGTATGTGTGGCATCTTTAGCCTCCACAATGGCGATGGGGGTGGCTCGGTTATAATACAACACATAGTCGGCATATTTTGGCTTGCCACGCGACACCAGATTACCTTTCAAATTGATTTTACCATCGGTAAGTTTCACCTTCAATTCCATAGAAATATCCTCCACCGACCATCCTTTATTGAGAATTGCCGGCGTAATATATCGCAACTTGATGTCTTCTTCCGAAAGGTTATATAAATCGAATAATAACATACTACTTGTAAGATTGTATTATCGAAAGGTTCTCTTCATTCATTGTCAATTATGGTTCTTACAAAAACAAGTGCAAAAATAACATTTTTCAGTTAAAAAGACAATCTCCCCCTCGAAATCCACTCTCCACTCTCCACTCTCCATTCTCCATTCTCAACTCTCCACTCTCAATTCTTAAAGATTCCCGCGTGCTTGTTGGCCCAGCGCTCGGTGTAGAAATCGTAGTAGCGGCCCCCTTTCTTCATAAATACTATATGTAATATGGAGGGGATGCCGATGACGAGGAGGTACAGGGGACCGAAAATCTTGGAATCGACGGTGTGCCCGTCCATCTCGTGGCGGATGGTGAACTCGTCGTGCGCCGTGTCGGGGTGGAAGAAGGCGAAGTTGCCCAAGGAGATGCCGCCGGCCCTCTCTGGGAAACGTTTGCCCGCCAGACCGATACAGTAGTTGCGGCACGTCACTATCCGCAACTTGCCCAGAAAGGGCATTATGGCCAATGCCACCAGATTCTGGGGCAGCTGCCACACGAAAAGGAGCGCGAAGAGAATGCTGCGCGTTACTCTTTTATCCATTCGAAGTCCATCTGCTTTTTGAGGAGGTCAACGGCCACGACACGCACCTTGAGCTTGTCGCCGAAGCGCAACGAGCGCCCGTGGTGCAACCCGACAAGTGTATAGTTCTCTTCGTCAATATAGTAGAAGTCGTCGTTGAGGGTGCGCATCGAGATGAGTCCCTCGCACTTGGATTCGGCCAGTTCGGCGTAGATGCCCCATTTGGAGACGCCGGAGACGGTGGCGTCGAAGGTTTCGCCCACCTTGTCGGCCAGGTACTCGGCCTGCTTGTACTTGATGGAGGTGCGCTCGGCCTCGGTGGCCTGGTGCTCCATCTGCGAACAGTGCTTGCAGTACTCCTCGTACTCCTCTCTTTTGACCGACTCGCCGTTGGCCAAGTAGCGGTCGAGGAGGCGGTGCACCATCAGGTCGGGATAGCGGCGGATGGGGGAGGTGAAGTGCGTGTAGTAGGGGAAGGCCAGTCCGTAGTGGCCGATGTTGTCGGTGGAGTAGCAGGCGCGGGCCATCGTGCGGATGGCCAACTTGCTGAGCATATCGTAGTCGGCGTGCCCCTTCTGCTTCTCCAGCATATCGTTGAGCGAGCTGCTGAGCGCCTTGGGCGTGTTGGTCTTGAGCTCAAAGCCCAACTTCTTGACAAAGTTCTTGAAGGTGTCGATTTTCTCGTCCAGGGGCTTGTCGTGGATACGATACACGAACACGTTGGGCTCCTTGCCGGTGAGCCGTTTGCGCCCCACCTTCTCGGCCACGCGCTTGTTGGCCAGGAGCATAAACTCCTCGATGAGCCAGTTGGCCTCCTTCTGCACCTTGAGATAGACGCCGATGGGGTGGCCGCTCTCGTCGAGCTTGAATTTCACCTCCTCGGTCTCGAAGTTGATGGCGTTGTTGTCGAAGCGCTTCTTCCGCATAATCTGGGCCAGTTCGTTGAGCTTGGGCAGCACGTCGGAGAGCACGCCCTCGCCGGTGTCAATCACCTGCTGGGCCTGCTCGTAGTCGAGGCGGTGGTCGGAGTTGATGACGGTGTGGCCGAACCACTCCTTGTGAACCTTTGCGTTGTCGTCGAGGTCGAAGACGGCGCTGTAGCAGAGCTTGTCCTCGTTAGGCCGCAGCGAGCAGAGGTTGTTGGAGAGCGCCTCGGGGAGCATCGGGATGGTGCGGTCAACCAGATAGACGGACGTGGCGCGCTCGTAGGCCTCCTTGTCCAAAGCGGTGCCGGGGCGCACGTAGTAGGAGACGTCGGCGATGTGGATGCCGATGCGGTACAGGCCGTTGTCGAGTTTCTCGTACGAGATGGCGTCGTCGAAGTCCTTGGCGTCGGCGGGGTCGATGGTGAAGGTGGTGACGTCGCGGAAGTCGCGGCGCTGCTTGAGCTCTTTGGCCGAGATCTCCGTGGGGATGCTGTTGGCTTCCTCTTCCACCTCTTTGGGGAACTTGAGCGGGAAGTCGTTCTCGGCGAGGATGGCCATCATCTCCACGTCGTTGTTGCCGGGCTTGCCGAGCACGTGGATCACTTCGCCCAGCGGGCTGCGCGTGCCGGCCACCCAGTCCACGATGACCACCACCACTTTGTCGCCGCTCTTGGCTTTGCGCAGCAGGCGGCCGGGGATGATGATGTCGCGGCGGAAGAAGACGTTGTCGGGGATGAAGTAGGCCACGCCCTTCTTGATGGAGATGGTGCCCACGAGCTGCTTGCGACTGCGCTCGAGCACCTCCACCACCTGCCCCTCGGGGCGCTTGCCCCGGCGGGTGGGGAAGAGCGCCACCTTGACCAGGTCGTTGTTCAGGGCATTGCCCAAGTTGCCGTCGGCGATGAAGATGTCCTCGGCCTGCGACTCCTCCGGCGAATCGTTGGGGTCGTACTGGGGAATGACGAAGGCCATCCCGCTGCGCTTCATCTCGATGCGGCCGGTGACGTAGTTGCGGTTGGTGTCCTTGTTCTTCAGCTGCTTGTAGTTGACGCGGTACTTGCCGCGCCCGGCGTGGAGCAGCAACTTGGCCTCTATCAGGCGGTCGATCTGCTCCTTGACCTGCTCGCGGCCTTTCTTGTCGTATATGCCGACCTTGGCGGCGATTTGTTTGTAGTTCAGTTTTTCATTTTTGCCGGATGACATTGCATCCAGTATGTTCTTTGCTAATTCTTTCATTGATATAATGTTGTAAGTTGTTAGGTTAAAAAGGTTAAAGGTTAAAGGTTATAGGAGTTAAAGTCTTCGGTCTCCAGTCTCCAGTCTCAACTCTCAAAAAGTACTCTCCACGCGCAGCTTGCCGTGGTCGTCGTAGATGAAGCAGGCCTCCAGCGCGGTGTCGGCCTTGACGATGCGCAGGGAGGGCTCCAGGCCGAGCACCATAAAGGCGGTGGCGTAGGCGTCGGCGGTGGTGCAGTCGGGTGCCAACACGGTGACGCTGAGCAGGTTGGTCTCTTCAGGGCATCCTGTAACCGGGTTGAGGATGTGCGTGTAGCGTTTGCCATCCTTCTCAAAATAGTTGCGGTAGTTGCCGGAGGTGGCCACAGCGCGGTTCTGCAGCGGGAAGCTGCGCTGGCTCTCCACGGCCCCGTCGGCGGTGGAGGTGGGAGTCTGGATGCCCACTTTCCAGGGCTTGCCCTGCTTGGTGCCGTGGGCCACAATCTCGCCGCCGATCTCCACGATGCAGTTCTCGTATCCTGAAGCGATGAGATGCGCCGCCACCTTGTCCACGGCAAACCCTTTGGCGATGGCGTTGAAGTTGAGCTGCACGCGCGGGTCTGCCTTCACGATGTGCCCGTCTTCAATGCTGATCTTTGCGCTGCCCACGAACTGCCGCACCGAGTCGATGGTTTCGCGGGGCACGACCTGCTTCTGCCCTTCACGGCCGAATCCCCACAACTCCACCGACGGCTGTATGGTGCAGTCAAAAGCCCCGCCGGTTTTGTCCGACACCACGAGCGCCATTTGCAACACGTGGAGGAAATCCTTGCTCAATGCAGTCTCTTCGCCCGCATTGATCTGCGAGATGAGGGAGGTGGTGTCGAAGATGGAGAAGGTCTTGTTGATGTGCCGCAACAAGGAGTCCACCTGGCTGGGCAGGGTGGGGTCGGGAGCCCCGATGTAGGTGATGTGGTACGTGGTGCCGAGTGCCGCGCCGGCAAACTGCTGTACCGGTGCCCGATGGCAGGCTGTGCCCAAGAGCACGCATCCGATGACAATTATCAAAATCTTTTTCACGGCTGCAAAGGTACACAAAATACTAATACTTGTATTACCCCTACAACACATACCGCCAGATTCCGATGAACTGCAGCACAATGCCGATGACGACGAAAATGTGGAACACGAAGTGTATGTAGCGCTTTTTCTTCCCGATGAGGTAGAGGACGGCCCCGATGGTGAAGGCCAGACCGCCCCAGAGCAGCCACAGGAAACCGTTCATCGTCATCCCCGTGATGGCGTCGCGCAGACTGATCACCACGCACCAGCCCATCCCAAGGTAGCAGGCCATCGAGAACTTGGAGTACTTCTTCAGGTCGATGGCGTTGAGCGTGGCGCCCAGGAGGGCCAACGCCCACTCGATGCCGAAAATCACCCAGCCCATCGTCGGATTGACGGAGCGGATGCTCAGCAGGGCTATCGGCGTGTAGGTGCCGGCTATGGTGAAAAAGATGTCGCAGTGGTCGATGACGCGCATCACTTGCTTGCCCTTGCCCTTGGGCAGCCCGTGATAGACGCTGGAGACCACAAAGGTGATCAGCACGCAGGTGGTGTACAGGGCCGCGCACACGACCGACAGGGCCGAGTGGCTGCGGATGGAGGTCTGCAGCGCCAACACAATCATCACGAGGGCACAAACCGCCCCGACAATGTGGCTCGTCATATTCAGCATCTCCTCGCGGGAGGTGTAGTTCGGAAACAATCGCTGTGCCAAAGGTGTTCTTTTCATCCTTGCTTCTTTTTGTCCTGCATTGGTTTTGGGCGGCAAAAGTACGAAAAAAGAAATAATTTTGTACTTTTGCAGCCTAATATTGAGACGATGGCAGATTTGCAATGGACCCTTTTTATGGACCGCGACGGCGTGGTGAACGAGCAGATTGTAGGTGGCTATGTGATGGAGCCAGAGCAATTTGTCTATATTCCTCACTTCCTTGAGGCGATGCGTATCCTGCGTCCCCGCTTTGCGAGAATCATCCTGGTCACCAACCAGCAATGCGTGGGCAAGCGTCTCTGCACGCTGGAGGACATCGACCACATACACGACCGTATGCAGGGCCAGCTCCTCGTTCAAGGCACTCCCTTCGACAGGATCTACTGCTGTCCCCATCTTGCGTCGGACTCCTGTGCCTGCCGCAAGCCCAACATCGGAATGGCGATGCAGGCCCAGCGGGATTTCCCGGAAATCGACTTTGGGAAGTCTTTGATGATTGGCGATTCGATCTCCGATATGCAATTTGCCCGCAATGCCGGTATTATTCCCGTCCACGTGGGGGCCGTGCGCCATCCCGAGTTCGAGCATATTCTCGATATTACCACCTCCCATTTTGACTCTCTTTACGATTTTGCCCTGCATCTGGACGAAATTCCTCCATTCTCCCGTTAGCCTATGTTCATCACCTACTTTTTCATATATGTGATATGCTATCCATTGGCGCTGTTGCCGTTGCCGGTGCTCTATCTGCTGGCGGCCCCGCTCTATCTGGTGCTGAATTATGTGGTGCGCTATCGCCGCAAGGTGGTGGAGGAGAACCTGCGGAGCGCTTTCCCGGAGAAGGGTGGGCGAGAGCTGCGCCGCTTGCGCAACCAGTATTATTGGCATCTGTCGCAGATTGCCGTGGAGATGATCAAGATGCTGGTGCTTCCGCGATGGATCTTGCGCCGCCGGTACCACTGCGCCAACCCCGAGGCGGTGAACGCTTTCTACGAGCAGGGCCGGAGCGTCATCCTGATGTCTTCCCACTACAATAACTGGGAGTGGATGATACTGGCGCTGGAGGAGATGTTCAAGCATCACGGCGTGGGCGTGGGCAAGGGCAATTCCGACAAGGTGTTCGAGAAACTGGTGAACCGCGCGCGTACCCGCTATGGCACGCAGGTGGTGTTTGCCGACACCGTGCGCGACACTTTCGAGGAGTACGAAACCCAGCACCGCCCGGCGGCCTATATGATGCTCAGCGACCAGTCGCCCAACAGCAAGAAAAGGTGCTATGTGACCCAGTTCCTGAACCATACGACAGGCGTTATCTTCGGAGCAGAGCACTTTGCCCGCAAATACGATATTCCTGTCTTCTATTATCAGGTGATAAAAGAGAGGATGGGCAAATACCGCGTTGAGGTTCAGCTTATTGCCGAGCATCCCAACGACCTGCCCGAGTACGCCATTACCCAACGCTATGTGGAACTCCTCGAGCAAACCATACGCCAGCAACCTGCCTTTTGGCTCTGGAGTCACCGGCGCTGGAAATTCCAATTTGATTAATCTCTGTCCCCAGTCAATCTTGAGAAAATGGACTTCGTAATTCGCAAAGGCTTGGATTTGAAAATCGCCGGAGAGGCCGCCGACACGATGTTGGAAAACGTCTTGTCTGACACTATATATGTCAGTCCTGGCGACTTCCGCTGGCTGCAGCCTAAACTGCTTGTCAATGCGGGCGACACTGTGCAGGTGGGCACGCCCCTCTTCTGCGACAAGCAGGACGAGCGCATCGTGGTTGTATCCCCGGTTGCGGGCATTGTGAAGGAGATTGTGCGGGGCGAGAAGCGTGTTGTCCAATATGTGGCCATCAGCCGCGATGCGGAGGCCCCCACGCATCTTCAAGTGCCGTTTGACGAGCCCTCCGACGGACGTGCCATCCGGGCGCTGTTGCTGCAATATGGACTGTGGTCCTCACTTCGCCAGCGCCCCTTTGCGGTGATCCCCAACCCCGATGTTCGCCCCAAGTCGGTGTTTGTGCCCTGTTTCGACAGCAATCCCCTCGCTCCTGACTATAGCATCCTCTTGCGCGGTCAGGAGGATTCTTTCCTGCGCGGACTCCAGATTCTACAGATGGCGGCTGAGGATGCTCCGATACATCTTTGTATGCGAAAAGGGGCTGACAATGCGCTGTTTGAGAGGGCGAACAATGTGGAAAAACACTACTTCAGCGGTCCGCACCCTGCTGGCAACGTGGGCACGCACATCCATCATATCGACCCCATCGACAAGGGTGAAACGGTCTGGTTCATCTATCCGCAGGAGGTGGCCCGGATAGGGCGCTTCTTCGCGGAGCATATCCTGCAGTTCGGGAAGACCGCCGCCCTGACGGGACCTGAAATCAGGCGCACGGGTTACTTTACCACGGTGTACGGTGCGGACCTAACGGCGCTTCTCAACGACAACCTCACGCAGGAGAATGTCCGCGTTATCAGCGGCAGTGTCTTGAGCGGTCGCAAATGCCAGGAATTGCCCCTGTTGGGTTTCCACGACCAGCAGATGACGGTCATCGCGGAAGGCGGAAAGCGTGAGTTTTTGGGCTGGTTGTTGCCCGGGTTGAAGAAGTGGAGCCTCTCGCGCACCTTCCTCGCCTGGCTCACGCCCAAGCGCACCTACGAAGTGAACACCTCGCTGCACGGTGGTCGCCGCGCCTTTATGATGACGGACGTTTATGATAAGGTCTTTCCCTTTGACTTGATGCCCCTCCAGTTGCTCAAAGCTTGTGAAATCAAGGATATAGAACAGATGGAAGCCCTTGGCATTTACGAAGTTGACAGCGAGGACTTTGCCCTCTGCGAGCTGGTGTGCCCCTCCAAGAAAGATTGCCAGCGGATTGTGGAGGAAGCGGCTTTTGAATTGAGAATTGAGAATTGAGAATGGAGAATTTATTCTTTGAGCAGTCCCGAAGGGACAATGTGCGCGAAGCGCAAGTAACCCCGCACAAGGCGAAGCCGCAGTGTGGGGGCTTGCCTCACAAGCGCTGCGCAGTGTGGGGCGCAACCATAATCGTGCTCCTGCTGGCTGGGTTCACGATGCGTGCCCCTGCACAAGTTCAGCCCACCTGGGAGTCCCTCAACCAGCGCGGCTACCCGCAGTGGTTCCAGGATGCGAAGCTCGGCATCTTCATTCACTGGGGACTCTACTCCGTGCCGGCCTACGCCTCCAAGGAGGGCTACGGCGAGTGGTTCTACCGTGGACTGATGCAGAAAGATGTGGAAAGGATGCGTATTATGAGCTACTACGCCGATACTACCAAGCCTGTTTTCGACCAGTACAAAGAACTCACCAAATACTGGTATGCTGAACTCTGGAATCCAGACGAATGGGCAGACCTCTTCCAGTATGCGGGAGCGAAATATGTGGTTTTGGTCACCAAGCACCACGACGGCTATTGTCTGTGGGACAGTCCTCAGCAGCCGCAATGGAACAGTGTGGCGAGCGGTCCCAAGCGCAACATCGTGGAGGAACTGACCACGGCGGTGCGAGACGAGGGAATGCGGATGGGCTTCTACTACTCGCTGCCTGAGTGGACTAACCCGCGCCACATCTGGATGCAGGACCCCGACAGCGCGATTGGCAGCTACGTGGACAACTATATGGTGCCGCAGTTCAAGGATTTGGTAACGCGCTACAAGCCCGACCTCATCTTCTCCGACGGTGACTGGAACAACACGGCGGAGCAGCTTCGTTCGCAGGAACTGATCAGCTGGTACTACAACACCGTGGGTAAAAATGCCATCGTGAACAACCGTTGGGGCCACGGCACGAAGCACGGTTTCTTGACACCCGAGTACAGCGCGGGCATCGCCAACACGGAGGTGCCTTGGGCCGAGTGCCGCGGACTCGGACGCAGCTTCGGTCTCAACCGCAACGAGGATTTGGACAACTACCTGACTGACCAGGAACTAATCCAGCATTTCGTGGAGTTGGTGGCGCACGGCGGTGGCCTGACCCTCAATGTAGGGCCCAACGCCGACGGCACCATCCCGCTCATCCAGCAGGAACGGCTGAAGGCTCTCGGCAAATGGCTGGAAATCAACGGAGAGGCAATATATGGGACAAGACCTTATGAGATTCCGTGCCAGCAAGAAAGAAGTGTAACCCAGATGCCTCCATCTGAAACCATTGACTTCGACTGGGTTCGGAATGCACCGTTGCGCTGCGTAAGTACGGATCATTTCACAATCCATTGGAGCGGCGAAGTCGTGATTCCCGAAGATGGGCAATACACATTAACACTGATTGCTGATGACAAAGCTTTTGTTTACAAAGAGACGTTCAAGATGATATGGGATAACGTGCTTCGTTACGACAAAGACGCTTCGAAAAATCCTCTATCACAAACCGTATTGACACTTCAAAAAGGCGAAATATTGCCCCTTTTGGTTGAATTCCAAGAAAAGGATTTAGAAGCTTCCATCTCATTGAAGTGGAGCAAAGATGGTGGAGAACAGACTCCCATCCCAGCCAATTGGGATGGGGGTATATATTGGGATAAAACCGTACGTTGTTTCACCACCAAAAACAACAACCTCTACATCATCGAGTTCGAACGACCAGACTGTACAAAACCATTACAAATATACAACATGCCTAAAATCAATCCCAAGGCAACATTCCGACTGCTGGAAGACTGGGGTTATAATGCCAAACTCAAATGGAAGCAGGACAAGGACGGCACTCTCACCATCGACTTCTCCAGTATAACGCAGGAATTGTTGAACCATCTGGAACACGCTTGGGTGATTGAGGTAACGGAATATAAGTGAGTGGAGAGTTGAAAGTTAAGAATTAAGACTTAAGACTTTAGACTTGAAACCTGAAACCTTAGACCTTAGACCGTAGACCTTAAATCGCAAATCGTAAGTCGTAAGTCGCACATCGCACATCGCACATCGCAAATCGCAAATCGCAAATCGCTAACATCCCTCCTCGCATCTTTCCAGCAGGAAACTCACGGGGCGGAAGCCGTCGTTGCAGCTGATCATTGCGGAGAAGGGGTTCTTCATCCAGCCGTCGTAGAAGTTGCCGCGTCCGGCGGCGAGTTTCTCCACGAACCACCGCATCGACTCCCACGCGCTGTCGCAGAGCCCCTCGGGCTTCTGCCCGCCCACGGCAATCCACGTGTCGCCCTCCCGCACCTCGCACGCGTGTTCGATGGGGTTTTCGTAAAGCTTGGAAAGGTCGGTGTGCTGCACTTTCCGTATGACGGTGATTTTGACGTTGTAAGGGGGCATTTTTTTGTGATTATTACGAGATGCAAAAATACGAATTTTATGCGTATTTGTGTCTTAAGGGATTCTTTCCCTTTGCCCGCAGACCTACGGCCTGCGATGGTTGTCTCCGTGGCGCCCGTTGCTACCAAGCCCGGCAGACCTAAACGGCCTGCCATTTGCGTTTCAGCCCTTTAGGAGAGAGCGGATTTAGGGGAAGGTGGTGTCACCCACGTTTCAGCCCATTAGGGCTGAAGGGCTCGGTATATGCGATGCCATTTGCATTTCAGCCCTCAGAGAGAACGAATTTGGTAGGATGTTATGCCACTTGCATTTCAGCCCGTTAGGGCTGAAGGGCTCGGTAGGAATGCGGCGTCCCCCGTGTTTTTTTCGCAGGCCGTTAGGCCTGCGGGCAAGCGCCATCAATTCCCCGTATAATGCATCGGCATCTGGTACCGGCAGCGCACGGGACGGCCGTCCTTGAGGGCGGGGCTCCAGCGTGGCATCTCGCTTACGATTTGCAGGGCCTGTTCGTTGAGGGCGAGAAACAATGGCACCTTGATTTCGGGTGAGGTCACGCTGCCGTCGGCCTCAATGGTGAACTCCATTAGCACCACGCCGATAACGTTCGATTGCCCCACCACGGAATAGTCCATACGCTGCGCTAAGTAATCGTACAACCCGCTCATCCCACCGGAGAAAGTGGGTGCCTCATCAAAGTCGTTGTCCTCGCAAGGATGTGAGAAGTAGGCGGTCTGCATCGCCATTCGGTGGATTGGATATTGCTGAATAAGTTCAATGATGACGCTGGATTTCAAGCAGATGTTGGCTTCCCACCGAGGCAGTCGCTGGCTGCTGTCGGCTTGTACGTCTTTGAACAAAGGGTTTGGACCGCTGTGGGGGATGATTTCGTTGAGGTATTGCTGCCCGAAGAGGGTGTCTATATACGTGAAATAATCAGCCAGATGTCTTGTCTGGTATGAAGTAAACCCTAAGTTCTTTTCTTCATTTTCTTCGTGACTGTACAACAAAAAGTTGCACTTATAGCCAGGGTGCATTGCCATAAACTGCTTCAGCGGCTCTAAATAGCGTGGCATATATTTCTGGTCCAGTCTTCCATTCGGGTGCCACGGCAAACAATCGATCACGAACCGCGTGGAATCCTTCAGATAGCCCTGATGGAACGGAATCCCGACATAGTAGCGCCGCTGGGCGGTTGCATTAAGCAGCGTGAAGAGGGCAAGAAGTATCAAAAGGGGTCTTTTCATCGTAATGCACAAAAAATCCTATTGCTCCGTGAATACCAGGTAGTACGCATCGGCGGGGTTGCCGACACCTACACTGGGCGTGTAGAGGTACACCGCAATCTTTTTGGAGGTGCGGCCGAAATAATGCCTGAATTCCTTCTGGCGGGAGAGTGTGTGCCAGATACGTTGCAGTTCGGTATCGTCGGATACGGTCGTGTAATGCCCCTCTTGGTTGATGAAGGCAATTCGACTTTGGCCGGGATAGGGGAGAACGTTGCTCAACCGCTGTCCAGCACGGAATGATTCGGGGAAATTGAGTTCGCCGCAACCCGACCAGATGATGGTGCCATCCATCAACAAGTTGTTGGTGTTGCGATAATAGAGTTTGATGTATCCAAAATCTCCTGGTGACCGGTAATCTGCCACAAAAGGAATCTCATTTCCAGTGTTCAGTTTGTTAGTGACATTGAGCGCATAAAAGCCCTTGTAACGGAATGTCAAGTAGTCCACCTTGGAAATCAGTATGTGTTTTTGCAAATCTGTGGGCCTAAGGTCGCTTTCGGTGAAGTCATCTGCGGGTTGGCCGGCACGCTGGTTGATGATCTGCATACAAACGCCACCAATGTCCGGCATCATATCCAGATAGTACTGGTTGGCGTAGATGTCGTTCCCGTAGAATGAGGCCGACATTCCATCGGCAGGAGGCACGATTGCGAGGTCGGCCAATAATTCTTCAGGAGTGTTGAAGTGTTGATACCCGTTGTTCCAGCCAGTACTGAGCGAGAAGGAGGATCTGACCATCTTCGTGTAAGCCACCGAATTCCGGATTTCTCGCATCCATTGAGAGAAAACTTGTTTCTGAAGGTCGAAGTCGCTTTCGAGCAGGGCCAGCGCAACATTGCTGGAAGAGTATATGGTTGCCTCTTTTGTGAGGCCATTTTCTGTTTTTACAAATTTGTTCCCTTCTGTGGGCGAGAAGCCATAATGTGTCAGCAGGGCGGCAGATTCGGATTGGGATTTCCCTAAGCAAGCCTTTATCAGGGTGAAGTCGTTGGTGATGGGCTCTTGAACTTCAGGGGTGTATTCAATGGGAGTCAGCCCCGTGTGCGTTGGATGTGAGGGCTCTATGGGATCGATAATGCATCCTGAAAAGCCGAACATCAGAAACAACCAGACCAGGACGGGCGAGATTTGTTTGAGGGCGTTTTTTTTCATAATTATTCGTTTAGGAAATAAGGACGCTGCAAAGATAAGAAAAATTTGTTACCTATAGGAAATATGTGTATTTTTGCACCCCTAAAAGAAAAAGCAAATGCCCAAGAAGTTCAACGCCTTGCTGGATGCGATGGACACGTTCCTGCGCACCCCCGCCACTGTGACGGAGGGACGCTGCCACGTGCGCGACGCGGTTGATATGAAGCGCATTATGATCACCGTGATGATTGCGCTTTGTCCCGCACTGTTTTTCGGCTGGTGGAATGTGGGCTACCAGCATTTCCTCTCTATGGGCTACGCCCCCACGGTTTTGGGCGCTGCCTGGTACGGCTTCCTCAAATGGCTGCCGCTGGTCATCGTGACCTACGTCAGCGGACTGGGCGTTGAGGTCCTCTTCTCCCAAATACGCAAGGAAGAGGTGGCGGAGGGCTTTTTCGTCACGGGCTTCATCATCCCGATGATTATGCCACCCGATGTGCCGCTCTGGATCGTGGCGCTGGCCACCGCCTTCGCCGTGCTTTTCGGCAAGGAGGTGTTCGGTGGCACAGGCTATAACTTCCTGAATCCCGCGCTGTTGGCCCGCGCCTTCGTCTTCTTTGCCTACCCGTCGGTCATCTCTGGCGACAAGGTCTGGATCTCAGCCGGCGCGGATGCCGTCACCGGTGCCACGCCCCTGGCTCTCGTGATGAACGGTCACCCCGAGGCGCTGCCCTCCACCTGGGAACTCTTCCTCGGTACCATCCCGGGCTGCATCGGGGAGACCTGCAAGATTGCCATCCTCATTGGCGCCGCCATCCTCCTCTTCACGCAGGTGGCCGATTGGCGCATTATGCTCACGGTCGTCGCAGGTGGCTATGCAACGGCACTCATCTGCAATCTCGCCGGACTCTGCCCCGCGGCGGCCCATCAACAGCTGCTGATGGGCGGATTCCTCTTCGGCGCGGTCTTTATGGCCACCGACCCCGTCACAGCCGCACACACCCGCACGGGCAAGTATATCTACGGACTGCTCATCGGCGTGCTCGCCATTCTCATCCGAACCCTCAATAAGGGCTATCCTGAAGGTATGATGCTTGCCATCCTGCTGATGAACATCTTCGCCCCGCTTATCGATTATTGTGTGATACAGACGAATGTTAAACGACGGAGGAGAGTTAAGACTTGAGACGTTAGACGAAAGACGATGGTTCGTTGAGGCAAGAAAGGTTATTGAGAAAAAAGGTTATGAGAAAATTCAGTAATACATATATCTTTGCGTATATCACTGCTTTGGTGCTGTTGATTACAGTGGTGCTGACGGTGGCGTTTTCGGCTCTGAAGCCGCGCCGCGACCGTAACCGGCAGGCAGAGATGTATCAGCAGATCCTGCGCGCGGCGGGTCACGACATCGACCGGGAGAAAGCCGTGGTCGCCTTCCCGCAATTGGCAGTGCCCTTGACGGATGACGGACGACAATATAGCATCGTCTGCGCCGACGGCTCCAAAGGCATCGCCCTGCGCCTGGATGGCAAGGGATTGTGGGGGCCGATATGGGGCTATGCGGTGCTCTCTGAAGATGGACAAACGCTCAAGGGCATCTCCCTCGACCACAAGTCGGAAACCCCTGGCCTTGGCGCGAAAATCACCCAAGAGGCCTTTCTGAAATCCTTTGAAGGAAAGAAACTATATGATAAAAAGGGTGATTTTGTCTCCGTCAGAGTGCTGAAATCGGGCACTTCAAGTGAGATTGCCGAAGAGAACCGGGTGGACGCCATCTCCGGTGCGACCATTACCTCCAGAGGGGTGGATGAGATGATGAGAGAAATAACCCCCATTGTAAAAAATGTACCTTTGCAGCCTGATAATAAAGAATGAAGAAATATCTCGGACCACTTAGTAAAGACAACCCCATTTTGGTGCAGACGCTTGGCGTGTGCTCGGCGCTGGCGGTCACGGCGCAGTTGAAGCCCGCCGTGGTGATGGCGCTGTCCGTGACGGTGGTGTGCGCCTGCTCCAACTTTATCATCTCCTTGATACGTAATACGATACCGCCGAGAATCCGCATCATCGTGCAGTTGCTGGTGGTTTCTTTCTTTGTCATTCTGGTGGACCAAATGTTGCAGGCCTACCTCTATGATGTGAGCAAGATGCTGTCGGTGTTTGTGGGCCTCATCATCACCAACTGCATCGTGATGGGCCGTCTGGAGGCTTTTGCGCTGTCGCACAAGCCGTTGCCCTCCTTGATGGACGGAGTGATGAATGGCGTGGGGTACGGACTGGTGCTCGTTGTGGTCGCCTTTTTCCGTGAACTGCTCGGCTCGGGCACGCTCTGGAACCATCCCGTCGTGCCGCAGTCTTGGTACGCCGCCGGCTACCTCAACAACGGCCTGATGATTCTCCCGCCGATGGCACTGATCCTGGTGGGGAGCATTATTTGGGTGAAGAATGGAGTGGGGGATGGGAAATTAAGAAACTAAGAAGTTAAGAAGTTAAAAGTTAAGGGAATTAGATAGTTAGATATGGGTGATATTTTCAATATTTTCGTCCGTTCGGTTTTCATCGACAATATGGTTTTCGCCTATTTCTTGGGGATGTGTTCCTATCTGGCGGTTTCCAAGAATGTGAAGACTTCCTTTGGGTTAGGGTTGGCCGTATGTTTTGTGCTGACGGTTACGGTGCCGGTCAACTATCTGATTGACAAATACCTGTTGCGGGAGGGGGCTCTGACTTGGCTCAGCAGTGGTTTTGCGGAAACTGACCTCTCGTTCCTGTCGCTGATCATCTTCATCGCGGTGATTGCGGGCATTGTGCAGCTTTTGGAGATGGTGTTTGAGCGTTATCTGCCCGCATTGAATATGGCTTTGGGCATATTTTTACCCCTGATAGCCGTGAACTGTGCCATTCTCGGTGGTTCGCTCTTTATGCAGGAGCGCAATTTCCCCACGGTGGCGCACAGTCTCTCGTATGCACTTGGCTCGGGCCTCGGTTGGCTTCTGGCCATCACAGCCTTCGCCGCCATCCGCGAGCGCCTCCGTTACGCCAAAGTCCCGCCCGCGCTGCAAGGCAATGGCATCGCCTATATCATCACCGGCCTCTTGGGGATAGGTTTTATGGCGTTTTTGGGAATGTGAGGCAGCCGCAAATCGTAAATCGCAAATCGAAAATCGTACAATGCAAACATCAACCCTCATAGCTGCAATAGTGATCTTCCTGGTAATCATCTGGTTACTGGTGGGCATTCTTTTGTTTGCCCGCAAGAGGATGATTCCCGAAGGCACCGTGAAAATCAATATCAACGGCAAAAAGGAGATTGAGCACGAGCGGGGCTGCACGCTGCTGCAGGCCTTGGCCGACGGGAAAGTCTTTGTGCCGTCGGCGTGCGGCGGGGGCGGCTCCTGTGGCACTTGCCGCGGCAAGGTGCTCTCCGGCGGCGGCGAGATTCTGCCTACCGAGTTGACCCATATCTCCCGCAAGGAGGCCGCCGAGCACTACCGCCTCTTCTGCCAGGTAAAGGTGCGCGAAGATATGGAAATCGAGATCCCCGAAAGCTTCTTCGGTATCCGCAAATGGGAGTGCACCGTGCTCTCCAACCGTAATGTGGCGACCTTCATCAAAGAGTTGGTGCTGCAACTGCCTGATGGTCAGACGATGGACTTTCGCTCCGGTGGCTATATCCAGATTGACATCCCCGCCTGCACGGTCCCGTTTGCAGATATGGATATCGACGAGCCTTATCGTGCCGACTGGCAGAAGATGGGCCTTTTTGACCTGCGGATGAAGAACGGAACTCCCACGGTTAGAGCTTATTCTATGGCCAACTATCCTGCAGAGAATGGCATTGTGATGCTCAATGTGCGCATCGCCGTGCCGCCCTTCAACCGCAAGAAGGGTAGGATGGAGAAGGTGAACCCTGGGGTGGCCTCATCCTTCATCTACAGTCTGAAGCCCGGCGACAAGGTCAGTGTGTCTGGGCCTTATGGCGACTTTTTCGTGGAGGACACCGATCGTGAAATGATGTTCATCGGTGGGGGCGCGGGTATGGCCCCGATGCGCTCGCACATTTTCGACCAGTTCAAGGTGAAGCATACCACCCGGAAAACCAGTTTCTGGTATGGCGGTCGTTCGCGCAAGGAGCTTTTCTATATGGATGAGTTTGAACAACTTGCCGCCGAACACGACAATTTTGAGTTCCACATCGCCCTGTCGGATGCCTTGCCCGAGGACAACTGGACGGGCCCCACGGGCTTTATCCACAATGTCATATACGAACAATATCTGAAGACACATCCTGCTCCCGAAGATATCGAGTACTACATCTGTGGACCGCCTATGATGTTACAGGCAGTACTGAAGATGTTGGATAGTTTAGGCGTCGGGAAGGAGATGATCCACTATGATGATTTCGGCGGGTGATTAGCCTCTCCGAACCACCTCTTTGATTTCCTTGTAGATAGCGTCAATTGCTGCGGGCTGAGCGAAAGTGCTCAGGCTCTGGCTCATCTGTGCGCAACGGGCCTCGTCCTGTACAAGTTCCATCAGCTGGGGTATGAGTTGCGCCTGGGCGTCCTTGTCGGCGATGAGGATGGCGGCGCCTTTGTCGGACAGGGCGCGGGCGTTGTAGGTCTGATGGTCCTCAGCGGCGTAGGGGAAAGGCACCAGGATGGTAGGCGTTCCCACGATGGCCAGCTCGGAGAGGGCCAGAGCGCCAGCCCGCGATATGATGACATCGGCCATACTGTAGGCGTCGTTCATATTCTTGATGAAGGGCACGATGCGGATGTGGTCGTCCTGCTCGGCGAGGAGCTTGGAGTCGATGTCGCGGAAATATTGCTCGCCGGTCTGCCACAGCAACTGCAGGTCGGCCTTGCGGAAATCGTCGAGATGAGCCGCCATCGTCTTGTTGAGGGTCAGGGCGCCGAGACTGCCGCCGACGACGAGCACGGTTTTGCGCTCGGGACTGAAGTTGAAGAACTTGTAGGCGGCGGGATTCTTGCGCTGGATGTTGAGAATCTCGGCGCGGATGGGATTGCCGGTCTTGACAATCTTCTCGGCGGGGAAATATTTGTTCAGCCCGTCGTAGGCCACGCAGATGCGTTTGGCCTTGGGTGCGAGCATCTTGTTGGTGACACCCGGGTAGGAGTTCTGCTCCTGGAGTAGGGTGGGGATGCCGAGCTTGTCGGCGGTTTTCAGAGCCGGGCCACTGGCAAAGCCGCCCACACCGATGGCGATGTCGGGATGGAAGTCGCGGATGATGGACTTGGCCTTGCGCATCGCGCGCAGCAGCACGAAGGGCAGCTTGAGGTTCTTCTTGATGCCCGTCCAAGAAAAGTCGCGGCTGATGCCGTAGATGGTCAGTCCCTCGATGGGGTAGCCGGCCTCGGGCACGCGCTGCATCTCCATTTTGTTGTCGGCGCCGATGAAAAGGAACTCGGCGTCAGGTTCTTCCTTGCGGATCTTGTTGGCGATGGCCAATGCGGGGAAGATGTGCCCGCCGGTGCCGCCGCCGCTGATGAGATATCGTTTTGACATACGATTTGCGATTTACGATTTACGATTTACGATTTACGATTAATGGCTAATAGCTAACAGCTAACAGCTAACAGCTAACAGCTAACAGCTAACAGCTAACAGCTAACAGCTAACAGCTAATGGCTAACATCCCTTATATGCTTTCATCGTGTTGAGCAGCAGGCAGGCCATCGTCATCGGTCCCACGCCGCCAGGCACGGGCGTGATGGCCTCGCACTTCTTGCTGACCTCGTCGTACTTGACGTCGCCGCAGACGCGATACCCGTTGGGTTGCCCCGGGTCTGGGATGCGGTGGATGCCCACGTCAATAACCGTGGCTTTGTCCTTGACGTACTCCTCCGTGATCATCTCCGGCTGGCCGATGGCCACGATGAGGATGTCGGCGCGACTGCACACCCGCTTGAGGTTCTTGGTGCGGCTGTGGCACACGGTGACTGTGGCGTTGGCGTCCTTCTGCAACAACAACATAGCCAAAGGCTTGCCCACGATGTTGCTGCGACCGAGAATGACGCACTCCTTGCCGGTGGTCTCGATGTTGCTGCGACGGATGAGCTCCATCACACCGTGGGGCGTGGCGGGCAGGTAGCACTCCTTGCCCAGCAGCAGATTGCCCATATTGGCGGGATGGAAGCAGTCCATATCCTTGCGCGGGTCCACGTGCGCGGTCACTTTGTCGATGGAAACCTGCTTGGGCAGCGGCATCTGGATGATGTAGCCGTTGATCTCGTTGTCCTGGTTGAGGAAATCGATGGTGTCGAGGATGTCCTGCTCCTTGACGTTCTCGGGGAACTTGTAGGCGGAGCAGATGTAGCCCACGGCCTTGCACTGCTTCTCGATGCTGTTGACGTAGCTGAGGGCGGCGCCGTCCTCGCCGGCGATGATGACCGCCAGATGCGGGGCGGGACGTCCCTGGTCCAACAATGCTTTCACCTCGGTGGCGATTTCGGTCTTTATGGTTGCGGCAATCTCCTTGCCATCAATGATAGTTGCCATAATTCTATTTATTAAATCATTAAACCATTAAAAATGTTAAATCATAAAGATGTGCTTTTCTGAATGAACAATGGTTTCAGAACAGAATAATCTTCATAATTTCATATTTTAATAATTTCATAAACTAAAACGGTCTTCTTCCGGGAGTGTTCATCGCGCGCATCAGGCGTTTGGCCTTGCCGCTGTTTTCCATCCGCATAATCTTGCGGGTGTCCTCGAACTGTTTCAGCAGGCGGTTGACATCCTGGATGTTGCTGCCGCTGCCGTTGGCGATGCGGCGTCTGCGCGAGCCGTTGATGATGTCAGGGTTGGCGCGCTCCTCGGGGGTCATCGATTGGATGATCACCTCCACGCTCTTGAAGGCGTTGTCGTCGAAATCCATATCCTTCACAATCTTGCCCATACCCGGGATCATCGACATCAGGTCCTTCACGTTGCCCATCTTCTTGATTTGCTGGATCTGGGCCATAAAGTCGTTGAAGTCGAACTGGTTCTTGGCCAGTTTTTTCTGCAGTTTGGCGGCCTCTTCCTGGTCGAACTGGTCTTGGGCCTTCTCCACGAAGGAGCGGATATCACCCATACCGAGGATACGTTCGGCCATACGGTCGGGGTGGAAGACGCTGAGGGCCTCCATCTTCTCGCCGGTGCCGATGAACTTGATGGGCTTATCGACCACCGCCTTGATGGTGAGGGCCGCACCGCCGCGGGTGTCGCCGTCCATCTTGGTGAGGATCACGCCGTCGAAGTTGAGCTTGTCGTTGAAGGCTTTGGCGGTGTTGACGGCGTCCTGGCCGGTCATCGCGTCCACCACGAAGAGAATCTCGTGCGGGTTGACGGCATCCTTGATGTTGCCGATCTCGTCCATCATCTCCTGGTCCACAGCCAGACGGCCGGCGGTATCGATGAGCACCACGTCATAGCCATACTCCTTGGCGTGGGCCACACCGTTCTTGGCAATCTTGACGGGCTCCTTGCTGCCCTCTTCGGTATAGACGGGCACGCCGATCTGCTCGCCCAGCACCTTGAGCTGGTCGATGGCGGCGGGACGATAGACGTCGCAGGCCACCAACAGGGGCTTTTTGCCGCGCTTGGTTTTCAGCAAGTTGGCCAGCTTGGCCGCGTGGGTGGTTTTACCGGAGCCCTGCAGGCCGGACATCAGGATGATGGCGGGGTTGGCCTTGAGGTTGATGTCGATGGCCTCGCGCCCCATCAGGCCGATGAGCTCGTCGTAGGTCAGCTTCACCATCAGCTGGCTGGGCGAGACGGCCTTCAGGACGTTCATACCCAAGGCTTTCTTCTTGACATTGTCGGTGAATTCCTTGGCAATCTTATAACTCACATCCGCGTCCAGAAGGGCCTTGCGGACCTCCTTCATCGTCTCGGCCACGTTGATTTCGGTGATATATCCCTGGCCTTTGATGATTTTAAACGCGCGTTCTAGTCTGTCGGATAAATTTTCAAACATATTTCAAACTTTCTTTTTTCAACGTAAAATAATGCGCCTAATTTGCGGCGGCAAAGATACGATTTTTTGGGCAATACACCCAGGTAATCTCAAATTTGACAATAGGAATAATCGTCATTTTTTTGCAAAAAATAATAATTGTGGAATACGACTGTTTTTTGCTACTTTTGCAACGTGATTTTTAGATAATGATATGATAAAGGAAAATGATGGATAGGCATATAGTTACACGATTCTTAAGATGCTTGATGATTGTTGGGCTGTTGTGGTGCGGCGCTTTGGTTGCGCAGCCGATTGACCGTGAGATGTATGCCAATGTGGTGCGTTCCAATTCCAAACACAACTGTCCTTTTTTTGAAGAGGGCGTCAACATCGAAAAATTATCGTACACCCCGGGGCGGCTTCACTTCCATATCACCGCCAAAGAGCAGGTTTTGATGGGACTCAGCATTCCTGAATTGAAGAAGTTTTATGCCGACCGGCTCCGCTATCGGCTGGAACACGAGTATTTCAACTATCTTTACAGTCATCTCGGCGATATCAACGGCGGTCTCTCGTACCATTTCACCCTTGCGGACAGCGACAGCAGTTTCACCATAGCCTACTCCCCGCAGGAGGTCCGCCAAATCTGGTCCGACCGGTCCAAGCCCGCCTATAAGAACGCCAAGAGATGGAAGGCCCGTAGATTCTTGCAGCGGAATGTGTTCATTGCGAATGCGCAAATTCGAGCTTTCCTGCAAACGTCACCCCCGCAGGAGCCCCCCTCATACCTGCTTCCGGACTCGCTGGCGATGACGGAAGACTGGATTGTGTATTATATGCATCCTGTGGATGATAGCAGTTTTAGACTCTATGTGGAGAATCAGGAAGTGGTGCTCTCCAACAATAGGGATGCGTTGTTGGCGGACCCCGACAGACTGGACCAAATGATTGATGCCGAGTGCGGTTTTCGTTATCTGGTTTTTAATCAGCTACGTACAGATAGTTTGATAATGGACTTCCCTTTAACGTTGTTGAAAGAATGGCGCTCGCAGGCGAAAAAACTGACACTGGCCAATGATTCTCAAATGCGGGAATATATGGAATTGGCGGCGGAAGATATGATGGAGTCCTTCGAAGAGGCAATGGACAGTGCCAGTAATATGAAGATGGAAAGTGCAGAGTACAATGACGGCATCTTTCTCTTGGTCTATGCTGTGCAGGAGAATACGATGAACTTCAATATGACCGCCAAAGAGCAGAGTATTGTCAAGGCAAAGCTCGCGTCCGTGATGAAAACCATCATCGAAGACTCCTACACCACTCCGGAGGTTTTCGATTCCATTATGATAACAAAAGAACTCTTCTGTCAGTATTTCAAAGGTTTGCGGATTCTCTATATGGAAGAGAACACCCGGAGAGCAATTGACCTGTTTGTTTCGGCTCAGGAGATAAACAATGCTGAAAAGATAGGGGAGAGTGTGGATTCCCTTTCCAGTGAGATAATTGCGTCCCAGCTGAGTTCGGAGTTGTTCGCGCAGGCGATTGAGCAGTACAGTCGCGAGAATTTTCCACAAGGGGATGGGAAAGCGAGCGTGGAGAGAATGAGTTTTGAGGACGGAGTGCTGAACATTTACAATGTGGTGGACACCTTGGGCCCCGTCTTCTTCAACATTGATCTTTTGCGAGAACAAATGAAGTTGAACCTCGCGGAACAAATCAGTGGTGTCCAAGACGACAATGTTTTCCGGAATCTGCTGGCATTGAATGGCGCCATCGCGTACCATTTTCACATACGGAGCGTTGATACGGTGCTAACAGTGGCGTTCTCGTCGGAGGAATTGAAGAGGATGCAGGAGGCGGCGAATGCTGACGGAGGCAAGGCAGTTGGCAGTGCGCTGGAAGGCATCATCCGTGTCACCAACCTCCAATGCCCCGTTGTGGTTGATGAGATTACCACGCTGGACTCGGTGGGCGTTGACGGCCAGAATTTCGTCTATTATTTTTCTGTCTCAAATTCCAACTCCTATTATGATGCTAATGTGTTGCGCGCGATGCTTCGTATGAATCTGATGAATGAGGGTGATGCAGCAATGGAATATTTGAAATCGTTGTGTGTCAAATCGGGATTCGGGATTTGTTATCACTATGTTTTTCCCAAAGAGGATCTCACCGCTCGAAAAAAAGCCAAGCGGCAGTCCCAAGCGCCCACGGAGGTGATATGTTTCACGGTGGAGGAGATACAATGAGTAGAGACGTTTTTTAAAACGTCTCAACACGAAACGTCTCTACAGTGTCTCCCAGTTCTCTTTCGGGTGGGTGAGGTAACGGAGGCATTTCAACAGCACGTCGAGGTCGGTGAAGTTTCGTCGGGTCACCATCTTTTGTGGCATTAATTCGCCTAGGAAGCGAAGAAACGGGATGTGCGTGCAGGACAGGATAAGGCTGTCTGTGCGCAGTTCTACCGGCATCATAAAGGAGTGCTCCCCGAGGTGGCAAGACGCGTCTTCACCGCTGACGATCAGCTCGTCTCCGTTTTGGTTGATGATTCGCGCTGTGAAGAATGCTGTTGTGGTGCAGCCGTCACCGAAACCGCTGGTCATTATATAGTGGATCAGCGAATCGCTGAAGTGGGAGACGGTGTCGTCCAACTGGTAGATGTCTTTGAGCGTGGCGAACCTGAAAAGGTATAACGACGAGTTTTTCTTGTAAAGGCTCATCACAGAATCGTAGTCGGCCTTTGCGAAAGAGAACATCCCCATTGTGATGGAGGTGTCGTAGTGCAGGTTGAGGTCTCTGAGCAAGGCGTCCAGCGCTTCCGCTCTGAAAGAAAGGCTTAGTTCCACGGTGTCATTGTGGAGGATGGC
The DNA here is from genome assembly GCA_900315705.1 of uncultured Bacteroidales bacterium. GTDB lineage: Bacteria > Bacteroidota > Bacteroidia > Bacteroidales > WCHB1-69 > F23-D06. Next base: position 47,366 of record ONAB01000010.1, on the reverse strand, counting down.
ATTTTTTGCCACAAAGAGATCGTTTTCTCTAACATAGCTGATGGAATCTTGCCAGAAATGGAAGCAGCCGCCGGTATAAGGGGTGAAGATGACTTGGGAGACAGGATAGCGCAGGAATTTGTCCAAGGGCCTTTCTATGCGAAACGGCCGTAGGGTAGGATTGTGCTCGCTAACCAGATAGGATTGTTTGCCATCACTGATAACAACCTGCTGCCCGTCAGGGCATTTCCCATCGCTGTACGGGTACATATATTGAATCTTAAACGGTGCGGTAACAACCCTGTGCCACTGTTTTTTTTCAGAGTCGAAATGGAGGATGTCCTTCTTCTCCCAACCCCAAGGATATTTTTCAGAGTACACTCTGTCCTTAAGATGTTCAACAGCGAAATCAAACCAGACCCAACTGGCGGTGGCCCTGTGCCACGGCGCGGGGATGGGATGGTCGTCGCTGAAGAATCCCATACGGGTGCAGGAATCACCGGAAAAATGGCAGAAAAAGTGGTCCGCGGCTGTCGAGATGTAACCGTATAGCTGTCCGTTGCAGACACGGAGCCTGAAAGGGTAGCCTCCTTGAGAATGGAACACGGTGTCAAAATGCAGAAGATCCCTCGTCCTTAAAATGTCGCCTGCTTCGTCGGTTAGCAGGAGGACGCCGGATTCGAGATCGTGGGTTTGGGGCGTGAGGCCTTCGGGAAATCTTTCCCATTTGATTCTGTCCCTTGCAGAGCGAAACCATTCATCGCCCTGGTACACCACAATCCATTCTTTGAAGATCAGAGTCCTTAAACATCTTTTGTACCTGGGTTCTTCGGAATGGCTGTTGTCCTTATTGAGGAGATTCTGCTTGTCGGGGGTTCGGATGTCACGGTAGGTGGTCCAGTTGTCTTCGGTGTAGTAGATGGCATTGTCATAGCACCCTGCAACGCCTGTGCGCAGGTCCGGGTTCATTGAGATCGAGGAGAGCGTGTGCGGGAAGTGGTTGAGCTTTGTGAAGGACAATCCCTTGTCGGCGGAGCAATAAAGCGTGTCGCTCGCAATCCAGACCTCGCCGGATGGGGAACAGAATGTGCAGCGGATCTGGTCTTTGTTGGCGGCAAAAACTCTCGACTCCCACGTCTTCCCCCGATCGTTGGAGTACCAGTAGGTGTTGCGGACCTGTTTGTGTTTGAAGGGGTTGTGAATCTCTCCAACCACCAGTACGGTGTTGCTGTCCGGGCAGATGATGTGGGATAGTTTGCCCCCGCCGTCATAATGGCTGTCGTCGGGATGGCCTTTGCCGAGGTTGTCCACAACGTGCCAAAGATCGCGGAGACTCCCAGCGTGATATAGAAGTCCCCGGTGTTCTTGGGATCCCCACAGGTCTCCTCCCGGCGACACTGCCACACAATCGAAGGGAGGAGTTATTCTTTCATTGAAATCCTTCTCCTGTTGCGCAAACGCCGACAACGTGCATATTGTCAGTAAAAGAATCAAAGTGTGGCGCTTTCTGGACATTTGCGATTTACGTTTTACGGTTTACGGTCTTCAGTCTAAAGTCTTAAGTCTCCAGTCTTAATTAATTCTCAATTCTCAACTCTCAATTCTCAACTCTCAATTCTCAAACCTTACCGGCACCGTATAGAAGCACCGAATAGGTTTCCCGAAGTATCTGCCGGGTTTCCACCGTGGCATTGACATTACAACGCGCAGTGCCTCCACATCGCAGTCGGGGAAGAGCGGCACCTTGACCTTGCCGTGGGTCACCTGTCCGTCCCTTTCCACCACAAAATCTATCAGCACTGTGCCGGTGATGCCGTACTTTTTCGCAATTGGCGGATAGACTATTTCCCGCTGGAGAAACGCGGTTAGAGAGTCTGTGCCGCCCGGGAACTCGGGCATCTCATCGGTGTAATGCAATGGCGGGTCGTCCTGAAGGTCTGGGCTGTCTTGTGCCAGTCCGGTGAAACACATCAGGGCAACCACCCAAGTAATTGCAAATTTGACAAGAGGATTCATCGTCATTTTTTTTTGCAAAAATAATATTTTTATGGAATACAACGTTTTTTTTCTACTTTTGCAACGTGTTTTTAGATAATGATATGAGTAAAGGAAAACGGACTTGTGAGTTCTTGAAGGAGGTGCGGCAGCGTGTGGCACGGGAGAACGGCATCCCGCTGGAGATACGCGAGTGCACCCACAAGGGTGATTGCCGCGGCACGTGCCCCTATTGCGAGGCCGAGGTGCGCTATTTGGAGCAGGAACTCTCCAAGCGCCGGAGCCTCGGGAAGGCCGTGACCGTAGCGGGCATTGCCGTCTCCGCTATGATGATGGGCGGCTGCCACAATCAGCAAACTCCCGGAGAGTCCCCCGCTCCCGCCACGGAGACCTCGGTGCAGCCCTTGTCCGATAAGACACCTGATCAGGATGTGCCAGCCCCAGGTAGCGTTGATACGTTTGAAATGAAAGAAGTGGTTTTAGGCCTTGTCGCTGATTCTTCATCGTACCGTTGCACCTCCAAGTCTTCTTCTTTGAGTGACGAGGAAGACTGGGATTTATGTGCGGATGGTTATGAGGGAGATGTACCAGTGGAAATATTGGATGACCCCTCTTCTGAGTGGGCGCCCGACATCGAGGGCACCCCCGCACAATACCTGAAATCCCATTTGACCGCCCCGACAGACTTTCTCCGTGATAAGAAATACAACAACGCCTACATTGTGCTCATTATCAGTGATAAGGGTGAAGTGAAAGAGGTGGTGTTCCAGCCGAGGAACGAGTCGCCGACTGCCGAGGAGAAAGCGTTTTATGAAGATGCCACTCGCATTCTGAAGGCAATGCCACGGTGGAAAGGCTGCAGCACCACGGCCAGTTATGAGATTTATGTCCGTGATTTGCGGTAGGTGGAGACGTTTCAAGAAACGTCTTTACAGAATTGCATTGTGTTATTGTCGGCGCCCGCCATTCTTCTTCGCTATGTTTTTCCCGATCCGCGCCATTTCTGCGCGCAACTCCTTGGGGGCCAATACTTCGGCGGTCTCGCGCAAGGTTAACAGTTCCTGGACGAAATCGAAGGTGGGACGGAGAAAGTAGGTGAACACGGAGTACTCCTCCGTGCGCTCGGTTTCCTTCTGCGACGGATGCAAAGGCAGCGAGCGCAGGTAGTTTGACTGGAAGGCATCCACCTTCAGTTTGATGGTTTGCGGGTCTTTGTCGCTGACGATAATACCGAAGCAGGAGCTGAAAAAGGACTCCGCGTCGAAGTCGGCGGGCAGCGTGAAGCTCTCGAATTCAATGTCAATGTCCAATATCCTGTCCAGAGCATAGACCTTCAGCGGACTGTCGCCATACTTGCCCAACAGGTACCACCGGCGTTTGAACACCTTCAGGGCGTAAGGTTCCACGTGATAGAGGTTGGAGATGTGATCGTCCTCAACCCAATAAGGCTTGTAGCTGAATGTCAGCATCTTGTTGTCGCGCATAGCCTCCAGGATGGTGGGCAGCAACTCGCGGCCAGAGGGGTTTTCTTCCAGGAGGATACGGTCCTTCAGCTGGCTGCTCTCCTCCAGTTGGTTGTTGAGCGAGAGCGCGTCCAGTAGCCACCCTTTGAAGCCGGAGCTGTCCTTGAGCTCGCGGCTGTTGGCTATATAGTAGGAATTGGTGTTTTTGTTGCAGGCGATTTCGATGCCGAACAGTTCGCGTATCGCCGTCACGTGGTTGTGGAACGAGCGTTTCGGGTACTGGATGCCACCGGAAAGCAGGTCGTTCCGTTCCCATTTGCTGCGGATGTCTTTGAATGTGATTCCGGTGGATCCCGCTTGGTTCACCGTGTCTATCAGCCAGATATACTTCCTGATGAGTTCTTTAGTCATAACTGCAGGTTTTTAAAAGATCGACGCGGCAAAGATAAGCAATAGGTGTGAAATTTTGTGGCACAGTCTGGGATGGTTGTGCCATTGTGGTCTCGCCTCTCGAAGAAAATATGCGAGATATTGCGGGAGACGAGGGGGAAGGTTCGGCTGTCCGTTGGGTATGATTGTTGAATGAAGAAAGTGGTTGCTATTTTTCTTATTTTTGCCGCTCAATAATCATTCAAGACGATGAGAGAACCCTACGACAATGAAATTGCCGCTTTGCGCCAGATGATTGAGCAATCCATAGGGCGGAGTGTCACCACACCCGCCGATTTCGCCTTTCTAAGAGAAACGATTGCCGTGCGATGCCAAGACACGCTGAGCGATTCCACCCTCAAGCGCATCTGGGGCTACGTGAAGGGCTACGGCTCCACCAACGCGACAACGCTCTCGTTGTTAGCTCGCTGTGTGGGCTTCCGCGACTGGCAAGACTTCCTGCAACATCACGCCACCCACGGCGAGACCTCCCACTACGTCCTTAACGACACCCTTTACGCCAACGACATCGCAAAGGACGCCAGCGTGTTGGTGACGTGGCAGCCCGACCGCCGATGCCTCTTCCTACACTTAGGAGAGGGACACTTCAAGGTGACGGAATCCGTGAACTCCAAGCTCCAAGTCGGCGACACCTTCCATTGCGGCTGCTTTATTGTGGGACAACCGCTCTATCTCTACGAATTCAAACACGGTGACGAGCCGGCCTCCGTCTTCGTGGTCGGCAAGAAAGGAGGCCTCGGGGAAGTGAAATTATGGAAAGAACCGCGCTTATGAACGACAACATCTCCACATCGGGCAAAGTGACGGCCGACGACCTTGAGTTGTCGGATGTGTTTACAGGACATATTTTGCTGGCAGGAGGCGTAGTCAATGTGCTCTACAAGGCCCGGCGCAAAGGACAATGGTTTGTGCTCAAGGCTTTGCGCCCCGAATTTCGCGACGACCTCGTACGCCGGGAACTGTTGGCTCGAGAGTTCCAGTTGGGGAAACGGATGGACCATCCCAACATTGTGCGGTTCTTCTCCCTCGAAAACGACAAGGTGGTCGGAGATTGCATCGTGATGGAATATGTGGACGGTGTCACGCTCGCCGACTTCCTGAACACCAAGCCTTCGTTGGCTGCTCGCAAGCGGGTGGCCCGGCAGCTGATGGAGGCGATGCGCTACTTTCACGGCTTGCAAATCATCCATCGCGACCTGAAACCCAGCAACATCCTCATCACGCGTAACGGCGGCAATGTGAAAATCATCGATTTCGGGTTGGCCGACAGCGATGACTCTGCCGTGCTCAAGCAACCCGTCGGATCGCCCAAGTACATGTCGCCCGAGCAACAGTCGGGAGAAACGCTCGACGGCCGTGCCGACCTTTACGCAGCGGGGGCCATCCTGCGCGAGATGATGCCCGCTGGAGCCTTTTTCTGGCGCGGCGCTGCCCGTCGCTGCACCCGCGCAGACCGCGACAAGCGGCCCAACACCGCTGATGACGTGCTGATCGGCATACGTCGCCGCAAGATAGCGCTGGTCGCGATATTGCTACTACTGTTGGCATCGGTTCTTGCCCTCTTTTGGATGCGGTCGCACCGTGCCGATGCCGAAGCAATGTTGCAGGCGCGATTCAGGGCCGGCGAGTTCGACGGTCGCCCCTGTCCGGATGCGCCCACGGTGACCGACATCGACGGCAACACCTACACCACCGTGCAAATCGGGTGCCAGTGCTGGATGCGCGAGAACCTGCGCACCACGCGCTACGCCGACGGCACCCCTGTGCCGATAGACACGGCGAAATACTCCGACTCCGAACCCTATCGCTACTATCCCGACCACGACAAACGGAATGTGGCGGTCTATGGATACCTCTACAACTGGAGCGCTGCCATCGGAAAAGAATCCCCCTCCGACGCCAACCCGAGCGGTGTGCAGGGTGTATGTCCCGACGGCTGGCACCTGCCCAGCTTGCACGAGTTCAACGATTTGGAGTCGCACGTGAGCAGCATAGACCGATATGTCTGCGACAACGAAGGCTCGCACATCGGCAAAGCATTGGCCGACACTTCCAGCTGGGATAACTTTTCCAGTGAGGAGGCGCATCTTCTGCACTCTCCCGGTCACGACCGTGCCACGAACAACGCCACGGGATTCTCCGCACTACCCGCCGGCGATGTCATCGGAGGACCGGGGAATTACTTTCACCAAAGCGCCTATTTCTGGACCTCCACAGAGTACAGCACCTACAAGGCCCCTTACCGCTATGTCGATCATGACATGCCTGTTTTCGGAATCTATCACGGAAGTCTCAAGCGCACCGGGCGTTCCGTCAGGTGTGTGAAGAACCGGTAGGGTCGCACGACCACGCTATCACCTTTTTGCATGGAATCGAAGCCCCCCCCCCGAATTAGAACAAACTAGAACCAACGTGCGCAAAGCACAAATGGTTATTTTTGCCGTATGAAACAGGCAAACGACCATTATGGTTCTACGGAGGTTTCCCGTCCCACATTTCCCATGGCAGGCGGCACTGTGCTGTGGAACGACACAGTTGTCCCTTATTTTTGCAGGCGAAAAAGAGAGAAGAGTATGCCGAACAGAAATATTTTGTATGTTTGCAGCGTATTTGAAGATAGCGTAAGCTATGGTGTGTCTGTAGAAAGAAATCGCCAAATCTTAGAGACAGGTCGCACTGATAGGTACGTCTGCCATAGGCGTACTCTTTTCGGTTTTTCAGTGTCTCGTGGCGTTTGGCGATGCCTTTTCTACCTGAAGGGCGGAAGGGGTGCGCTGTTTTCGTATTGGTTTGGGTATGGAGCCGTCTGCGGGACGCAGATGGGATGTTGCTAAAACGGGACGTAAAGTTGGAATAAACAGAAAAGATATGGAAAACATTCAAAATCTATTATCAAAAATTCGACGTCATGTCGAGTTGGACAACAAACAAAAAGAAGAAGCCCGTAAAAGGGGCGAACACTTCAATGTGTTCAGTGTGCTGAGAATGGAAACGGCCGAAATGGAGACCCATTCGGCGTTCCTTGCCTCGCTACTGAATCCTGACGGCGACCATGGTATGAAAAATGCTTTTCTCGAATCTTTCATTGCGAAAACTGGCTGTGCCGATCTTAATCTTGTCACCGAACGATGCACCGTTCAAGTAGAGCACTTCACTGGCGATGGCCGAATCGACATTTTGATTGCGGACAATCTCGATCATAAGGCTATCGTCATAGAGAACAAAATCTATGCAGTTGACCAAGATGCGCAGATGAAGCGGTATTATGACTACGCAACTGCCAACCACACTGGAGGGTTCCGATTGCTTTATCTCACGTTGGACGGACATGAACCTTCGCCTGATTCCCTCAAAGGACTATCCGACAATGATATTCAACTCATTTCCTATCGGAACGATATTTTGCCGTGGCTCGAACAATGCGCGAGAGATGCATACAACAAACCGCTCGTTAGAGAGACCATCAACCAATACATTTCATTAATCAAAAATTTAACAGGTATGAATAGCGAAGACAATATCAAAAATGCCATTGTCGATTTGATGGCAAACCAAGAAAATTTCCAAACAGCCGCATTAGTGGCATCCAATTTTCAAGAAATAAAGAAACAAATTGTCTATACGGTTTTCAAACCGCAATTAGAGGATAAATTGAAGGAGTTACCAGAATGCACACTCTCTCATTTTGATTATGGGGAAGGGGCGTATTCCAGCATCGGAATTGAAGTTGAATATTGGCATAATGCCTTGATAGTGTTTGAATTTGACAAATATGGTGGCACCGACGGCCTTGTATATGGAATTAATTGGCCTGCTGGACGCCCTCAAGACATCAAGCTCAGTAATTACAGACATAATGGCAATTGGCTGTGGAAGAATTTTCCTGAACCTTATTATTGGTGGAATTCTGACACATTTGAAGACATCTTCAACGGCAAAGTAGCTGATGCTTTTATTAGCTGTATCAAAGAATTACTGGAAATAGTGAAACAGCAGAACCTTGCATTATAAAACACCCCCTTAACGCTCCCACCGAAAAGCGTCCAACAGAGTAGGCATTTAACTGTAATTGACAAGTAGCGTAGTTTTTGTACAATTTAATTCAGGATATTATGAAAAAGAGAACGATGTTTTTGGTGATGCTGTGCATTCTCACTGCCATCACACAAAATGGATACGGACAAGGTTCCGTCAAGAAACCCACCCTTACTATACTGCCAAGCGACAATTGGTGTGCCGCACGCTACTTTATGACAACTTACGACAATCAAGGAACGGAAGTGAAAATACCAGACTATCTGACCGCATTCCAACAGGACTCGGAACTGCCGATGGTGATTGCAAACGTGGGTGCGTTGCTCACCGACTTCGGCTACAGTGTCAAGGATGCAGAACAGGAACTGAAAGCCATCACGGCTCGTGCGCAAGAGGACAACGTGACCACAAGTTCCACAAGCCGTTCCTACCTTTCGGAATCCCCGTTGGATGTGCTCAAAAGACGTGTCAAAGCTGACATTCTGCTGCAAATCTGGTGGAAAGTGAACAAAGAAGCGGTCGGCCATTCTGTCTCGTTTACCATTGAGGCGTTTGACACCTATACTAGCAAGCGCATCGCCACCTATAGCGGCACCAGTGCGGCTTCCGAAGAGATTATACCCCGATTACTGGCTAATACTATCCGCGAAAATATTACCACTTTTGACAAGCAATTGACCTCATGGTACAACCGGATGGAGACCAATGGCAGGGAGATTGTATTGACCATAAGATGCTGGGACAATTGGGACAAGAATCTCGAAACCGAATTTGGTGACAAGGAACTTACCGACTGGATAGACGAATGGATGGCCTCCAACACGGTGAACGGCCAATATAACCTGACCGATGGCACGGAAAATTTTGCCCAGTTTGAGCAAGTAATGATTCCACTGTGCGATGTAAACGGCAAAGCCTTGGATGCCCGTGCTTTCGCCGTACAGTTGCAACGATACCTTAAAAAGGAACCCTTTCTCATCACCGCCAAAGTGATGATTCGCGGTCTCGGTGAGGCTATTCTTGTATTGGGTGAAAAATAATAATAGCAACATCAAAAAAACATTAATATGAAAAGGATAATCTTTATAACGCTCCTAATGACAGGATTTCTATCCTGTATGATGGCGCAATCGGACGCAAATGTCTTGTTGTGCATATATATGCCAAAAAACAGCGAGATTCCCGAAGCCGCGCTACAATTCTTGGAAAACCAACTCGAAAATATAGCTACAGAAAACGGGACAGCCGACTTGGTGGTTTGCGACCGCTTCATTCTCACTGCAAAGGTGGATGTGTTGCAGAAGGACATTGTGGCAGGGTCACCGCAACGGATTTCGCAGACCTTGAACATTACGTTACAGGTAGGTGATGCAATAGATAACAAACTCTTTGCATCTACTTCTCTGACAATGGTGGGCATTGGCACCAACCTTACCAAAGCCTATATGGAGGCTTTCAAACAGATACGGAAGAACGACAAACAGATTGCCGTTTTTCTGAAGCAGGCCAAAGGTAAGATTGTGCAGTATTACCAACAACATTGCGAATCCATCTATGCGGAAGCGCAGGGACTGGCCAAACGACAGCAATATGACGAGGCTATCTACACGTTGGCATGTATCCCCAATATTGGCACGGACTGTTATGCCCACTGCCAAAATGCAATGGTACAGATTTGGCAGGCCAAAATCAATGCGGAGGGACAACAGTTGCTGAAGTTGGCGCGAACCGCTTGGGCTCAATCTCAAGATGAGGCTGGTGCGGAAGAGGCCGTCAATTATCTGAGACAGATTAATCCTGCTGCCGATTGTCAGGAAGAAGTCTCCAAACTCATCAGCGACATCACGGCAAAAATCAAACAGGATGAGGAACGTACCTGGCAATTCCAGCTCCGCCAATACAACGACTGCGTGCGGCAAGAACGTGATGCTGCCCGTAATGAACAAGAGTTGAGGCGGATGGGCATACAGGCGGCCAAGGAGGTGGCAATAGCTTTCGCTCAAAACCAGCCGAAACGAGAATACATAATATGGTAAACATCTTAAAACTTAATAAAATGGGTAAAATGAAAAAACTAATGACTATCATCGCCTTTTGTTTGGTGACTTGCACCCTTTGGGCGCAAAATGAAGTGAATTTGGTGGTATCAGGAGAAGGTAAAGACAAGGAAGAGGCCACTTTCAAAGCCTTGCGCAGTGCTATTGAGCAGGCATACGGCACCTTCGTGTCAGCCAACACCACTGTGCTGAACGACCAATTGGTGGCGGATGAGATAGTGTCGCTCTCCTCGGGCAACATCAAAAAGTACGAATACGTAAGCGAGAACAAGATGCCTGATGGCAATACGTTTGTCACCCTCTCAGCCACAGTAAGTATCGACAAATTAGTCTCCTTTGCCGAAAGCAAAGGTATGGAAGCCGAACTGAAAGGCGGTCTTTTTGCTATGAACATCAAGAAGATGGAGTTTGACAAACAAGCCGAGGAAAAAGCAGTGGAAAACCTTTGCAAACAGTTGGAAACTATGCTGCCGACACTGTTTGATTATGAGATTAAGGTTGAAGAGCCTAAAACATATAGCGATACCCAATACTATGTGTCTTATTATATAGCAGCCAAACCAAATAACAATATGGTTTCTATGATAGATATTATGTATCACACATTAACATCTATTTCGCTGTCTAATTCAGAACGAAATAAATATTCAGAAGTTAACAAAAACACATATCAATTACGTGTGGCAAATAATTTCTTTAATAATATATTCCTTCTAAGTCTTGGTGGTATCGAAACTTGGCGTATGTATAGTGGGCGCATAGTCACTAAGAAGTGGTTCGGCTCTACTGATGTTGAGAATATTAACATGTTGAAAAAATATTGTAGTTATTGGCATATTCCTATTGAAGAAGAGCAAGATGCCAATCACGGAATTCGTTTTACAATTAAAAATCAATATAAAGAAGAGCCTTTTTATTTTCGTTCAAGAGTTTCCGTTAATCTTATAGAAGAATTACAACAAAAAGGAATTCGCGAAATGTTTAAAAACATCTATGTTGAAGATAATCTTAAAAAAATAACAATACCCTCTTTTAAAAATCCATGTTATCCACTTAACGACGGGAAAAATGCCAATCTGGAATTTTCGTATTATGGAAAAGATTGGTGTAATAGTTGGCCATCATCACCCTGTTATTATAATGATGTATGTGGTACTAATCATAAAATATTGTTGTCTCGAGAAAATAATGATCATTTAGTAAAATATGCCATAATTTCAGGAAGAATCACATACACATTAGATGAGATCTCTAAAATAACAAGTATATCAGTACGTAAAGCGGAAGATGTTCTTAAAGAGTATGAAAGAGACGAAACCACAGGGATTTATTACAAATTCTATGATAAAATCCATAAAGAAGCTGCCAAACCTAAAACAGGGGATTTGGTGGGGGTCAATTTCATATTGAGGACAGAGGATTCAACATTAATACCATTAACTTACAATGAAATAGAAATGGATTCTGTTGATTATAATGATCTGTATGCCGCAATCCGTATGATGCATGTAGGCGACAGTGCTACTTTCATCTTCAATGGTCAGGAATTTTACGACCTAATGATGGATGAAGAATACGAATTTGGAGAGGAACCACTTTTCTTAGACATCAAATTATACGGTCGATTGTCGAAGGAAGAGTTTGAGCAACTGAAACTCCAGAGAAAGGAGACAGAAGACTCCACAGATGATTAATAATTAGTCGGCTATAAAAAGTGAACATATTATATATTCTTAAAATTTAGTAATTATGAAGATTATTATGCTCTACGGTCCGTCAAGTTGTGGAAAAACAACAACCATTAATATGGTGTATAAAAAGTTAAAAGATGATTCCCAGGCAGAAGACATCTGCACTCGAGAAGTTGTTGAAAATAACGATTTCAAAGCAATTATTCAATACAACGATCAGAAAGTGGCATTTTTTAGTAGAGGTGATTATTCGCGGGAAGTCAATCGGATTATGACGGATTATGACAAACTAAATTGTGATGTGTTAATATGCGCATGTAATATTAGCAATATACTTCCTGTCAGACGATTACAGAACGTGTATATGAATGTGTACCCTCTAATTAACAAGATTGAAGCTAATGATGCAGATAATCTTCGCGCTATGAATGAAATAATGGCTTTAATCTGAAAATCTTCACATTATGAAAAAACTTCTGATTAATCTTACACTCCTGTTCACCGCGCTGTCCGTTAGTGCCCAAGGTTTCAACAACGACAAAACCGAACTGTCGATGTTTGTGGAGAGGATGTACCGCAATGCGCCGTTCGAGGGTGTGAAAGTGATGCAGGACTACGACAACGAGTACATCCTCTCTGTGGTGGTGCTACCTGTCGCCAACTATAGTTCCGAGTCGGATATGAACCGCGTGGGTATGGTCAAGGCACAGCGGCAAGTCAGCACCTTCTTCAACGGTTCCACCATCACCTCGGATCTCGTCATCACCACTTCAGAGAACCCTGTGGACAGCACCATAACCACTTCCCTCACCGAAATCATCCGTGAACGCTCCATCGGCTATGTCCGCCAACTGGAGTTGCTCACCAACTTCTCTGTGGAGCAAGGTGCGAAAAAAGTGTTTGTCTTTTATAAGAAGTTGTAGAAAGAGAGCCGTCATCATCTTCCTCGGTATCCTCATCGGCGAGTTTATGAGTTTCGAGGAGTGACTTTGCAAAAAAACATTTTACACCTTTTGTATTACACCTTTTGTGTAATTTTGAAAAATTGTGTATTTTTGCAGCCGCTATAAAATGAATCGTCATGGATAACCCATTCATTATCAAATCGTACGAGTCAAAAGAACTGTTCTGCGACCGTGAAGAAGAGCTCCAACAGCTGCTTCACAACACCACTGGTCACACCGACACCACCCTCATCTCCCAAAGACGTATCGGTAAAACCGGCCTGATTCTGCGGCTGTTTGACGAACTATCGATCACACATCCCGATATCCAGACCATCTATATGGATATTTTCGCCTCCCAGAATATGGACGATTTCATCAAGATGATGGCGGAAGCGGCTATGCGGGCTTTTCGTCCCAAAAGCTCCCTCTTGGACAAACTCATGTTATTCATTAAAGCACTTCGTCCACAAATCTCGTTCGACCCCATCACCGGCGAGCCCCAATTGCAAATCTCTTACCAGACCGCCCACGAAAAAGAGTACACCCTGCGTGGTTTGTTTGAGTTTTTGGACAGCCAAAACACCCCCATCGTGTTGGCCATTGACGAGTTCCAGCAAATTCGTGAATATCCGGAACAGAATATGGAGGCGCTGTTGCGCACCTACATACAGCAGACAAAGAATATCACGTTTATCTTTTGCGGTAGCAAAAAGCATATAATGACTGACATTTTTGCCAACGCACGCAAACCGTTTTACTCCAGCACCGCCTTCATTACCCTTGATAAGATTCCAATTGAAAAATACAAAACATTCATTGTCAAACTTTTCAACCAAAAGAATCGAACTATCCAACACGAAGCTGCGGATTTTATTCTTGAATGGACCCGCCGGCATACCTTTTACACCCAGCAGTTATGTCACACCATTTATGACAACGGTGCTACCGATATTGGACTTGACGATGTGAAACACGCCTGCGCCCAGTTGATGCAGCAGGGGGAGGCGGTTTATCTCCAATATCGCCAGATGCTGACCGAGAAACAATGGAATTTCATGATTGCCATCGCTAAGGAGGGCAGTGTGACACAAATCACATCAGCGGAATTTTTAAGAAAACACAAAATTGGAACCCCTTCAACCGCCCGCAAACAAACTGACTCTCTGTGCGAAAAAGGATTGCTGAATGCCGAGACCACCCTCCACCGCACCGAATACTCGGTCAACGATGTTTTCTTTTCGCATTGGTTAGAACGACTTTGACATTTTTATATTATGCTCACCTACATCTCCAACACCGACCATTATAACCTCGTCCTCTCCCGCGTGGCCTCCGTCAGGAAGTCGCTGTGGATTGGCACCGCCGACATCAAAGACCTCTATGTGAGGGTAGGAGAGGGCACGCTGCCGTTTCTGGCGGTGCTGGCGCAGCTGGTGCGCAAGGGCGTGGAGGTGCGCCTCATCCACGCCAAGGAACCTGGACCGGCCTTCCGCGAGGACTTCGACAAATACCCGTCGCTGGCAAGCGGGCTGGAACGGGTGCTCTGCCCGCGGGTCCACTTTAAGATGCTGGTCTTCGACGGGAGCGCGGTCTATTTCGGTAGCGCCAACCTCACCGGCGCGGGCATCGGGATGAAGGGGGCCAACACCCGCAACTTCGAGGCGGGTGTCCTCACCGACGAGCCCAAACTGGTGCGCCAGGCGATGCAACAGTTCGACGAGGTCTGGATGGGACTGCACTGCGCGAAATGCCTGCGGCGAAAGTATTGCGGTGACCCGATAGCGTGACGTGTGCCAATTTGCCACACTCTTGCACAACCGCGTGCTATCTTTGTCGCCGATTCTTAATTTTTGAATGTAATCTAAAATCACAGTTCACTAATCACTAATCACCACAATGACCGACTTTGCCGCCATAGATTTCGAAACCGCCAACGGGCAGCGCAGCAGCGTCTGCAGTGTGGGCGTGGTGGTGGTGCGCGGTGGCGTCATCACCGACACGTTCTACTCGCTCATCCATCCCGAACCCGACTACTACGCCTGGTTCTGTCAGGAAGTGCACGGCCTCTCGCACGAGGACACCGACAACGCGCCCGTGTTCCCCGTGGTGTGGCGACAGATCGAGCCGCTCATCGCCGGACTGCCCCTCGTGGCGCACAACAGTCCCTTCGACGAGGGCTGCCTCAAGGCAGTGTTCCGCGTCTATCAGATGGACTATCCCGATTATCAATTCTATTGCACTTGTCGGGCTTCGCGGCGCCATTTCGGGCGCCGCTTGCCCAACCACCAGCTGCACACCGTGGCCGAGGCCTGTGGCTGCCCGATGACCAACCATCACCACGCCCTCGCCGACGCGGAGGCGTGCGCGAGGATTGCGATGTATCTAGAAAATTACCTTTTGTAAAGAATAATCTTTCTGCTAAATCTGCGGGCTCAGCGGGCACATTTTCTCCCTCAGAACTCGCAGATTCACGCAGATAGAATATTTCTATACGAAAGAGTTTGTCACACTCCCGTCCGGATCTTGCTCCTGTCCTCCCCTTCAACCTTGCCCGCACCGGCCTTCTTGTAAGCGTTGAAGTTGTAGCTCACCCCTAACCAGAACATCCGGCTCTTGCCGTGCAACATATTGTCTAACTGATAGTACTGGTTGTCGGCGAAAATCTCCCACTTGCGGGTGTTGAAGACGTCCGTGAGCTGCGCGGAGACTGTGAGCGCACCCTTCAGGAACTTCTGGCTGATGCCGATGTTCAGGTAGTGCGAGAGGCGCGTGGTGAACTGCGGGTAATACTGCGGCGTGTTCACAAAATACTGCAGGTTGATGTTCATCCCCTTGATCGGGCGGAAATCTAACCGCACGTTGCTGTTGTTGACCCAGCCGTCGTTCGAGATGTCCCATTCCCCGATGTTGCCCACCGAACGAAGGTAGTAGGTGTTCGTGCCGAGTGTCGCCGTCATCCACTTCCACGGGTCGGCCTTCACGCTCAAGTCCAGCCCCGCCTTGGTCTGCGAGGTGGCGTTGATGTAGGTCATCAGCAGGATGTCGCCCTCGAAACGGGCCACCTGCGTGATGTAGTTGTGGATGTAGTTGCCGTAAACGCCCACATTCACAGCCCATTTCGGCACTTTGAACTGGTAGAGCACCTCCGCGTTGTCGGCGGTTTCGGGCTGGAGGTGCATGTTGCCCTGCTCGAAGTTGTGCGGGTCGATCATACTCATATAGGGGTTGAGCTGCGGATACGTGGGCCGCGCGATGCGCCGCGAGTATGCGAACGACAGACTGTGCTTCTTGGAAATCTTGTACTTGAATGACAACGACGGTCCGAGGAAGAAATGCTGCGACGACTCGTCCGACAGCCCTTTCTCGCTATGCAAATGCGTACGGCTGTATTCGGCACGGAGACCGGCACTCCAAGTGAACCGGTCGCGCCACTCCCTAGAGGTGAACTGCACGTAGGCGGCAGGCACGTACTCCCTGTGCATCAGGTCGTTACTGAATTGATGGGAGTAGTCCCAACCGAGACTGTCGCGCACGAAGAAGTTGTGGTAGATGTCGTTCTGGCGGTAGGAGAACTTCACGCCCGCATTCCAGAAGCCGTATTTCTCGATGATGCTCCAATCTGTCTGCGCGGAGGTGAGCAGCGGACTACCGCCCGACACCGACTTGCTGACCGAGTCACCCTCCAAGAAGTAGTACGACGGGCGGTGTCCCCAAATCTTGGAGACATTCGCTTTGATGGAGAAGGAGAGTTTCCCGGGACGTATACCGTGCCAGTAGGTCAACGTGCCGTCAAGATTTTCGCGATTCCAGGTCACATCGCTGCGACGGTTCTCGTGCGTCAGGATGCCGCTGTAGAGCCAGTCGTTGGAGAGATCCTGCACGGTGTTGAAGCGAGGCAGGATGAGCCGGAAATCGACATCGATCTTGTTCCGCATATCGGGCTTGATGGTCACCCCGAGGGCGATGTTGTTGTTGAAGACCGTCCGCAGGGCGTGGATCTGCTGGCTGAGACTGTCGCCGGTGGTGCGGTAATAGCGGTAGAGGTAGCCGTTGTTGAGGTCATCCTCGTATTTCACCTGGTAGTTGAAGCGCAGGGCGAACTTGTTGCGGGTGTAGTTCAGCGCAAGACTGCCGTTGGTGAAGTGGTTGAAGCCGTAATTGACCGCCGCCATCCCGCTGAGGCCCTTTTTCCCGTCCTTCTTGGTGACGATGTTGATGATGCCGCCGGTGCCCTCTGCATCGTAGCTGGCATTCGGGTTCGTGATGATGTCGATGCTCGCCACGTTGGAGGAGGGTATCGCGTTGATGGAACCGAGGTTCGTGGGCACCCCGTCGAGGAGCAGCAGTACATTGCCGTTACCGCGGATGGAGACGTTGCCGTCGGGGTCAACGGTCACGGAGGACTGCTGGCGCAGGAGGTCGGCAACAGTGCCACCCATAAAGACTGTTGCATCCGCAGGTGCTATCGTAGTATGAGCAGCTGTAATATGGCCTTGTTCACCAGCTTGCGAAGAGATGTTTACTTCGTCCAGCATCTGAGAGGTAGCCTCCATCATAATCTTTCCCAATGGAAGTGTTGGCTCATCGGCCACAATTTCGACCTGTTTAGTTTTGTACCCCACGAACACTATCGTGAGAAGATAGGGTTCCTTTGATCGGGGAATTATCAGCTCAAACTTGCCGTCCTGATACGTCAGCGTGCCATTCGCTACCGTATCATTCTGCGAGATAAAGATGGAGGCATACTGCAAGGGGTATTCATTGGCCGTCACAACCGTGCCCCACACTGAGCACGGATGCTTTTGCGCGAAGGCAGAAATGCTGATGATCAGCAGAATAACGGCGAGGTAGAGGGGACGTTTAGGCATCATAATCGACAAATATCAGAATGCAAAAATACAAAATATTGAGAAAAAAGGAGGGATGAGCCAACGGTAATGTGTCTCTGGCTTGTCCAAAAGACAATTACATCTTTTTCCTCTCTCTCGTAGCCTCTGTTGGCAAGTCGTCATAGAATTTTTATTTTTTAATTAAAAGATAAATAATATTAAAATGAAAATATTATCTTTGCCGCATCATTCATTCAATAACAAAACGATATGAAAGACATTGAGGAACAATTTTTTCCCAAAATTTCAGATTCGTTTTTGAATTTTGTTCAGTATATTATAAGAGTAAACCATTATCGTTATGAAAAAAGAAGATATATTGCAGACTTTAAGTTACCTCGCACTGAAGATGGAAAATTCGGGCACCCGGATTCTGGAAGCCATCGCGCCACAAACCTTGGTACATATGCCCACGAAATTCACGCGCGAGAGCCATAGGTTCGGTTTTGAGGATGAACCTGATATTTCTCCGCAGGATGTGGAAAACGTCGTGGAGAGAATCAAGTGCTTTGCAAAATTCCTGAGTCTCAATCCTGTGCAGGCTTCCCTGATGGTGGTGGCTTTTAGCCGTAAGTTCCAGGATTCCACCATCGAATGGGATGATGTCCGGCAGTTTTTTGAAGTGAAAGGAATGGTGATTCTCCCCTTGAAAAAGGACTTCGACCAGCTGGTGAAAAATCATTACCTGCGGCCCGCAGGAATGCGTTTCGGCGGCTTTGAAATCGCCCCTTGCGTAATGGATGCCGTGATGAACGGGAAGGGCTTCGCCCCCCAGGACCTGAAAGACCTCCATTATGACCGCTACAAGTTTGTGCACGAGATTTCCGATCTTATAGAGCAGCGCAGCAATGACAGCTTCCCCACACCGATGCTCTTTGAGAAGGCTGCCGACCTGGAGCAGTGCAATGCGGATATGACTTTTGTGCAGCAGGTCCTGAAACTGCGCATCGACATTGAAGAGAGGGTGCTGCTGTATGAGATTTGCGACGATTTCCTCGCGGGCGGGGAAACCGGCATCAACTGCACCCTGAAGGATATGTATGAGTCGCCCAGCACGCGCTTCCGCATCGCTAAGCAGATGATGGATGAGCGTCACCCCCTGCAAACCCTTGATTTGGTGAACCTTCTTCCCGAAAGAATGTTTTCTGAAACAGGGCTTGAGCTGACGGAGAAGGGGAAGGAACTCTTCCTGGAAGAGGATTTTGCCCTTTTTGCCAGCACCAAAAAGAAAAACCAGAAACTGTTGTATCCGGATCAGATTCCGGAGAAACAGATGTTCTATGACGAAGAGTTGGAACGCCAGTTGCGCCTCTTCAGCCGGAATCTGGAGGAGGGGAAATTCGCCGACTTGCAGAAACGCCTTGAGGAAAAGTCTATGCCCAAGGGTATAGTGGCGTTGTTTCACGGACAGCCGGGCACGGGCAAGACCGAGACGGCAATGCAAATCGCCAAGGCCACGGGCAGGGCGGTGTGCCACGTGGACATCAGCGCCGCCAAGACCTGCTGGTATGGCGAAAGCCAGAAGTTGGTGAAGCGTATCTTCACCGATTACAAGCAGTTGTGCGAAAAGGAGAAACTCAAGCCGATTTTGCTCTTCAACGAGGCGGACGCATTGCTCAGTAACCGCCAGAGTATCGGAAGTGCTCCGGGCTCCAGCAGCGTGGCGCAAACCGAGAACGCTATCCAGAACATCATCCTGGAAGAGATGGAGAAACTGGAGGGCATTATGATTGCCACCACCAACCTCATCGACAACTTGGACCCGGCTTTCGAGCGCAGGTTCCTGTTCAAAATCCGTTTCAACAATCCCACGGTGGAGGCCAAGCAGTCCATCTGGAAGAGCAAACTGGACTGGCTTTCCGATGAGGATAGCCGTGTGTTGGCCGAGCGTTACAACTTCTCCGGGGGTGAAATCGACAACGTGGTGCGCAAGATCACGATGAGCGAGGTGCTTGACGGCACCCGTCCCGATCTTGCCGGCATCGAGGAGTTGTGCCGTCACGAGAAGATTGGCGGCAAGGAGAGCGGCGGCATCGGGTTCAGGAGCTGCAGTTAGCGGCTCTCCGCTTGCCGCCCTCGCAGGGTAATCATTCCGTTTTCAACTTCCAAGATATTAGTCATAGTGCTTTATTTTGATGATTGAGAATATGTTTGAATGCTTGGCAAATATACAAAGACAAAACGCTGGAGTCAAGACTTCTAGAAGATTTTTTCAATACTGACAATCAAACACTTGTAAAAATGATTTAATAATTTAATATTTAATTGTTAATTTTTGCAATTTGATTTGGCGGAATTTGTCAGTTTCAAGCGCAATAATAACATTTTTCTGGGAACAACACAAAGACCTGTATAATACAGCGTGTATGCTGATTAAAAACAATATGGAAAAATTATCAAAAACGGAATATTCCACTGACAAGAAACTATTGGAGGACGCCACTGCCTTTTTGGAGATGAAGGGGTGAAGGCATCGCCCCTGCTAGGTCGGTTCGGGAATCGTGCCGAAGCATCAGCGAGACGCAGATGCCTTCATAGCCGTGCAGGAAATGAAACAAATTGCAGAAAATTTTTATTGTTCTTGTGTCTAAACATTTTTTTTACTTTTGCATCTTTAAAATCTTTACGAATATGAAACGTGCATCTCTACTCCTTTTGGCCCTTTGCCTCCTCTTCTCCTTGAACTTGAGTGCCCAAAACCAGGACAGCACCATCGCCATACCTAATCCCAGTTTCGAAAATTGGTCGAATGGTAACGGCTACAGTGTCACCGTGGTCATCTTCCCTCTGCAGGTCTATAGCAGCTACACCTATCCCACTGGGTGGAATTACCCCACCTATCCGGTGAACGAAAGCATCACCTATAGCGGTACGACGGTGAACGTGAACACCAACCTGCCGCTGCTGAAGGTGGCCAACCAGACCAGCGGCGCCGTGGACGGCTCGCACGCCCTCAAGATGCAGAGCTTTATGCTCTCCGATATCATCAGCTCCACCGTCTATAATCTTGCCTCTTCATCGCTGGACCCGATGC
Organism: uncultured Bacteroidales bacterium; assembly: GCA_900315705.1. GTDB lineage: Bacteria > Bacteroidota > Bacteroidia > Bacteroidales > WCHB1-69 > F23-D06. The sequence continues at coordinate 26,826 of ONAB01000010.1, read as the reverse complement.
TGACCACGACCGTGTTCCCTACAGTGCTCTCCACCGGCGCGGTTGACATCGACAACCTGCTGCCCCTGCTGAGCACGCTGACCTCCAGTCTCGGGAGTTTGTCGCAGGTGCTCTCCACCTTTATCAATGTGGACCTGAACACGCTGATAGCAGGTGGCGTGGCCCTGAACGGCGCCACTCCCGACAAGTTGACGGGATACTACAAATACACTTCGGCTGTGGGCGGCGACAATGGCGGAATATTGATACTCGGCTCCAAATACAACACGGCCACCCATAAACGCGAAATCGTGGGCGGCGGCTATACCGTGGCCCTGACCGACACTTCCGATTATGCGCCCTTTGAGGTGAACTACACGCCTGTTTCTGATGTCTATCCTTCATTTCCGAATGTGGAGGCCGACTCGTTGATTATTCTGATGCTCTCCTCAGCCAACGCAACTCCCCAGCAAGGCTCGGCCCTGTTTCTGGATAACCTTCAGCTTTGGGCGCAACAGGCGGCCGTTGCAGACACTTGTGCCGCAGTGGCCAACCTGACCGTCCAGAATGTGGACACGATGCACGCCACGCTGAACTGGACCTGCGCTGGAACGCCCGACCACTTTGAGCTGGAGTACGGCGTGCAGGGCTTTGCCCACGGCGCCGGCACAACGGTGAACGTCAACGGCAACACGCACACCCTCTCGTCGCTGCAGCCCGGCACCCATTACGACGCGTATGTGCGCAGCGTCTGTAGCAGCACGCTCGCAAGCGATTGGGTGATGGTCTCTTTCCATACCGACACGCTCGTGCTGCCGATTATTCCTGACCCGGACACCTGCAGTGCGGTTTTCAACCTGCACGTCATCGAGGTGGACACCAACTCCGCCACCATCGGCTGGGGCTTTGAGGGCAATGTCTTTGATTTTGAAGTGGAGTATGGCGCCCAGGGGTTTGCCCAGGGCAGCGGCACAACCCTCCACCCCAGCGAGAGCTTTATGCATCTCTCCAACCTGCAACCGGGCACCTGTTACGACATCTATGTGCGCTGCGGATGCGGCAACAACCTCTGGGGCAACTGGTCCACCCTCACTTTCTGCACCGACACGCTGGTGCCACCGGTCATTCCCGACCCGGATACCTGCAGTGCGGTTTTCAACCTGCACGTCATCAATGTGGACACCACAAGCGCCACGATAGGATGGGCCTTTGAGGGCAATGTCTTTGATTTTGAAGTGGAGTATGGCGCCCAGGGGTTTGCCCAGGGCAGCGGCACAACTCTCCATCCCAGCGAGAGCTTCTTATATCTCACAGACCTGCAACCCGACACCTATTACGACGTTTATGTGCGCTGCGGCTGCGGCAATGACCTCTGGGGCAACTGGGCTATGATGACCTTCCATACCGACACGTTGCCGTCGGTCATTGACGACTCGGTGGGCATCCATAACTATGTCAATTATGAGGTGAAGATATACCCGAATCCGGCGCACGGGCATTGCACGCTGCACTTTGGACAAGAACTGCCCAAAGTGGTGCGCCTGTATTCCATCGACGGTGCCTTGCTGAAAGAGTTGGTCCCACAGAAGGAGACGATGGAACTGCACCTGCCGGAAAGCGGTGCCTTCCTGCTCTATTGCGAGACAAAGAGTGGGGTAGTGGTGAGGAAAGTGGTGAACAGGTAGGTGATTTGCGATTTGCGATTTACGATTTGCGATTTACGACTTACGACTTTAGACGTTAAATAGCTAACAGCTAATGGCTAATAGCTAATAGCCAACAGCCAATGGCTAATGTCTAACGGTTCTTCTTGTCATTCCAGCCAGTGGTGAACAGCGTCGGGGTGACGGTTAGCATAACCCACCCCCAGTGCAGACGGCGCTTTTCGGAGACGCGCTGTAGTGTCTCCATCGTCTCTGTACCGCGCATATAGGAGTATCCGGCCCCGATTTTGACATTCGCGATTTATAAATAATTGGCGATGGAATAGACGTATTGGTCCGATGTGACGGTTTCTATATGATAGTTGTCCGAATCTGTCAGTACATCTTTTATATCATTCCGGATGCCGTCTCCTGTGAGTTTGAGAAGGGCTTCCTTGCGTGTCCAGTAAAAGAGGAACTGCATCGTGGGATTGGGTGAGGTGTTGATTTGCGTCTGTTCGATGTCGTTCATCGTAAAGCGGATCAGCGAGGGAGTGATTTTGCGGAGGGTCTCCACATCCGCTCCCACGGGCTGGTTGCTAAGGGCGCACAGGGCGATGTTGCCGGAATGGCTGAAGTTGAAATGGATGTCGGGATGCCCGATGATGGATGGCTTTCCTTTTTCCGAATAGTCAAAAACGGGTTTCTCGGTGATGCCGTACTCTTTTTGCAGGCCCTCCATCAGCAGGAGGTATGCGGCGAGGCAGAGACGGCGGCCGCTCTCGAAACGGAACCGCAGAGCTTGCTCGCGTCGCTGCTCTGAAACCTGTGCCAATGCGAGGTCAAGGTTGAGCGAATCCACTTTGTCGTTGATATAAACCATCTTTACTCGAAGAGTTTGAAAAACTCATTTTTTGAGTTTGCAAAATTACAAAAATTGTTCTTATTCCAGCGGCATCTATCTGCTTAAGGTCGTTGACCGCGACGGCCAAACGCTCACCGCGCGGAAGGTGATGAAACGGTAGGTGTTCTTTCAGAAAATTTATACCTTTGCCGTCTCATTCTAAAACGAGACAATATGCGGAAATATCCCTTGTTGGCATTCCTCCTTCTGGTGTCTCTTCCGCTTTTCGCGCAATTTGCGGGACAGGATGCCGGCGACACCTGCTGGACTACGCTCGCGAAGCCGAAGGATGTCTATAGACGCGTCGTGCTCTACCGTCCTGGCGACTATAATTCCAAGAACTACCGCATTCCGGCTGTCATCACGGCGGGCGACGGCTCGTTGGTGGTGGCCACCGACAAGCGCAAGTACAACGACCGAGACCTTCCGGAGGATATTGACATCCTCGTCAACCGCAGCACCGATGGCGGGCGCACGTGGAGCGCGCCGCTGACCTTGGCCGAAGGCACGGGCGTGGGGCGCGGCTTCGGTGACTGTGCCCTGGTGCGCACCAACGAGGAGGGCGGACTCCTTGCCGTTTTTGTCGGCGGTGTGGGCTTCTGGCAATCGCGGCCCGGCAACCCGCTGCGCACCTACCTCTGCCGCAGTCGCGACAACGGTCGCACGTGGAGCGAGCCGAAGGATATCACCCACTTCATCCTCGGTCCCGACTGTGTGATCCCGGAACACCGCAGCTGGTGGTCGTCGTTCTTCGCCTCAGGCGCGGGCCTGCGCACCTCCACGGGGCGCCTGATGTTCGTGGCCGCCGTGCGCGAGGACTCCCTCTGGATGGCCTGCAACTACGTCTTCTACTCCGATGATGACGGCGAAACGTGGCAGTGCTCACAGAAGGCATCGCCCAAGGGTGACGAGGCGAAAGTGGTGGAACTCTCCGACGGGCGCATCCTGATGAGCATTCGTGCCGAAGGCCACCGATTATACAATATTTCAGAGGACGACGGCATCACTTGGCGCGACACTACCTCCGTGTGGCCCGAACTGGAGGCGCCGGCTTGCAATGGTGACCTTCTCCACTGCACCGCCCCCGATGGCAGGACTCTGCTGCTGCATTCGCTGCCCTACGGCAAAGAGCGCAAAGACGTCACTGTCTTTGTCAGCTTCGACGAAGGGGAAACCTGGCCCCTCCATCGCACCATTGTTCCCTACTCGTCGGCCTACTCCTCATTGTGTCAGCTCCCCGACGGCACCATCGGCCTCTATGTGGAGGAGGCCTGCAACAACGATGCGAACTACTCGATGGTGTTCTACAACTTCAGTGTGGAATGGCTGTTGGAGGAACAAGATGGACAACACGAACATTAACGGCTCTTCCGGATATAACGACAGAGATAAATATTCATCACCCGTGGTATTTCACAAATAGTCTGACGCCAAGCACCGCCAACACGATGAGCACGATGAGCAGCACAAACATAATGGTGAAGGCCACGACGGTTTTCAGGATGGTGCGCCACCAGCTGTAACCGCTCATCTGTTTGAGCGGGATGATTGTGAGGAATATGGAAAGCGACGCCAGTTTTGTCAGGCTGAAGAAATCGAACACAATGGAATAGACCGTGTACATATTGGCGATATAGACCAACGAAATAAAGAGCTCGGGATAACGCAGATCGGGGATGTTCGGACTGTGCCGGAAAAAGAGGAAGAGATTCCCGGAAATCAGCATCAACAGCAACAAGATGTTAATACTGGGGTATTTTTCCTCAAAACGTTCCATCTTGTCCATAGCTCTGCGTATGATAGTATGACTTCGTGATGCCTGAGGATAATCCTTTTCAAAAGAACTGGTTGTTTCGGCTGTTTTATTCGCATCCTCGCCCTTCTTCACCTCTTCAACAGTGGCTTCGGAGTCATCGTGGAGCGGTTGCCCGGTGATATTCAGCCCGTGTGTCACGAGGAGGGAGACCGCCGCGAGCAGGAAATACATTTTGAAGGGGGCAAAATAGGAGGCTCTCTTGCCGCGGAGGAAATCAAGGATCAGGTGGCCCGGGCGCAGTATGAGGTCAAGTATGGTGCGGAACATCCCGCGCTCGCCCATCCCGTAGGCTTCGGCGAAGTTTTCCGCCGCCACCTTCGTCGAAAAACGACTGGTGGAGGCTGCCTGTCCGCAACGGGGACAGTAATTGCCGGTATAATGGTCGTGACAGTTCAGGCACTCGTGCTCCTCTTGCGACATCGGGGCAACCTCGCGAGGCCGCTCCCGCCAAGCACGGAACTGCTGGATTTTCTCTTTAATGTTGAATCTTTTTTTCATATAGATAGTAACGGTGCAAAAATAGGAAAAATAAAGCAAACAGAAACAGCGCTTGTAATCCTAAAAAGTGTACCTTTGCACCTGCCTTCGTTCCCGAAGGAAGAAACCAAATAACCTTTACAGACAGAAAAATAGCAAAAACAGCAACCGTATGCTGGCGGAGAAGACATTGGAGAAGCTGCGCATCCTGGCGGAGTCGGCGAAATACGACGTGTCGTGTTCGTCGAGCGGCACTGTGCGCAGCGGCAAGAAGGGAATGGTGGGCAACACCGTGGGCGGCGTAGGCATCTGCCACTCGTTTGCCGACGACGGCCGCTGCATCTCGCTGCTGAAGGTGATGCTGACCAACCACTGTATGTACGACTGCGCCTACTGCGTGAATCGCCGCTCCAATGACATCAAGCGCGCCACGCTCAGTGTCAGCGAGTTGGAGGAGATTACAATGGAGTTCTACCGCCGCAACTACATCGAGGGACTGTTCCTCTCCAGCGGGGTGGTGCGCAACCCCGACTACACGATGGAGCGGCTCACCGCCATCGTCCGCGACCTGCGGTTAGTGCATCGTTTCAACGGCTACATCCACCTGAAGGCCATCCCCGGTGCCTCGCAGGAGTTGCTCAACGTGGCTGGGCGCTACGCCGACCGTATGAGCGTGAACATCGAGATCCCCCGCGAGGAGTCGCTGAAGATGCTTGCGCCCGAGAAGGACCACCAGAGTGTCTTCCAGCCGATGAAGCTCATCCAGCAGGGCGTGCTCGAGAACAAGGAGGACCGGCAGCGGATGCGCCACGCGCCGCGTTTTGTGCCCGCCGGGCAATCCACCCAGATGATCGTGGGGGCCACCCAGGACTCTGACCGAGAGATCCTCACGATGTCGTCGCTGCTCTATGGCCAGCCCTCGATGCGCCGCGTATATTACTCCGGCTACGTGAGTGTCAACACCTTCGACACAAGACTTCCGGTGCTCAAACAGCCGCCGCTCGTGCGCGAGAACCGCCTCTATCAGGCCGACTGGCTGCTCCGCTTCTACCATTTCAAGGTGGAGGAGATTGTCGATGACCTGCACCCGAACCTCGACTTGGAGGTGGATCCGAAATTGGCGTGGGCACTGCGCCACCCCGAGGCATTTCCCGTCGATATCAACACTGCAGACTACGAGATGTTGCTGCGTGTGCCCGGCCTCGGCACCAAGTCGGCGTGGCTCATCGTCAACTCCCGCCGCTTCAACCGCCTCACCACCTTCGACCTCAAGAAGATGGGGGTGGTGATGAAAAAGGCCAAATACTTCATCACCTGCCACGAGCTCGGCGCCTCTGACCTGCAGCCTCTCCTCGGCATCAACGAACTGAGCCCCGAACGCCTGCGCCCGCTGCTCGTCTCCAAGACGGAGCAAAAACTCTCCGCGAAGGAGGCGCAATTGTCGTTGGAGTTTGACCCCCCCCAGCCCCCTAAAGGGGGAGAGTAACTCCCCATAAACGATTATCGTGAAACCCGAACCTTGACCTTTGACCTTTGAACCTTGACCAAGGTGGCGGGCATATAGAAAAAGTTGTATCTTTGCGGGTTGAAAAATGACAAAAAGAAAATTAAGTAGTAACGAAACAAATCGCCTATGAGCAGAACCGCATAATTCCGTTATGCACACCATAGAATAGGAAAAAGCGAAGTAGCTTGTACACTGGATTCCTGAAACTTGGACACTTTCAGTTAATCTCCCAGAGTAAAGCAACGGCGCTCCCGCCATCCGGCGTGGGCTTTGTTCGTTGTAGTTGGGAGATTTAGGTAGTCCAAGACCTCAGGAATCCAATGAAGGCGAAAAAGTGCCACGCTTTTTTTGTGTGCGTGATATGAATTCTTCGATGGCATCCCTTTAATAATAAGTCAAAATGAAATCAAATATGAAAAAAATCATCTTAATAATATGTGTTATCATAGGCATGTCCTCATGCAAAACTATTCAATTTGGAGGCTCGGATTCTTTTTATGGTCAAGTGAACCAAACGCAGGTGGTTCTAAATGGAAATAATTTTAGAGTGTTAGGCAGTTTTACAGGAAATGCCACATCTAAAAAGAAATTGTTTAATATCAAAAATAGGGATGGACTCGTTTCCGAGGCAAAAAAGGAATTTCTAAACAATGCTCGTGCAGCAGGTGTAGAACTAACAGGTAGTCGTGCCATAGTTAATACGAGTGTTGATTATATGATTAATACGGATAGAATAACTGTGACATTTTCAGGAGAAATCATTGAATTCGTGAAATGAAAAGAATAATCATATTAAATCTTTTAATTGTATTTGTCTTTAGTCTCCATTCCCAAAATGCGGAATTACATGTTACTATTCGAACAATTACTCCAATTAAAAGTAATGCATACACTACGGAACTGCCAAATTATGTTTGTGAAGTAGCTCATGATGTCTATTATAATGGTGAGCTATTGATTAAGGAAAACACGCCTGTGGATACTCGTATTGAGGTTCACAAAGCACGTTCTCGAAATCGTGTTGGTTCTATCACAATTAATATCGTAGGAGTAAATACAATTAAAGGACAAAGAGTTTTTTTTAATGAAAGTTATACAAAAGGTGGTAAACTTCGGAAATGGCGTTGGTTGCATGGAAAAAACGCATATATTCCAACTGGAACAATGATTAATGTGTTTGGTGTATACGAATACTAGCCACTATTCTGAAATATGAAACATCAAATACTCTTCATTCGAACAAATGAAACTCGAGCTGCTACTGTTTTTCTATTTGTTGACGGAGTGTAATCAATGATTGTTGTCAAACTACCTATTAGTTGCGTGTCTCCGACACGCCGTCCCTCCCGCGCATCGTCCACCCCACACTGCGAGTGTGGGGTTGTTGAGGTTTCGTGCCCATGGCACGGGGCGATATCAACAATGGCCAACCGTCGCGCCGGATAATGTCCATGCCCATATTCTGTTCAACATCCCTCCTCGTGTTGAAGACACGATATTTTAGTAATCCCACACGAAACGAACGAAGTGAGTGCCGTGTGGGGTTGGGCGTGCGCACACGGAGTCAGCGTGTCGGAGACACGCAACTACACACGCCGCCCCCAGTCGGTTCGAGATTAAATACGGATACTTGAGAACACCTCTTCGTTGGTGTGGAAGGTGGCTTCGCCAGCCTCTTTTCGTATATTTTATAGGGATAACGTTATAATATACAATGGTTTATTATGATATTATTCGTTTTATTAGAAAAAAATCAGAGAGAAGTGTTTTGTGATTAAAATTTGTGTATTTTTGCGGTGTTTTATTAAACCAAAAATAAAAAAATAAATATGGGAACAGATTAGTTATCAGTACAGTATGACAGGCAATACAAAAGAAACATTATTGTTTTGGCTTGCGATTTTGAGTGGCATATCCTCAATTGCAGGCTTTTTTGTCGCTTTGAGTTCGGATCAAAGCAAGGTTGTTATTGTGTTGATTGCCATCATTGTCTTTCTTGTAGCATTGCTGCTTTCAGTTTGGTATGCCATTCACAAAATTGTTCACAAAGAATTTGACAGGGAATACATAAAGCTTTCGTTCTTTACAAAATGTGAATACATTAACCAAAATCACATTATCTATGATGGTTATCGTCTGATTCAATCTAAGCGAGCCTTTTTACCAAGTATTAAATGGGCATTCAAATGGTCAGGCTCCAAACAGCCGATTATTAGCTCAACCCTGCAGGATTGCGATGGTAAAATAATTGAAAACACTTCGAATGACTATGACCATGTTGTCCTGAAATTCAAGAAAGCACTTTCTTACAATGAATCCGCAGTAGTTCATTTCCATGCCAACATGGATGATGTGGACAATACTGCACAACCATATCTGGATGTCAAGATTGAAGAACCTATCAGTGTCGTTGATTTCCGTGTGATATTGGCATATAAAGACGATCATTTTTCAGAAAGGGCACAATTTATGCGAAAGCCTATCAACAGCGGAATCCCGACGGATTATCAAATACTTGAAACGGTTTCATTCAATTCGTATTCCAAAAGCTACGAATATGTTTTGACAAATCCGGAAGTCGGATATTTCTACCGGTTGCAGTGGGTAAAATAACTTGTTGCGTGTCTCCGACACACCGCCCCTTCCGCGCATCGTCCACCCCACACCGCGAGTGTGGGGTAGAAGTGGCTTCCCGCGACAGCAACGTGTCGGAGACACGCAACATTACCAGCACAGATTTGTGCAGTATAAAAAAAACGACATCATTGAGGATCGGTACTGCTACCAACAACCTACTAACCAGCTTGAAACCTGAAACTTTGACCATCGCCCATTGACCATTGACCATTGAGCCCTAACCTTCAATAACCACTAACCCATAACCATTAAAAATGACCTGCTACTCCTTCGACAACACCTTGGACGGTCTCCTCACCGCCGTCTTTGAGGCGTTCGCCCTGCACGAACAGCCGGAAATGCTGTTGTCGGAAGGCGATCCCGTGCCGTTGTTCTGCGATCGGTTGTATGCCGTTCCCACCGATACGGAGAAGGCCAGCCGCGTGTGGAAGGGGCTGGAGAAACGGCTGTCGAAGGAAGCTGTCAAGATGATTGCGGTCAGCTGGTTGTCGGAGCTGCCCGAACTCAACAACGCACTGTTCCACTACATCTGCAAAGTATTCCGGCAGCCGGAAGGAGGCGAGAGCATTGAGCGGAACTTCGCCGACCCGGATGTGCTGGCCGTGACTAACATCGCCCGCAAGGTGATGCACGAGCAGTTGCGGATGAAACAGTTCATCCGTTTCCAGAAGGCCAAGGACGGCACCTATCTGGCCGTCATCTCGCCTGACCACAACGTTCTGCCGCTCATCATCGACCATTTCGCCGACCGCTTCAACGACCAGCCGTGGCTCATCTACGACGCCAAGCGCCACTACGGATTCTACTACGACGGGACAGGGGAGCCGGTGCGCATCACCTTCGCCGACGAGTCCGCTGTGGCCTTCAGCCTCACCGACGGCCGTCTGAACGACGAGGTGCTGAGCGACGACGACCACCTGCTGCAGGACCTGTGGCGCACCTACTTCAAGGCCATCTGCATCAAGGAGCGGATGAACCCCCGCAAGCAACTTCAGGATATGCCAAGAAGGTACTGGAGGTATCTGACGGAGAAACAGACAAATAAGAGTTAATAGATGATAGATAATAGTTGTTGGTAGCTCAAGGCTAACGGCTAATTCCTAACCACCACAAACTTCACATCGCTAAATAAAAGGGATCTCTTATGAAGCAAAATGAAACGGAATTATCCCTTTAAGTCTTGCAAAAAAACGGTGTGATAATCCGCGTTAATCTGCGTGGTCTGCGGGACAATCATAAGCCCGCTGAACTCGCAGAAATACGCAGACAGGACATTTACAAGATTCAAGGGGATAATTCAGAAAAAAATGGGAGCAGGTACATTTCCCTACTCCCATTATTAATTATCAATTCTTCATTCTTAATTCTCAAGCTCCGCCTTGATGGCTTCGTTGATGAGTTTCACGAAATCGCCGAGCGGCATCGTGCCGTCGTTGATGTTGCCGTGGCGGCGGACAGAGACAGTGCCGTCCTTCTCCTCATTCTCACCCACGATGAGCATATAGGGGATCTTGGCAGTTTCGGCGTCGCGGATCTTACGGCCGGTCTTCTCGCTGCGCTCGTCGATGTAGCAGCGGATGTCCTGCTCGTCCAAAGCGGCGCGCACCTTCTGCGCGTAGTCCATATACTTCTCGCTGATGGGCAGGATGACCACCTGGTCGGAGGTGAGCCACAACGGGAAATTACCGCCGGTGTGCTCCAACAACACTGCCACGAAACGCTCCATAGAGCCGAACGGAGCGCGGTGAATCATCACCGGGCGCTTCTTCTGGCCGTCGGCGTCGGTGTATTCCAGACCGAAACGCTCGGGCAGGTTGTAGTCCACTTGGACCGTACCCAACTGCCACTCGCGGCCGATCGCGTCTTTCACCATAAAGTCGAGCTTCGGGCCGTAGAAGGCGGCTTCGCCCTCCACCTCAATGGTGTTGAGACCCTTCTCGGCGGCAGCCTCGATGATGGCGCGCTGTGCCTTCTCCCAGTTCTCGTCGGTGCCGATGTACTTCTCCTTGTTATTCGGGTCGCGCAGGGAGACCTGAGCCTTATAATTTTCGAACTTCAAAGTCTTGAAGATGTAGAGAATGATGTCGATGACCTTGCAGAACTCCTCCTTGATCTGGTCAGAGGTGCAGAAGAGGTGGGCGTCGTCCTGCGTAAAACCACGGACTCTCGTCAGACCGTGCAACTCACCGCTCTGCTCGTAGCGATACACGGTTCCGAACTCCGCGAGACGGAGGGGCAGCTCTTTGTAGGAGCGCGGACGTGCGGCGTAGATCTGGCAGTGGTGCGGGCAGTTCATCGGCTTGAGGAAGAACTCCTCGCCCTCTTGCGGCGTGGTGATGGGGCGGAAGGAGTCCGCACCATATTTGGCATAGTGACCAGAGGTCTTATAAAGGTTCACATTGCCGATATGCGGGGTGATAACCTGCAGATAACCATATCTTTTCTGCACTTTGCGAAGGAACTGCTCGAGGCGGTCGCGGAGGGCGGCACCCTTCGGCAGCCACAACGGCAGACCTTGTCCCACCAGCGGGGAGAAGGTGAACAGTTCCATCTCACGGCCCAGTTTGCGGTGGTCGCGCTTGGCGGCTTCTTCGAGGAGAGCCAAGTATTCGTCGAGTTCCTTCTTCTTCGGGAAGGTGACGGCGTAAATACGGGTCAGCTGTTTGCGCTTCTCGTCGCCGCGCCAGTAGGCACCGGCCGTCTTGAGCAGCTTGATGGCCTTGATGGCGGAGGTGTCGTGCAAGTGCGGACCGCGGCAGAGGTCGGTGAAAGGACCGCTCTCGTAGAAGGAGATCTGTCCGTCTTCCAAACCGTCAATAAGTTCCAGTTTGTACTCGTCGCCCTTTTTCTGGAAATAGTCGAGAGCCTCGGCCTTGGACACCTCGCGGCGCACGAACTGGATCTTCTGGGAGGCTAACTCCTTCATCTTCTCCTCAATCTTCGGGAAGTCGTCGGAGGAGATGTTATAGTCCATAAAGTCGATGTCGTAGTAGAAGCCGGTCTCGATATGGGGGCCGATGCCGAACTTCACGCCCGGGTACAGCGACTCGATGGCAGCGGCCATCAAGTGGGCGGAACTGTGCCAGAAGGTGTCCTTGCCTTCGCGGTCGTTCCAGGTGTAAAGGGTGAGGGTGGCATCCTCGTTGATGGGTTTGTCGAGTTCTACCAGTTGGTCGTTCACTTTGGCCACCAAGACGTTGCGGGCCAAGCCTTCGCTGATGGCGAGTGCCACCTGATAGGGGGTGGAACCCTTTTCCATCTGCTTAATAGAGCCGTCAGGCAATGTTATATTAATCATAATATCAGTATGTTATAGTAAAAATGGGGTTGCCTTGAAAAGGCGTGCAAATATATAAAAAAAGTAAACGGCTAGGGCAGCCTGGAGGTAAGTCTGTAGTTTCCACTGCCGAAGGTCTTCACTTCATAGCCTTTTGAGGTGGGTAGCCACACCTCGGCTTCCGTGTTTGCCGGGATGTGTATATTCCATTCCAGTCGTCCTCTGTTGTGTCGCCAGCTGCTGGTGATGTCTCCGGAAACCGACTGGTAGGTGCAGGTCACCCGGTTCAATCCATCGACAGGGTAGGGCTTGAGTTGTATTTTGCGGTATCCCGGCTCCAGGGCACGGATGCCGGCCAGGTATTCGTATTCCCAAAGGATCAAATCGCCGAGCAGCATCACGTGGTTGCCTGAATTCATATAGGGGGCGGCGGTGTTGCCGTTCCAGAGTTCCCAGATGGTGGTGGCGCCGTTGCGAACCATATAGCCCCAGCTCGGGTAAGTGTCGCTGCTGGCAATCTTGAAGGCGAGGTCGCCGCGCCCGTGGTCCGTGAGGGTGCGCATCAGTTGCTGGATGCCTACCACTCCGGTGGAGACGTGCCCTCCGAACTCGTTCATCGTCTTGTCTATGATGTTGGCAAACACCTTGTCCTCCATATCTTTCGGCACCATACCGAAGGCTAATGGCAGGATGTTGGCAGTGACGGTGTTGTTGTCGTAGCGTCCGGTCTTTTGGTCAAGATATTTTGCATTGTACGCTTTTGTGATGTAGGCGATGTCTGCTTGAAACATAGCGACATCTGTAGTTTTTCCCAACAATCCTGCAAAATAGGCCATTTTTCCTGCCAGATAGCAATAGAATGGGGTGGAGATGACGGGCGCTTGCGTCATACGGGATGGGTCCTTGGCGTGTACAAGGTCGAGTGACTCGGGCGGCATACACCAGTCGCCGTAGCAGTCGCGGGTGAGGATGCCATCCACCAGGTAACTGCGTTTCATATAGAGCATCCAGCGCTTCATAGCCTCGTAATGCAGACGGATGGGCTCGATGTCGCCGTAGCGGGTGTAGAGCATATCGGCCACGGTGATGAGCGCCCCGGGCCAGGTCATATTGTCGGTGTAGCGCCGCCAGTAGTTCGGCCACACGTCCGACAGGGAACCGCTGTGCCATTGACTGTCCTCGCCGTCGATGAGCCATTTGCTATAAAGGCGGTGGTTGTCGAAGATGTACGACTCGCCGTAGTTGCCCGTGGTGCGGTCGCCGGTCCAGCCCATACGCTCGTCGCGCTGCGGACAGTCGGTGGGCATACTGCGGTAATTGCCGCGGATGCCCCAGTATGCGTTGTGATATACTGTATTGATGATTTCATTGGAGGTCTCGAAATGCCCTGTCACGTTCATCTTGTCGTAGAGCACCAGTCCTTGGAAGTTGCTCGCCTCCGGAGCATTCCGCAAGCCACTGATTTCCACATAGCGGAAGCCGTGATAAATGAAGGTGGGGTGCCACTGGAACGTGCGGTCCGAGCCCGCCACGTAGCGGTCGGTGAACCCGGCTCCGCGAAGGTTCTCCGTATAGAGCGTGCTGTCGGGGTTGAGACTCTCGCCGAAACGCAGGGTGATGGTGTCGCCAATGTGCTGTCCCTGGATGCGCATATTCAGGTAGCCCACCATATTCTGCCCCATATCGAGCATCCATTGGTCGCCCTTGCGGAACAATGCGACGGGCCTCACGGTGTCTTGCACCTTGAGGTTGGGGTTGGATTGCGGCATCAGGTTCCCTTCGGGCGGGTGAACGCCGAAAACGGGTATCCATTGGGAGTCGTCGTAACCTGCTGAGGTCCAGTCGCCGAGCTCGAGGCGCGCGTCGTAGGTCTCGCCATCAAACTCATTCAGGGTGCGGATGGGCCCTTGGTTGGTGATTTTCCAGCTGTCGTTGCTGACGATGCGCTCGGTGGTGCCGTCCTGGTAGGTGACCTCCAGCTGGAGGATCATTCTAGGGCGCCCGTAGTGCATCACGTGGGTCTCGCCGCCCCATTCATTCTCGCCACGGTTGTAGCGCATAGCGAAGTAGCGGCCGGCGGCAAGGATGACGCCAATGGCATTGTCGCCCTTATGCAACTGCTGGGTCACATCAAAGGCGTTGAAATACACTCTCTTGCGATAGTCGGAGAGGGCGGGCTTGAAGATCTCTTCCGCTGCAACTTCCGTGCCGTTGAGGAAGGCGCTGTACTGGCCGAGGCCGCACACATAGAGCCGTGCCTCGCGGATGTCGTCGCGCAAGTGAAACTCCTTGCGCAAGTATCGCGCCGCGATGCGGGTTCTGCGCAACAGATTGTCGTCGTTGAACTCGTGCCCGATCCATAACGCACTCCAATCTTCGGAATTTAACAGGCTGATCTCAAACGATTTGACTTCACTTTCCAATACTTCTATTATGGTTGACGTTCCCGTATTGTTTTTTTTCTGGTTCCTATTCTCTACAGTGTATGTAACATAAGTCACGACTTTCCAATAGGCCTTGTCGCGGCTTTCCAACGGTTTGCCTTTGTAAGGAATATAGAGCATTTGGTCGGAAGAGACGGTCTTGGTGTCCCAAAGGTCCCCGACGTTGCGGCGCGCATTTTCCTTCGTGGAGGCCACAATGAGACGATAGGAGGTCTGCCGGACATTTTGGACAGAATCATTGTCGGCATATTTCCAGCTGAAGCGGGGCTGGTTCGTGGCGAGCGGCTGAGAACCATCCTGCATCTCCACGGTGGGACTGACGATGCGAACCGGTTGGGTTTGCCCGAATATCGCGGTGCACCACAAGAAGGAAAGGAACAATAGTAGAGTCTTTCTCATAAAGATGTGAGTATTAGAACTTTAGTATTAAAGACGATCTTGACTTCTTGGTTTAAAATCAAAGCCTTGACGGTTGACTATAGGTACAGGTTCGAATCCCCGTAGCTGAGGAAGCGGTAGCCGTGGTCGAGGGCGTGGCGGTAGATGGCACGCCATTGGTCGCCGACAAAGGCGGAGATGAGCAGCAGCAGCGTGCTTTTGGGCTGGTGGAAGTTCGTGATGATGCCCTGCACGACACAAGGCTTGTAGGTGGGGAGGATGATCAGGCGCGTGGCGGCGCGCAGCAGGTCGGTGTCTTGTTGTTCCAGATAATCGTGGATGGCTGTGAGCGAATCCTCGAGGGTGACGGCGCGCAGGGCCGGGTCGTCGTATATTTCCCATTGCTCCACCAGAAGAGGGTGGGGGCGTCCGGTCTTCAATTTGGCGCCGATAATGAAGAGCGACTCCAATGTGCGCGCCACGGTGGTGCCCACGGCGATGCGCCGGCGGCCCATATTGTTCAGCAGCAGGTTGATGAGTGCCTCTGTGATGACGATTTTCTCCTCGTGCATATAGTGGTCGCCGATGGTCTCTGTAGAGACGGGCTTGAAGGTGCCGGCTCCGACGTGCAAGGTCACATACTCGGTGCGAATGCCTTTTTGATGGAGGGATTCGAACACGGCGGGGGTGAAGTGCAGTCCGGCGGTGGGGGCGGCCACGGAGCCGTCATATTTGGCGTAAACGGTTTGATAGCGTGTCTCATCGTCGGCGGTGGCGGCGCGCTTGATGTAGGGTGGGAGGGGGATCTTGCCGTAATGTTCCAGCCATTCGGCAAACGACACGTCGGGGGCGTTCCACGAGAAGGTCACCTCGAAGGAGGCGCCTTCCATATTTTCGCCGCGCGTGGCGGTGACGCGCACTTGCCGGTCACCGATAGGCACGTCGATGAAGAGCGGGTGTTTCCAGCGTTTGGCGTTGCCCACCATACATTTCCACGTCACCGTGCCCGTCTGGGCGAAGGCCGTGGCGGGGTCGGTGGTGGGGGCGAGGGGCTCGAGGCAGAAAATCTCGATGGCCGCGCCCGTGGTGTTGTGCACCAGCAGCCGCGCGTGAATGACCTTGGAGTCGTTGAGGATGAGCAAGTCATTGGGGGTGAGTTGTTCGGCCAACTGGCTGAACTGGCTGTCTGTGATGGTCCCGTCCCTGTAAACGAGCAGTTTGGACTGGTCGCGCTGGGCGGCGGGGAAGAAGGCGATTCGCTCTTCGGGCAGCTCGTAGTTGTAGTCCTCGATTCGTATGTTTCTATCGTCTGTCATAATGGCGGCAAAAATACGAAAATTAGTGGCGAAAGGACGGAAACAATGTCCATTATAATCGGTTTTGAAAAGCTTGTTATTGTATATGGCTGAATTACAAATAAATAAAAAACGGCAGCTTCAATTTGATAAAATGAAAAAAAATGTATTTTTGCAGCCTCGAAACGGGATATAGCGTAGTCCGGTTATCGCGCCTGCTTTGGGAGCAGGAGGTCGCCTGTTCGAATCAGGCTATCCCGACGCGGATGGTTCCGTAGCTCAACTGGATAGAGCAGCTGCCTTCTAAGCAGCAGGTTCTGCGTTCGAGTCGCAGCGGAATCACAAAAATTCAAGCACTTGTCGATTGGGCAAGTGCTTTTTTTGTTTTGTATTTTGATTGATGAATGTGAAAGAGTGGCGTTTTCCCTCCTTTTTGGGACCATTCCCCCACATTATCCTCATTTTTGATTAGGATTTCTTTTCTGTAAATGAAACACTTTTGCAACCTGTAAAAATCTTTGGTTGTATGAAGTCTGTTTTTATGAAAAGAGCTGTTACTCTGATTGTTTTAACGATGGCCGTAGGTTTTGCCTCTGCCCAAGACACCATCCATCTGCGCCGTGCCGACACCACCGCCAAGAAACGGGTGGAACGCCTGACCATAGGCGGCTATGGCGAGGCTACCTACAGATACAATTTCTACAGCGACAATGCCTTCCGCTACTCCTATGCCGACCGTTACGCCAACTCCAAAGGCCACGGGCAGGTGGACCTGCCGCACGTGGTGCTGATGCTGGGCTACGATTTCGGGAAAGGCTGGTCTATGGGCACGGAAATCGAGTTTGAACACGGCGGCACCGAGGCGGCCGTGGAGATCGAGAACGAGGAAACCGGCGAATACGAGCAGGAGGTTGAACGGGGTGGGGAAGTGGCCCTGGAACAGTTCTGGCTGCAGAAGAGTTTCCTGTCCAACAAGTTGAATGTCCGCGTCGGGCACATCGTGGTGCCGGTGGGGGCGACCAATGCCCATCATCTGCCCACTGAGTTTTTCAACGTGTTCCGGCCCGAGGGCGAGAACACCATTATTCCCTGCACCTGGCACGAGACGGGCATCAGTGTCTGGGGCCAGGCCGGCGGCTGGCGCTACGAGGTGCAGCTGCTGCCCGCCCTCAACTCCTCGATGTTCAACGTGCAGGGGTGGGCCCACGACGCCTCCGCCTCGCCCTACGAGTTCCGCGCCGCCAACAAGCTGGCGGGCGCTTTCCGCGTGGACAACACCTCCGTGAAAGGCCTCCGGCTCAGTCTGAGCGGCTATGTGGGCAACACCTTCAACAACGATATTGTCACCGAGGAGAACTCCTCCACCTACAAAGATGTGAAAGGCACCGTGGTGTATGGCTCCTTCGATTTCTGCTACAAGCACAAATGGCTGGTGCTCAGAGGCAATGCCGACTATGGCTATCTGGGCGACGCGGCCCTCATTTCCCGTTACAACAATTATCTGCCCAACAGCTCTTCCGCCCCTTATCCCCACACCCTCGTGGGCCGCTCGGTCTGCGACGGAGCCCTCGAGTTCGGCGCGAATCTGCTTCCTGAGAGGACGAACCGCAAGCTTTTCCTCTTCGCCCGTTACGAGTATTACGACTCCTACAATCCCGCGTATGTCATCTCCAACGGCGAACGCGTGCCCCTCAGCGACTATAAATGGACCGAGCGGCACGTCTTTTCGGCAGGACTGAACTATTATCCCATCCCTCAGATAGTTCTCAAGGGCGAATTCGGCTACCGGCTTCTGGCCCAACAATATAACAATGAACCGTGGGTGTCACTGGGCATTTGCTACAGCGCCTTTTTCAAGAGATAATCATTTAACAATATTATATTATAATTAAAAACCAAAAAAAATGAAAATCAGAAGATTATTAATGTTGAGTTCATTCATTGGACTTATGGTGGCTTTTGCCGCGTGCAAGGATCCCGAGGCCGCCAACGACGAGGCGATGGGCAAAATCCTGAACCAGTATGTGGAGAATACCATAGCTCCGACCTACACCAACCTGGCTGCCAAGTCGCAAGAGCTGGTGGATGCCTTGGTGGCTTTACAGGCCAACAAGACAGACGCCAACGTGCGGAACGCCTGCGGTATCTTTCTCGAAGCCCGTTCGTGGTGGGAGAAGAGCGAGGCTTTCCTGTTCGGCCCGGCCAACGACTTCGGCATTGACCCGCACATCGACTCCTGGCCGCTGGATGAGGACGGCTTCAACACGATGATGTCCAACACCGCGCAAATGCAGGCCCTGGCCGGCGAGGATAGCGACGTTTATGCCGGCGACTATCTCGGCAACGCCCTGCTCGGCTTCCACGGCATCGAGTATATCCTCTTTGCCAATGGCCAGCCCAAATCGGCTTCCGAAATCACCGACCTTCAGATGGTGTATGCCGTGGCGGTGGCCGGTGACTTGCGCAACCGCTGCTTCCAGTTGGAGGTGAGTTGGCTGGGTGATGATGCCCCTGCCGCACACGTGGCCCGTATGGAGGAGCTTGAGTTCAACACCACCGTCAACGGCGGCAGCGCCTCTTACGGCAAGAATATGCTCAATGCAGGCAACGCCGGCAGCACCTACGCCACTCGCGCCACCGCGCTGATGGTCATCGTGGATGGCTGCTGTTCTATCGCCGATGAGGTGGGCACGTCGAAAATCGGCAAGCCCTACAATGGCGAGGACCCCACCTACATTGAATCTCCCTATAGCCAGAAATCCATTGACGACTTCTATGACAATATCATCAGCATCCAGAATGCCTATATGGGCGGAGTGGAAGGCAGACGCGATGAGAGTAAGTCCATTCATAAGTATGTGGCTGACAATGATAAAGATCTGGATGCGCGGGTGTGTGCCGCCATCGACAAGGCCCTTGACGCCATCAGCAAGATGAAGCGCCCGTTTGTCAGCAACTATACCGACGCCACCGCCGGTGCCGCCTCCGACGCTTGCCAGGAGCTGGATGCGGTGATGTCGGAAGTCAACAAAGTCTTAAAATAACCATTTATTATTATATAGTATGACCTTGAATACACGACAAATCAAAAGACTTATGGTCTGTTGCGGTCTCGCCCTGATGGTGGCGGGCTGTAGCGACACGCCCTTCTCCACTGTGGAAGAGCAGAACAGCATCATTGAGGAAACGTATGCCGGCGGGCGTCTGGGTACGACCTTCAACGCCACCGCCTCCGCATACGAGGATCCCACTCCCGCCGTGGAACAGGCCGGCTTGACCGCCGACTTTATGTATGGCGAGTATTTCTTCGAGCGCACTATCACGCAAAGCAATGCGCCCTTCAACGGCTTGGGCCCGCTTTATGTGCGCAGTTCCTGCATTAGCTGCCACCCGGGCTATGGCCACGGCAAGCGTATGGACCGCTACCGTGCCGACGAGTGGGGCAACGGCTATCTGCTCGTGCTCACCGACCAGAACGACAACTACTTGAGCTCCTACACGGGGATGCCGCAAACCAAGGCTGTGGCGCCCTTCAAGGCTCCCATTGACGAGGACCAGATTCAGATATCCTGGCTTCCGTATGTGGACGAATGGGGCAACCGTTTCCCCGACGGGGAGACCTATGACCTGATCTATCCGGAGGTGACCATCCCGGAGAGCGCCTTCTACGTGCCTTTGCAGGTCAACGGCCAGGACATCAGCTACGGCCAGCTCAAGGTGCGATTGGAGAGCACCATCGGCATTTATGGCACGGGACTGCTCGACGCCATCCCCGACGACTCTCTGAAAGCACAGTATCTCAAAGAGTACCAGGCGGGCGCCACCCTGAATCCCGCTATTTGGGCCGGGAGCACGTGGGCCAGCACTTACGGCAACACCAATCATCCCAAACGCTTTACCTACGCGCTGTCAAGAGGACCGCTGCAGGATGCTGCCGGCGCCAACGCCATCTGGAACATTACTAACGTGACGCGATCCGACCGCCGCTACCATTATATGACCGCCGCATACGCCACCAAGGCCTCCAAGGATCCCGAGGTGCAGGCGCAGTTCTACCACTATTTCCCGGAATGGAACCAAACGGGCAATCCCGAGACGGATATTTACAACTATCTGATGAATCGCGAGTTGCCGGTGGAGATGAGCAAGTCCGACTATGTGAACTTTATGGTCTGGCACCGCGGCCTGGCCGTGCCCGCTGCCCGTAACTTGGGTGACAGCACCATCCAGCGGGGTCGCAAGCTGTTCCGCGAGTGCGGCTGCGCCACCTGTCACCGTCCCAGCTGGACCACTGGCCCCGACAACTTTACCGACCCCAACGGCTTTTTCACCGACGGGGACCGTCGCCTGCCGCGCTATCCGCATCAGAAAATATGGCCCTATTCCGATATGGTGCAACACCGTCTCTTTATGGTCAACGACATCCGCACCGGCTGGTGCCGCACCACGCCGCTCTGGGGCCGCGGACTGTCGTACGTCTGCACCGGTGCCTCCGACCGTCTGCACGACTGCCGCGCCCGCAACGTCATCGAAGCCATTATGTGGCACGGCAGCAGCCAGAGCGACGCCCGCTGGTCGGTCGAGAAGTTCCGCCGCTTGTCCAAGTCTGACCGCGATGCGATGGTGGCTTTTATCGAAGCGATATAAGAAGTTAAAATTTGTTATTTTTGCCCTTTCAAAAACACGTAGTGTCTGAAAAATATGAAATCGCCTGTGAAATTCCTGAAAATCCTGACGGCAATAATGACCGTTATCCTGGTGGCGCTGATGGCGTTCGGGACCGTGTATGAGAAATCGCACGGCTCTGATGCCGCCATTGCGCAAGTCTATCATCATCCCGTGACGGTCCTGTTGTGGGCGCTGGAGCTGGCCCTTGTGACAGTGCTGGTGTTCTCGCAACGTCGCCAGGTTCGGTTGTGGGGCTGGCTGCAGTGGGCTTCCGTGCTGCTCATCTTCGCGGGAGCACTGCTGACGAATTTCACAGGGCGGTCGGGCGTGCTTAAACTCGCTCCTCACCAACCTTCCGACCAGTATGACGACGGCAAAGGCGGCACGCTCGCGCTGCCCTTCACCGTGTCGCTCGACACTTTCGAGGTGGTGACCTATCCGGGCACCAAGGCCCCGATGGACTTTGTGGCCACGGTGCAGATGTCTGATCTGCAACAGCCAACGGTCATCTCGATGAACAACATCGGCCAGCATCACCATTATCGTTTCTATATGTCGGACTACGACGAATCGGGCGGTATTGAGCTTATGGTCTCGCGCGACCCGTGGGGCGTGGCGGTGGTGTATGCGGGTTTCATCCTGCTCCTGCTGTCGTTCATTGTGATGTTTCTGGACAAGGGAAGCCGTTTCCGTGCCGTCGTGCGGGCGACGTCCGCCAGAATCGCTCTGCTCCTGCTGTTCTGCGGCGCGGCATTAGGTCTTCAGGCCCGTGCCGACCGCCCGCGCGCTTTGCCCAAGGAGACCGCCGCCAAGATGGGGGATATGTACATCCTCCACCAGAACCGCATTTGTCCCGTGCAGTCGTTCGCCCGCGACTTCACCTATAAACTCTGCGGCAGCACGTCGTACAAAGGCTATACCGCCGAACAGGTGCTGGCCGGATGGCTCTTCTATTTCGAAGATTGGAAAAAGGAACCCGT
The DNA here is from genome assembly GCA_900315705.1 of uncultured Bacteroidales bacterium. Taxonomy (GTDB): domain Bacteria; phylum Bacteroidota; class Bacteroidia; order Bacteroidales; family WCHB1-69; genus F23-D06. Next base: position 4,821 of record ONAB01000010.1, on the reverse strand, counting down.
CTTCAAGATAAAGGGCAAGGAGGTGCGCGCCGCAATGGGGCTTGACGGCCGATATGCCGCTTTGTCCGACTTCCTCAACGATTATGGGGAGAATGTCATCGGGAAGATGCTGGACACGATGAAGATGACCGATCCCCGCCGGGCTCAGTTCTCGGCGGCCAACCGGCAGTATATGCAGATTGTGTCGTTGCTCAACGGCACATCCCTGAATATATTCCCGCTGAAGGACAGTCTCGGGCACCTGTCGTGGTATTCCCAGTCGGACCCGCTGCCGGTAAATGTCCTCACAGAAGGGGAATACTTGTTTGTGCGAAAGCAACTTAGCTATTGTCAAGAGTTGGTGGTGAAGGGGGATATGGATATGTTGAACACGGTTTTCGAGAAGGAGAGGATATTCCAGAAAAACAAGGCTGGCGATGTTTTGCCTTCGGAGGCCAAGTTCAAGTTGGAGAAGTTTTACAATGCCATAATGCCGGGCCGGATGATGGCCATCGGCGCGGTGTTGTTGGGGCTGGTGTTCCTGGGCTGTGCAGTTACCGGGGTGAGGCGTGGTGCCGTATGGTTGCGCCGGGCCAATGCCGGGTTGCTGCTGCTCGCCGCCGTGTACTTGGCGCTATTGTTTGCCCTGCGCTGGATATTGTCGGGTTACGTGCCCCTTACAGGCGGGTATGAGACGATGCTCTTCCTGGCGTTGTGCGTGTCGGTGTTCTCGCTGTGGGTCGGCCACCGCTCGTCGGTGGTGCTGCACGGCGGGCTGCTGATACTTGGCTTTGTGATGTTGGCCGCGATGATGGACGGATTGCGCCCTCCCGTGTCGCACGCGATGCCGGTGCTCAAGTCGCCGCTGCTCCTGCTTCACGTGGCGGTGATTATGTTCGCATATGCGTTGCTGGCCTTCGCCCTGGTGAATTCCGTGGCTGCGTTGGTGCAGCGTCTCTTCCGCAAGGAGTGGATGGAAAGTGTGACGCGCCTGCGGGACGTCACGCTGCTGATGCTCTATCCGGCGCTCTTCTTCCTGGTGGCGGGCATACTCATCGGCTCGGTGTGGGCCAACATCAGCTGGGGCAACTACTGGTCGTGGGACCCCAAGGAGGTGTGGGCACTCATCACGGCGGTGGTCTATGCCATTCCCCTCTACCTGCGCTGGGATGACCGCCGGCCAATGCTGTTCCATATCTATGTGCTGGTGGCGTTTTTGGCGGTGTTGGTCACCTATTTTGGTGTGAACCTGCTGCTGGGAGGGGTGCACAGTTATGCTTGATTTTAGTAGTTTTATGTTTTAAATAATTGAATCAAAGGATGTTGTAAAAAATTGGGGTTGCGGATATTTTGCTATTGAAAAAAATGTATATTTGCAGCCTCAAAAATGGCGGGGTAGCTCAGTCGGTTAGAGCGTCGGATTCATAACCCGGAGGTCACGAGTTCAATTCCCGTTCCCGCCACTGGAAAAATGCAAGCTTTACGGTTTGCATTTTTTTTTGTCCTCTTAAATCCCTTCGTAAAAATTATTTTGTATATTTGCCGCCTGTTGGGTTAAAAGGTGGAGTGGAGTTTTTTATTGAATTTTAACCATAATTTTTAAGCTATGAAAAAGATATTATTCCTTGTTTTAGCCTGTTTCTGGGGCTTTGTTTTGTCGGATGCGGTGGCGCAGACAGTTTATAACGGCACGCCGCCCACGTTTATGACCTTCACGGCTTCATACGTGAAATGCCGTTACGGCACGCAATGGTGCTCGTGCGACCCGAACAACAGTTATTGGACCTGCTCCGGCAATAATCCTAACAACTGGACGCAGGGAAGTTACAGCGGCACGGCCAACAATGCCACGAACGGCATCCTGACACCCACTTCCACCAACTGGAGCCACCGTTTCATCACCTCGCACACGGCCACCGACCCTTGTATGTGCTATCAGACAGGTGCGGGAACATACGCACAGGCGACTGTCCTTCCCGAGGGCGGTTGGGATTTGGAGCCCAGCACCCTGTATGACCCGATTGACACGGTCATCCAACTGGGCGGCCCTGTCGAGCAGGGCAAGAAGAGCCAGTCCATCGAATACTGGTTCCGTCCCGACCCCGACCAGGCCGTGATTCTGGTGATGCTGGCTTTCGCCACGGAGGCCTCCAACCACCCGACCTATCAGAACGCCAAGTTCTATGTGGAGGTGATGGACTCGGCCTACAATCTGCTGAATCTCGGATACTATCCTGATCTGAACGGTGTTCCTCAGGACCACACCCCCTATTACTGGCCCTATTCCCGCTTCCTCTATGTACCCATTAATGCGAGCAACAGCACCTGCCATTTGCCATACTGTCTGGCCACGCCTGTGGGCTATGATTACTACGGCACCAACGACGAGAACAAAGCTTTTGAGGTGACCGATTGCCCCTACGCCCAGTTCAGTGGTCAGGTGCCCGTGTCGCACTCCGGCTGTAACAGTCAGTGGTTCAAGTACACCCAGATAGCTTTTGATGTCCGTAAGGCGGCCCAACAGCACAAGACCGTCATTTTCCGCGTCAGAGCGCAGTCGTGCGTGATGAACTTCCACTGGGCTTACGGCTATTTCACGGCGAAGTTGATTGACAGTCATATCAAGGTCAGTTCCTGTGGCGACAACGAGGTGTGGCTCTCTGTTCCCAACGGCTTCAGCGAGAACTCCTACGTCTGGTATGCGGGCGCCGACTCCGCCTCTGCCGTGCATACGGAGCGCTATGACGGCCTGCACAACATTTTCCTGAATTACGCTGCTGGCGACAGCATCTATCCATACTACCGTTGCGAGGTGCGTACGCAGGCTGGCGTGCCCATCGTCTATCAGGGTTATGTCAGTTCCTATCATCAGCTGAACGGCTGCTACACCTATGAGCAGCTGACGGCTGACACCGTCAACCACCAATATCAGGTGCGCTTCAGCAACTGCAGCCAATACACGCAATACAATTATGATCCCACCGCGGGAATCTTCACCCCGCAAACCGGTGCGCAGCCCAATGTGGAATGGGATTTCGGTGACGGCACGCCCGTCTCCACCGCCTTCAACCCCATCCACGTCTATGACACCCTTGGTGTCTATAGGGTCCAGCTGGTCCAGAGTGGGGCGGACGGCCAGTGCCCCGACACGACCGTTAATTATGTGCGTGTGGAGGCGGTCCCTCACAGCGGAATCCAAGACCATATTCAGGATGCCGACCTGACAGTTCATCCCAACCCCACATCGGGATTGCTGGATATTGAGACGGGCGACATCCCCATCCACGAAGCCTTCCTTTATGACTTGATGGGCAAATTGGTGATGCACATTTCCGTGAACGACACGCGTGCACAGTTGGATTTGACGGACCTCACGGCTGGAACCTATCTGCTGAAAATAAAGACCGATAAAGGCGGCTTGAGTAGAAAAGTTGTGAAAAAATAACGGAAAGTGAAACATCACACTCCCTTTTTACGTTTTTGATTTGTAATAATAGATTTGAAATGAAAAAATATTTGTTCCTGTTGCTGTCTTTCTTCCTTTCGGGCTTATATACACTGGAAGCCCAGACCAACGTCCACCAGGGCTCACCCGCATCCTTTATGTATTTGCAGGGACAACCTTGGGTGGAACCCCGTTATGGAACCACATCGGGTGGCACGACCACCACGAACTCCGGGGTGAACCAGCTGACCACGACTACCGACGGCAGCGGCAACCACAGTCACGCTTTCGTGGTGAGAACGGCCAACGGACAGTCGGGCACTGACTGTGCCGCCTGTTACGGTTTCGGGAACAATTACAATTACCATATGAACGTGATGGCTCCCGCTTGGGACGGCTCCCCGGGTGCGTTTGTGGACACCGTCATCCAAATTGGCGACCGTTACACGACTATTGGTGGAAACAGATGCCAGGAACTCATCTATACTTTTAAACCGGATACGATAAACCCTGTTTTGCTTTTGAACTATATGACCGTGTTGCAGAATGTGGTGAACTCTTCCCATCACTTCCAAGGCAACCCCCGTATCGAGATTTCCGTGACCAATGCGAACGGGCAACTGCTGCCGTTGGGCTATTATCCCAACGACTACTATACAGGCTATCAGCAGACTTCCCCCACGAGCAGCGGTCCCTTCACGTACAATGTGAACCGCCCCATCAACGGCAATTTCGGCCCGCACGGTCCTTGGACAATCGACTACAACGACAATCCGGGCTATCAGGCGAATACGGCTTGGCCCTATGCCAAGTATGTGTTCGCGGCTCCTGGAACAGGAGGTAGCGCCTATGCGGAGATGACACCCTCGTGGGTGGACTTTCAGTATTATACTTGTCCTCAGGGACAAGCTTCGAGCGGTTGCCAGTCGGGAAGCTACGAGGTGGTGTCATATCCCTACACCATTGTGGCCTTCAACCTGACGGAGCAGGCCAGACTGGGCCAGACCGTCAAACTCAAGATTTATAAGCGTGGTTGTACGCCGGCAGCCCACTGGGCGGAGATGTATTTCACAGCGAAGATGGTGCCGGGCAAGGTGGAGGCCGATGTCTGCAACAATGACGATATCATCACCCTCGATGTGCCCTGGGGATTCAAGACATACCAATGGTGCTATGGATTGAACGAGAACTCGCCGCGCTACCTGCTGGACAACCAGACGCAGCAGTTGCAGATTATGCGTAACGACCCGAACACGACGGTGTGGCCCTACTACTGCTGCGTGATGGAGTCGTGGACTGGCGTGCCGTTCGTCTATAAGGCCAAGCTTCAGATCTACGATATGGTGCCCCATTTCAACATAAAGCAGGTCAACAACGAGGACTGCAGCCTCACGTTT